>JBIKJA010000011.1:0-164007 GCA_044361315.1 Crocinitomix sp. | reverse complement strand
TCAAACTCTCCGTTGTATAAATTTTTAAGTGTTTCTGATTGCTCAGACTCTTATTTTTGGCTTTGTTTTTCTAATTATCAATACTTCAAAGAACTTATCTATGTGGATATCTTTATACCCGCCTTTTCAATCTAATCCCTACTCCTCTTTTCCCACTTCCCCGCATTTAGGGAGCGCAAAGTTAATGCTTTTTTTTATTAACCAAACTTTTTTTATAATTTCTTTTAAAAAAAATCTAATCGCTACTCTTTTCTCCTCCTTGCCAACCGCACTGCCCCACTTTTGGGTGCGCAAAGGTAAACACTCTTTTCCATCCAACAACACTTTATTTTTATCTTTTTTTGATTTATTTTTTTATAGCTTGATTTACAGGGAGGTTAGAAGGGAGATAAAAGAGATTGAGTTTGTGTTGGAGTGTGAGTTTTAAGGGGGTTAGGGCAGAGCGATAAGGGCAGAGGGAGAAAGAGAAAGAGAAAGAGAATGAGGAGGAGAAGGAGGATTACTTTTATGAACTACACGAAAGTGCTGAGCAGCCTATCTTTTTAATTGCCCAGGCTGGGCGTTTGACAAACCATTTTTCCATTTCTTTTTGCTCCGAATACGGATTTTTTAAAAGTGTATAAAGTTCCATCAAAACAGAATAATCATTTTTATCCGCAGCTTCGATAGCTAAATGGGCCATGTAATTCCGCAACACATATTTTGGGTTGATACTATTCATTTTTTCGAGGCGCTGAGCTGAATTTTCGGGTTCACGTTTTAAACGTTCGGAATGATTCGTAAGCCATGTTTGCCAACCTGCTTGGTGCTCGGCAAATTCAAGTTCGGATAAATAGGAATCGTTTGCCAAAATGGTTAAATGTGCCAATGGACTTTCTAAATCAAATTTATTGAGGTTTCTAAAAAACAAGGTCATATCTAATTGACTTTGTCGCAAGAGGTCGGTGAGGTTATTAATTAAGGCTTGGTCGACGGAGGTTGGTGAATAAATCCCAATTTTAGCGCACATCATTTCTAGATAAGCGTTTTGGTAATTGATTTTGTAGCCGTCTAAAATATCGGTTAACGCAGGAACATCTTCAATTAAGGGATACAAGGCATTTGCTAATTGGGACAAATTCCACAACACCACCGAAGGTTGATTGCCAAAGCGGTAGCGTTTATGTTGTTCGTCAGTTGTATTTGGTGTCCAACCTGGATCATAATTTTCCAACCAACCATAAGGACCATAATCAATGGTTAGCCCTAAAATGGATAGGTTATCGGTATTCATTACCCCATGCACAAAACCTACCCTTTGCCAATGAATGACCATGGTTAAGGAACGATCAACCACTTCTTGAAAAAATTTTAAATAGGTTGCCTTACTCGGCTCACCAAGATGCGGATATGAATGTTGAATGGTATAATCAAGCAATGCTTTTAAATTGGAATAATCCTGACGGGCGGTAAAAATTTCAAACGAACCAAACCGAATAAAACTTGGCGCAACGCGACATACGATTGCGCCTTTTTCATAGGCCGCATTTCCGTCGTACATGACATCACGTAAAACTTCGTTCCCTGACAAACAAAGGGACAAAGCACGGGTGGTAGGCACGCCAAGGTGAAACATGGCTTCACTCATTAAATATTCTCTTATGGACGATCGTAAAACCGCCAACCCATCTGCCGAGCGCGAATAAGGCGTACGCCCAGCTCCTTTTAATTGAAAAATGGTAGTGCTTTCGCCAGTTTGAACCTCAGCAATGTTAATCGCCCTGCCATCTCCCAATTGTCCTGCCCAATGACCAAATTGATGTCCCCCATAACACAAGGCATAGGGCGCAAAATCTGGAAAATTCTTTACCCCACTCATCAATTCCAAAAAATCATTCGACTCCGGATCCTCAATTCCGAGTTCGTTGACCAATTCGGCTGAAAAATGAATGAGTTTGGGCGATTTAGGTGGCGTAGGATTAACTAACGATGCACAAAAATTTAACACTTGCCGCGACTGATTATTCAGCGAAGTGTCCATCGGTAAGTTTTTAGCGAAGGTATTATTAAGCACCAAATTTTTTATCAAAGGCATGTTGTCAGCGTTAATTCTAATCTGTACAAAGTTAAACATAAGCTAGCAAATCAAAACCTTTAAAACAGTAAGTTCATTTAAATCCGCCAAAGTCTTAAAAATAGCTTACCTTTGCGCACATATTCAACTTGAATGACATTTAAAGATTTAAAAATTGCGGAACCTATTCTCCGCGCCATCGAAGAAAAAGGTTATACCCAGCCTACTCCAATCCAAGAACAATCTATCCCGATTTTATTAGACGGACACGATTTATTGGGTTGTGCACAAACGGGTACGGGAAAAACCGCAGCATTTGCTATTCCAATTATTCAACATTTACATTTTGACAAAGATCGAAATGGAAAACAACGAAAAATAAAAGCGCTCATTGTTACGCCAACGCGTGAACTCGCTATACAAATTCAAGAAAATTTTGCTTTGTATAGCAAATACACGGATTTAAGAAACGCAGTTATTTTTGGAGGCGTTAAACAAGGCAGTCAAACCGCACAAATCAGACAAGGCATTGATATTTTAGTTGCTACACCTGGTCGTTTATTAGACCTCATTGGGCAAGGATTTATCACCTTAAAAAATATTGAGTATTTTGTATTAGACGAAGCCGACCAAATGCTGGACATGGGGTTTATCCATGACATCAAAAAAATCATTGCCTTATTACCTAGCAAACGTCAATCGCTGTTTTTTTCGGCGACTATGCCAGCGACCATTGTCGAACTTTCGGGTAAAATTTTAGGATCGCCGCGCAAAGTCAGCGTTACGCCGGAGCAAACCACCGCCGAAAAAGTGGAACAAGGTGTTTATTTCGTTACAAAAGAGGATAAACCAAATTTGTTAGCACATATTATTCAAACACAAAACGCCGATTCAACACTTGTATTTGCCCGCACCAAACACGGCGCCGATAAAATTGTGAAACGGTTAGCCAAGGATAAAATTACTGCCGAAGCCATTCACGGTAATAAATCTCAAAATCAACGCCAAAAAGCCTTGGGTAATTTTAAAGATGGCAAAACACGGGTGTTAATTGCCACCGATATAGCCGCTCGTGGCATCGATGTTTCGCAACTTTCATTGGTGGTAAACTACGAATTGCCCAATGTCCCTGAAACGTATATTCACCGCATTGGCCGAACAGGAAGAGCCAAGGCAAGTGGCATCGCCCTTTCTTTTTGCGATTTAGAAGAACGTCCATTTTTGCGCGATATTGAAAAGTTGATCAAACAATCCATCCCTGTAATTACAGATCATCCTTATGTCGATGAAAGCGTGGAAGTAAGCAAAAAGCAGCAACAAAACGCCCAGCAAAACAATGCCCCTAAGAAAAAACCGGGCTCCTCTGGCAATAAAAACATCTGGCGCCGGAATAAACCAAAACCGAATAACAAGTAGATTCTTTTTATTCAGAAGCTTTTCCAGCTTTTCATTTCAAGATTTTTTAGGTCAGGTAAATTTACTAATTGGCAAAAGGAGCTTCCTGCGGTCGCTCTTTTACCAAAACTAAAATTATACCTTCCCTTGCAAAATGCTTTCCATTACAATCTGGGCTATGGAATTGGGGATTATGAATGCCCCAACGGCTATTCCTGATCTAAACTAAAAGTAATGCCTACCGACATATTTAACAATAAATATTGGTTGTTTAATAATGGAGAAAAAAACCAATTATTTTCTGGTGTGACTTTTCTCGTAAAAAGCATATAACTCGCGTTCACCACTTCAAAAATTTTAACCCTTTTTGAAAGTTGATGTTTTAAACCAAAACCAATCCGCCCATTAAAAGAGAATTCATAGATAAGCGGATAAAAGAAATCTTGCACTCCCTCAAACTCACTAGAAATTACTTGTCCACGAAATATTGCAGCGCGTTTCATCATCATTTCTCCTCCCACTTTCAGAAAAGGATTACACTTTTCATTTTGTCCAAAAAAACGGTCCCAACTTGCGTTGATGGCACCGAACTGCACCTGTCCATAAAAATCAAACGCCTTAAAAAAATAATCATTATCTGATGAAGGCAAGGTAATTGTATCTTCGGAAACATTCCAAAACTGAGCAAGATCAAGCCCAATTGACAAACCTTGGTTATTGGATTTAGCAAACAAAACATTAACATGCAAGGAGGGTGCAAACGAACGGTAAAAAACACCTCCAAACTCAGTTTCGTCTAATTGACCTATCGAAGTCAGCGTACCTAGTGAAATTGAAATGTCCTTTTGGTAGGCATCTAAAAAGCTCTGAGATTTGACTTGGTTAACCAAAATCAAAAGGCAAATAAAGTGCGCTGTTTTATACATCCTTATCATTTTTTTTCGATCAAAAATCTTTTAAAACCTTAAATATAAACTTAATTATTTACTTATGAATAAACAAATTTAAACACTAAGTCAACAAATCATTTTAATAATACCATTTAAATAAGCGCATTAATGGTACTCGTTCAAATCTTGACAACTTTTAAATAATTCTCCCTATTTTTGAACCCAGAAAATTATGGATACAAACGACCTGATACGAATTAATAAATACCTTACTGAAATTGGTTATTGTTCGCGCCGTGGGGCCGATAAATTAATTGATGAAGGTCGTGTAACGATTAACGGAAAATTACCCGAATTAGGAACAAAAATTGCCCCAAATGATGTTGTTTGCGTAGATGGTAAACCAGTGAGCAAAGCCGCAGAAGAATTTGTTTATCTAGCATTTAACAAACCTGTTGGCATTGTTTGCACTACCGACACGGCTGTGGAAAAAGATAATATTATCGATTTTATCAACTTTCCAAAACGGATTTTTCCAATTGGCCGTTTAGACAAACCAAGCGAAGGTTTAATATTTCTTACCAACGATGGCGACATCGTGAACAAGATTTTGCGGGCACGAAATAACCATGAAAAGGAATACTTGGTGACGGTAAACAAAAACATTGATGATTATTTTTTAAAACGAATGCGCAATGGCTTGCCCATTTTAGACACCGTCACACGCAAATGTACCGTGGAAAAAATCGGCAAAAACAAATTCAGAATTATCCTTACCCAAGGCCTCAACCGCCAAATTCGCCGCATGTGTGAATACCTTGGTTACGAAGTTACCGCCTTAAAACGCATCCGCATTATGAATGTCAATTTGGATGTAGGAATTGGCAAGTGGCGCCACCTCTCCGCAAAGGAAATGAGTGAAATTAACCGCCTAATTTCGGGGTCGGTAAAAACGAATGAGGAAAAAAAATAAATAACTGAATGCCAACCTCCTACTATCGATAAACCACTAATTTCTCAATAAATACATCTCCCAATGTGGTTGAAAAACGGATGAGATAGGTTCCAGCACTATAGGTACTTACATCGAGTGTCGTTTCTTTGTAAAAATCATTGATGGATTGTTGATATACTTGTCGGCCTGACATATCAAACATACTGATTGTAACAGCATAAGGAGCATCTGTGGGTAAATACTTTATGGTTAATGATTGATTGGCAGGATTTGGATAAATTGAAAAATTGCTTAACGGTGGCGCTGGTGGTAGCACATTGGTAATTTTGGTTTCAAATTGCAAACTATCATGGTCGTTGCAGGCATTAATTTTAAAGTTGATCGAATAATCACCGTTTTCTAGATAAACATGCGTAAAAATAGTATCATCATGTTCGGTAAAATAGGTTTGCGTGCCATCGCCCCAATCAATTAAGCCATCTCCAAAGCGTTGAGAGGAATTGATAATTGTTGCACTGTTATTGATAGAATCTTTGGTTATTTCTGCTGCTAACAACGGTGGTCCTTCAAATCCTAAACAATTGGTGCGCAAGATCCAGCCGTCTTGGTTATAAACGCCATCACCTCCAACAAACCCAATAAATACGAGATCGCCGTTGGGCAAAACTTTCATGTCCTGAAGATAATGTGATTCCGTTCTTTTGTAGTAACGAGTAACGCCTGCTCCAAAGTTTATTCCCTTGAAAATCTGTCTTTACCAACCATCCAGAAATATTACGAATTAAAGTGTCATATCCGCCACCATAAAATAAATAACCGTCTTCTACATAAGTACCGCCACTAAACCAAGAACTAGCCGAATAATAAAGATAAGTGGTTGGATCAAATTCTGCATCCGAATACTCCGAAAATGACCTTACCCAAATTTGATTACCTTCTGGGTCCAATTCCATGGCTGTGCCTTTTGAATCTGACACGATTTCATAAATGGGTTCAAAAATTTCAAAATATCCCATAACCAAGGTATTTCCATTGGGCAAGGAAGCCAATCTTAAATTATCATTTCCTTTACCGCCATACCATTTTCGCCAAATTTCATTGCCGGCGCTATCTGTTTTCAGAATGAACCCCTCGTTAAGCCCTAATCCATGAGCCGTGCTGTACCCAGACAAAATAAAACCACCATCGGCGGTGGTGTCCACAGCAAAAGCGGCTTGGGTGCCATAAATTGCATATTCCTTCTCCCATAAGGTGTTGCCATCTTGGTCTAGTTTAACAAGCCAAAAATCAATTCCAGTCACTTCATTATCGCTAAACCCAGCAAACATATAATTTCCATCGGGTGCTATGGTGCCGGAAAGAAATGCTTGATTAAGCTCTACTTCTGGATACTCTTTTGTCCAAATTGTATCTCCTTCTGGGGTCAATTTAAAGATAATAGCAAAAGTTTGGGGTGAGTCAGTAAATTGCATTTGGCCTAAAACCAAGAGATTACCTTCAAAATCTTTGTAAATAGTTTTGTTAGACCCTGCAACGTACCTATTACTGATAGAGCTGTTTTTAACCACTACTGTGTCCATTGCATTTCCAAAGGAATCGAACTTGTATAAATGGGGAAATTTAGAACTATTCACTGTTCCCATCCCCCAAAATGTGCTTTCCTCGGCATTAAAAACCAACCCCCTATACACTTCTTGCATCCCTAAACTATACGATTTATTAAAATAGTGCTGCCCGAAGGCAACACTATTTACAAAAACAATTATGGAAAATAATACTTTCAAAATTATTGAACAATTAGTTTTTTAACTGCGGTTTGACCTAAATTAGTAGTCAATTTAACCAAATATACGCCATTAGAAAATTCTGATAACTCAATACTTGTTTTATTTTTTGTGTTCTCGAAATTTACTGTATAAACCAAACGACCTGTGAAATCGTAGATTTCAATTAAAAATGGGAGTTCGTTTAAACTTAAAATATTCACCTCGTTCTCAGCTGGGTTTGGAAATAATTCAAAATCAAATGATTCTGGCGAATTTATTTGTGTAATTCCATCTTTTGGCACTGTGTTCGGTTTTTGCGAGGAAGAACTTATTGGACGAAGAAGTAATGGTTCCATCGCTCTAAGTTCTAGATATTCTAATAAATTGCTTGCATTGCCAGAAATCACACTACCTAAAAAAACCCATTTCCCAACGATTGCCTATTCAGAATGTCCATAAACTTCTATTTTTTTAATACCTTTGACCTGAGTTTAAAATTTTGATCAAATTGAATCTACGAGTTACTAAAATATTTGATTTTGAAACAGCACATGCTTTGTGGGGTTACGATGGGAAATGTGCTAATATTCACGGGCATTCGTATAAATTAACGGTCTCCATTGCAGGCAAAATTATTGATGATGTGAATGCCGTAAAAAACGGAATGATTATCGACTTTAGTGATTTAAAAAAAATTGTAAAAGGCACGGTGATTGATCCCTTTGATCATGCTCTTTTGGTGAATGGAAATACCCCGCACGCCAATTACGCAAAGGTGGAATCTGGTTTTTCTAAAATTATTTTGTGTGATTATCAACCTACCTGCGAAAATATGTTGTTGGAAATGGTAAAACGAATTTTAGCCGCACTTCCATCGAATATCACCCTAAAATATGCTAAATTACAAGAAACGGAAACCAGTTTCGCCGAATGGTTTTTAGAAGATAATCTTTCGTAGATGTCCGTTGATTTAATTCGTAAATACAATATTCCTGGGCCGCGTTACACCAGTTATCCAACTGTTCCTTTTTGGGATGAAGAAGGGATTTCTCTTGCCGATTGGAAAAGAACATTGATAGCGGCTTACAACGAAAGTAACGAAACGGAAGGAATCAGCATTTACATTCATTTACCTTTTTGCGAAAATCTTTGTACGTTTTGTGGATGTCACAAGCGAATTACCAAACAGCATAAAGTAGAAGAGCCATACATTGAAACGGTATTGAAAGAATGGAAATTGTATTGTCAATTAGTTGATTCAGTACCGCGAATTCGTGAATTGCATTTAGGTGGAGGAACGCCAACTTTTTTTAGTCCTGAAAATTTGAAGAAATTAATGGATGGAATCTTTGAAACGGCAAAACCCTGTAAAAATGTGGAGTTTAGTTACGAAGGCCACCCGAATAATACCACGGATGGACACCTGAAAACCTTGTTTGATTTAGGTTATCGAAGAAATAGTTTTGGGGTTCAGGATTACGATGTAAAAGTTCAAAAAACCATCAATCGCATTCAACCATTTGAAAATGTTGAAAAGGTGACCCGATTGTCCAGAGAAATTGGTTATACTTCTGTTAGTCACGACTTAGTATTTGGTTTACCTCATCAAACTTTGGCAGGAATTCAAGACACGATTGAAAAAACCTGTCAATTACGTCCTGATCGAATTGCTTTTTATAGCTATGCCCACGTACCTTGGATTAAGGGCTCGGGACAACGTGGATATGACGAAAAAGACCTCCCTAGTCCAGAATTAAAACGAATATTATACGAAGAAGGCAAACGAATGCTGACCGAAAAAGGATATGTCGAGATTGGGATGGATCATTTTTCGTTAAAGACAGACCATTTGTATCAAGCGATGTCCGAAGAAAAATTGCATCGGAATTTTATGGGATACACGGCTGGCAAAACGAAATTAATGATTGGTTTAGGCATGAGTTCGATCAGTGATTCATGGTACAGTTTTGCGCAAAATGTCAAAACGGTTGAAGAATATCAAGAATTGGTAAATGCGGGTGAAATCCCACTTTTAAGAGGACATTTATTAACCCCGGAAGATTTAGTTATTCGTGAGCATATTTTAAACCTCATGTGTCATTTTAAAACAGATTGGGCAGATGATCGCCTGAAATTTGCTGAACTACCAGCAACATTAGAAAGATTAACAGAAATGATCTCGGATGGATTAGTGATTTTAACAGAAACTGGAATTAAACTCCCTGAAGCTGCAAAACCATTTCTTCGGAATGTTTGTATGGCTTTCGATTTAAGATTAGTGGAAAAAGCACCTACTACCCGGGTTTTTTCGATGACAATCTAGTCTTTAGCGCAAAAATTGTCGTCTAAGATATCGGCGTTGGTGGTACGCTTCACTTCTTTTTTGATTTTTCCTTGATGTTCCATAATTAACCAAGCAATGATTACTGCTACGATGCTCACTACTATCCCAATAATCATTATAAGACCTTGTTAATCAAGCAATTCAGGTTTTGAGAGTCCAATTATAACACCTGCAATAAATTGCGATCCCAGATAAGATAATAAACCAATGACAGCCCATAACCAAGGGTTCAAGTCTAGGCTTTTTGCTCTTTGCCAGAAGGCTACTGTTGAAATTACTAATAAAATTATATCTGTTAATTAAAATAAAAAAACCGCCAAGATTAACTCGAGGCGGTTTTTTTATGAATGAATATTTTTACTACTTTTTAACTAAAGTAATTGTTGATTGTTTTCCATCAACGGCAACTTTTACTAAATAATTTCCTGAAGCTAAATTCTCCATTGAAATTTCTTCTTTTCCTGTTGCTTTTCCATTACCAATGATTTTACCCGCATTATCGTATAAAATCCAGTTGTAAGTACCTTCAAATTCGATTGTAAAGAAATCAACTACTGGATTAGGATATACTTTTAAGTTAGAAAGTTCTTCTAATTCGATTCCAGCTTGAGAATCAACAATAAAAGTTACTTCAGAATCACAAGTACCATCAGAAACTACGACAGTGTAAGAACCAACAGTTAATGCATCGATATCTTCAGTAGTAGCTCCATTAGACCAAATAAATGTATATGGTCCACCGTCACCACCAGATGGTGTAAAGTCAATAGCTCCATCATAAGCATCGCCAGTCATCATTGTCACTATACCTGTTCCAGTTGGAGTTTCTACTGATTCAACCGTTGTGCTACTTACAGATTCGCACCCACCTTCGTTAGTTGCAGTTACAGTATAAGTTACAGTACCAATATCTTGCAACATTGGCACACCATCTACAGCTCCATTATCCCAAACGTAAGTAGCCTCATCACCAACAGCAGCTAACACAAATTCATTGTCCTCACAAACTGTGATAGGATCTCCAGCATACACATAAGGGTATTCATGAACAAATACATTTACCATATCAGATCCAATACATCCAGATTCAAGATCTGTACCTGAAACGATGAAAACATTTGCACCTGGCGTTAGTGGAGCATAAGGTACACCATTATCAATATCTGATCCCCAGCTATAAACATCAGCTTCACCTGAACCGGTGAAAGTAACTTCGTCGCCTAAACAAATCTCAACATCATCAACAGTACCTGTAACCTCTGGACTAGCAATTACGTTAACATCAAAAGACCCTGAACAACCAACATTTGGGCAGAAAGAATAGGCAAAGTTAGTTGCAGTCCAAGGAGTACCATTTTTACCTGGAGCAGCATATCCTAAAGATCCAGAAGAATTTTCAATTCCCATGGTGTGGTTACCATAAGTTCTTGGCTGAGAAGCACAATGAATTTGAACACAGTTTGTTGTTTCAAAAATTTTCGCTTGTACTGTAACTAAGTCTGTAAAAGAGCAGCAATGCCCAATAGTGGTGTAGTCAACAATCAAAATTCTATTTGGAGAAACTCCAACCGTTTGATATTTAACAGAACCTCCAGCTGGTGGATATAAATCGTTCCAAGCTAAAGCGATTAAGTTATTAGGTAAAGAAGCGTTCGGCAACACTTGACCAGAGCAACATCCAGAAGCGAAATCCGCACTAAACGTTATGAAACCATTTGAACTAACATAAAATTGAGTATAATCAGTTCCGAAAAAGTTGAATGTAAATCCAATTGGAAAACTTCCTGCCACGTTATCATCACCAAGTCCACCTACAAAAGTTCCTGAAGGAATTGCAGTTGGACTAAAAGGGATAGTGTTGTGAGAATATCCGTCTCCTGGAGCTGTTACGCTTATAGTATGAGTTCCAATTCCAGCAGCAGCTGGCGTAAAGGTTGCTCCTGCAACACCTGGTCCTGAAAAAACAGCGCCTGGAGAAGCCACAGACAAAGAAACTGGCGCATCTCCAACACACATGGTCGGACTAGGTCCAGAAACAATACATTGCGCATAGGTTACAGCACTTAGCCCAAACGCGCAGACAAAAAGTAATTTTTTTTTCATATTCATTTCAATTAGTTGCGATTAATTTAACAATTAATTGCGCAATTTACTAATTATTTTTTTACATGTCCAAAAAAAATTATAAACAATTTTCAACTTAAAACGATTTATGCAAAAAAGGGGATAACAAATTAATGTTACCCCCTTTTTAATCATTTAAACTTACTTAATTATTTCACTTCTTCAAAATCTACATCTTCAGCGCCTGCGTCAACAGTTTCTCCTGATTGATTTGAAGCTTGCGCGCCACCTTGATCACCACCTTCTTGATTTGCATACATTTCTTGAGATGCTGCTTGGAAAACTGTGTTTAATTTTTCCATCGCTGTGTCAATAGCTGCTAAATCTTTTGCTGCATGCGCCGATTTTAATTCGTTCAATGCTGCTTCGATTGGTTCTTTTTTGTCTGCAGGAATTTTATCCCCATATTCTGTTAATTGTTTTTCAGTTTGAAAAATCAATGAATCCGCAGCATTTAATTTGTCTGCTTCTTCTTTTCGTTTACGATCTGATTCTGCATTTTCTTCAGCATCTGCTTTCATTCGAGCAATTTCTGCTTCAGAAAGACCAGAAGAAGCTTCAATTTTAATTGATTGCTGTTTTCCGGTTGCTTTATCTTTTGCAGAAATATTCATAATACCATTGGCATCAATGTCAAAAGTTACTTCAATTTGAGGAACCCCACGTGGTGCAGGTGGAATGTCTGACAATTGAAATCTGCCCAGCGATTTATTGTCATTTGCCATCGGACGTTCTCCTTGCAATACATGAATATCAACGGCTGGCTGACTGTCAGAAGCGGTTGAGAAAGTTTCAGATTTTTTAGTAGGAATAGTTGTATTTGACTCAATCAAGCGTGTCATAACACCACCCATGGTTTCGATTCCTAACGATAATGGTGTAACATCTAATAATAATACATCTTTTACCTCACCAGTTAAAACCCCTCCTTGAATTGCAGCTCCTAAAGCAACCACCTCATCTGGATTTACACCTTTTGACGGCTCTTTTCCAAAGAATTTTTTAACTGCTTCTTGAATTGCAGGAATTCGAGTAGAACCACCTACCAAAATCACCTCATCAATATCTCCGATAGCAAGACCTGCATTTTTTAATGCCGTTTTACAAGGCTCGATAGTTCGTTTTACCAAATCATCAATTAATTGCTCAAAAGCAGAACGAGTTAATGTACGAACTAAATGTTTCGGGATTCCATCCACTGGCATAATATATGGCAAGTTGATTTCTGACGATGTTGTTGAAGACAACTCAATTTTCGCTTTTTCTGCTGCTTCTTTTAACCGTTGTAAAGCCATTGGATCTTTTCTCAAATCAAGGCCTTCATCTTTTTTAAATTCGTCTGCTAACCAGTTGATGATTTTATCATCCACATCATCTCCACCTAAATGCGTATCACCGTCTGTTGACAAAACCTCAAAAACACCATCGCCTAACTCAAGAACAGATACATCGTGTGTTCCTCCACCAAAGTCAAAAACGATAATTTTTTGATCTTGCATTTTTTTATCTAAACCATAAGCCAACGCTGCAGCAGTAGGTTCGTTAATAATTCTTTTTACAATTAAACCTGCGATTTCACCTGCTTCTTTTGTAGCCTGTCTTTGTGCATCATTAAAATAAGCAGGAACCGTGATAACCGCCTCTTTCACTTCTTGTCCTAAATAATCTTCGGCTGTTTTCTTCATTTTTTGAAGAATCATGGCTGAAATTTCTTGTGGAGAATATAATCTACCATCGATGGTTACACGAGGTGTATTATTGTCACCTTTAACTACTTTATAAGGAACTCGAGCAACTTCTTTTGAAACTGCATCAAAAGTGGATCCCATGAAACGTTTAATTGAATAAACAGTTTTTTCTGGATTTGTAATCGCTTGTCTTTTTGCTGGATCACCAACTTTACGCTCTCCTCCATCAACAAACGCAACGACAGATGGTGTTGTCCTTTTTCCTTCTGAATTAGCGATTACCACAGGCTCATTACCTTCCATAACTGAAACACACGAATTTGTGGTCCCAAGGTCAATTCCAATTATTTTACTCATACTCTTTAGTGTTGTTTTCTAAATTAAACTCTTCTTGCTTCGTTCAATCTTTATGCCATGGGTATTTTACCCCCCACTTCACAACTTTTTTGTCAAATTAGCATTCATTTATGTTTTTTTAAGTGACAGAAAGTCAGAAATTATGTCAGTTTGGGTAAAATAACTGTTCTAAAAATGTTGATAAAAAAGGAAATTAGCGATTAGAATCCATTTTTAATCCTTTATATTTGTAGCGGATTTATTAATACAATCAAAACCATGATTAACTTTATTGTCTCAAGTTCAACTTTATTTAAAAATTTACAACGAATAAGTGGTGCTTTAAACACAAGTAATTCTTTACCTATATTAGACAACTTTCTTTTTGAATTGTCTGGTGGTGAATTAACAATTTCTGCGTCGGATTTAGAAAACACCATGACGACTAAATTTCGACCAGACGAGTCGAAGGAAGATGGAAAAATTGCAATTCCGGCAAAGTTACTGATGGAAATTTTGAAGAATTTTTCAGACCAACCGTTAACGTTTATTATTGATCCAGTTTTGTTGGCAATTGAAATTGCTTCGGATTATGGTAAGTACAAATTAGTAGGACAAAAAGCGGATGATTTTCCAAAATCACCTGATTTGATTGATGGCGAAATGATCACTTTAAGTGGTGAAGTTTTTGCAAGTGCTATTGATAAAACCTTATTTGCGACAGGAAATGATGATTTACGACCTGTTATGAGTGGTGTTCATTGCGCTTTTTCAACTGAATCAATCGTTTTTGCAGCAACTGATGCGCATAAACTTGTAAGATATACCCGTTCGGATGCGGGTGCATCTAAATCGATTGGTTGTATTCTTCCAAAAAAACCACTAAACTTATTAAAACAAATTTTAACCGGTGCTGAGTCGATCGAAGTGAGTTTGAATAAAACGACTGTTCGATTTAAATTTGATTCAGTTGAGCTTACTAGCAGATTAATTGATGGGATTTTCCCGAATTACGATGCGGTTATTCCTGTGGAAAATCCGAATGTATTAACGGTGGATCGGACATCTTTTTTAAATGCGCTAAAAAGGGTATCGATTTTCTCGAACAAAACTACTCATTTGGTGCGAATTAGCATTGCTGGAAGCGAGTTAACACTTTCAGCAGAAGATCTTGATTTTTCAAACGAAGCGAAAGAACGTGCTACCTGTAACTATGATGGTTCGGATTTGGAAATTGGTTTCAACTCTAAATTTTTGATGGAGATGCTCAGTCATATTAATACGCAAGAGGTGATCTTAAAAATGAGTGAACCAAATCGACCAGGAATTTTGTTGCCAGCCAATAGTTCAAATTCAGCTGAAGAAATTCTAATGCTGGTGATGCCTGTGATGATTCGTTAATCATTATTCTAACAAAAAATGATTAATTTTTTTGCCGCTTTTTAAAATAGTTTGAGCTCAATCAAATTTTTTCTTCGTTGATGATTTTTGGGAACAATTCTTGATAGTAAGTTCACATCAAATGGCTGCCTATGAAACTCAAAAAAACACTTGGTTTAATCTTGTTATTTTTAACTTTTCAAAGTTGTTATATTGCAGATTCAATTTTCTTGGTAACTCCCGAAGTTGAAGAGCCAGAAAGTTTACAAACCAAGTGCGAGCATCAAGTTGAAAATTACATCAATGCACGATCGACTAACGAAATCTATAATTCTTATGGATTCAGCCAATTAAAAATTATCATACCGGTCGAATTGGTTCAACTTGAAGCTTTAGAGGAAAAAGCTTTAAATGATCCTTCAAATAAAAATCTACAAGACGAATACGCCGAAAAAAAAGTAGTTATTGAAGAATTAGGCATCAAGACAACGATCGAACTCGGACATTTGTTTACCTTATCCAGCGACTCAACAGGTATTTCTATTTTAGAAATTGACTATACCTTAAATGACAAATTACAAGTGATAGACATTCATCCGAAAACATTATTAACCTTGCCTTCAGATTATGCCCGCATCACAGATTATTTTCTGCAAGAACACACCATCTTTAATGCACCAACGTACGAAGAAGCTAAATATCTAAGTCTCCAACTTTATAATTTCTTTAAAGACAAAATGGAAACATATCCTACCGTTACAACAAAATCAGCTTTTTTGCACCATGCTTTAGATATTTGTAAAATTGTCCAAAGTCAGCGTGTGTTTGATCAAAACTATATTGCTCAGACGGTTTTCAAAACGTATCTTCAAAAAAACCGAACTGACATTAAAGACTATGCGGCGATGGAATTTTCACCATTGTATGAAACAAATAAGGGAGATTCGTTACTTGGCTATTATTTTTTTCATAAATTTATGGGAAGTTATCGCGAAGTTTTAGACACCAATGTGGTTTTAGTTGAGTTTTCTCCCTATTACCAAGTAGACAAAATTTTTCAGTTACCGGAAACATTTGAATCATATACAACCAACACAAAATGAACACGTTATTTTTTCTATTTCTCACCAGTTTTTATTCTGTCAATCCAAAAGCCACTAATTTAAACGCCGATTTAACAGATCAAGAACGCGTTGAAAATGCGGTCACAGCTTGGTCTTCAGCAAAATTTATTTATCACGAAGGCGAAAAATTCGAAAAATTCAGACCTTTTTATACCGAAGAATATTCTATTCAAGAGTTGAGGATTGAAGCGTACACAAAAAAAATAGCACTCGTCAAAGAAAAAAAACTAGCAGGCACTTACACTGGCTCAGAAGATGATTATGCCAAAGAAATCAAAAAATTAGAAGATGCCTTAACCCGCGCCAATGAACTACTTTTGCAAGTTCAGCGAATTGATTACTTTCAAATTCACTATTGGACAAACATTCAAACTGTTGATGGAATTACTGTTTATTATGAACTAATACTGAAATTAAATCAAAACTATGCAATTATAGAAGCACTCGAAAATAGTTCGATTGGTAAAAAAAGTGTAGCTTCCAAAATTGCTTACAAACCAACCACCGATTTAATCAAAGTTATCGAAAAATAACTCACTAATAATTAACAATATACGCACCGTCCTCTTTTAAGAGATAAGGAGGCGTTTCAATCAACCGCTTTTTGAGAAAATTCGTTAATTGATAGTTCACGTTATCCCCAATAATCACCTGTACTTTTCGCTTGGCAAAATCGTCAACAATTTCTTCGGTTAAATAGGTGCAATTATATAAAATAACCGTTTCCGTTTTAGGCAACGAATCGTGATTATCTCCATTCAAAATCAAATATTTACGCTTATTAACTTCAAAAACAGTCCTTTTTTCATCCAGAATTATTGATTTATTTGGTTCATTCGATCCTTTCCTGTAATTCCAATTCGGTTTAACATGAAACGTCAGCTTATCCTTGTCGTTTAGCAACGTTTGATTGGCTCTAAAGATATTATATTGTCCTTCAAAAACGTCAATTGCAATTGCATCGTCAATATTATAAACCACCAATTGATTGGAATGTTGGAATTGTATTTTTTCATAAATAGTAAAGCATAAAAGAACAATTATCATTACCATCGAACCTAGCACAAATTTGGCTTCCCGATAGATAAACGTCAAAGAGAGTGCAATTATAATCAGGTAATGCCAAATAGCTTCGTACCAATGAATCCAAACCCCTGAATAAATCGAATACGGAATCTGTTCAATCCACTGGACACTTTTATTAAGAATTGTCAACGAAAAATCAAGCAAGTAAAAACAGAGTTCATTCACCAAAGGAATCCAATTGACGGCCAAATAAATCAATCCAATCATCAGAATAGCGAAAGAAATAGGGATTGCAATGAGGTTAGAAATAAGGAATAAATTAGGGAATTGATGAAAATAAAAAAGTCCTAAAGAAACAGTAGCTAGTTGAGCAGCAATTGAGACACTTGTGATTTGCCATATTTTGTCCACCAAATAATACTTAGAAAAAAACAATTTGTAAATTTTTGGTTGAAAAAAAACAATGCCTATAACCGCTAAATAACTGAGCTGAAATCCAACATCAAAAATCACTATAGGATCCATTAAAATCAGCAAAAAAGCGGAGACCATAATCGATTGATAAACTGATGTATCTCGTTCCATTTCCTTCCCTATAATGACAAAGGTGAACATAAACGTTGCTCGCATCACCGAGGGAGAAAGACCAGTTAACAAGGCATACAACCAGATAAAAACAACCAAGAGTACCACATGAAATATTCGACCTTTAGGGATGTTTTTCAAAGGTTTAAGAAAGAACGACAACAAAAGCATCACAATACCGACATGCAAGCCTGAAACAGCCAACACATGCATGGTTCCCGAAGCCGAATACGCGTTCATAGTCTCTCGATCTAATCCAGATTTTTCTCCCAAAATCAAGGCTTTGGCGACCGACAAATTTTCGTTTTTCAATCCTGATTTATCCAATAAACTAATTAAAAAGTTGCGCGAATTATTTAACCACTTGACAAATGAACTTCCTTCATTCTTCACAAAAATTAACGCACTATCACGCACGTAAGCTTGGTGGTAAACATCCTTTTTATTGAGATAATCGGCATAATTAAATTCGTTGGGATTTCCAGTTGATTGAATTTCAGTAAACTTAGTTTGGAGACAAATAACATCTCCATATTGCAGCGTTTCCGTTACCGGGGATTTTTTAAAATAGATCAAGGTTGTTCCAATTGTTGCTTTTTGATTGATCGCTAAAACATTGGCAAAACATTTAATTGAATTTTCTTTTACCTCTGGCTCTTCCATCAATTGCACTTGGAAAATGTCATTTTCGTCTGAGGTGGAATGAATAAAATAAGATGTGTGGTCAATACTTGTATTAATTTCAACAAGATAGATACCCAAACAAAAAAAGAAAACAGTTGAACCAAGTCCAAAAACGAGATAAGAATTTTTATTTTTTCCTAAAATCCCTGCTAAAATTAGAGGTATAAGCAGGAATAAAATCCCAACCAACTCCATTTCATAGGAGGTGTAAAATCCCACAATTACCCCCAAAATAAGTGGAATTAATAATTTACCTATTAAAGGCAATTTAAAAGGCTGTTCACTTTTATTCATACCAAAGCAGCCAACTTTAAAAGCTGGAAAATATGAGAAGGGTCTTTAAAACTCTTTTAATAAATTCAAATTAAACACTTGGGAGCGGCGCGAAACTATCAATAACGCACCCCAAAAGTAGGCTAATTTTTGAAATTTCCAAAAAAACTCTTTATTTTTCAAGAGCATTGAAAATAATTTAATACATTAGCCGTAGATTTAAATTGAATTTATAATGAAAAGAAATAACGTAAGATTCCCATTGGCAGCAATTGGAGGATTAACTTTTTTACTTGCGTGCGGAGGAGAAAATACTGCAGACAATACCGAATTAAATGTAGTTGATTCATCTTCCACTGAAATGACCGATGAATTTGCGGCCATGTTCGAATCGCCAGAGAGTGATTATCAGCTGCCTTCGCCTTTACAAGTGGCTAGTATCTTCAAAAAATCTGGATTATCTTATAATTCGGCAGCAACAAATAAACCAACCAATATTCAAAAGTACACCACGGAATTGGAACAAATGCTTAATTTTGGCGTCTATTCTGCAGACATGGCTTATTGCGTTATGAATGAGCAGTCGAATGAAGGAAGAAAATTTCTAGATGCGATTACCGATTTGGCCGAAAAAATTGGTATGGAAGCTGTTTTTGAAAATAAAGATTTGATTGATCGATTTGATAAAAATATCGAAAACAAAGATTCGATTGAATTTTTAATGATTGACATTCATGAACGCACAGAATCATACGTGGATGAGAACGACATGCAACACCAGCAAGCCATTCATTTTAGTGGGGCTTGGACAGAAGGGATGTATTTAGGCGTTTATGATTTCGAGAAAAATCCATCAAAAGAAGGAGTTGGAAAAGAAATCAGCGAACAAATGTTGATTTTAGAAAACATCATCAAAGGATTAAAAGATCCAAAAAATGAAGGCATGGATATTGATTGGTTAATTCAAGATATGGAAAAAATACAAGTTGAATTTAACAATTTTAAATCGGTGAAAAACTACAATTCAGAAGACAATACAGTGGATGAATTAGTCCTTGAGAAATCAGAATCAGATGCTTTAGGAAAACTAATCAAAGCTTTACGAAATAAAATTACAAAAGGTTAAACATCTACACCATGAAAAAATCATTAATACTACTAAGTTTTTTGAGTTTTGCCGTAATTTTTGCACAGACAGCTGCAAATTTAACCGAATTCAAAGAGAATATCGCTGCTCAAAAAGTTGAAGCTAAATCGCAATTAAAACCATACCGTTTTGATGGTTCAAAAATTACCTACTTCAATTTCAAAACGTACAAACAAGTAAAAGAAGTAGAGGTCTATTTGTTTAATAGCACCGACTACCGATTTTCGTTTAATGGCAAATCGCTTCCAAATGACATCACCATCGAGATTTATGACCAAGAAAAGGCCATTGGAGATCGTATTTTATTAAAAAGATTCGATGGAATTAAAGGAAAAAATATTTTGGTGGAATCAACCGAACTAAACCAAGTATATCAACAAAAAACAAAAACCACCACGCGCCTTAAAAGAGTATTCGTGGATTATGTGATCACAGCAATTCCTGGTGCTCAAAATCAAACCCCTACCATGAAAGAACGAGGAGCGATGGTATTAGTAATGGGTTACAAAAATTAGGTTTCTTTTTCAAAACGAACATTTTTAAACAATAATAGAGAGCCCGAATGATTTAATCATCGGGTTTTCTTATTTTTGCAAAAAATTAGACGCAAGAAGCGTTGAAAACGATTAAAAAAAATGATAGCAATTACACTACCCGACGGGAGCGTACGAGAATACGAAAATGGTTCAACGGCGCTTGATGTTGCAAAAAGCATCAGTGAAGGTTTGGCGCGCAATGTTTTAGCCGCCGAAGTTAATGGAGAAATTATTGACGCTATGCGCCCTTTAACGGAAAACGCGCATCTTTCTTTATTGACCTGGAACGATTTGGGGGGTAAAAGCACGATGTGGCACTCGTCTGCTCATTTAATGGCAGAAGCTATCGAGGCATTGTATCCTGGAACTAAATTGGCGATTGGACCTCCAATTGCAAATGGGTTTTATTATGACATCGATTTAGGGTCACACCATATTACCGATACCGACCTACCAACCATCGAAAAAAAGATGCTGGATTTAGCCCGCGAAAAAAGTGAATTCATCCGAAAAGAAGTCTCGAAAGCAGATGCAATCGCTTATTTCACGAATAAAGGAGATGAATACAAATTAGAATTATTAGAAGGCTTAGAAGACGGAACAATTACTTTTTATACTCAAGGTAATTTCACTGATTTATGTCGTGGACCACATATTCCAAATACTGGATTTATAAAAGCCATTAAATTAACCTCCATTGCAGGTGCTTATTGGAAAGGCGATGAAAAACGTCAACAATTAACGCGTATTTATGGAATTACCTTTCCGAAAGCAAAAGAATTAGAAGATTATTTGTTAATGCTTGAAGAAGCTAAAAAACGAGATCATCGAAAATTAGGAAAAGAATTAGGTTTATTTACCTTTTCTCAAAAAGTAGGCATGGGATTGCCATTGTGGTTGCCAAAAGGGGCTGCCTTGCGTGAACGTCTAGAGAATTTCCTAAAAAAAGCGCAGAAAAAAGCTGGTTACGAACCTGTCATTACTCCGCATATTGGAAATAAAGAATTATACATTACCTCCGGTCATTATGCTAAATATGGTGAAGATTCTTTCCGACCAATTTTAACTCCACATGAAAACGAAGAGTTTTTGTTAAAACCAATGAACTGCCCGCACCATTGCGAAATTTATAAATCGTCACCAAAATCGTACAAAGATCTTCCTGTTAGATATGCTGAGTTTGGCACAGTTTATCGATATGAGCAAAGCGGTGAATTACATGGTTTAACAAGGGTAAGAGGCTTTACGCAAGATGATGCCCACTTATTTTGTATGCCTGAGCAAGTAAAAGATGAATTTAAAAATGTCATTGATTTAGTATTATACATCTTTAAAACATTAAAATTTGACAATTACCGCGCTCAAATTTCACTGAGAGATCCAAATAATCCGTCTAAATATATAGGTTCGGATGAAAATTGGGAAAAGGCAGAACGTTCAATTATTGAAGCTACCGAAGAAAAAGGGTTAAACACGGTAATTGAATACGGGGAAGCAGCCTTTTACGGACCTAAATTGGATTTTATGGTAAAAGACGCCTTGAATCGTGAATGGCAATTAGGAACGATTCAAGTAGATTATAATTTACCAGAAAGATTTGAGTTAGAATACACCGGTGCGGACAATGAAAAACACCGTCCAGTAATGATTCACCGCGCGCCATTTGGGTCGTTGGAACGATTTGTTGCCGTTTTGATTGAGCATTGTGGTGGAAAGTTTCCACTTTGGTTAACAACAGATCAAGTAGCTATCTTACCAATCAGTGAAAAACACAACGAATACGCACAAAAAGTTTTGAATTATCTAAATAATTCCGATATTCGCGGATTCGTTGACGAAAGAAATGAAAAAATCGGCAAAAAGATTAGGGATAATGAATTGAACAAAATCCCATTTATGTTGATTGTTGGAGAAAAAGAAGAGGCTGAAAACGCTGTTTCTGTTAGAAAACAAGGAGACGGTGACACAGGTACAATTCCGCTTTCCGAGTTTGTTTCATTTTTGCAAAGCGAAGTTGAAAAAGAATTAAATTAACAATACTAAAATAATTGGGAGGACAAAGCCATAGCAATTAATAAACGAAATAACACGAAGCGTAATTTTAAACGGCGCGAAGAGCCTTATAGAATTAACGAGAAAATCATCGCTAGAGAAATACGTCTAGTAAGTGATGAAGGAGCTGAACTCATTTCCGTAAGAGATGCGATAGTACGTGCGCAAGAAATGGAAATGGATTTGGTTGAAATTTCACCAAATGCAGTACCACCAGTTTGTAAAATAGTCGATTACAAAAAATTCCTTTTTGAGCAAAAAAAGCGTCAAAAAGAGTTAAAAGCGAAACAAGCTAAGGTGGTCGTGAAAGAAATACGAATGGGTCCTAATACAGAAGACCATGATTTTAAATTTAAATTAAATCATGCTAAAACATTCTTAGAAGAAGGCGCAAAAGTGAAAGCTTATGTGTTTTTCAAAGGACGTACCATCGTTTTCAAAGACAGAGGTGAAATCTTACTTTTGAAATTTGCACAAGAACTTGAGGAATACGGTTCACTTGAACAAATGCCAAAATTAGAAGGGAAGAAAATGATCATGATGATCAATCCAAAGAAAAAATAACAAAATAAACTAGGAATAAAAGCTAAGAAGATGCCTAAAATGAAAACAAAAGCAAGTGCCAAAAAACGATTCAAAGTTACTGGTACTGGCAAGATTAAAAGAAAACATGCTTTCAAAAGTCACATTTTGACTAAGAAATCAACAAAAAGAAAAGCTAGATTAACTAAAGCTGGTTTGGTTCACAAATCAGACGTTGCTAGCATCAAAACACAATTGTGTATCTAATTCACTTCGAGTGAATTTTGGTTAAATTATTTACCCGGTAGTTAGTCCCTAAGCGCTCCAAATAAGAGACACTAACCATCAAAAAACAATTAAATTATGCCTAGAGCAAAGAACGCGGTGGCTGCGAGAGCCAAAAAAAAGTCAGCATTAAAACTCGCCAAAGGTTATTTTGGTAGAAGAAAAAACGTTTGGACAGTTGCTAAAAATGCAATCGAAAAAGGTTTGGTTTATGCTTACCAAGGACGTAAACAAAAGAAAAGATCTTTTAGAGCACTTTGGATTGCCAGAATTAACGCAGGTGCAAGAATTCACGGATTGAGTTACTCTCAATTTATGGGACTTGTGCATGCAAAAGGTCTACAATTAAACAGAAAAGTTTTAGCCGATTTAGCATTAAATCACCCTGAAGCTTTTAAAGCAGTTGTTGAGACAGTAAAAAAATAAATTCTAATCCTTCCTAGTTATTTTGTAAACCATCTTGTTCTGCAAGATGGTTTTTTTTTATCTTTAATGCGATGTCTTAATGTCCATCATTTAAATAGTTTCGCTTATTCTTAATTTTCACAAATCAATGCTGATGGATACTAATTTCTCATCAAAAAATCGCTCAAAAAATTCGAGTAAATTATTGAACAATTTTTTGCAATGAACTCAAAGGCAGACTGCTTTAGATTACTTGGTATCGAGCCAACCACGGATTTAAGCGTGATTAAAAAAGCTTACCGTAAAAAGGTCATGATGGTGCACCCTGATCGAAATCCATCCGTGGATGCGCAAACTAAATTTATTGAATTAACCGAGGCTTACGAAATTTTAACAGGTATTCGAAAAGAAACTCTCCACGAAGATCCTGTTAAAACAGCCGAAGAAATTCGTGCGGAAAAAATAAGAGCTGCACAAGAACGTTATCGCAAATTTCAAGCAAGTGAAAAACAAAAAGACGAAGTCTATTACCGTGACATCACTTCTGGAAAAAAATGGAAGTATTTCAAAATTTTAGCCTATTCTGCGATGGTTTTGTCTTGCTTATTTACCATCGACTATTTTTTTACACGCCAATCTGTTTCAGTGGATAACATTGGAAGGTATTATATGATTACCAACCATAGTTTTAGCACACAAATAGGAATGTGTTCGTACGAAGGTGAAACGTTTCAAGTGGGCACGCCTAAATTACAAACCTATAAAATTGAAGATCATTCTTTCAAGGATGAACCTTTTGAAAATGAATTTGATAATAGCGAACCTATCGAATCAAGGCTAACCAGTTTATATCCGATCCAGGTAAATTATAGTTTCATATTTAGAGATGTAAAATCCTTAAATATTAGTAAAAGTGAGCTACTCGACAACTTGGCCGGACATCCAAAATACAGTAACAGCCGATTTAAACTTTTTGAAAATTATGATTACGAAGAGATTTATTCAATGCACTCCATTTATTCCTCTTTTCCATTGGTTCAACTCATCTTATTAATTCCTTTTTTAGTTTATAAATTTAAACGTCCAAATGTCACCTTTGTGATAGGCCGATTAGTCTCTTATTGGTTGGTATTGCCTTTGATGATTGTCTTGTTATTCATTTCTTCAAGCCCGCGAATTTTAAGTGCTTTTGGGATTTTATAAACTTGATTAAATTGTTTAGAATCTCTTCAGGAAAAAGTCAAAATATTCGAGATAAAAACCTAAATTTACCTCTAAACTAGCTAAAAAATGAAAATAAAACAATTTTTCCTTCTCCTCACCCTTTCAATTTCTTGTTTCGTTTTCGGAAAAGAAACGTTGGCGTATCAAATCTTTACGAGTAATGGAAAACCTGTAGACTTTGATAAAATAATTAAAGATACAGAGAACAAACAATTTGTCTTTTTTGGAGAATATCACAATAATCCAATTTGCCATTGGCTCGAATTTGAACTAACAAAAGAAATGCACCAATTATATAAAAACAATTTAGTGCTTGGCGCTGAAATGTTTGAGGCAGATAATCAATACATAATCACAGAATATTTAAAAGGTCAAATCAGTGCCACAAATTTTCAAGATGAAGTTCGATTATGGTCAAATTACAACACTGATTACAAACCTTTGTTAGAATATGCAAAAGTACAAAACTTGAATTTTATTGCTACCAATGTTCCAAGAAGGTATGCAAATATGGTATATAAAAAAGGGATTACTTCCCTGAACGATTTGAGTGAACTCGCAAAATCATTTATCGCACCATTGGATCGCTTTAATTTTGATTCGACAGTGACGTGTTACAAGGAATTAATGGCTTCGATGGAAGGACATGGAGGAGTAAATATGGCAACCGCTCAAGCATTAAAAGATGCTACGATGGCTCATTTTATTTCCAAAAATTCGACCAGTAAATCGGTGTTTTTACATTTTAATGGGGCGTATCATTCCAATAATTACCAAGGGATTATTACCTATTTAGAAAAAACAGCCTTGCGAGAAAAAATCTTGACGATCTCAACGGTCGAACAAGAAAATATTGATAAATTGGACACTGAAAATCAAGGTTTGGCAGATTATATCATCTGCACGCCAGAATCAATGACCAAAACGCACTAGTAAAAAATGGCAACTGAGATCAAAGATCCAGGAATTGGTACACAATTCAAGCGAAAAACACAACGAATCATTGCACAAGATGGATCGTATAACCTCATCAAGCGGGGAGGTAAAAACGGTTTCAGAGATGTGTTTAAATACTTATTAGAAATCAGTTGGCTCTGGTTTTTTACACTCCTATTTCTTGGTTATATCCTAATTAACTTGGTTTTTGCTGTGGCATATTACCTGATTGGAATCGAACATATTACAGGCATTGATCCATCAACAAGTCATCTTTTTTTACAATGTTTCTTTTTCTCTGGACAAACATTTACCACGGTAGGATACGGAGCGTTGGCACCAACTGGATTGCCTACCCAAATTCTAGCCACCGTCGAAGCTTTTTTTGGTTTGTTGTCATTTTCTGTTGCCACCGGTATTGCTTACAGTCGCTTTTCTAAACCTAACTCGAAAATTATCTATAGTAAACATGTCTTGCATACCAATTATCAAGATGGCAAAAGCATAAAATTTAAATTGGCCAACGAAAGAGACAATGTGCTGTTAGAAGTTTCCGCAAAAGTAATTTTAACCCTAGAAAAAGTGTTGAACAACGGGGAAATCATTAAATCTTATTACAACCTCAAACTAGAAACAGATGCGGTTGAATTGTTGCCGTACACCTGGACCTTAGTCCACAAAATTGACGAACAAAGTCCGCTTTTAAATCTTACAGAAACAGAAATTCGAAAATTAAATCCCGAATTTTTAATCTTGCTGAAAGGATTTGATGAAACATTTAGTCAACACATACGCTCAAAACGGTCGTTTGTGGTCGATGACATTTTATGGGACCGTGAATTTGGAAAAATCTTCGCCCCAAATGCGGATGGCATAATTGAATTTGACGTTAAAGAAATAAATAAATTAGTAGACGATGACCACTGATAAAATCCCAATTATGGAAATGTTCTACACCATTCAAGGTGAGGGATTTCATACAGGTAGAGCAGCTTATTTTATTCGAACAGGTGGATGCGATATTGGATGTGTTTGGTGCGATGTCAAAGAAAGTTGGGACGCAAATGCACACCCCCCTTTGAGCGTTGAAGAGATTGTGAATGAAGTAATTAAAAGCAAAACTGATTTTGTGGTCATCACAGGTGGCGAACCCACCATGTACGATTTAACGGCACTCACCGCAGCGTTGAAAAAAATTGGAATAGAAATTGCGCTAGAAACCTCGGGGGCGTACCCAATCCAAGGGCATTTTGATTGGATTTGTTTATCCCCTAAAAAATTTAAAATGCCTTTAGAAAAAAATTATAAATTGGCGAATGAACTAAAAATGATCATCTTCAATAAAAGTGATTTTGATTGGGCGGACGAATTAAAAAATAAAGTAATCAACACATGTAAATTATATGTCCAAACTGAATGGGATAAAAGTGAAAAGATGTTACCTTTAATCATAAATTACGTTAAAGATAATTGGGAGTGGAAAATTTCCCTTCAAACGCATAAATTTTTGAATATCCCATAATTACTATGAGTATGAATAAATATTACATCTACCTTCTTGTCATGCTTTTTTCATGTGCAACCATCGCACAACCCGATCAATGGGGCACAAAAAATAAAAAAGCAATCAAATTAGTGGAAGAGGGGATGGAGCAAGCTCGCGGTATCAATCAAATAACTGGTTTACCTAATTACCAGGCAGGAATTCCTTACTTTGATAAAGCAATTGCAAAAGATCCGCTTTTTATTGATGCTTACATCATGAAAGCTGATTTTGCCGCTCGTTGCGGACAAACCGAAGTAGCCATGCAAGCCTATCGGAAAGCCATTGAAATTGATCCAAATGTATCATCTACTGGCTACGTGTATTACGATTTAGCAGTGCTAGAATGGAGTGTTGGCGAATACGCCGCTGCTTTGGAACATGGCAAAAAATTCATGACCTTTAAAAGTGCGAATCCAGAAAGTATTGAGGAAACCAAATGGTTGATTGTCAATTGCGAATTTGCCATAGAAGCCATCAAAAATCCGGTTCCATTTAATCCAGTCAATGTTGGTGCTGGGGTCAATTCTGAAGATCCTGAATATTTCCCTACGCTGACAGTGGATCAAAAACAGCTTTTATATACTAGACGCGTCACAAGTCCCAGAAACGGTTACCAACAAGAAGATTTTTTCATCAGCAATGACATGGGAGGATATTGGGGAAATGGAAGCCCAATGCCACCAAACATCAATACCAATAATAACGAAGGCGCCCCAACATTTGCTCCTGATGGTCGTACGCTTATTTTTGTTGGATGCGTCGATATGCAAAATGGTTATGGCGAAGGACGGAGAGGGTATGGAAGTTGTGATTTATTTATCACCGAAAAAATAGGAGAGAAATGGTTAGATCCTATTAACTTGCCTGGACGTGTAAATACCGCCAATTGGGAAACGCAACCTTCTTTATCTTCCGACGGTAAAACCCTTTATTTTATTCGTGGTAGTGTAAAAGGTTCAGGCGGAAGAAATCAACGAAATGGTGATATTTATGTCTCTAAAAAACAAGCAGACGGATCATGGGGCGAACCTGTGCCCTTACCAAAAAATGTGAACACACCTTATTCCGAATCATCAGTGTTAATTCATCCCGATGGTAAAACCTTATATTTTGGTTCTAATGGGCATATTGGCATGGGAGGATATGATTTGTACATGACAACCCTTCAACCAGACGGAAGCTGGAGTGATCCAAAAAATTTAGGTTACCCCATCAACACGGCCAAAAACGAACACTCTTTATTGGTGTATTCAAATGGCGAAATCGCGATTTTTGGTTCCGATCGTGCTGGAGGTTTAGGTGAATTGGATTTATATTCGTTCGTAATGCCTGAAAGTATCCGTCCAACGCGAACTATTTACATGACCGGAACTGTTTTTGATGCAACCACCAATGCTAAATTAGAGGCCGAATTTAAACTCATTGACATGGAAACAAATCAAGAAATTGTCAATTCATTTTCCGATCGATTAAATGGCTCATTTTTAGTTACCTTACCTGTCGATAAAGATTATGCGTTGGTGGTGAATAAAGATAAGTACCACCCCTATTCCATCGGCTTTTTCTTGACAGTTCCAGAAAATTCAACCGATCCTTACCATCAAAATGTGCCCTTGGTACCAATTAATTCCAACGGTGCTGTTACTTTAGACAATGTGTTTTTTGATTTAGATTCGTATGTATTACGAAAAGAATCGTATGCGGTGTTGGATCAATTTGTGTTGTTTTTAAAAGACAATCCAACCATGAAAATCGAATTACAAGGACATACAGATGCGCAAGGTGATGACAAAAAAAACCTCGCCCTTTCTGACAATCGTGCCAAATCGGTGATGGCGTATTTAATTCAAAAAGGAATCACTTCCGATCGTTTAACTGCAAAAGGGTATGGCGAAACTAAACCAAATTCGTTTGTCAACGAGGCTGGCGAAACTGTTGTATTGACAGAGGCTTATATCAGTTCCCTTCCGGCCAATGAACAAAGTGCTGCACACCAATTAAATCGCCGCACGATGTACGAAATTAAGCGGTAATTAGTAAACTTCGGAACTAGTTCTTATTCTATTTTTTGGGCAAAACCCCTCCTGAAACGTCGGGGTCGGGCTCATCCGCTATAGTCCCAGACATCCCGACTGAAACGTCAGGATCGTCAGGGAGCTGCCGCTACTATCCCTTTTGCGGAATTTAACACAATTTTAAATCCTAGCTTAATAAATCAATTCTTGGGCAAAAGCGTTTAAATCAACTCCATGAAAATTACCAGAGCTCATCAAAAGTAAATTGGCATTTTCCCAAGTCAGTTGCCGTAAATCATTGGTTAATTCAGCCGAATCGGTATAAACTTTTACATTGGACGTTCCAAAAGATTGTCTGACCAAATCAGCGGTAATATTTTCTAATTTTTTATGCGCCACCACTTCAGGACTGAAATAAACAAACGCCAAATCAGCCGCCGCCATACATTGGTCGTATTGTGGTAAAAACTCCTTTTTTAAGGACGAAAACGTATGTAATTCCATACAAGCAACCAGTTTTCTCTCTGGAAATTGTTGTTTTACAGCCGCAACCGTCGCTTTTAATTTTGAGGGTGAATGGGCAAAATCTTTGTAGGCCAGGCAGGTTTTATTTTCTGCAATTAACTCAAGTCGTTTAGCAGCCCCTTTAAAACTCTGAATCGCACGATAAAAATCTTGGTCAGAAATACCAATTTCATTTAACACCAATTTTGCCCCTAAAATGTTTTGCAAATTATGGTTTCCAAAAACTTTCAATGGCACCTGCGAATCGCCTAGATCCAAAAAGGTTTTTCCATCTCTAATTTCGTGGCTGGGTAAACCGTATGGCACTTTTTTAATGTCTGTTCTTAATTGCCCCACAATTTCTTGAATCGACTCATCCTTCTCAAAATAAATCAACGAACCATTCCGCGTTATTTTGTCTGTGAAAATTTTAAACTGTTCCACATAATTTTCAAACGTCGGAAAAACGTTAATGTGATCCCAAGCAATCCCACTTATCAATGCAACATCCGGCGCATACCAATGAAACTTTGGCCGCATATCAATCGGCGATGAAAGATACTCGTCGCCTTCAATCACAATATAAGGGGCATCCGAAAGTTGCACCATACAATCAAAACCTTCCAACAAAGCGCCTACCAAATAATCGGTCTTCACCCCAAGAAAATTCATGACATGCAAAAGCATCGAGGTAATTGTTGTTTTACCATGACTCCCACCTACCACAATTCGCTTTTTATCCTGGGTTTGCTCGTAAATAAACTCGGGGTATGAATAAATTTTAAGTCCTAATTCTTGCGCACGTAACAATTCTGGATTGTCTTTTCGGGCATGCATTCCTAAAATAATTGCATCCAATTCAGCCGAAATCAACGAAACATCCCACCCAATTTTGTTGGGTAAAATGCCGTTTTCTGCCAAACGACTTTTAGATGGTTCAAAAATTTCATCATCAGAACCTGAAATTTCAACACCTTTGCGTTTCAAGGCAATGGCGAGGTTATGCATTGCACTTCCTCCAATGGCAATAAAATGAACTTTCATTTGCTAGAATTTTAAGCTAAATTCTGCATAATTCGCTTAAAAAAATGAGGACTTCAATTTAGTTTTCAACACTCCAAATTGAAGTAAACAGACAAATACCAACGTGTGAATTAATTTTTCACCAGTTTCAATGGAAGCCACCATTTCTTTTATTTCCACACCAAAATCCAAATATTGGGCGTAATAACACTCTAACGAATCACAAAAAACTTCTTGCTCAAACGTTATAAGGATTTCATGGACATACGAATTATCAAATAATTCATTCCCATTTGATTGAGAAAAACTTTGTAGCCCTAACGGTAAACTAGCGTTAAATAATCATTAACCCAATAAATTTGCACTTAAGATTCAATTATCCCTCTTAATTTTAAATAATCTGAGAATGGATCAACTAATATGCAGTAATTTCTAATTTATGTGCATCTTTGATTAATTGAATGAAATAAGGTTAAAAATGAAATTGTATCCGATTGAAACAGGTAATTTTAAATTAGATGGTGGCGCCATGTTTGGAGTTGTGCCTAAATCTATCTGGGAAAAAACAAATCCAGCTGATGTGAACAATATGTGCTCATGGAGTATGCGCTGTTTGTTGATCGAAGATGGCGATCGACTTATTTTGGTGGACACTGGTATGGGAACAAAACAAGCCGAGAAGTTTTTTAGTTATTACTATTTGTTTGGCGATAATTCCTTGCAAAAAAGCATCGAGAAATTAGGGTTTTCATTGGATGATATTAGCGATGTCATTCTTACGCATCTTCATTTTGACCATTGTGGTGGAGCAATTTCATTGGACGGTAAAGGTGGATTTAAACCAACTTTTAAAAACGCAACGTATTGGAGTAGCGAACGCCATTGGAAATGGGCTACCGAACCAAATGGGCGTGAAAAAGCCTCCTTTTTAAAAGAAAATATTTCGCCGATCCAAGATTCTGGTCAACTTAAATTTGCCCAACGAACAGGAAATTTAACCGAAAATTTGTTCCCAAATATTGACTTTTTATTTGTGGATGGCCACACCGACAGTCAGATGTTGCCAATGATTAACTATAAAGGACATAAAATTGTTTTTATGGGAGATCTTTTACCAAGCACAGGACACATTCCTTTGCCCTATGTAATGGGGTATGACACACGGCCTTTGATAACCTTGGAGGAAAAAGGATTATTTTTGACAAAAGCAGCAGCCGAAAACTATATTTTATTTCTTGAACATGACATCATAAACGAATGTTGCACGGTGGTGCAAACAGAGAAAGGTGTTCGTTTGGACACTTGTTTGATTTTAAAAGACCTGGGTTAATGCTTGAGATTGAAATAGATTTTATTAATTTGTATTTTTTTAATGAGTAAGCTACTTACGCAATTTTTTTTCGCATGAATAAATATTTGATCGAAATTTTAAAACTTCAAAATTCAGTAATCCTTCCAGGATTAGGTGCATTGATGATTCCAAGTCAGAAAACGGGAAAAGTGTTTTTTAATGAGCATCTTAAATTTAACGACGGAAGTCTTGCTCGTTATTTAGCCGAAAAAGAAGGAGTTGAACTCCAAGAAGCGCAAAATAAAGTGGCGAAATTTGTCAGAGAAATCGAAGCCCAAATTGGTAAAGGCGAAGCGTATGACATGTTTGAATTTGGAAAATTTTTCAAAGACGAAACAGGGGATGTTAAATTTGAAATGTCTCCACTTTTTATTGCGAACATTGAAATTCCCAATCCCGAAACGCTTGTTTCGAGCGCAAAGTCGGCGGTGATTCCACCTTTAGCTCCCTCAAACGAAACTGAACATCTTGCCACGCAAAAAGAAGCTGAAGCCAAAAAAGCTGCCGAACTCGAAGCTCAAAATTTGGCTGATCAAAAAGAAGCCGAAGCTCAAAAAGCTGCTGAACTCGAAGCTCAAAATTTGGCTGATCAAAAAGAAGCCGAAGCTCAAAAAGCTGCTGAACTCGAGGCGCAAAATCTAGCTACCCAAAAAGAAGCAGAAGCTAAAAAAGCCGCTGAACTCGAAGCACAAAATCTTGCCGCTCAAAAAGAAGCAGAAGCTAAAAAAGCCGCTGAATCAATTAATGAAGTGGTACCGGAAATTGTTGCCGAACCTATCAATACTGCCAAAATTGTTCCCCCAGTAATTGCAACGCCAACTGCCGTGGAGGACAAACAAAGCAAAAACTCCTTTGTCCCCCAAGCCTCAAAACCAGCCGAAACTGCTCCAACCGATAAAAAGAGACGCACCAAATTACCACTGATTCTACTTTTACTCCTTTTAATCGGACTTTGTGTCGTTGGATTTATTTTTAAAGATCAAATTACGGGGTATTTTGATAAATCTACCACCACTAATTCAGATTCTAGCGCAACAAGCACGGCACCAATCGTGGCAGAAGATACTACCGCTAATGTTGTCGAAGAACCAGGCACACGGACAGAAACAATCACCACCGATTCCTTAACCACCCCAGAAGAAGTGCTAGAAGAACCTGTTGCACCTGAACCAGTTCAAACCTCAACCTCAGGGCGTTTTCATTTAATCGGAAATTCATTCGGCGAAAAAGCTAATGCCGAAAAATATGTGAGTCAACTCTCAGAAAAAGGATTTTCGGCTTCAATCATTGGCCGTTTTGATGGATTATACCTGGTTTCTGTGAAAGGCTACGACACAAAAGAAGCTGGCAAAAATGACCTTGAAAATGTGCGCAAAGATGTTCCTAAAGCTTGGCTTTTTGAATTGAAAGATTAGTTGAGGCAATAAAATTTTCTGGTTTAAAGCAATTGTTTTCATGGCAGAACCACTTTGCCAACACTTTCGGTCACTACCAACAAAAATAGAATTACGCAATTTTCTGCAGCAATACTTTTTCACCTTGAGAAAGCAAATCAAGAATCGATAGAAAATCTACTTGATAGTTTGCCGACATTTGACCTTTTGAAAGATGAAAAGATTAAAAAATCGGTTATCGATAACCATCGATATCATGCGTCAAATGACAAGTATGAAGAAACAATTGAATTGAAAATTTTTGAAAAAGAAAGTAGATATGACCAAATTGTCTATGAAATAAAAATGATCAACCCAACACCGCATCACGAAACAAAATCCATTATTGTTGAATAAAATTTAATCCGCTTCGTAGGATATTCATCCTGCGCCAAAACCAATCTCGGCTATAGGTATCACCATCTCACATTTCTATTCTAAAAATCACTGGTAACTCTATCTAAATCAACCTAAACAAATCAGTCAAGCACAAAACCTGACAAATGTCATGTTTGTGGTTGTTGGTCGTCACAAATTCTGGGTAGGTCGCGAAATATATTTGTACGGAATTTATTTGGTAAAACCGATTTAAATATGGAAATAATAGTCATTTTAATTGCCATTAGTATTTCACTCGCATTGTTCTTCTTGATCTCTTTCTTGTGGGCTGCTAAATCCGGACAATTCGAGGATTTATATGGCCCTTCTTGGCGACTCCTGTTTGATGAAGACGACCAAAAATCAAAAAATAAAATCAACAAAAAACAATCAGAATGCAAGTAGAAAAATTCAGTTATGACAACAGAATTGTACGCCTCTTCTTAATAGCTACCATTACCTGGGGAGTTGTTGGGATGTTGGTCGGTCTGTTCGCCTCGCTAGAGCTTATCTGGCCTGAGCTTAATGTAACCAGTTGGCTCTCTTTTGGACGGATTCGTCCATTACACACCAACGCGGTGATTTTTGCTTTTGTAGGTAACGGTATTTTTGCCGGGGTCTACTATTCCCTTCAACGTTTGTTAAAAGCTAGGATGTTCTCAGACACCCTCAGCCGAATTAATTTTTGGGGATGGCAATTAATCATTTTAGCGGCAGTAGTAACGCTTCCGTTTGGTTATACCACTGGTAAGGAGTACGCCGAATTGGAATGGCCAATTGATATTGCCATTGCATTAATGTGGGTTGTTTGGGGTGTAAACATGTTTGGTACTATTTTAAAACGTCGTGTGAAACACATGTACGTGGCTATTTGGTTCTTTATTGCAACGTTTGTTACGGTGGCGGTGTTACACATTGTAAATTCATTCGAATTACCCCTTACTTTCCTTAAAAGTTATAGCTGGTACGCCGGTGTTCAAGATGCCTTGGTACAATGGTGGTATGGTCATAATGCGGTGGCGTTTTTCTTAACCACTCCTTATTTAGGGTTGATGTATTATTTTGTGCCAAAAGCAGCAAATCGTCCGGTGTATTCTTACCGACTTTCTGTGATCCACTTTTGGTCGTTGATTTTTATTTATATCTGGGCAGGTCCTCATCACCTTTTATATTCTTCTTTGCCAGATTGGGCACAATCATTAGGAGTTGTTTTCTCCATTATGTTGCTTTTCCCTTCTTGGGGAGGGATGTTAAATGGCTTATTAACTCTCCGTGGTGTTTGGGATAAAGTAAGAGATGAGGCTGTTTTAAAATTCATGGTGGTTGCGATTACCTGCTACGGTATGGCCACTTTTGAAGGGCCTATGTTATCTTTAAAAAATGTCAACTGGATTTCCCACTTCACCGATTGGACGGTGGCTCACGTGCACGTTGGCGGATTAGGTTGGAATGGAATGTTCACTTTTGGTATGGCGTATTATTTAGTACCAAAAATGTGGCGTACCAATCTTTATTCAAAAGGATTGGCAAACGCTCACTTCTGGATTGCGACACTTGGTATTATTTTATGGGTAATTCCAATGTACTATGCAGGCTTTATGCAAGGGTTAATGTGGAAAGAGTTCACCGAATCTGGTGCGAACCTCGCAAACCCTGAATTCTTGCAAACGGTAACCGAATTAAAACCTTACTTCATTTTACGTTCGTTAGGAGGAACGCTCTTTATTATTGGTGCTTTAATAATGGTGTACAACTTAATTAAAACAGCAAGACAAGGTAATTTCTTATCAAACGAAGAAGCAGAAGCTCCTGCTTTGGTAAATTCAACTGCTGGTAAAAAAGGAGAACACTGGCATAGCTGGATTGAAAGAAGACCGATGAAATTCTTGTTATTCGCTTTACTTGCCATTTTAATTGGAGGTATTGTTGAGATGGTGCCTACGTTTATGGTCAGTTCAAATGTTCCTAAAATTTCAAGTGTCACACCTTATACCCCACTCGAATTAGAGGGTCGAGATATCTATATCCGTGAGGGTTGTTACAATTGCCACTCTCAATGGGTTCGTCCTTTTAGAGATGAGGTAAAACGATACGGTGAATATTCGAAAGCGGGCGAATTTGTGTATGATCACCCTTTCCAATGGGGATCTAAACGAACAGGTCCAGATTTGCACCGTTCAGGAAAAGGAAACGACATGAATAAACCTGAATCGTGGCACTATAAACACATGATTAATCCTCGAATTTATCAAAAAGAGTCTATCATGCCTGCTTATCCTTGGTTAACAGATGCCTTGGACTTATCACAAACAGCTAATAAAATTAGTGCGATGAGAACCTTAGGTGTACCATATCCAGAAGGATATGAAAACCAAGCCGTAGCAGATCTGAAAAAACAAGCACAGGAAATCTATGAATTAATCATCACGCAAGATCCCGACATCAAAAATGCACGTGCTGACATGGAATTAATTGCGTTAATTGCTTACCTAGAACGATTAGGTTCTGACATTCACAAGTTAAACGAAGGAGATGTTGATCCAGTTGTTGAACCTGCTTGGACGGATACCATTCCTGCTGTAAGCGCTGATACTTCTACAGTATACATGGAAGACACCTTAAAAAATTCAAACTAATGTTAAGCTATATAAAAAACCACTTAACGAGTATCGATGGGATTGAAATATATCCCATTGTTTCGCTCGTCATTTTCTTCACCTTTTTTGTAGGACTTGGAATTTATATTTTGAGAGCTGACAGATCGAAGATTGAAGAGATTAAACAAATTCCATTGGATGATAATGATTAAAATTTTGATTATGAAAAGTCGAGATAAAATAAAAAAAGCATCACTCTTGTTGATGTTGTTGATTTCCAATCTTGGATTGATGGCGCAAGACTCTGCTGCTACCGTTGTCGCTAGCGCACCAGTTGCGGCTGCAAGTGCACCTGAAATTTCAATTCCAATTTATGAGCAAATGGGACTTAGTTCTACCATGTTGTTTATTATTATGAATGTCTTCACATTTGTCTTGTTGGCAGTAATGATGAGCATGGCAAGTTCAACTAAAAACATCCTAAAATTCAAAGACGAAGAGCGTAAAAAATCAAGTCTTCCTAAAGTGATTTTGGCACTGGTTGGCATTTTTGCTTCATCTAGTTTGATGGCAGCAGCACCGGTAGCTGAAGGCAGTAGTTTGATTGGTTTTTCAGACGGCGTTTTTTGGGCTTACATTATGGTCGATGTCATCTTAATTATGTTCATCATTTATTTTGCTGGCATTGTTAAAGGAACGGTTGCGGATGAAGTTGAACAACGAAGTCTATTCAGATGGCGTAAATTGAATCAAGCGTTAACGAATGCTGTTCCAATCGAAAATGAGGCTTCTATTTTGATCGATCACGATTACGATGGAATTACCGAGTTGGATAACCAATTACCACCATGGTGGAAATATGGTTTCTACATTACCATCGTTTGGGCAATTGGCTATTTATTTTACTATCAAGTGTTTGAAATCGGGAATTTACAAGAAGCAGAATATTTAGCAGAAATGGCCGCTGGCGATTTACAAGAAGCTGAATACAAAAAAGCGCATCCAGAATTAATTACTGCAGAAACTGCAGAGTTCTTAACAGATGCAAGTTCAATTTCGGCTGGTAAGGTAACGTACGATACCTATTGCACTTCGTGTCATATGGAAGGCGGACGAGGTGGGGTTGGTCCAAATTTAACGGATAAACATTGGATTTATGAAAATGATATCAAAGGGGTATTTACGACCATCTCTGAAGGGGCCAAAAACGGCATGACTGCTTGGAAGGCGTTGTTACCTGCTGATCAAATTCAAGAGGTTGCCTCTTACGTTTTGCAATTAGAATATGTTGCCCCTCCGGAAGGTAAAATACCTCAAGGAATAGAAAAATAATTAGTCAAAATGTCGACTGAAGAAGAAGGATTTAGAGATAAAATCGCCACTGTAGATGTTGACGGTAAACGAATTTGGCTCTATCCAAAAAAACAATTCGGTAAATACTTTACCAAAAGGGCAATTTTAGCTTATTCGCTACTTGCGTTCCTTTTTGCAGGCCCATTTATTCGGATTGGAGGAGAACCTCTTTTATTGATGAATATCCTTGAGCGAAAATTCGTGATTTTTGGGCAGATTTTTTGGCCACAAGACATGTTTATTTTCGCCCTCGGAATGGTGGCTTTTGTGGTTCTTGTAATTGTTTTTACCGTAGTCTTTGGTCGTCTTTTTTGTGGGTGGGTCTGTCCGCAAACCATTTTTATGGAAATGGTGTTCAGGCGCATCGAATATTGGATCGACGGGGATTGGAATGAACAAAAAAAATTAGACCGAATGCCTTGGAACAGGCATAAAATTGGCAAACGTGCCTTAAAATGGGGAATTTTTTGGCTGATTTCTTTCTTGATTGCGAATACGTTTTTGGGATACATTATCGGAACGGAGGAATTACAAGAAATTATTTTTGACGATCCTGCAAATCATATTGGTGGTCTTACGGCAATCATAGTTTTTACCACCGTGTTCTTCGCCGTTTTTGCCTGGTTTCGCGAACAAGTGTGTACAACCGTTTGTCCTTATGGGCGACTTCAAGGGGTTTTATTGGATAAAAAATCGGTCGTAGTTGCATATGATAAAGTTCGTGGAGAAAACCGAGGATCTTTCCGAAAAGATGAGGACCGTGCCGAAAAAGGGAAAGGTGATTGTATTGATTGTGGTTTGTGTCTCCACGTTTGCCCTACTGGAATCGACATTCGTCACGGAACCCAATTGGAATGTGTAAGTTGCGCGCTTTGTATGGATGCATGCGATTCGATGATGGATAAAGTTGGTCTTGAAAAAGGGTTGATTCGGTACGATTCTGAAGAGGGAATTTCTACCCGCACCAAATGGAAATTAAGCGGGCGAGCGAAAGCTTATATTGTCCTAATGTTTGCCATTGTTGGTTTATTGGTAGCACTTATTCTTAACCGTTCTGAAATTGAAATGAATGTTTTGGGCTTAAGAGGTACTACCTATACGAAAGTCAACGATACCACTATTGTCAATATTTTTAAAGCGACGCTCTTAAATAAGACCAACCAAGATCACGAATTGACCTTGTCTGTCTTAAGTAATAACGCCACGTTAGAAGCAGTGGGTGGACCAATCCACATTGAAAAGGGAAAACGTGTTGAACGTCAATTATTAATTAAAATGTTCACAAAAGACATCCGAAGTTCAATCACTCCTGTTACCATTGGTTTATCTATGGACGGTGAATTGATTGAGGAAGACGAGGTGAATTTTAGTGGGCCAGGTTTTTAAAAAAATAAAACTATGAATTGGGGAAAAGGAATTACCATATTTATGTTAGCGTTCATTGGGTTTATAGGCACAATGGTGTATGTTGCCTTCACAAAAAATGCCGACTTGGTGCGGGATGATTATTACGAAAATGAATTGGCATTTGACCAATTAAAAACGGACAAATCAAACTATACCCATCTGGGCACCGAAATCCATTTTGAAAAAAATGAAAATGGGGTTACCTTTTTATTTCCAGCGGAAATGAAAGGAGCAACCGACGGCACCATCAGTTTTTATCGCCCGGATCAAAAAAAGCACGACCGTGAATTTGATTTAGCGATCAATGAAAATGGGATGCAACTATTACCCTATTCTAACTTCAAAGAAGGGTATTACGACATCACCATTCAATGGAAAGATCAGGCGCAAATGGGGTATGTTTTTGAATCTAATATCCAGTTTTAATGATTTTTTCTGCCTTTCTTTTAGGATTGTTAAGCAGTTGGCATTGCATCGGAATGTGCGGCCCAATTGCCTTAATGGTTCCCGGAGCAAAAGGTAAAAACCGAATTTTCTCTATCTTACTCTACCATGCAGGCAAAATACTAGCTTATGTGGTGATTGGAACATTAATCGGACTGGTTTCCGTATTTATTACAAGTTTCAAAGTGCAGGCAATAATTACTTTCAGTGTCGGTTTACTGATTTTAATTATTGCCTTTTTACCTTCCCTCCTCACCAATCTTGAGCGAAAAGGAAATACCTTTTTTTTGCCTGTTATTCGCATTAAAAATCAATTAGCAAAAGCCTTAAATAAAAACCGTTTAGAATATACGTTTTACATCGGATTTTTAAATGGATTTATTCCGTGTGGTATGGTTTACATGGCAGCCTTAGGAGCCATCGCCCAACCCACCCTATTGGAAGGAATGTTATTCATGGCACTTTTCGGAATCGGCACTATGCCTTTTATGAGTTTGCTCATTTTTACCAAAGATTTTGTTCAAACCCACATCCGCCGCTTTTTAGTTCCAGCCCGCATCATCGCCTTTAGTGCCATCGGCTGTTTCATGATTTGGAAAGGTGTCAATAATTATAACACTGCCCTGCATCCACCCCGCCTTGGGGAAAATTATATGATTTGTAAATAAAATTTATTTATTTACCTTGTACCTCGTTTTTCTGAAGGGATCATTGGTTGATTCCTAGAATTGAAAAATGTCAAAATTTCAGAATAAATATCGCATTCCTTCTGCCCGTTTACAAAATTGGGATTATCGTTGGGCGGGTTTATATTTTATAACCATTTGTACCGAAAATAGAGAACATTTTTTTGGCGAAATAACGGATAGAAAAATGACATTGTCGGAAATCGGTGAAATTGTGGAATGTGAATGGTTAAAAACGTTTGAAATGCGACCCGATATGAATTTATGGATGGGCGAATACGTGGTGATGCCAAATCATTTTCACGCAATTATTGGGATTGGGGAAAATAAATACAATTCAATGGTTGATTGTGACGTTATTGACGCCCGTGGTAGAGACGCGATGCATCGCGTCTCTGCGAACAACCACGACAACAACAACAACAACAACAACAACAACAACACCGAACACAATAACACCAATCAATTCGGACCACAATCAAAAAATTTGGCATCCATTGTTCGGGGTTTTAAATCATCGGTTACGGTTTCGGGACGTAAAATAAATCCCCAATTTGCATGGCAACCTAGGTTCCACGACCACATCATTCGCAACGATAAATCATTTCAAAAAATTCAGAATTACATCAAAAAAAATGTTTCAAATTGGAAATTGGATAATTTTTTTTAAACCAACGATTTTCCCTTAATATTGGTCATCAACGTCACAAAAACAACCACAGTTATTGAACTGACAGGCATTAAAATGGCGGCGACTAAAGGAGTGAGGGTGCCAGAAATGGCAAAATAGAGTCCGATGGTATTGTAGAGCAATGAAAAGATATAACTTAATTTGACCACGGTTTTGCTGAATTTGGCGTAATCCATGTAATTGGCTAATTGGGTGAGTTTGTCGCCTGCAATGATGGCATCGGAAGCGGGACTGAAGGCATAAATATCGTCCACCACCGAAACGCCGACATCGCTCTTTTTTAGTGCGCCTGCATCGTTTAATCCATCGCCTAACATCATAACTTTTTCACCTTGCGCCTGTAATTGCGTGATGTATTGAAGTTTGTATTCGGGTGTTTGGTTAAAATTGATGATGGTGCCTGCGGGGGTAATGGCTTTTAGGGCTTCCAATTCGGCATTGTTGTCACCTGATAGGATGTGAATTTTTTTGGTTTTTGCCAAGGTTTTAAACAAATCCGCCATGCCTGAACGGTAAGTATTTGAAAAAACGAATGAACCTATCCCATTCCCGTTTTTGTTAATGTAAACACGGGTTTGGTTGTCGGTGGCAATGGTGGATGTAAAAGTAGCACTTCCAATCAAATACTCATTTCCTTGCACCGTAGCACGAATCCCTTTCCCCATCATCTCTTCCATGAATGTTGAGACGATGCCTTTATCACCTGTTAAAAAAGCGGCTATTTTACGACTTAAGGGGTGTGCTGAATCTTTCACCACCGCGGCGATCTCACATTCCTCTTGGTTGCTAAAGGGCCTTCCTTGCCAACGCATGGCTGCTTCTTCGTTTTGCGTAATGGTACCTGTTTTATCAAAAACCACGCAGGTAATTCCGTCGATTGGTTCGATGACGCGGGTGGTTCGGAGGTAAAGCGATTTACGACCCAAAATACGCATACTATTTCCGTAGGTAAATGGCACCGAAAGTGCAATAGCACAAGGGCAAGCAATAATTAAGATGGAGGAAATAACAAAAATGGAATTAGACGAATCGATATAATACCAAACAATGCCACTGATAAGCGCGATGCCAATGATTAACAAAGTAAAATATTGGCTGATGCGGTCGGAAAGGGACACCGTAACTTTTTCTTTGTCAAAAATAGGGTTGTTCCACAATTGGGTTAAGTAACTATTTTTGACATCTTTGAGTACTTCGATTTCAATAGAAGTGCCTTCTTGCCTACCCCCTGCAAAGAGTTTATCACCTTCCTTTTTTTCGATAAGGGCAGATTCGCCGGTGACAAAACTATAATCTATACTGCCGTTACCTTCCATTAAAACGGCATCGGTTGGAATAAGTTCGTTGTTGCGAATGATTAGTCGATCGCCAACTTTTACGGATTTTAATGCGACAATTTCTTCCTGCCCGTCCACCATTTTGGCTACTGAAATTGGGAAATAGGATTCGTAATCGCGTTCAAAATTAATAGCGGAATAGGTTTGTTGTTGAAACCACTTGCCAATTAAGAGGTAAAAAATTAACCCTGCAAACGAATCCATGTAACCTGCACCTGAATGGGTAATAATTTCGTACAGCGATTGTAAAAACAAGGCAATGATTCCCAACGAAAGTGGAACATCAATATTAATGGTTTTAGCACGCAAGGCCTTGAAACCTGACACTAAATAATCGCTTGCACCAAAGAATAAGACAGGCATCGCTAGCACCAAATTCAAGATGCCAAACAACCGTTGAAAATTAGCATCGTTGGCATTTAAACCCAAATAATCTGGAAAACTAAGCAACATGATATTGCCAAAACAAAACCCTGCCACGCCAATTTGTAATAAAAGTCGTTTGTTGGTTGATTTGGCAGGCTTGCCCTCGTAATCCTCTAAGGTAATTTTAGGAGGATAGCCAATCGTGGCCAATAATTCTGCCAATTCGCGCAAGGAAATAACTTGGGTATCAAACGTAATAACAGCAATTTTCTTCGCAAAATCTAATTGACATTGAATTACCCCAGGATTTAAATTATGCAACCGTTCTAACAACCAAAGACACGAGCTACAATGAATTTGAGGTAAAAAAAAGCTAACTTTTAAAACAGTTCCTTCTTCAAAAAAAACGAGCTTTTGTTTAAATTCTTCTAAATCCAAGTAATTATAGCTCCCTTTAACCGCTGAACTGGGCCTGATTCCTGGATTATCATCAAGAGAATAGTACTTATTCATTTCCGTGGCATTCAGGATTTCATACACCGTTTTACAGCCTGTACAACAAAAAACATGGGAGTCATAATTCAGTTCTTCCCGACATTGATCACCACAATGATAACAAGTACTCATTTCTTCTATTTTCTGAGGACAAAGTTGCCATTTTCTTTCTACTTTTATCCTGATATTAATCAACTAAATAAAAAAGCGTGGAAACGGATAATACCTTTATTAATGAGCCCATTTACAAAAGCTTGTTTGACTCAATAACCGAGGGCTTTATTATTGTTGATCAACGTGGTACCATCGTAATGGCGAATCCCCGTACCTGTGAATTATTTGGCTATGAAATAGGAAAAGTGATAGGCTTAACGGTTGAAGATTTACTTCCAGATACCATGCGAGTCCACCATACCAAACTAAGAACTGATTTTCATCATAACCCACACAAACGGGCAATGGGTGCAGGAATGAATTTACAAGCGAAACGACTTGATAATTCAACGTTTTATGTGGAAATCAGCTTAAATCATGTAGAAATTGAAGGTAAACGATACATTACGGCCTTAATTACTGACATTTCCGATCGTGTGGTCAAAGAAGAAGAAATTCGGAATTTAAATCAAAACCTAGAAGAAAAAGTAAAAGAACGGACCAAAGAAGTGCGCGAAAGTCGAGATTTATACAGTGCCATTGCCCGAAATTTCCCCAATGGAACCATCAATGTTTTTGATAAGAACTTAAATTACATTTTTGTAGATGGACAAGAGCTTTTTCAATTGGGGGTTAAAAGTGAAAAATTGATTGGCACCAATTATTTAGAACGTCTTTCATCTGAAATTCAACCTAAAATTAAAAAGGCTTTAATGAGTGTTTTTGAAGGCGAAATTCAGGATTTTGAATTAAAATTTAACGATCAATATTATCGAATTAATGCCGTTCCTTTAGCATACGAGGGCGACCAAGTAAAACAAATTTTGGTGATAGAAAAAAACATCACGACGCAAATTCAATTTTTAGAACAAAAAGATGCTGCTTTGGTGAAAGAACGAAATTTGAACGAAATGAAATCGCGCTTTGTGTCTATGGCTTCTCACGAATTTCGTACACCTTTAAGCACCGTTTTGTCTTCAGCTGCCTTGATTGAGCAATACATAGATCGCGGTCAATTAGAAAAAACACATAAACATACCGATCGGATCAAAAAATCAGTGCATGCTTTAACGGAAATTTTAAACGATTTTTTATCGGTAGACAAATTAGAAACGCAAATCACTCCCGTAAAAATTCACGAGTTTAATTACGAACATTTATCGATTGATATTAGTGAAGAAATGAATACGATTGCTAAAAAAGGGCAATCCATTGTTCGCAAAATTGAAGGTGATTGTGAAATGATCGAATCGGATCCATCCATTATTAAAAATATTCTTTACAATTTATTGTCTAACGCCATTAAATATTCGGACGAGGGGAAATCGATCTTTTATACCAGTTGGATAGAGGATCATTTTTTAAACGTAAGTGTACGTGATGAAGGAATCGGGATTCCGAAGGAAGATCAAAAACAACTATTCACCCGTTTTTTCAGAGCAAAAAACGCCACCCATATTAAAGGTACAGGGTTGGGCTTAAATATTGTCTTAAAATACTTGGAAATGTTAGATGGAAATATGACTTTTGAAAGTGTAGAAAATAAAGGAACAACATTTAATATTCAGATACCAATCCAACATAAAATTTAACAAAATGTCAAAAAAAATAGCTTTAATTGAGGATAATCAGGAAATGCGCGAAAACATTGAAGAAATTCTTGAATTAGCCAATTACGAAGTTGTCACCGCAGAAAATGGAAAAAAAGGAGTTGCGTTGATTAAACACGAATTGCCCGATTTGATTTTATGCGATATTATGATGCCTGAATTGGATGGGTATGGGGTTTTGTACATGGTTGGAAAGGACCCGAAAACATCCTCCATCCCGTTTATTTTTTTAACGGCTAAATCAGAGAAAGATGATTTTAGAAAAGGCATGAATTTGGGTGCGGATGATTATTTGACCAAACCGTTTGACGATAGTCAATTACTCGAAGCTATCGAACGCAGATTAAAACGGATTGAACAATTTACTGGCGAATTTGACAAAAGTGAAGCAGGATTGCACACATTTTTAGATCAAGCAGTTGGAATTGAGGCCTTAACTTTTGAACGTCGAACAAAAAAATACATTAAAAAAGACAACCTCTTTTTTGAAAATGATTATCCAAACTACCTCTATTTTGTCATTTCCGGGAAAATAAAAACCTATAAAATGAACGCCGATGCGAAAGATTTTGTGACGGGCTTATATTCGAAAGGGGACTTTTTTGGATTTGAAGAAATGATTAAAGGAATTAATTATACCAATTCGGCGGCAGCTATGGAAAATTGTGAAGTGGTGTTAATTCGCCGTGAAGATTTTCTGCGATTGTTGTACACTTCGCGGGAGGTTTCGGAAAAATTTACAAAAATGCTGGTTGGTTCGGTCACAGAAAAGCAAGAAGAATTATTGAATTTAGCCTACGATTCAGTGCGAAAAAGGGTGGCTGATTCGTTGCTGAAATTGAGTGAAAAATACAACGAAAACGAAAATAATTTTAGTATTTCCATTTCGCGCGATGATTTGGCATCGATTGTAGGAACTGCAACCGAATCAGTCATTCGAACCTTATCAGAATTTAAAACCGACGGATATATCTCAATAAAAGGATCTACCATTACTGTGTTAAAACCAGAAAAATTGAAAAACTTTATGTTTTAACGTAAGTTTTGATTGATTTTAAATCAAATTTTTACGTTTTGCTTTTAAATCCCAAAAAAGGAATTGAAGGCTAATTATTTTCCAGTACAAGTATTGGTAAATTTTCATGGCTCAAAAGTTCTTTAGTGATACTTTTATGAAAAAATCGTTTAAAAAAGCTGGTGTGTTTTGCAACAATAATTAATAAATCCGCTTTTTTGTGGGAACAGAAATGCAATAATTCGGTGGTGATATTCGGATTACTCAAAATATTCATTTCATCCACAAAACTGAACATATTAAGTTTATCAATGAGTTTTTTGTCTTGTTCTGAAAGTTCTTTGGAATCTGTTCTAACACTTGCGGCTGAAATGTAGGCGTTAAATTTGCGTTTAAGCCCATTAACCATTCGCACAGTCGTATTTTCTGTCGACTCCATTAAGTCACTTGCAAAGACAAATTGATCTAATTTTGAAAATTTAGCGCCAATTGGAATTGTCAAAACAGGAGTTTTTGCGTTTCGAATCACGCTGTAAGTGGTACTTCCAATTAAAAGATCAGTCAATTTTGATTTTCCTTTGGTACCTAATACAATTAAATCGGCAGGAGTAATATTTGCATAATAGTTTAACGCGTCAATTGCCGATCCGGCTCTGCTCACGCTAATTAATTTTAATTGCCAAGTTGAAAATAATGACGTGATTCTTTTTGATTCTTCTTCCAAACTTTCCAACGACTCTTGATGCACCAGTTCTTTAATATCAATCAGCGTTGCTGCCGATGTTTTAACATCAAATGCATTAATCAACACGTATTGAACGTTTCCTCCAAAAGCATTAATTGCATATTCACATGCATTTTTAGCATGTTCCGAAAAATCGGTTAACAGATAAATCGTTTGGATTTCGCTCGAGGTGTCACTTCGCTCAAAATTTGAGTCCGAAGCCATTGGCATTGAAACAAACATTTTATGCAAGAAGATTAATCGTAATGATCACTATATCTGCAAAGATAGCCGCTATACTGGTGTAAACGATTGCTTTCATTGGCGCAACAGCTAACATCATTGAAAGGGCTGTCATGGTGGTTAATACCAAAATAATAAGCGAAGGCACTTGTTTTAATCCGCCTAAGCCAACGGCCATACCTCCCATGCAACCAACAATTAACAATAAGGCAACTAAAATTCCAAATCGTTGTGATTCCCAATTTGCGGGTGATAATAGGTTTAATTTATCTGAGTTTGCTGTATGTGACATAATAATAATTTTTAGATTTAAATCAAAATTACATCAGATGGCTTTGTTGGTAAATGACTCAAATTAGTCGGTTTTATGACTTTTGTCAGTTTTACGATTTTGAATGGTTCTAAAGGTGAGATTGATGCGTGGTTGCGCTATTTTTTGCATGGGTGGTAATCGATGTAACCAAAAGTTTTGCGTTTGACCAGTCATCTCCAATAAACTGCCAGAGGATAAATTTAAAGAAATCGTATTTTTTTCAGTTTTGTGTTTAAAGGAAAATTTCCGAGACGCACCCAAACTCACGGAGGCGATTGATCCTCCTTGTTTCAATTCCGCTTCATTGTCACTGTGCCAAGCCATCCCTTCTTTACCCGAATGGTATAAATTTAAGAGGCACGAATTATAGGTGGTTTGGGTCAATTCTTCGACTTTTTTTTTCAATTCAAGCAACTCGGGCGTCCAAGCCAAGGCATATTTAGTGGCACCTGAATAACGATATGGAAATTTCTCCTCCCCATACCAAGCCACCTTTCGTGCGGTAATGATGTGTTTTCCAAAAATACGAGCTTCATCATTCCTCCATTCAATGGTGTCCAAGAAAGTTTGAAAATAAAAATCAGCTTGTTGCGGATCTAAAATTTCGCCAAAATAATACACTTCACCGTCAAAGGGCAATAAATTGTGTGTTGGTTCATCCTCGAATAATTTCATTTGTTAAAATTAATAACTTAGCCTTAAATCAGCAATTTCACAATGAGAGAAAAATTTGTGTAAAATCGGTAGATAAAAAAAATAGTAATTATTGTACAAAATACAATATCCTTTTATATCTTTAGCATTAATAATCTTTGACCACATGAAATTGAAACACAGTCTATCACTTTTCTTCACCTTTTTACTTGGGTCAAATTTTGCTTTTACTCAAGTTGAAAAAGTTGAAATAGTGAACGAAAGTGGACAATGGCAGTTAAAAGTTAAAGGTGAGAATTTTTTTGTAAAAGGTGCTGGTGGAATAGATGATTTAGATAAAGTTGTGGCTTGTGGTGGAAACACCATTCGAACTTGGGGCATCGAAAATGCGCAGGAAGTGCTGGACGAAGCACATAAAAAAGGACTAAAAGTAATGCTCGGATTCTGGATCCAGCACGAACGCCACGGCTTTGATTATAACGACGAAGGGAAGGTTAAATTGCAACTTGAAAATTGCCGAAGAGCAGTACAAAAATATAAAGATCATCCTGCGCTATTAATGTGGGGATTAGGTAACGAGTATGAACTTGAATATTCCAATACAAAAGTGTGGCAAGCGGTAAATGACATTGCAAAAATGGTGCACGAAGAAGATAAAAATCATCCAACTTGCACGGTGACTGCAGGAACAAATGCCGAAAAATTGGGTTTTGTGATGAATGTTTTGACAGATATTGATATCTACGGAATTAACACATACGGCGACATAGGAAATGTGGCAACAGTATTAGAAAAAGGTCAATTTAAAGGACCCTATATGATCACGGAATGGGGACCAAATGGTCATTGGGAATCGTCAAAAACAAAATGGGGTGCATCTATAGAACAAACGAGTACTGAAAAAGCAGCCGTCTATTTAAGTCGGTATCAAAAATATATCGCTGGTCAACCAAAACAATGTATCGGTTCATTTGCCTTTTTATGGGGACAAAAGCAAGAATATACCAGCACATGGTATGGCCTCTTCACCGATGAGGGTCTTCCTACCGAAGCCATTGATGTTCTGCAATTCTGTTGGTCAGGTTCGTTTCCGGAAAACCGCAGCCCATCCGTGGATTCAATTTATTTCCAAAATACAACGTTACCAAAAAACATCGTTGTTTCTCCGCGTGAGACTTATTTATTTCAAGTTTTTGCTACAGATAAAAATGGCGATCGTTTAACCTACAAATGGGAACTTTATCAAGAAAGTACTGATCTTAAATCGGGAGGCGACGCTGAAAATAAGCCCCCGATGATTCAAGGAAAAATTAAAGGTGGCAATCAATCTGGCATCAAATTACAAGCGCCACTCGTCGAAGGGAGGTATCGCCTATTTGTTTTTGTGGATGATACTGAAAAGATGGCTTATCTCAATATTCCTTTTTATGTTCAAAACGATCCATCAGCAGAGGCTAAACGAGTTCGTTTCAAAACTCAATCCTTAAACTCATTCGATGAAGAAGCTAATTAAGTTAGGATTGCTCGCATGTTGTTTTGTCAATTATAGCGCGATTGGTCAAGTTGATGCTGATACAAACATATTCAACCCGAGTAATAGCGGGCTATTTCCAAAAGAATTGACCAAATCATTGAGTACAATTTCAATTTCGGGTTATTATCGCTCCATCGGAAATTACACACGAATGCAAGAACAGTATTCTGAATTTGGTTTAATTAAAAATCGCTTATTTATTGGCGACGACAGCAATATTCCACAACTAAGTTTAAATATTTCGGGACGTCCGACAAAAAACACCTCTTTTTCAACTGATTTATTTTTGTGGACTCCATTGACTGGAAACGATAAAGATTATGTGAAAGGCCTTTTATTGGGTGTCAACTTAACAGGTACACATTCAACGCCATATGGTGTATTTAATGTAAAAACAGGTGGAATCCACTGGTATAAACTAAGTTCGTTCACATTTGCGGCAAATACGGGTTATAATCGATTTAGTCTTTTTGAACGTAATCCTTGGGATCCTATGTCTTCTGCACCTATCAAACGTTATTCGAAATTTTATAGTGAAGGAGCATTAACACAAGATGTGCGATGGGGGCAACAGGCTTTTCAAGGGTTTATTTTAGATGGAATGCGCCTACCAAAAGACTTTTCTTTTGCTTTTATGCACGGAAAATCTCAATTCAATGGTGGTTCGTTACCGCGTCCGAATACAATGACCGCAGGAAAAATAAGAAAAGATATAAAATCGAGCTTTGTTAGTTTAAATGCTATCACGAGCAGAACATACACGGATAGTTTAGCGCGATTGCAATTAGGATTTAACCTCATCACCAGCGAATTTGACATCAAAATGAAAAAACTATCCATCCTTGGTGAAATTGGTGCGGGGAATTATTTCAGCCCAACTAATTCCTCCAAGTGGGGAGAAGCAATAGATATTCGTATCCAACTCTCAGAAAAGTTGACGCATTTCCCAATCGAAATTCGTTATTTTCAAATTAGTCCAAACGTGATCAATAACAATGGTATCTTCTGGAATTCATCCATTGCCGAATACAATGAAAGTGTTAACACCAATCAAAATGCAACCGATCAAACAGTGCTAAATCCATTTGCCAGTTCACTTGTGTCCATTGGCCAAATGACCAATAATCGACGAGGTATTATCCTTAACACCGATTTGAAATTCAGGAAACATAAATTGACCATCGGTTATAGTGCAGCCAGTGAAATTTTAGCACTTTCGGACCAAATTACTTATGGTCATCCAGCAAATAATCTGGCGCTTTCTCGTTTTTGGAGATGGGCCTTTCCCTCAGGTATAGGACCTTATGGAAATTTGAATAAAATTTACCGAGGAGTGTATGAAACGCTGACAATTACAGATTCTATCACTGCGAAAGGTTTTAATTCGGTTGAAATCAGTTATAAGTACGCGACAAAAATCAGGGATCATCAATTCTTACTATTCTATCTAGGCGGTTATCACAGTGTACAAGAAAATTTTTCCGCCCTTCCTAAATATTCATCCAAAGCCTATTTACAAAGCTATAATCACCAATTAGAATTTTACTTTTCATTGACCTCAAATGTGGTAATTTCAAATTATTTTGGTTTAGACCGGATGATCGCAAATACTCAAACGGAATTAGACACTATTTCTGGTAAACCTAGAAATCAGCAAGGGTTTAGTTATGCCATTGGATTGGATTTACAATTGTCAAAAAATGTCGGTCTTTATCTCCGTCAACGCTGGATGAATTATCAAGATTTTAATTTTTCACTGGATCGTTATAAAGGGATGGAATCAACCGTTGAACTCAAAATATTCTTTTAACTATGAAAAGTAAATTAGTATTATTTGCAGGATTGATTTGTTTCTCGACCTATGCGCAAGATGGGAAAAAAGTTCAGTTTGTTGGTGGTGCACGCTCCCTTGTGTCGCATTCTAACTTCACCTCTGAAAACGACACCGTCACTGCACCTAAATCAACTGGTGGATATGCCTTAATTGATTTAGGCGTTAAAATTAATCCGAATGTAAAAACCGAAATTTTAGGGATGGTTCGCATCAACAATGCATTTGGTGGTTTTTGGGGAGGTGGTGTCTCGTTTGATGTCCGGCAACTTTATTTAAAAGGTGTGGCAGGAAATGCCTTTCGTTATCAGATCGGGAATATTGATTATAAATTGTCTCCCTACACTTTTTACAATCACAACCCAGATTTATTAGTAGAATCATTTAGCACCACCCGAATAAAGGAAGATGTACTCAATTATGAATCGTTTTACTCCAATAACACGTGGAGACAACAAGGCGCTGCCATAAATTTCGGGGTCGAATTTCCTAAAGTTATTGATGAAATTTCTTTTAATGGATTTATTTCACGGATGAATCCAACTAATTTAGGTACAATACTAGAACGCCTATACGGAGGTGGTAATATGATTGTTAAAGATAAAAAGTACTTTTCAATAGGTGTAAATCACGTGAGTATTTTCGATCTACAAGGCACGGCGGATAACGAAAATGCCTATCGCAATAACGTAAGCTCATTGACGTATGATATCTATTTGAACAAAGAAAAATACAAAATTGGAATCGATGGTGAATCAGGAATTTCATCTGCCTTTACAACCACCACTACAGCGTCTAAATTGTCCGACTATTTCATTCATTTACGCGGCTATTATAAACTAAAAAAGATAAATTTAGGCTTTGAATTAGGCTACATGGATAATGGACCAGATTTCAGAAGTTTCGGCGCTCAATCAAAACGTGTTGATTATAACCAACAAAATACCTTCTATCAACGTTATACAAATGAGCAAGTAGTTCGTCCACTTTCGATGTATGATTTATACAATGATCCTGGTCGGTATTCGAATCAAATAACACAAGGAATCATGGCTTACAATCCATTAATAAATAATGCTTTACCCTATGGATTAGCCAGTTTCAATCGCAGAGGCTTTTATGTGGGAGCAAGCTATAGCGATAGTTTAAAGATTGTTGAGTTGGATGCTAAATATTATGCGCTAAAAGAAATACGCGGACAAGGATCTCCTGATTTGCGATCCTTTAATTTTATCAAAGGAACGGCCAAATTCAACTTGTCAAATTGGACAAAATGGAAAAAAAGTGAGTCAATTCAAGTTGGAGTTGCCTATCAACAAACGACTAGAAAGAGTGCCTCGATTTATGAGCAGGTAAATTTAAACGCCTTAACATTGAACGCAGGAGTTGAATTGGAGCTGATTAAAAATCTTTATTTATTGGGAAATATTTTTGTCTTGTCAGGCGATGGAAATGAAACGCTCCCAATCCGAAATAGTGAAGGGGAAATTGTCAATTTTGAAAATTATACCGTTTCAGGAAGTGAAGTCAATCTTTCTGCTGGATTGAAATTTGAATTTTCGGAAAATGTTTATTTGGCAGGTATTTATGAAACCAATTCAAATACGTTTTCGACAAACACAGCTTATAAATACAATCAATTGATGATTTATTATATCATGAAATTTTAATCAATGGTCCAAACAATAAAGGATATGAAAATTAAAAAACAAACACTATTTATTGCACTTATGATCACTCTTCTCGCTTGTCGTAAAGAGGAAATAAACAAATTCGAAGGGCCATCAATTGATGAATTAAATAGTCCATTTTCAGTTGTTAGTGGATTAACAACAAGTAGAGATTCCGTGGATTTTCTTGCTGGTGAATCTGTTTATTTTTCGGCAGTTTTATCAAAAACGACGCCTTGGCAGCTTCGCATCGTTGGAGAAGTAAGCGGTGCTGAAAAAATCGTTACTGGTCTTTCAAAAACAATTGATGCAACTGCCTATACGTGGGATGGGTCAACGACAAATCTGCCAATGTTTAAAACAGAAAATTGCCGTGTTGAATTGACATTTTCGGGCCAACCAGATACCTTAGTAACCCAGGTAAAAGTACTTCAACCTAAAGCAAATAGTGGGTTCTTGGTCGCAGATTTCGATTCAGGTTTTAATCCCGGCTGGACCTTTTACTTTCAATCTGGATTAGACATGAATTTTGCTATTGTAACCGATGGTTCATCACCACAAGGCAATAAACATTATAATATGCAAGGAACAGTTGACTGGGATTATTTGATTGGTTTAGTGAATTTTAAAGCATCTGCTTATGGAAGTTCAACTTATCCACTCAATTCGAACCCCGATAATGTCTATTTCAATGTGATGATTTATGGCGATCCTGTCTTGACTAACAGTATTGTCCTCTTTCAATTTGAAGAAGATGAAGACGGAAATGGCACTTTCTCTGGCGCATCCGAAGACATGTATTCATTAGAAGTACCCGTAAATTGGACCGGATGGAAATTGGTTTCTATAAAATATAGTGACATTCCTTCGTTATCATCTGGGGTTCCTACCCCTGCAAATGGGAATGCAGTTCATAATTCAGATCGAATTTCTTCCATTAATATGTTGCACCTTGCCAATCCAGCTTCGGGACAAGCCCGTTCCAAATTAGACTACCTAATCTTTACTGAAAATGGACCACTTCAACCTTAAAACCGTATTTTTCATTTTCAGTTTTATCTCCTTGATTTCTGTCAATGGACAAGATACAACCTCAACAAATTTAGAACAAGTTGATGTATTCGGTAAAAAGTTCGGCTTAAAAAAAACAGGATTGTATGACAATGAATTAGAAGACGATCTTAACGTTCGAGGATTCACTAAACTAACTATTTTTGAAAATGATTTAACAGATGAATTTTGGACATCTGGAGGAAAAACCTGTATTAATGGTGCTTTAGCAACTACCGATGGACGTTCTTATTTGAAACTCAATTGGAACAAAGATTTAGACGGATGCGATTGGGTTGGAATGGGTTTTGGATGGGATGGATGGACAGGAAAAGACATGGGCTACGTAATCGACACGCTCGCAATCGAATTAGTTGTGCGATCAACGGGAAAATCGTTCACAAATATTCCTTGGGCTTTTTGTTTTGAAGATTACGGAGGAAAACAAGCATGGCTCGGATATAACAAATCATTTCTAATGAGCAATGAAATTACAACAGCGTGGACACGTGTCGAAATACCCTTAAGTCTTTTTCCGTTTGCAGAAAATGAAGTAGATCTTACCTCTATTAAACAATTGATGATTCAAGTATTCGCTGAAGGAGTCATTGAAATTCAACATATTCGCCTCATTCCATTCTCGAAAAAATTAAAGAAAGAAGTCCACGCTGTTCACTTGTCCTTATTACCGAAAATAGATGGCGCATTGACGGATTGGAATACCTCATTTTCTACATTCGGAAGTGGACACCAATTTTCAGTAGGATATTCCGCTGATTCCCTTTATTTAGCAATTAAAGTAATGGACGCTAGTCCAAGAAATAATGGACAAACTGGCAATAACCTTTGGAATGGAGATGCGATTGAAATTGCATTTTCGACCAACGTGAATGCGGATCCTAAACGTAAATTTTTGCTTCTAAGCGACCAACACATTGGGATAAATTCAGGTAAAAACACCTATTTATGGGATTGGAAAGAAGACACATCTATCGAATCGATTAATTATAAAATCAAATCGAACGAAACTGGTTACTTGGTCGAAATGGCGATTCCTTTTAAAGCGCTATACCGACTCAGCTTAGTGAAGGGATTACAACTTGATTTTGAAATTGCTGTTGACTTGTCATCAACTTCGGTGCGTGATTCGCAAGAACGATGGAATAGTTCATATAGCGAAGGTTTTAATATAACCCCAAAAAAATGGGGGATTTTAATCTTTGATTAGGTTGTTTTAGTAAATCTCAGTCGTTTGCGCAAAAGCCCTTCGCTGTCAATTACTTCAATCAAATACAAACCATTCACTAAATCTGAAATATCCACTTCAAGATTGGCTCGTAAAAAACCTTGATGTAGTATTTTGCCAGATAAATCAATAATCGTATAAGCTTCGCCAGCTTCGGCTCCAATTAAGCGAAATGCCGTTGTTGCTGGATTTGGATAGAGACTTATTTCAGGTTCAGATGTACTTATTTGAGTTAGTTTAGCTGATTCGGAATAAACACGTACATAATCAACGAACATATGAGATGGAAACGGTGTTAATTCATCTGGATATCCAGGCCAATATCCACCAACTGCCATATTTAATATCATAAAAAAGGGCTCATGAAATTCTTCTTTTGATCCTACTCCACCTGCAATGTTTGCAGAAAAAAATTCAACCCCATCTAAAAACCATTTAATCGATGAAGCATCCCATTCGATTGCATAAACGTGAAATTCAGTGACATCACAATAGGTTTGATCGCCTGAATAAACATGTCCGCCATTATCATAGTGATACGTTCCATTGGTGAAAAGGGAATAATTAACATGTTCCATAATGTCAATTTCACCACATTTAGGCCACCCAATTTCAGTGATATTTGAACCCAACATCCAAAAAGCTGGCCAAAGACCTTTTCCAACAGGAAGTTTGATTCGTGCTTCCACTTTGGCATATTTAATATCAAATAAGCCTTGTGTTTTAATGCGCGCAGAGGTGTAATTCGCATCGTCAATGACTTGTTCAAGTGCTGTAATTCTTAAATATCCTGTGTCAACACCAATATTTGCCTCATTATTCGTATAATATTGCGGTTCGCCATTTCCCCAACCTCCTGCGCCAAGGTCAAACGTCCATTTGGATAAATCCAAATTATCACCTTCAAATTCGTCTGACCAAACCAAACTCAATTGCGCACTCGCAATAAGTTGTATTAAAAATGTACTACTTAGAATAATGAGTTTCATTGTTTTAATATTTAAAGATAAAAAAAGGAGAGCGAACTCTCCCTTTTATGATTTTTCATGGTTAAATGGACCGTTAAATCCTATTTTTTTACAAATTTGATTGTTTGAACGCTGTCAAGATAATTTACTTGAACAAAATAAGTTCCAGCAACCAACGTCGATACGTCAATAGAACTTTCGTTTGCACCATTTAAAACAACTGCTCCAGCAATGTCTAAAACTTGGTAAGAGGCAACTGGCTCATTCATTGTGAATGACAATAAATCGTTTGCTGGATTCGGATAAACACCAATTGTAACTAGGTCATTTTGAATTGACTCAGTACTTGCTGATGCAGACCCAACCACAACTGATCCCAATGCTGCTTCATCAGCAGGATTTGCGTTTGCACCTCGAACTATAAATCCATATTGAATGATTAAACCTGGAGCTAATTCAGCGCCTGTTGCAGAAACTGAAAACATTCCAGAAGCAGGAAGTTCAATTACTTTTGATCCACCTAGTGCATCAGAATATCCAGCACCTGGATCTAATGCTTTAATAAAAAATGAAGCTGTATAACCTTCATCAAGAGTGTTCTCAAGAACAGAACCTTTAAAAGTCAAATCAACTCCATTGAAAGTTGCCCCTGGTTCAACATACGTAACTGCTTCTAGATCTTTATTTCCTTCACTTGTTACTACATTAACCCAAAATGTATCTGTTGGATTGTCTCCATAGGTATTAAAATTCGGGTGCAAAATAATTGTTGATTCCGTTTCATTTAATTCAGTTTTAAGTGCAGTAACTTCCCAAGAAGAACCAAACTGATAAGCTCCCCCATCTTCTGGAAGATTAAAAACGTTCATGTATCCAACCCAAGAATCAGTTGGAACTGCGTCAACAACATTTTGAGCAAAAGTCACTGAACCTAAAAGCATTAAAGCCGAAAATAATGTGTAATTTTTTTTCATAATTAGTTATTTTTAAAAATTTGACATAAATATAGTAAAAAATACAATAAGACAACAAATACTTAGTGTATTTTTAACATTAAGTCTCATTATTAGTTTATAACAAGCCAAATCTAAATAGGTTCATCAAAAAAACGCATTTTAAAAAAAACGATAGAACACCGATTAATACATTTTAAAACTATAGTGATTTTCAGCAACAAGTTTGTTGTAGCTTAAGGCATCAAATGAAAAAAGTGATGCTGGACGATGTTTAACATTCTTTTGCTTTTCGCTGTGCGAAATAAGTGGAATGGATTTGATTCTCTTTCTGAAATTTGCCTTGTCCATTTCGGTATCAAAGGCATATTCGTAAAGCCTTTGCATTTCACTTAAGGTAAATTTTTCTGGAAGCATATCAAAACAAACGGGTTCATGGGCTAATTTTTGCTTCAATAAAGCAAAGGTCGAATTTAATATCAGGTTGTGATCGAAAGCCATTTCTGGTACTTCGTGAATTGGAATCCACTTCGCTTCCTTAGCCCATGAGGATGCATGAATTTGAAAATCATCAATCCTCAAAAGTGCAAAATAGGCGCAAGTAATTACACGTCCTTGTGGGTGACGATTTGGATTACCAAAGGTTTGTGCTTGATGAAGTTCGATATCGTTCAGGTTAGTGAGCTCAAACAAAATACGTTTTGCCGAATCTAACAAATCTTCATCTGGATAAACTAAATCCCCTGGAATAGCCCATTTATCTTTAAAAGGATCCATATCTCGTTTGATCGTCAGCACATTAATCTGCCCATCTTTGTATCCGAAAATAACACAATCCGAGGAAAATGAATAGGTAAAAAAACTATCAAAATTAATTTTATACATTCTTAATCTACTTGAAAGATTACAGTTAATCCTGCTATTGAAATTTCAAAATCCCCTGATTCATACATCCAATAACCTCTATTATCAGCAAATTTAACATCTTCAATCGATATTTCAAATTCAACCCGCTGTGTTTCGTTTGCCTTTAGTTCGATTTTTTTAAATCCTTTCAATCTTTTTCCAGCAGGAACGACTGAGGCCACTTTATCAGAAAGGTATAATTGCACAACTTCTTTTCCAATTCGACTTCCTGTATTAGTCACATCAATACTCACTTTCAAGGTGTCATTTTCACTCATTTTCGTGGAGGAAATTGATAAATTTGAATAAGAAAAAGTGGTGTAACTCAAACCAAAGCCAAAATGCCATTGTGGATCGAAAGCATCAAATCCATTGGACTTATGGCGAGCAACACTTTTTGGATGATCATAAAATTCTATTACTCCATTGTAACGTGGATAGGTATAAGGCAACTTCCCACTAGGATTTTCATCACCATAAATCAATTTTGCCAAAGCTGTTCCTCCATAATCTCCAGGTAGATAAGCTTGTAAAATAGCAGCAGCACCACCTTCAATGTCGCGAATAATTCGTGGACGTGCCTCAACCAACACCAAAATGACTGGTTTTCCGATAGCAAAAGCCATTTTAGCCAATTCAATTTGAGCAGATAGTAAGTCGAGTGAACGAATGTCACCAGGCTTTTCAGTCGAAGGTAATTCACCTAAACAAAGTAAAATCACATCACTTGCCGCAGCTTTTAGTTTAAAATCTGTTGGATTCACCAACCGACAAGCTTCAAAATCTCTTTCAACATAAAGTTCGGCTCCAGCAGCAAAACTCGTTCTACTTTCCCCTGCTCGATTTCGAATGGCTTGATAAATTGTTTCGCATCCCTTGGTATTATATGAACTATCCACGCCTTGCCATGTATGCGTCCAAGCACCATTTAAATAAGTCAAATTTGAGGCGGTAGGTCCACATACCAGTATTTTCTCTGTCCCCTTCAATGGCAAAATATTATCGGTGTTTTTTAATAAGGTAATCGACTCGATCGCGGAATTTAAAGCGGCTTCCTTAAATTTTGCAGAACCAAAATCAGGGTATTTATTGGCTTGATTCATGTTGTTTTCAAACAATCCTACAGCCATTTTTACACGCAAAATTCGACGTACAGCATCGTCCAAACGGGCGGTTGTAATTTTACCTTCGTCAATCCCCTGTTTCATTAATTGACAATACGTTGTATAGTTAGGATAGGTGGGTACCATACTCATGTCAACACCTGCATTAAATCCTTTTACCACTGCATCCAAAGGCGAATCAGCTACATTATGAACGGTCTCAAGCATGATGAAATCTTCCCAATCCGATACGGCAAATCCATTAAATCCCCAATCTTTTTTTAATACGTCGGTTAATAGATGATGATTCAAATGACCTGGAATGCCGTTGACATCTCCGCTGTTCACCATCACTGTCATTGCTCCATTTTCGATCGCCTCTTTAAACGGAACTAAAAATAATTCTTGCATAAATTTCTCTGGGATCCAAGCTGGTGTTCGATCACGACCCGAAAAAGGAATGCTATATCCAACAAAATGTTTTAAGCAAGCCGCAACATGCGTTTGGTCGATTTCACCGTCTCCTTGATAACCACAAACGATGGCTTTACCCATTTCAGCAGCTAAATACGGATCTTCACCCAAGGTTTCAAAAAATCTAGACCATAAGGGCTGACGTGCAACATCGAGGACAGGTGAAAAATTCCAAGGAATCCCTGATGCCTTTGTTTCATAAGCAGTTATATGCCCAAATTGATTGGCCAGCGTTGGATTCCATGTCGCCGCCAACCCAACTTCTTGAGGGAATAAGGTCCCTCCTACTGTATAATTCACACCGTGTATAGCGTCAATTCCATATAAAATTGGAACTTGGGTTTGTTTACTTCTATAATATGAATGTACAGCTTCCATCACCATCGACCACTGTTCGAGTGTTAACGTGTGTGAACCTACATTCAAAATCGATCCAACTTTAAAGGTTAAAATGGCTTCGTCTAATTTTTTTTTATCGATACGAATTGGCTCAATTACTTCGCCTTTTTCATTGCGTTCGAGAAAAACATCTAAGGTAATTTGGCAAGTTTGTCCAATTTTTTCTTCGACAGACATTTGACTTAACAACTGAGTGATTTTGGATTCGGTTTCACTGTCTAAGGTTGTGAAATTAGCTTGGGAAAATCCAAACTGTGTGTGGACAATTAATAAAAATAGGAGGGCTTTTCGAAAAAAATGATTCATAAAATGCAGTCTGATTTTTAGCTAAAATTAACTATTATTGTCAATCTAACAATAAGTGCTTAAAATTTGTTGTTCGTCTGGACGAATTTGAAACAATGGCTAAGTTAGCTATTTTTTTCTTCTTATTGTACTTTGTACTATAATTATAGTATATTCGCACGTCACCAAATAATTAAAGGGAGACATAGTTAATTATTCATCTTGGCGTATTATATTCGCCGTAGACCAAAAGATTATAACATGAGCACATCGATTAAAACGAATTATCCAGCCTTAATTACACTGACAACGGTTTTCTTCTTTTGGGGTTTTGTGGCGGCTTCAAACGATATTCTTATTCCTGTTTTTAAAGAGGAATTAAATTTGGCACAGTGGCAATCGCAGATGATTTCTTTTGCTTTTTACGCAGCCTATTTTATAGGTTCTATCTTATATATCGTTATTTCCGCGCTTATGCGTAAAGATATTTTACTTCGTTTAGGATATAAAAAAGGGATTGCACTTGGGTTAGTTATTTCAGCATTAGGTACCTTATTGTTTATTCCTGCGGCTTCCTATGAATCTTTCACGCTCATGATTACAGGGCTTTTTGTGGTAGGACTTGGATTTTCATTACAGCAAACGGCGGCAAATCCTCTGGTCATCTCATTAGGTGATCCAACAAAAGGATCCCAACGATTAAGTTTGGCTGGCGGCGTAAACAACTTAGGAACGACCATTGGACCAGTATTAATTGCTTTAGCTATTTTTGGACAATCTGATGCCGCATCGGTCGATGTGAGCATTGAAAGTATCCGAATTCCTTATTTGATTTTGGGGCTAGCTTTCATTTTGGTGGCGATTTTAATTTACGTTTCAAAAATTCCAAATCACCTGCAATCTTCTTCTACCGAAAAGAACTCGGCGGACACTGCAACTACCGAGCCTGGTATTTCCAAAAAAGGATTTTTCGCTTTTCCTCAATTGTATTTGGGTATGATTGCAATTTTCGTTTACGTCGGTGTTGAAGTTGCAACTGCTGGAAATTTGGGAGAATATTTAAAAGTGGAATACGGCATGTCTTCGAGCCAAATTACCCCATACGTTTCTTTATTTTGGGCGAGCTTAATGATTGGTAGATGGACTTCTGCAGCGGGTGTATTCTCCAAATCTAAATTGGGTAATTTAATTTTGAGAATTTTGCTTCCTTATGGTGCTTTTGGGGTTTTTATTTTGATCAACAGCATTGGCAATAATGATTTGACTCCTATTTACTATTATGTATTTGTAATCATCTTCATAATTCTTGCTGAATACCTCAGTAAAGGTAATCCAGGTAAACAACTTGGGATTTTCTCGGCACTTGGAATCATCGCTTTATTAATTGGGATGTTCTCGTCTGGAATAATTGGAATCTATGCCATTGTTAGTGTCGGTTTATTTGCGAGTACCTTGTGGCCGTGTATATTTACACTCGCCTTGGGAGGTCTAGGAAACTACACGGGAAAAGGCTCCGGTTATCTAATTATGATGATTTTAGGAGGGGGAGTGATTTCATTGACCCAAGGATATCTCGCCGAATTAAGTGGAATCGGAATTCGATTGAGCTTCTTTGTGGGAGTTGTTTGTTTCGCTTATTTATTCTTCTACGCGATTAGATCACAAAGCATTCTTAAAAAACAAGGTGTTAAAATCGCCGATTAATCGTAATTCGTTTTTCGACTGTTGATTTAAGGAAGTTTTCCTAATACCTCTTTTAACTGATCAATAACATCCACCTCAACAACGTCGATATCTTTCTTCTGCGCTGTGAAAAAGGAAAGCCAATCTACGAGTTGAATGCCAAAAAGGGTTTGTTCTATTAAATTTGTGCCCTTTAATTGAAGTGTGATCAGGGCGTTTGTTTTTGATCGAATATAATTTTCAATAAATTCCAATCTTGCACTATTTCGTGCATGTTCTAGATTACTTCTGAATATTACAACAAATTGGAATTTTGGCTCTTTTGCCCAACCGACTATTTCATTGTGGTTCATTTCAGGGATAATGTTATAAAATGCCAATTCTTTCCCGTTTTCGTTAATTTGTTGACAGGCCCGCAATAACGTCGGTGCAAATTGATCTTCGGCATAGAATAAGAATTGTCGATCTTCACGCAGGGCTAAAATCTCACGTGCCGCAGCAACAATGGTTTGTTTTGATTGGTTTAATTGAATCACCGCTTCTTCTATCGAAGGTATCAAATCAAAAGTCGCTAATTTCAATCGATCAAAAATCCCTGCTAGTTGGACTAAAGGATAAGCTAAAGCCGATCGAGGCGGCAAGCCTCCGGGAATAATTATCGCTGGGAAATTATTTGTTTGTGCAATTTCTGATATTTTACCACCACTTGTTATGACGATTATTTTTGCTTTATAATCAATTGCTTGAGCTAAGGCGGTTAACGTTTCTTCTGTATTGCCCGAATAAGAACAAGCTATTACTAAGGTTTCCGAGTTCACAAACCGAGGTAAATCATATCGATGACTCACCGTGATTGGAATTTTTGAACTGTTCAAAAGCCATTGACGAATAATTTCGCCTCCAATTCCAGATCCGCCTAATCCGCAAATCACAACATTGGCTATATTTTCGAATTGTTCGATTTTTTGTGCTCTTGCAATTCCGATACTTTCCTTTAACTGGTTGGGAAAATCACTGATAAGTTGTTCCATTTCTATCATCGGATCAAAATTATTTTTAATTAGTGTCATTATGACACTAAGTTAAATCTAAATATTCAATAAACAATAGTTTTCACGTTAAAAAAATATAAAATCTTTACAAAAAAAAACACACTACTTAAAAAGAAGTGTGTTTTTATTAAATAATATGCAGTTATTTTAATTTACCAAGGATAAATGATAATCCACTAATGCCTTCAACGGCTTGCGAATGATTGTGCCCATATTAATTCCCTCACTCTCGCAGATCACTTTCAATTCGTTTTGTAATAAACAAGCCATTGATCCTACAAAATTAACTTCCACATCCCTGTAATTATCGTAACATTTCACATGAATATCGATAAATTTTCTGATCCCCTCTTCGATGACTTCTTGACAATAACTCAAATTCATATGTCGGATTAAGATAGGCATAAACGAAGCAATATAGACGTTGGCGTCGGGCAATCTATACACATGTTCTATAATGACTTCTTTGTTTAAACCCAAATCGTCCAATTCTTCAGCCATTTCTTGCGGAAGTCGATGATATAAAAAATCAGACAAAATGCGCTTACCGAAATAACTACCAGAACCTTCGTCTCCAAGAATATGTCCTAACGCAGGAACAGCCTCAATGATTTTCTTTCCATCAAAGAAACATGAATTGGATCCAGTGCCTAAAATACAGGCAATTTCAGGCTTCCCATTGTAACATGCAAATGCAGATGCTTTTAAATCGTGATCTACTTTCACACTCGCTTTCGTAAAATAAGCAGATAAGGCAGATTTTACCACCGCATTTAATTCAGGAATCGAACATCCAGCTCCATAAAAAAACAACTTTGATACTTTATCTTTAATCAGATTCAAATCATAATTCCCATTTAATTCACTTAAAATGTCTTCTTTACTATGGAAATAAGGGTTAAATCCTTTTGTCACGAATATTGTTTCGCTCGCACCATCAACTAACATCCAGTCAGCTTTTGTTGATCCACTTTCTACTACTAATAGCATATTTTATTCACATTTATTACTAAGTGTCACAAAGACGTTTTGCTAAGTTACATAATTCTTTTTTATATTTGGATATGAAACAGAATAATCAACGAATTCTCAACAAAAGTGTTTCGGTTGATTGCGTTATTTTTGGCTTTGATTTCGAAAATTTGAAGGTCCTATTAATTCAACGCGAGCAATTATTACAAGATTCAGAGACTAGGTATTCTTTACCCGGCGATTTGATTTTTGACGACGAAATTTTGGATGATGCTGCCATACGTGTTTTAAAAGAATTGACTGGTCTTGAAAATATTTATTTGGAACAATTCGGCGCTTTTAGCGATTTAGATCGGTTGTCTAAGCCAGAAGATAAAGCATGGTTAAAATCTGTGCGCGATCAACCAGAATCAAGAGTAGTAACTGTGGCTTATTATGCATTAGTGAACCTAAATAGTTTTCATCCTGCCCCGTCCAATTTCGCAACGTCAGCGACCTGGCAGCCGATAAGTGACATTAACTCGCTAGCGTTTGACCATTTTAAAATTTTAACGAGTGCCCGAAAAGCCTTACAATCAAAATTGCAAACGCATCCAATTGGATTTAATCTTTTACCAGAAAAATTTACTCTTTCACAATTGCATAGATTATACGAGGCAATTGTTGGAAGAGCGTTAGATAAAAGAAATTTCCGCCGCAAAATGATTAAATTACAAATCGTTAAAAAATTAAATGAAAAACAACAAGGTGTTCCTCATAAACCATCTAGTTTCTATGAATTTAATCTAGAAAATTACGAAAAATTAATGCAAGAAGGCTTTGAGAATTGCGGCTTTTGATAAAAATTAACACTTACTTAGTGTATTATTGACATAAAGGTCTTATCTTCGTAAGAAGAGATATTTTAAATTATATTAGATTCATGGGAGAAAGACAAATAAGTCCTTTTTACGCAGTAATTTTTGGTGGAGACGGAGATCTTGCAGTTCGAAAAATAATTCCTGCTTTCTATCACCGCTTTGTTGATGGACAATTGACTATGCCTTTTGAAATTATTTGTATTTCACGTCGTGAATCAAATGAAATTGAGTACAAAAAGAGAATTATCGAATTCATCGACAAGAGTTTCGATTCGAAGGCAAAACTGCCAGAAATTGAAAATTTTTTAGCGCGATTAAAATTGCTCATGATTCCTTTAAATAATAAGGAAAACTTTAAAACGTTGAAAAACGAAATGGAGGTCGAAAAAAAATGGCAACGATTATTTTATTTTTCGGTCCCTTCTTCAGCTTTTTCAGAACTTTGTACTACGTTGAAAGAATCGGATTTACTCAACGAAACGAGCAAAGTAGTCCTTGAAAAACCATTGGGCAATAGTTTAAAATCGAGTCAAGAGATAAATAACATTATCTCCGGTGCCTTTAAAGAAACCCAGATTTTCAGAATTGATCATTATTTAGGTAAAGAGACGGTTCAAAACATTATGGTTCTCAGATTCGCGAATCATTTATTTGAACGTGCTTGGAACGCAGACAATATTGAAAGTGTTCAAATTACAGTCGCTGAGGCATTAGGTGTTGAAAAACGAGCTGGATATTACGACCAAACAGGCGCATTGTTGGATATGGTACAAAATCACATCTTACAAATTTTGTGTTTGATTGCTATGGAACCACCTTCAAACCTGAACCCAGATACTGTTCGCAATGAAAAGCTCAAAGTTCTTGAGGCGCTTCGACCATTTGACAAAAATAATATTAAAGGTAATGTTGCACGTGGACAATATACCAGAGGTGAAATGGCTGGACAAAAGGTGAATTCATATCTCGAAGATATCGATTTATATAATTCGGATACAGAAACATTTGTAGCTCTTAAAGTGTATATTGATAATTGGAGATGGAAGAATACCCCTTTCTACTTGAGAACGGGTAAACGAATGAAGAAGAAATATTCAGACATTGTTATAAATTTTAAAACGATGCCGCATAGTATTTTTCCTGATTCTAAACATCCGTTGAAAAATAAATTAATTATTCGCCTTCAGCCAGATGAAAGAATTGAGCTTGTTCAACTAAGCAAAATTCCAGGCCCGGGTGGATATCGTTTTAAGCCAATTTCCTTGAAACTTGATTTTGTAGACACCTTTAAAGAGCGTATGCCTGATGCTTACGAACGTTTGATTATTGATGTTTTAAGAGGGAATCAAACCTTATTTATGCGTCATGACGAATTAGAAGCCGCATGGAAATGGATCGAATCAATCAACACAATTTGGAAAAAATTTATTCCGCTCGATTTGTATGAATCTGGCTCTTGGGGTCCGGGTGATCAACTCCTCGCCGAAGGACATGAATGGCAAACAAAATAAAATTAAGAATGAAAGAGTTTGACACACCTATTGACTTTGAAACGGCAATTTTATCGGATCTGATTAAAGATCTAAACACCTGTCTAAAAGACAATAATACGGTAAACTTATTACTTTCTGGTGGCTCAACACCTGGACCAATTTATAGTCGACTAAACAAAGAATATCCGAATTTATCGACCTTAAAAATAGGATTGGTAGACGAACGTTTTGTTCCTTCAAATCATCCAAAAAGTAATGAGCTCCTAATTCGTTCTTGTTTCAATTCACCTTTATTACCAGCAAATAACATCATCGGAATGGTAAGTGATCCTTCAGATGAGGAAAACAACCTTAAATTGGTTCGTGAACAATATGCCTCGTTAATTGACCGCACTGACATCGTAATCCTTGGAATGGGTACCGACGGTCATACTGCTTCAATTTTCCCCAATGATCCAGCATCAAATTTTGCGTTAAATTCAACAAATCGAAATTTGTTTAGTACACGATCGCCACAATTCCCAGAAGAAAGAATTACATGCAGTTTTGCATTGTTAAACCAAGCACGTTTTATTTACTTAATTATTTCTGGTAAAGACAAAAAAAAAATAATTTCAAGTGGTGATGAATCACTTCCAATTCATAGGTTCTTGCAAGAAAGAAAAGACCTAAAACTTTATTATTTAGACCATGATTAATAAAAAAATTCAAGAAATAACCGAGCGCATTGTTGAAAGGAGCAAAGACAGCAGAGCTTCTTATCTTGCGATGATTCGAACCAATTTCGACGCGGGAGTGAAGCGAAACAAATTGAGTTGTGGGAATTTGGCACATGGGTTTGCTGGCTGCGACGCTGCCGATAAATCAATCATTTCTGAAGGTGTACAACCTAATTTGGGTATAATCACAGCCTACAATGACATGCTTTCAGCGCATAAACCGTACGAAAATTACCCCCCAGAATTGAGAGATTATGCGAAAGAATTTAATGCAAGTATCCAAGTCGCGGGAGCAACACCTGCCATGTGTGATGGTGTCACCCAAGGACAAGCAGGTATGGATCTTTCCTTAATGAGTAGGGACGTGATTGCATTGTCAACTGCCATTGGTCTTTCTCATGACATGTTTGATGGAGTGGTTAATCTTGGTATTTGCGACAAAATTGTGCCAGGTTTGATGATTGGAAATTTGAACTTCGGTCATTTGCCTGCCATATTTTTACCGGGTGGCCCGATGGAAAGCGGCATTACCAACGACGAAAAAGCAAGAATTCGAAGAGATTTTGCGGAAGGAAAAATTGGTCGCGCCGAACTTTTAAAAGGAGAATCCGACTCGTATCATTCGCCAGGAACCTGCACATTTTACGGTACGGCTAACAGCAATCAAATGTTGATGGAAATTATGGGGCTGCAATTGCCAGGTTCTAGTTTTGTCAATCCAAACACCGACATGCGGAAGGCACTAAACAGAGAAGGAATTCGAACGATTCTTAAAAATATTCGTTCAAACGATCCCGCATTTTCGATAGGAGAAATCGTTAATGAAAAAACGATGGTAAATGGAATCATTGGCTTGCTTGCTACAGGAGGATCAACTAATTTAACAATCCACTTGATTGCGATAGCAAAGGCAGCGGGTATTAAAATTACTTGGGATGATTTCTCGGATTTATCTGAGATTATTCCTTTAATTGCTCGTGTATATCCTAATGGTCCTGCAGATATCAATCATTTTCATGCGGCGGGAGGAATGGCCTTTTTAATCACAACATTACTTGAAAATAACCTTTTACACGAAGATGTAACTACCATTCTTGGAAAAGGTATGCGAGCGTATACGAACGAACCAAAATTAATGAATGGCGAAATTACCTATGTCGAAGGGCCAAAAACTGCAGGCAATGATACGATACTTCGATCGGTAAACGAGCCCTTTAATTCAACTGGTGGATTAAAAGTCTTGAAAGGAAATATCGGCACTTCAATTATTAAAACTTCGGCGGTTTCAAGCGAATTTCATATTATTGAGGAAGAAGCCATTGTCTTCCAAGATCAAGAAGAATTAATGTCCGAATTTAAAGCTGATCGATTGAACAAAAATTTTATTGCCGTGCTACCTTTCCAAGGACCTAGACAAAAGGGCATGCCTGAACTACACAACCTAACACCTTCGCTCACCATTCTTCAAAAACGGGGTTTTAAAGTAGCCTTGGTGACTGATGGAAGAATGTCAGGCGCTTCTGGAAAAGTTCCAGCGGCAATTCATGTCAGTCCAGAAGCCGCATTGGGCGGTGCAATTGGAAAAATTAAAACGGGTGACCGAATCCGATTAGATGCTGTGAATGGCAAGCTCATTTGTTTATCTAACGATTTAAATGACCGCCCAAATCGAGCAGTGGATTATGACGATCAAAGCCATGGACGAACACTATTTAGCAACCTTCGAAACCTCATTTCGGACAGCGAAGCTGGTGCAGGATTCATTTAATTTAAACAACTATGCAAAATAATATAGACGATATTCTTCGTTCAAACCGACTTATCCCTGTCGTAACTATTCACGACCGAGCCGAGCTTGATCGTATTTTTCAACGTTTGAAAACAAAAAATATCACGTGTATTGAAATCACTTTACGGACTGAATATGCTTGGGAAGCCATTCAAACCGCGAAACAAGTGTATGGCAAGGAATTTAAAATTGGGGTTGGAACGATTACATCTGTCGAAGCAATTGAACGGTGTATGAATTTGCAGGTTGATTTTATGGTAAGCCCCGGTTTAACAACAAACTTGGCTCGTGCATTTGAGGACAGTGGAATTGCATTTTTGCCTGGGGTAGCCACACCAAGCGAAATTATTTCTGCCATGGAACAAGGATTCCGCTATCTTAAATTTTTTCCAGCACATTTGTTTGGTGGACTCAAAGCGCTGCAAACTTATAGCGCCCTTTTTCCAATAGTTACTTTTTGTCCAACTGGTGGCATTAATAAAGACAATTATCCCGAATTTCTTGCGCTGAAAAATGTACTTTCTGTTGGCGGGTCTTGGCTTACGGAGGAATAAGTTCATTGATTCCAAACACTACTATTAATTTTATAACACCTAATCGACCGATTAATCGAATAAAAATTTGGTAAGTAAAATAATTATAGTGTTTTTAACTATAAGTATTGTAAACAATAAATTATTTAAATGAAATCGGCTTTTTTAATTGAATTAAATTTTTTCTTGCACGCTTAATTCTAGTTAAATGGTAAAGGGCTGCTTTTTTACGACAAGTTAAAAATAGAGTTTTAACTTTAAAACAGGAAAAAAGTATGAAAAAGTCAAAATTTACAGAAGCACAGATTTTAAAGGTGCTTAATTCACAAGAACAAGGCAAAAAAGTAAGTGAGATTTGCCGAGAGGTTGGTATTTCGGAACCAACGTTTTATAATTGGAAGAGTAGATATGGTGGCATGACGTTGTCTGAGCTTCAGAGGGTGAAAGAGTTAGAGGCAGAAAATGTACGTTTAAAACGCCTGGTTGCAGATCTTTCGTTGGATAATCAAATTCTAAAGGAAGTTAATTCAAAAAAGTGGTAACGTCTTATCAAAAGAAGCAATGCTTAGTTTATGCGCAAGCAGTCTTTACAAAACTAAGTCATGCTAAGGCGTGTAAACTATTTAATTGTTCCAGAACGAATAAATATTACAAAAAGCTAATGCCACAGAAGGATTCTGTTGTAAAAGTAGCAATAGAAAGCGTTATTGGCACGAGTCGATTAGGACGCAAAAAGATAATTGTGAAAGTTCAAAAGAAACATCCCCATATTGGAGCAGCTAAGATCCGAAGGGTATATGAAAAAGAAGGTTTTTCTCTGTATAAACGAATGAAAAAAAGACGCATTGACAACCCAGCAAATCCAATTGAAGTGCCTTTTGCTCCAAACGTCGAATGGGCAATAGACTTTATGTCTGACGCACTGTCAAATGGAAAAAAAATTAGAACATTAAATGTAATTGATCAGTATAATCGCAAATGCCTCGAAATCGGAATCAATTTTTCGCTTCCATCAAGAAAAGTGATTGAAATCTTGGAAAGAACAATTGATGAGTCTGGAAAACCAATGAGAATAAGAACTGATAACGGACCAGAATTTACCTCATATGAGTTTCAAAATTGGCTGGTTAAAAACGATATCAAATGGATTAAAATTCAGAAAGGAAAACCACAACAAAATGCCATAGTTGAACGCTTTAATCGGACATATCGCGAGGATGTTCTTGATGCGAACTTGTTCTTTTCATTAGAACATGTCTATGAAGTAACCAAGCTCTGGAAAGAAGATTACAACCAAGAGAGACCACATGAGGCACTCAATTATTGTACACCAAACGAATACGCAGCATAATGTGGGTTTTTTTAGGCATAAAACGAAGAAAAAAATTAAAAAAAGACGTGCGCATGCACACGTCTATTCTACGTTTTCGTCGGTTCAAAATATCCCTGATGAGTTGCTCCCCAGCAGAGCTCATTTACGTTTCTATTGAACATTGCAAATTTCAATTTAAAAAACTATATTTACAAACTGTCGAAAAGGGAAACCACTTACCAAAGAAACCTATTTTAACCATAATACAACCTAATCCCTAATGTTAGCCTATTGTACATACTGTTCTGCCGAGAAAAATTACACGAATAAAAGTATCTCTGCAATAAAACTATACAAAAGCGAGCGAATTTCGAACGTTCATAAAGAAGCTCAAGCCAATAATATCCAAATGTTCATTCTCTCGGGTAAGTACGGAGTAATCTCGGCTCAGCACAAAATTAACTATTACGATCATTTACTAAAAGCTGAAGAAGTTGACATGCATTCGGAATTAGTCACAAATCAACTAAAAGAACTAGGAATTAGAGAGCTTGTTTTCTTTTCGAATAAATTAGAAAATGATAATAATCTTGCACCTTATCATTCATGCATAAAGAAGGCTTGTAATAATGCTGGAATAAAGTTAACAATTGAAGAATCGAATTATATCGATTGATAAATGTGGTTAATCAAGTAGCTACGAAGGTCTTTTTTGTTTACAAAAAAACCTAAAATCAGGAAATTCCTAGCACAAGACCTAGCACAATTCCTACCACAAGAGAATTTACAGAATAAAAAAAGGTTTCAGAAAAAACCCTGAAACCCTTACTGGTATTGAGATAAATTGTTGTGGCGAGAGGGAGAGTTGAACTCCCGACCTCGGGGTTATGAATCCCGCGCTCTAACCAACTGAGCTACCTCGCCTTTAAAGTACCGGCTAAACTGGTTTAACCAAGTATCTGTTAAATTGAGGGTGCAAATATAGTTCTTTTTTAAAACAATTGCTCGTTTGATTAATTTTTTATGTTTTTTTTATCTACTTAAATTCAGTGATGCCCATGTTATGCAACACAAAACTCATTTCGTCGGCGTAGGCTTCGATTATTTTTGTGACTGGTGTTCCTGCGCCGTGCCCTGCGTTGGTTTCGATTCGAATTAAAACCGGATTTGGACCTTTTTGTTTGGCTTGAAGTTCGGCAATAAATTTGAATGAATGTGCTGGCACTACCCTATCGTCATGATCGCCAGTGGTGACCATGGTGGCTGGGTACGACGTTCCTGCTTTTACATTATGCACAGGAGAATATCCCAAAAGGTATTTAAACATTTCTGGCGAATCTTCGGCGGTTCCGTAATCATACGCCCAACCTGCACCTGCGGTAAAGGTATGGTAGCGCAACATGTCTAAAACACCCACTGCTGGCAAGGCTACTTTCATTAAATCTGGTCGTTGGGTCATTACTGCCCCCACTAACAAACCGCCATTTGAACCGCCTTTAATGGCCAAATAATCAGACGAAGTGTATTTTTTTTCGATGAGGTATTCGGCTGCGGCAATAAAATCATCAAATACATTTTGTTTTTTTAGTTGAATTCCTCCATCGTGCCACGCTTTTCCGTATTCTCCCCCTCCACGAAGGTTTGGAACGGCATAAATTCCTCCTTGCTCCATCCAAATGGCATTTGACAAACTAAACGAAGGAGTTAAACTGATGTTAAATCCTCCGTATCCGTATAAAATGGTTGGATTTTTCCCGTCTAATTTAATGCCTTTTTTATGGGTGATGATCATTGGTATTTTGGTACCGTCTTTAGAGGTAAAAAATACTTGGGTGGATTGGTAATTGTTTTTGTCAAAATTGATTTTTGGCGACCAATAATCGGTCGATTTTTTGGCGATTGGATCGTATTCAAAAATACTTGAAGGGGTATGATAATTACTAAAAGTATAATACAATTTGGTTTCTTCTTTTTTACCGCCTAAGCCGCCAGCGGTGCCAATACCAGGTAAGGCTACATCACCAATTAATTTTCCTTGGTAATCGTATTGTTTAATTTCGGAAACGGCATCTTTCATGTAATGCGCAAAGAAAAATCCTCCGCCTGTTGACGGGCTTAACACGTTTTCTGTTTCAGGAATAAAATCCACCCAATTTTCGGGGGTTGGTTTTGAAAAATCGGCAGTGACGATGCGCATGTTTGGAGCATCTAAATTGGTAACGATGTATAATTTTGATCCTTCGTTTTCAATGATGTACGAATCTGAATCAAAATTATTGACCATTGTTTTTAAGATTTTTTTAGGATCTTTTAAATCGATGATATACAATTCGTTGCCTGAGGTTGACGTAGAAGCTGAAATGACCAGGTAATTATCGTCTTGCGTAACAGAACCGCCCACATAGCGTCTTTTTTGCGCTGCTGTTCCTCCAAATATGATGGCATCCGATTTTTGAGCTGTTCCTAATTTATGGTAATATAATTTGTGTTGGTCTGTTTTGGCAGATAGTTCGCTGCCTTCTGGTTTGTCGTAACTTGAATAATAAAAACCTTCGTTTCCTTTCCAAGACAATCCGCTGAATTTAACATCCATCAAGGTGTCTTCCATTAATTTTCCGGTAGTGGCATCCATGATAATGACTTTTCGCCAATCGCTTCCTCCTTCTGAAATGGCGTAGGCTACAATTTTACCATCTTTCGAAAAACTAAGGTCGCCTAAAGAAATGGTGCCATCGGTTGAGAATTTATTTGGATCGATAAATACTTCTGGCTGACCTTCTGCATTTTCTTTGTAAAGAACATATTGATTTTGTAAACCGTCGTTTTTATAAAAATAGGTCACCCCACCTTCGACAAAAGGAGCCCCTACTTTTTCATAATCCCACAATTCGGAAAAACGGTCTTTTATTTTTGAACGGAAGGGGATGTTGTCCAAATAATCAAAGGTAAATTTGTTCTGTTCTTTGACCCAAGCGCCTGTTTCTTCACTCATATCGTCTTCTAACCAACGATATGGATCTTTTACCACGGTGCCAAAATAAACTGTGCTATCGTTTTTTTGTACGGTTTCTGGATATTTCATGGTTATTTCAGTTTCGGATGTTTCTGGATTGCCTGAGCAAGCCGCTAAAATGAGAAAAATGGAGGGTATGGCTATTTTTGTGCGCATGTTATGTTTTTTTCTCGAAAATACTAATTTGTTTTTGTTTTTGGTAATTATTTACTCGGTTGGTTTTATAGGTTGACAAATGGTTTGATTTTGGGTATTTTCTTTGGTTGTTAGATTTATGCTTTTTGGTTGGGCTGATAAAATTTTATTACTTTTGCCTGTCTTAAATTTTTTGTGATGAAATTTTATTTTTTTATTTTGCCCGTTTCTCTTTTTATATTTTCGTGTCAAGCAGATCCGGAAGAAACAAATGCGTTGGAAGATGGTTCGTATGACGCCAACAAGGAGTCGATGAAAGATGCGGAACAAACGGATCCGATGTCGTTTTTAACGGTGGATGCTACGTGCGATAAAAACATGATGGGCAATTGGGTGTTGGAAGGTACAATTTCAAGTTCAGCGTCGGTAGTGACGTATCATGATTTTGAATTTAAGTTGGATTTTTATGACAAAGATCTGACATCGGTTGGAAGCGAATCGTTGTTTTTAGAGGAAAGTGTATTACCAGGAACTACCCTTGATTTTAAATTAAAAACATCGCCAAGTTCGTTAGACGGCAAAGCTAAATCGGTTGAATTTCAATTGGTGGACGCAGGGACGAAATAAGTTCCTGATTTTGGCTTAGGGCGGAGGTTATTGTTGGAGCTCTTTATTTTTTTCAAATAAAAGCGACTAACCGCAGACCGACTTTTTTTGAGTGTGAGGGGAAAAGTTTGGTGAAACGCGATCAAAAAAAGGAAGCCACAACTTATTTTAAGAGAATTTTAGTAATTTGGTATCCCAATGGGTATTTTTTTACGCGAAATAAGAATTATTGGTATTATTCTGCTGCTTGCTGGTTCTGCTTTTGGGCAACGGAGGGAGCAATTTGAGCTGGAGGATTCGCAGTATTTGGGTTTTCATTTTGACGATGATTTTTTATTTGCCGCCAACCGCGATGAACAATACACAGGCGGCATTGCTTTTGAATATTTAAAAGGCTTAAAATCAACTATAAACACTAAAAAATTACTGAATCCGTTTGGGGGTGGTCCGCGTTTTTGGACAGCCAGTTTTGGGTCGGATTTGTACACGCCTTACAACCTTTCTGATTCGCTAATTATTTTAAACGATCGGCCATTTAGTTCGTACACCTACCTCGGAATTGGGATGATTGCTTATGATAAATCGCAACAAAAAAGACTTTCGGGAGAGGTTTTTTTGGGGATTATGGGATCGGATTTACCGGGACAGGTTCAGAGTTTTGTGCATCAATTTGGGGACAGCGCCCCAGCAAATGGGTGGATCAATGACATTGCGCAAAAAGAGACATTTGTACCCAATTTTAGGGTTACGTACCAAGAAAATTTAGCACGCTTTAAAAAAATTCGGTTGTTACCTTTTAAATGGTTGCAAATTGGCAGTGTGGCCAAATTAAATGTGGGATTGTATTTGAATAGCATAAGCGCTGGGGTTAAATTTTCGGGGTTTAACCGCTGCCCAAGCAGTGGGGTGGCATTTAAAAATTTTAAGCTACGCACCGCTTTGTCTGATGAAAAAACGGATAAACTAAAATTGACCTATTATTTTCAGCCACAATTACAATTAATTGGCTACACCGCGGCCTTACAAAGTTTGCCTTGGTTAGACAGTCCGTATTTTTTAACGGGGGATTTGATTAACCGTGCGGTGGTAATGCTAGAAGCTGGGATTAATTTGGAATATAAACGATTTAGGATGAGTTATACGGTTCAAGCGCGCTCAAAAGAGTTTATAAAATATCGGTTTGATTGGCATAGTTGGGGGGGCGTAACGATGGGGTTTTCGTTTTGAAGTTTTAGCTGACCGTTTAAACCCCGAATATTTTTAACACCATGCTTGAACTTAAGGAATTTAAAGACCTAAAGCTAACGGAAATAAAGGTTTCTTTGCTAAGTATTGGGTAATAATCGGTGATTCAATCAATAATTTTAAAGTAGAAGGCGCGGCATCCTCTGGCATTCATTCCTCCAAATTGGAATTCTCCATTTTGCTTCGGTATAAAAAATGGCATTTTATCTGAAGCATCTAATACTAGATTATCCATACCAGTAGTTGCTAGGTGGTACATGAATTTAGCTATTCTTTTCTGAACAGCCTTAAAAAAACAAGAATAATTGGAGTTTATTAGACAAGGATTTAATTGATACAGACAAAAACGGCAATCGAATGGATGAATTTTTTTCTAGTATTAAACACCTAGAAAACACCACATTTATCTATCATTCAGTTATTTAATTAAATCTTGAATTTTTTCTTAATTGGAAGGAATCGGCCAACTTTATTTCGGTATCTTGCATATTCGGGATACTTTTTCAATGAAATGGCTTCAGAAAAATCAGAACTCCCTACAAAAAGTAAAACCAACAATAAACAGCCTGCAATTGACCAATTCACCCAATGTCCGGTGGCAATTACTGAAAAGAAATAGAAGATAATCCAAATAGATTGTTCTGCCGCATAATTTGGATGGCGCATATAGGCCCATAAACCTGTATGCGTGAAGCCTAGTTTATAATAATCGTTTAAAGGTTCTCCATTTTTGATTTTAGCATATTTGGCTTGTTGGTAATTGTATTGTTGCTGATCGGCCACAAATTCCATGACGATGAGTAATAAAATAATTCCAGCCACTAGATAATCGACAAATCTCAGCGGTGTTGTGCTTGTCATTGCTTTTACGGCAGGCAAAGTAAACATTAAAATAAGCGCCATTTGATAAGCAGAAATGAAAAGCAGGTTGAATAATTGCCATTTCCATTTTTGTTCAAATCCTGGTTTTGCGCGTAAAATTGACCAACGATAATCTTCTTCGCCTGTCCAAAACTTCCAAGAATACCCGCCTCTGCGGGCAAAGTTAAATGTCAAACGGATTGCCCATAAGGTAACTAATAACGCCATCAAATTCATCCGCGGTTGAAAATCGGTTGCGTACGCCACGATCCACACATAAGGCACCGGCATAATACTCCAAAGTTTATCTACCTGGCTATAATTATCTGTAATGGCACTTACCACAAAACACAAAAATGCGGAGACTCCATAAACCCACAATAAAGTTTTCATAGTTTCCATTTGAATTGCATTCAACGGTTCGTCGTACATGTAAGTCAAAATCGGCACTGCAATGATAGTAAAGATTAGAAATAAGGCAATTTTCCACATAGTTAGTTCGTTTTTTGGTGCACAATTTAGTAAACTTTTATGGTAAAAGTTTATTTATTGGGAATTTGATAGCATTTTTTGAATAAATAGTATGCTTTCGGTGTTAGATTTCAGTTACCCGAATTTTTTTCTTTTTAAGGTGGGTGTTATTCGTCATTTTTATGGCTTGTCCTACCTTATTCGTTGCAATGGCGATAAATGCACAATCGTTTTTCAATTCAATCATTCCAATTTCAGCTGCCGAAAGACCTGCTTTTTTAAAGAAAATTCCAGCAATGTCTCCTTTTGAAATTTTATCTTTTCGTCCTCCTGAAATGAATAAGGTTTGCCAATTTGTAGGTAATGGCAAGGGTGTTTTTTTTAAGGTCATTGGTGCCATTTCTGGGATAAAATCGGGCCAATTTTCTTTTGAGCTTTTTAAGATGTAAGCCGTTCCTTCTTTGTGCATTCTTGCTGTTCTCCCGTTTCGGTGGGTAAATTCCTCTTCGCGGTGTGGGAGTTGATAATGAATGATAAATTTTAAATCTGGAATATCTATTCCGCGTGACGCCAAATCGGTGGCAACGAGTATTTGGCTGGTACCGTTTCTAAATTGAATGAGGGCTCTTTCGCGGTCTTTTTGCTCCATGCCTCCGTGAAAAGTACTGTGGGCAATCTGATTTTTATGTAAAATATTACTGACCTCTTCGATGGTTTCTTTAAAATTACAAAATATAATTCCGTGCTCATTTCCAACATGGCAAAGCAGTTCGATCAGCTTTTGTGCTTTGTCGTTTCCAGTATATTCGACTGTTTTTAGGTCTAATAATTCTTTTTCGTCGGTTAAATAATTGACCTCAGTTGGTGATTTAAAGTTGACAAAGTCAGGAATTTCAACGCCGTAGGTAGCAGATGTTAAAATTTTCTTTTTGACATTTGGGAGGGTTTCAATGATTTCAATCATTTCATCATCGAATCCAATTTCGAGTGATTTATCAAATTCATCAAGGACGAGTGTAGTAATTTGGGATAAATCGAACGTTTCTCGGATTAAATGCGAAGCGATTCGGCCGGGGGTGCCAATTAAAATTGCGGGGGGATGATTCAAATCGATTTTGTCTTTTGAACCAGCGCGGCCTCCATAAAAAGCGTTTGCTTTAAATCCTGTTCCCATTTCGCGAATCACTTGTTCAATCTGAATGGCTAATTCGCGCGAAGGAACAATTATTAAGACTTGGATTTTTTTTACCTCAGTATTTAACCCAGCAATAATCGGCAACAGAAAAGCAAGCGTTTTGCCCGTTCCTGTGGGTGATAAAAGTAAAATTTCATCGTTTTTTGCAATGGCGACATTTGCCACCTCTTGCATTGGATTTAATTGTTTAATTTTTAATTTATCAAGTATTTCCGTTAAAGTCTTTCTAGTTGACATTTTGCAAAGTTAATGATTAGATTGGTATGGAGGATTTTGAATGGACTTTAGGCTAATTATTGCCCATTTTCTCATGCTGTAATATATTTTTCAGCCCAATCGAATCTAAATCACCCTTACTTTGTGTCAATATTTTGCTTAAAACACCTTTACTTTGTATCAACATCTTACCAAAATCACCCTTCTGCGGTGCGTGTGCATGCGGGTGAGTATAAAATAGAAAGACAAACTTCGCCAGAAGGGGTAGATTACCTCTTGATGCACCTCCCCTATTTTCTGGGAACTAAAATACCGGAGTATATCTCCTATTTTGTTGAAAATTATTCGCTTGAAACATTTCAAAACGAGTATAAAGAAGCTAAAGAATAAATGAAACCTAAAATGATTCTAATCAGGATTCATTTTTTTTAAGGTTAGACGCGTTTTTTTTCGTATCTTTCAGCCTTGATTTTAGTGAATTAATGTGTATGTCGGAAAAAATTAAATATCAATTGGAAGTAGAAGTACAATCATCCACAAAAGTTTTATACTCGATGATAAGTACGCCTAGTGGTTTGAGCGAATGGTTTGCAGATGATGTAAATATTAAAAACGACGTCTATTCGTTCATTTGGGATCGTAGCTCTGAAGAGGCCATGTTACTTTCAACGCGCAAAGGAGAATCTGTGAAATTTCAATGGCTCGATGATTTTGAAGACGGTGGAAAAACCTATTTTGAATTAGCTATTAAAGTGGATGAATTAACAAAAGATGTTGCGCTGATCATCACCGACTTCGCCGAGAATGACGAAATCAATGAGGCAAAACAACTTTGGCTTAACCAAATTAACGACTTAAAAAAAGTAATTGGATCATAGTTTTATCATCCAAAGGATACGATCTTCCAATTTTTATCGTTCGCAAAATTAAAACCTTTTGAAAAAATTAACGCTTTTCATCATTCGGTCTTTTGTCGGTCCATTTATGGTGACATTCTTCATCGCTATGTTCTTTTTAGTGATGCAGTTTTTCTGGAAATATGTTGATGATTTAATGGGAAAAGGGCTTGAGTTAAGCACACTACTCGAACTTCTTTTTTATGTTTCTGCGACATTAATTCCGCTGGCCTTGCCCTTGGCTGTTCTTTTTTCTTCCATCATGACCTTTGGAAATTTGGCTGAAAAAAACGAACTCACCGCCTTAAAATCGTCCGGTTTGTCCTTGTTTAGAATCATGCGGCCTATGTTTGTCTTCATTCTTATCTTGAGTGTAGCTGCCTTCTATTTTTCTAACTACATCATGCCAATTGCCAATTTAAAATGCCGAACAATCATCTATAATATCCAACAAAAAAAACCAACCTTTGGTATCACAGAAGGTTTGTTTTACAATGACATAGATAATTACAGCATAAAAGTTGAAGAAAAAAATGACAAAACAGGCGAATTAATCGATATTCTGATTTACGAAGCTGGAATTAATGGGGCGGGAAAAACAATTTTAGCTGAACGCGGCGAGATGCTCAAATCGCATGACAATTCGGACGATGAAAAATCTAAAAAAGATACTTCCCAAAATCAAACTTTTCTTCTGCTAAAACTTGTCAATGGATCTATCTATGAAAAAATGGGGCCAAATTCGAAAGAAGGCGTGGGCGATGCCTATCAAAAAACATTTTTTAACGAAGCGATTTTAAAATTTGACTTGAGCAATTTTGATTTACAAGAAGAAAGTGAGGATCTTTTTAAAAGGGATTATGAAATGATGAATTACGCCCAACTTCAAGTGGCTATCGATTCATTGCAAGTGTTAAGTGATAAAATTTCAGCCGATTTCCAAACCAACATTCAACGGCAAATGCTAATTACAAATATAGCCTTCAAAAATCGTCAAGACAAAGAACCTAATGTTAATATGGAAGATCTCGGTTTAGAAGAAAGCATGATCCCTATCGATACCATCATTGAACTAAAAGACTTGAAAAAAATGCAATACATGGCAGCGCTAGAAGGAACACAAGCAAAAATAAGAGCTTCAAAAGACATTATTTATGGACAAATAATGATGGATACCTCCCGCGAATTTTCCTTGAATGAATATCGCGCAGCTTGGCATAAAAAATTTACCTTGTCTTATGCCATTTTAATTCTCTTTTTTATTGGCGCCCCCTTAGGAGCTATTACAAAAAAGGGAGGATTAGGGGCGCCGTTGGTTTTTGCAACGATCTTCTTTTTGCTTTATTACACCATCATGATTGCCGGAGAAAACATGGTCGAATCTGGCCTGATCACCGTTTGGAAAGGAATGTGGCTCAGCGCTTTTATTTTAACGCCTATTGGAGTTTTCTTGACCTACAAAGCAGCGAACGACTCTGCCTTGTTTGATCGGGAAGCGTATAAAAAGTTTTTTAGAAAATTGTTTCGTCGAGATAAAAAAGTAAGCACATTAAAACCGTAAAAAATATCCAAATTTCAACCGTTATTGGGTAGATTTTTGAGTAAATTGGGCAAAAATTAAAGAACCACAGCAATTGAATAAATGAAAGTTCTTCAACTTTGTAATAAACCTCCTCAACCAATTGTAGATGGCGGTTGTATTGCGATTAATTCAATCGCCAAAGGTTTGTTGTCCAAAAAAATTGATTTAACCATTTTAACAATTGCCACACAAAAACATCCTTTCGAGTTAAGCCATTTTTCGGACGATTTTGTCAAATCTACGCACATCGAAGGGGTTTTCGTAGACACTCGTATTAACATTATTGATGCCTTCTCGGCACTTGTTACCTCCGATTCGTACAATATTAGTCGCTTTTTTTCAGCGGATTTCAATAAAAAATTAATTCACTTATTAGAAAATAACGATTTTGACATTGTCCATTTAGAGAGCCTTTTTATGACCCCTTACATTCACACCATTCGTTTGTTCAGCGACGCCAAAGTGGTCTTAAGAAGTCATAACCTCGAACACCTAATTTGGGAAAGATTAGCCACTTCTGCAGGAAACAAGGCCAAAAAAATCTACCTAAAACACTTGGCTTCTAAGCTGAAAAAATACGAATATCAAACCATCAATGAAGTTGACGGCATTGCAGCAATTAGTTTTGAAGATACCGCCCGTTACCAACAATTACTCAAAAATGTCCCGCTAATTACCATTCCATTTGGCATCGATCTTGAAAATTACCAGTTAAGAACCACGACCACTGTAAAACCATGTGCGTTTTTCCATATTGGATCCATGGAATGGAAACCAAACGAAGAAGCAGTAAATTGGCTTTTAGACGAAATTTGGCCCGAAGTAGCTGAGCTGCCAATCACCCTCCATTTGGCGGGAAGAAAAATGCCAAGTTATATCCAAAATCAAGCTACCAACAATTTAATCGTTTATAACGAAGTAGCTGATGCAATTCAATTTATGGCTGAATTTGATGTGCTGATTGCTCCCCTTCTTTCTGGTGGAGGTATGAGAATAAAAATAATTGAAGCAATGGCCTTAGGAAAAGCGGTTGTTACTACCACCATTGGCGCTGAAGGAATTGCGTATAAAAACGGCGAAAATATTTGGATTGCTGACACCAAAGAAGAAATTGCCACCGCAATAAAACACCTTTCAGAAAATCCAGAAAAAGTAAAAGAACTTGGCAATAATGCGCGCAAACTTATCGAATCTACGTACGATAACGACAAAATTATCCTTAAATTAATCGACTTTTACAATTCGTTATTGCCGATACATTCGTCCAACAATTAATATGAAGATCCTCGTCCTCCTCTCCCGGTTTCCATATCCCCTCGAAAAAGGAGATAAATTGAGGGCGTATCATCAAATCAAAGAACTAGCTAAAAACCACGAAATTATACTTTGCTCACTCACCGATCAACCAGTGAAACCTGAATGGAGTAAAGAATTAGAAAAATTTTGTTCCGAAATTCATACTTATCAATTAAAAAAACCACTGATTTATTGGAACACCCTCAAACAAACGCTCACGCAAAAACCTTTTCAAATCGGCTATTTCTACCAACGATCCATTCAAAAAAAAATTAATCGCCTAATCGAAGTCGCCAAACCCGACCATATTTATTGCCAACTAATTCGCACCACCGAATATGTAAAAAACGTTCACACCATTCCTAAAACGGTCGATTTTATGGACGCGCTAAGCAAAGGCATGGAAAGACGTTCTGAAATCAGTCGTGGGCTGCGAAAATGGCTTTTTGCGATTGAAGGAAAACGACTATCTGCCTACGAAAATCGAGTTTTTGATTATTTCAATCACCACACCATCATTTCAGAACAGGACCGAAATTACATCAATCACCCGCAAAAAAATGCCATCACCATCATTGAAAATGGAATTTCAAACGATTTTTTGAATTACAAAAGCGACACACCAAAAATTTACGACCTCGTTTTTACAGGAAACATGAATTACGCGCCAAACATTGAGTGTGCCGAATACCTTGTCAACGAAATTTTCCCCTTGGTTTTAAAACAAAAACCAGGCATTAAATTGCTCTTGGCGGGTGCAAATCCAAATCAACGTGTAAAAAATTTAGAAAACAAACAAACCATTTTTGTCAGCGGATGGGTAGAAGATATTCGGGAAAGCTACGCACAAGGCAAAATTTTTGTCGCTCCGTTATTTATTGGAACAGGATTACAAAATAAACTTTTAGAGGCAATGGCAATTGGTCTACCAGTAGTAACAACTTCCCTGGCAAACAATGCGTTAGCCGCTGTAAATGGAGAATCAATTTTAATTGCTAAAGATGCCAATACGTTTGCAAATCACATTTTCAACCTCCTCGACAATTCAGATTTATTAAACAAAATCGCTCAAAACGGACACAATTTTGTAGCTTCTAAATTTGATTGGGAAAACTCTGTTAAAAAGCTGGAGAGTCAATTAACGAGCTAAATAAGACTTAATTTTTCTTTAAAATAGTGATGTTTTGGGCAAATACCGACCTATTCCCGTAAAAGCGGCAATAATCGGTACCGGGCTATTCGTTCCCGCTATTTTTTTGATCAAAAAATGAGCTTCACTGCTATCCCTTTTGCGGGCTTCGCAAGTGTTAGTAACGACTCAACTTAAATTTTTAGACCTTTTAAACCTTAGTTCGATTTTAAATTTCATTCAGACCGCCCAGAAAAGATTGAGTGTGAGAAAAAGCAACTACGTAATAGCGGGGTATTTCGAGTTGTTTCTGCGAAAAAATCACGTTTTTCTAGGCGAAAACATGATTACCATTATTTCAACTAGTCGGCTAATTTTAATGGATTAATTCATAAATCCAGAGAAAAAGGCAAATCCGTCAAATTTTAATAAAAATATGGATGGTAATTCAGAGTTGAACTGAGGCTTGAAGCTTACATAAATCGACTTAAATTTTGTGGTAATAAAGAATAAGACTAGCTTTGCACACTAAATTTAGAATATGAGCTTTAAGTTGGATAAAATTGAAGATGCAATCGCGGATATCAAAGCTGGAAAAGTAATCATTGTAGTGGACGATGAAGATCGTGAAAACGAAGGCGATTTTATTGCTGCAGGCGAAATGGTGACCCCGGAAATGATCAATTTTATGGCCACACACGGACGCGGTTTAATCTGCGCTCCATTGACCGAAGAGCGTTGCAACGACCTCAACTTAAACATGATGGTGGACAATAACACCGTTTTGCATAATACACAATTTACCGTTTCTGTCGATCTTATTGGGCATGGTTGTACCACAGGAATCTCGGCTTTTGATCGATCAAGTACCATCAAAGCACTCACCGATGAATCGACCAAAGCAAGCGATCTAGGTCGACCAGGTCATATTTTTCCACTTAAAGCAAAAACAGGTGGAGTTTTGCGCCGCGCTGGCCATACCGAAGCTGCTGTTGATTTAGCCCGATTGGGAGGTTTAAAACCAGTTGGAATTTTAGTCGAAATTTTAAATGAAGACGGTTCAATGGCGCGTTTACCGCAATTGATAGAAGTAGCAAAAAAATTCGACCTTAAAATTATTTCAATCGCTGATCTAATCTCTTATCGCCAACGCCACGAGTCACTGATCGAACGAAAAGTAACTGTTGATTTTAAAACAATTTGGGGCGAATTTAAAATGATCGCTTACCGTCAAACCACTACCGACGACGAACATTTAGTAATTTACAAAGGAAATTGGAAAAAAGGCGAGCCTGTGATGGTAAGGGTTGAATCTTCGTCATTTACGTTAAATTTATTAGATGCTGTCCGAGCCGACAAACAATCACATTTAAGTGCTGCACTTCAAATGATTGAGAAAAATGGAAAAGGCGCCCTCGTTTTTATCGAGCAAGAAGAAAAACAAATTGGCTTAATTGAAAAATTACAAGCCTATCAATCAAAACACGAAATAAAAAGCTTAACCGATAAAAAAGATTACGGCATCGGCGCTCAAATTTTACGTGATTTAGAAATTGAAAAACTCGACCTAATTACCAGTAATGCAAATTTGAATACGGGTGTAATCAATGCGTATGGCCTCGAAGTTTCGTCAATTATTCCTTTCCAAATTTCCTAGCATTTTCGAGACCTTAAAGCCTTCTTAATGAACCACCAAGGGTGAAATTCGATTCTTAATTGCCTCGGAAAAAGAAATTTTTTCAATTTTAGAATTCGTCCACGCTAATAGGTCGAAATATTCGAGAATCACATTTTCTTTATCATCTTGCAAAAGTTGTGTCAATTTTTCATTGAATCGGACAAAAATTGCTTTTTGAGCTTCCAAATCTTCTTCGCGCGATAACATTTTAATATGCGTAATAAATAATTTCTCCACTTGATAATCTTTTGGATACTTATTTAAATACCGTGCAGCAGATTTTAAATCATATTCTAAAAAATCCATGTTTTTCAACTCAAAATGAATAATCAAATTAAAAATTCGCGAAAAGGAATAGATATCTTGTCGCAATTGCTTTTCATTGTCATTTAGTACCTCGTTTATATATTTCAATGCTGTACGGTATTCGCCTACCCCAAAATGAGAATAAGCCATATTATAGGTAAATAAAAGCTGTTTTTCTTTGTTGATTTTTTCCTCAAAAAGATCCAATCCTTGCGAAATTTCAGGAATCAATTGACAAGCCACAGAAAACTCACCTTTACGGTTTAAAAGTTGCATCTCCCCTATATAGGTCGAGGTGAAAATTCTAACTTTAGAATCCAATGCCTCAAAGGCTTTTTTGCCCGTTAATTGTTTTATTTCAGAAACCGCTAACTCGGCATTTTTAAAATCGTACGTATCTATATAACAAATAATTAAAAAATAAAGTGTCGCAATATAGCGTTGTTGCAAATCGTCCTTAATTTTAGTCTGATTTTCCATGACAGACTTTGTCTTTTTAAAGTAAATCAAGGCATTTTCATAATCTCGTTTACTTGCACTACAAACCCCTTTAATATAATAGCAGATAGTCGCAGCCCGGACAGATAACGCTGTATTTTTTCCTTTAATTAAATGATGATCCTCTATATCATTTACAATGGTTCGTTCGGCTTCATTCCGCGCAAAACCACCGCTTTTAAAAATATAGTTGATCCTTGAATAAAGCACGTGGTACTCGGCCAAATTTCTCAGTTTGTCCACCACTTCCTGCTCCTCCCTAATCAAATCATCCAAATCAATCGTGAAAATACCAGATTCATAGGCTTCTTCCAATAATCGCTTTTCCCAATTAATCAATTCATACCAATAATAGAATTTTTCGTATTCTGCCGCTAATTCTTTGGCACGAATCACAAATTTACTACATTCTTTATACAGTGCTTTTCGATTTAAAATATCAATATTTTTAATCTCTTGGCGCAATTGAGAACTCACCGATTCATCTGAATAATATGCCCGTAAACTTTTTAAAACCAAACGGTAAAGATGATTTTTTTCAGAAGGTAAATGTTTAATAAAAACTTCATTTTTGAAATGATCCTTCAATTCATCTTCATCATATTTCTTTTGCTTTTCAACAAAATCGAATATTTTCAAATAATTTTTGTCGCCAGCTTGTAAAGAGGAGTTTAATTTAAAAAACCGCTTTTCCGATTTTGTTAATGATCGAATAAGACTGTGTAATTCCGTAGATGGTTTCATTTTGAGGTATTTTGAAAATTATTGTAAAGTTGGCGCAATGGATTACAATTATACCCATGGACAAAATTACACTTTTTTTTAATATTTAAACCAATTCACCATAAAACATGTAAACCATGTAACCATCTGTTAATTTGATTGATTAATCTGTTTTATTTGATTTAATCTATCAATTATATAGAATAAAAAATAAAAGATATCGAGACCAATAATCAAGATTAAAGAAGTTGAAAATACAAGAATATACAAAAGCGAAAAAGGGCCACCACAGCCCTTTTTCTACAACAAACCAAAATCCTCCGTGGATTATCAATTCACGATTTAACTTGCGTTAAATTTAGCGGAGAATTACTTTTGTGCCTTTCGGCAATACTTCATCAGGATTATCGCTTAAATTATATTTCATCAAGCTGGCTACTTTTATTCCTTCAATTTGAGAAACTTCGCGCAATGTCATCGGACTTTGACAACAATAAACATTTGATCCTCTGCTCGCTCTCATTCTTTTAGGATCTAAATAAATGATCTCCCCACTTTTCAAAACGTCTCTTTTGCCCAATTCATTAAACTTGTACAATTGCCATAAAGGAATACAAAATTCTTTCGAAATTCGATAAAAGGTGTCGCCATTTTGTACGATAATATAGCGTGTTTTATTTTTATTTAAGGCAATTTTATGACTACTTACTTCCGTCACTTCAAGTTCGTTCTTTTCACTGGTTTTTAAACCAGAAGTTGGTGCGTCCTTGTCAACAGAAGCAGTTAACTCTTCTTTTTGTTTTTCTCTAACCACTTCAGATGGTAAATTTGGCATCAAATCGTATTGTGCCAAATTGTGTTTTTCAATAATTGTGATTAACAATTCGGCGTATTTTGGATTAGTAGCATAACCTGCCGATTTTAATCCTTTTGCCCAACCATTATAATCTGTTAATTTTAGTTGAAACAACCCTGCATATCGATCGCGTGTGGTCAAAAACAATGAATGATCCTCGTACGAAAGCGCAGCATTGTCGTAACTTCTAAAACATTCATCTTTTGCGTCATCATCTTGGTAAAATGTTTTGCCATTCCAAGTGGTATGACATTTAATTCCAAAATGATTATTAGCAGTTTTGGCTAATTCACTGTTCCCACTTCCACTTTCTAAAATTCCTTGCGCTAAGGTAATACTGGCAGGAATTGCATGAGAGTTCATTTGTTCAATGGCAGTAACTTTCCAAAGTTCAATATACTGTTCACTCGTTAAACGTTGTTCCTCTGCTGAGGCGTTAAAGATGAAACAAAAAATGGCTAAAAATTTTGCTGTATTTTTCATTCAATTGGTCATTTGTTGTGATGACTATTACGCAAGAATGAATTTTGGGTTACAAAATTAATTTCTGAATGACAATAATTGTTAGAATAAGATGCTTAAAGGTTAAGTAACTCCGAGCTTCTTGGCTAATCTCGGTGAAATACAAATTCGGTAGGGGTACTATCTTTGACAATAAAAGAATAACCCGTTGCATTAAACGACTTCAAATCTTCAGATCGATCAATTTTTTCTTCAATAATAAATCGAGCCATTCGCCCACGTGCGAGTTTGGCAAAGGTCATGTTTACCTTGTAATCACCATTTTTATTCCGATCTTTAAAAACAGGCGTGATTACTTCAATTTCCTTCATTTTTTCTAACCTAGCAGCCTTAAAATATTCCGATGAAGCAACATTTACCAAAAGTTTAGTTTCGTCTTCTTTCAATTCCTCCAAGAGTTTTTTATGAATTTTATCTTCCCAAAATTTATACAAATTGGATAATTTAGGGGTGATACTCAAAGATGTTCCCATTTCTAACCGATAGGGTTGAATTAAATCAAACGGCTTTAACAAACCGTATAATCCTGATAAAATCCGCAATCTTTTTTGTCCTTCTGCTTGATCCGAATCACTCAAATTGCCAAAATCTAAACCTTGGTAAGCCGCTCCACTAAACACATAACCCGCTGGAAAACTATTTTCAGGAGTAAATGACGCTTGGAAATTTTGGAATCGATCATAATTTAAACTTGCCAAATCAGGACTAATATCCATCAATTTACCAATTTTATCTTTCGATAATTTGGCCAATTTTTTAATTAAATAACTAGTCTCTTCTGGAAAACCAATAGAGGTACATGCAACGCTGTCAAATTTAACAGCTTCGTTTAACGACTTAGCGGGTGATAAAATGATCTTCATAAAAAGTAAACTCTGTATTAATCAAAACGTTTTGTGTATGCGTGACAATAAGGCGTGCCTCCATTTCCACTATAATAATGTTCATGATAATCTTCTCCGTCCCAAAATCTTGAGGCAGGGGTTAATTTAGTAGCCACTTTTAACCCTTTTTCTTCCAATATTTTAATTAGTTTCTGAGAAATCTCTTTTTGACTTTCCGACTGGTAAAAAATTTCTGTTCGGTATTGTTCTCCAATGTCAGGTCCTTGCCGATTAATATGTGTTGGATCGTGTGTTTCAAAAAACAATTTACACAAGGTTTCAAAATCTGTCATTTCCGGATCGTAAATAACTTTTACCGCCTCGGCATGTCCAGTAATATGCGCACAAACTTCTTTATAAGTCGGGTTTTCTTTGTGGCCACCAATGTATCCCACTTGCGTGGAGATTACACCAGGTGCTTTCTCAAAAAAATACTCAGTTCCCCAAAAACATCCAGAAGCAAAAATTGCAGTTTCCATAATTTATTTGGCTAATTTAAGATTAACCTTCTACAAATTTAAGCGAAATAGAATTAACACAATGCCTAGTTTGTTTTTTTGTGAATCCCTCGTTGTAAAAAACATGTCCTAAATGACCTTTGCAATTTCTGCATACAATTTCTTCTCGGAAACCATCGCTATCCAAAACCACCTCAACGGACTCACCGATAAAACTATCAAACGACGGCCAACCAGTGCCTGAATCAAATTTACTTTCTGAATCAAATAGCGCAACATTACATCTTTTACAGTTATAAATTCCTTTTTTATGATTATCCACGTATTCACCTGTGCCCGGATACTCAGTTCCTTTATGAACAATCACTCGCGCCTCTTCTTTCGTTAATTTATTCCATCCTGTCGAATCAGTTGGAACAACCAACGCTAATGAATTCGAATGATTTGACACATTACTTAAAGGCGTATCTTTTGCCCCACAGGCAAAAAGAAACAATAAACATCCTAAAACTCCTAAAATCATATTTTCCATTTTATTGTTAAGTCGGTTAAATTTCAATTTCATTACAAGTAATTGCCTAAAGATACTTACAAATTTATCCAGAATTAACAGAAATGGATAAAAGTATTTTCTAACTTTCGCAAACGAAATTAATGGCAATTTAGGATGTTAGAAAGGATTAAAAAATTAAAAGAAGCATTGCTTTTAGAACGCGCGGCCGAATTGTCAAGATACACTTCCTTACTCGACGATTTAGGAATAAAAGAACGCATAATTGAAGGAATTACGCTTTATCCAATCGCTTTTTTAGAAGAATCTTATACCATTTTTGACGACCTAATTTTATCCTTTAAAATCAACGAAGCACAAGATCCATACAAATTCTCTTCGAACGGAAGTGTCCAATTATTTCATGCCCAATCGCCTGATAAAATAGAAGGAGTAATTTATTCGTTTAAAGAAGGTGTCATTCATGTGCGAATTACGGCAGATGAAATGCCTGATTGGATAAAATCAGGTAAACTTGGTTTAGATGCTTTGCCTGATACGCGCACGACAGACATTCAGCTCAAAACCTTAGACAAAATCTTGGCTGATGAAATAAGAATTGCATCCAATTTTTACAAAAATGGCCGTTTAGAGCAATATGATATTCCTACAACTAGTTACGAAGGTTATAATTTGGCACAAAATCAAGCGATCAATCACCTCATTTCTTCTAATCCCTTTCACATTGTTCACGGTCCTCCAGGAACAGGAAAAACAAAAACGTTGGTGAAAGCCATTCTGCTTCTAGCAGCTTCGGGCAAACGAATCATGGTGGCTGCTGGATCGAATACGGCAGTGGATCATATCACTTTTGAACTTTCGAAAGAAAACAAATCAATAACCCGAGTTGGCAATTCGTTTAAAATTTCTGCAGAGGTGGAAGATTTCACCTTAAAAATGAAAACCCTAACAAGTCCACTCATGGATGTAGTGATTCGCCTTAAAAAGGAATCGGAAATCATTCGTAAAAAGGTCCAAAAATACAAACGCAGTTTTGGCAAAGAAGAGTTTGAAGAGCGGAAAATGTTAAAAAGAGAATTGTTTGCCTTGCAAAAAGACATTCGGGGAATTGAAAATGAAATTGCTTATGACCTTTTGGACACTTCTCAAATCATCACGGGTACCTTTATGGGTTTGCAAGATAAACGCGTTTCAAAGCTTAATTTTGACGCCGTTTTTGTGGATGAAGCGGGACAAGCACTAGAACCAGCAATTTGGTCGGTGGCGCATTTTGCACCAAAATTATTTTTAGCTGGCGATCCTTTACAATTGCCCCCTACCTTGATTTCTCTAGAAGCAGAAAAATTAGGATTGGCCGTTTCACTCATCGAAAAGGGAATTGAGTTGGGGAATTCCATGACCTTATTAGATATCCAATATCGCATGAATGATCGGATCATGCAATTTTCGAATCAGCAATTTTACGAATCCAAACTCAGCTCTTCAGACCTGGTTAAAAGTGCCCGTTTAATTGGTGATGATTTTGAGCCTGTCGAATTCATAGACACCGCTGGGAGTGGTTATGAAGAAGAACAAGATGAACTAGGTGGAATTTTTAATTTAGGAGAAATAAACTTGATTCAACAAAGGCTTACAACACTTAATCATTCAGAAATATCCATTGGCATCATTTCACCTTATCGCTTGCAAATAAACAAATTAAGAGAAGTAATTCCTGAACAAAAAATCACCATTCAAACAATCGATGGTTTTCAAGGACAAGAAAAAGAGGTGATAATATTAAGTCTTGTTCGGTCAAACAAAACAAATGTAATCGGCTTTTTAAAGGATTATCGTCGGATGAATGTGGCCATGACCCGCGCAAAATTGAAACTGATTGTGATTGGAGATTCATCAACCCTTGGTAAGGATCGTTTTTATGAAGATTTTTTGAATTATGTCGAAAAAAATGGCAGTTACCGCAGTGCTTGGGAATTTATGATTTAAGTATCGGTATAAATTATCAATTTATCGAATTATTTTGCTAGAATCGATTCAAAATTGTTAATTTTAACCCCATGCAAAGAATAAAGAAATACCTTGCGATTGTCGGTTTATTAATGGTTTTTCCATTGATATTAATGGTGAGTAACAAGTTTATTTTAGAATCCACTACGGAGATTTATTCATACATCCCTCAAGAAAGTGATTTCGTGATCGAAATAAATACCACAAATTTTATCAAAGAAATCGCCTATCAACGAATTTTTGAAGAAGCTTCGTTTTTGGAAAAAGTTTATCCTGCATCGAAAGAAAAAGCACCCGAACCTTTAATTGAAGACACCGGGCTAGATTTTTTTGGTAAAGTGATATTTTTTAGAGAATTATGGCCTGATGAAGCCATTTGGTTTGCCATTGTTGCTTATTCTGATGAAGCGCTTGCGCGGGAATTTTTAACAAAAAAATCTCCTGAATCGAAATTTGAATTTAGCGAAGATTATGTCATAATTCAATTGACCAATTCGCAAAACAATCAAGATAAAATCGGAGAACATCTCAAAAAAATTTCTAATAAAGAAGTAAAAGGATTTAATGAACGAATTGATTTAACCGAGATTTTTGATCCTAAAAAAGAGATCAATTGCTATTTCACTCCAAGAAAAACACCAGAAAATAAATTAATCGATGGTTGGTTGTCTTTCGATTTTTTAAACGATCGCATTGACATTAATGGGCAATTTACACCTATAAAAGATGCCGAAAAATCAACTTCCGTGGCGTATGCGATCGACAAAACAAAAGCATTTAGCGTTCGAAGTTCGTTAAATATTTTTAATAGTATTTATTGGTTTAAAGAGGATAAAGCGGAAGACATCCCTTCTTATTCTCAATTAGCAATGGATTATGATGGGGTGGATTGTTACCTTGTTCATAGAAATCAAGGTTACTCTACGCCTTTTAGAAGTTATCCTAAAATTGCGCTTCATTTTGACATTTTAGAAACGGATTATTGGACTAATTTTTTTGAAACTCAAAAAATCGCTGGTAATTTTAGCATGGTGGGCAATACGGGTGAAATTATGACGCCTCATGGTGCTTCATTCAATTATAGACAAACCGATAAGATGGTAGAACTTTATCAAGATTCTATGCAACTTAAACCCTCAATGGATGAGCATTTGCTTTTCGATTTATGGATTCAGCCAGACATGATCCTAGAACGAACCGCATTTATGGTTGATTCGATTAATCCACCTAGCTCATTGGAACAAAATATGGGCTTACTCGTGGCTGATAAAATAATTTCTGATTTCCAGGCTTTAGCCAATATGGCAAGCATCGAACTTCAATTGACAGAAAGTGAAGATGGTTTTATTTTGGCAAAAGGTCAAGTTTTAATGGAAGAAAAAAATGGACATTCTATGATTGAAAGTATGTCCTTTGGGATGTCAATGGCAAAATTCTTAAAAAATTATTAAGAAAAAAACTCCTTTATGTCGATTATTTAGTGGATCAACAGTTTGTCCAGATAATCTTTAAATAGTAGCATTCGACTTCCGTACCACGAAAACATTTCACCATCCACCATGCACGAAGGAATCTGAAATTTTTCATAAAAACTGTCACAATGTTGGGGAGTAAATGGATATGGTTCTGAGCTTAACAAAATAAATTCGGGGTGCAACTGCTTTAAGTCATCGGCCGAAAGTTCGATATAACGAACCTTGGTATCCGAAATTACGTTTTGAAAACCTGACAATCGCAGCATTTCTCCAATAAAGGTGTTTGGACCAACTGCCATCAATGGATCTTGCCAAATCAGGTAAATTATTTTTTTGTTGAATTGAGGTAGGTTTTGAAAATCAATCCTTACTTGATCTGAAATTTGATTTGAAAGACTCGATTTACCCGTTAAAACTCCAAGATCATGGATCATTTTAAGTGCATCGGATAAAGTATAGATATCACTCATGTAAACAGGAAATTGCTGTTGAAGAATTTCAATATCCTCTTTCGTATTTTCTTCTTTATTTCCGATGATCAAATCAGGCTGGAGTTTACGAATGGTTTCCAAATTCAAATTTTTGGTTCCTCCTACCCTAATTTTTGTTTGATGCCATTCTTTTGGATGGACACAAAATTTAGTTAAACCTATTAAATCATCGGCGCAACCAATGGCGTGTAAAAATTCCGTTTGAGAAGGCACTAAAGAAACAATCCGTTTAGCAGGATTCTGTAAACGGATTATTTGATTCATTTGGTCGATAACCTCGATCATTTATGCGATCGCGTTGATTAAATCGTGTCGTGTAACAATATGGTGTTTTCCTCCGCCCATTTCAATTAAAACGGCAGGCACTTGTTTATTGATGTGTTTAGAAATCTCTTCAATCGTAGCATTTGCCGGTAAAATCGGCAAAGACTCTTGCATTACAGAACTTAAAGGAGCATCCATCGTTGAAGCATTTTCAATAATGCCTTGGTACAATCTTGAATCATCTACATAACCACAAATTATTCCATCTTTTGTGATTGGAATTTGCGAAATATTGTAAGTTTTCATTTTTGCCACCGCATGTGAAACCAATTCTTCAGAACCACAAACAACCAATGCTTTATCGCCATGTTTAGCCACCAAATCAGCTGCGTTTTTTAAACCTTCATCTAAAAATCCACGGTCACGCATCCAATCATCGTTGAACATTTTACCTACATAACGACTTCCGTGATCATGAAATAAAACTACTACCACATCTCCTTCTTTAAACATGTCTTTCATCTGAAGCAATCCAGCCACGGCAGAACCAGCCGAATTTCCGACAAAAATTCCTTCTTCACGTGCAATTCTTCGAGTCATTACTGCCGCGTCCTTATCCGTAACCTTTTCAAAATGATCAATCACAGAAAAATCTACATTTTTTGGCAAAATATCTTCACCAATTCCTTCGGTGATGTATGGATAAATCTCGTTTTCATCAAAAATTCCAGTTTCGTGGTATTTTTTAAAGACAGAGCCATACGTATCAATTCCAAGAACCTTGATCGCTGGATTTTGTTCTTTCAAATATTTTCCTACACCAGAAACCGTTCCTCCCGTTCCAACTCCCACCACAAAATGCGTGATTTTACCTTCGGTCTGTTCCCAAATTTCGGGACCAGTTTGCTCATAATGTGCCAACGTATTGGACAAATTATCATATTGATTTACATACCAAGAATTAGGAATTTCAGTCGCCAATCTTCGAGAAACTGAATAATAAGAACGTGGATCGGTTGGTTCAACAGCAGTTGGACAAACCACCACCTCAGCACCTACAGCTCTTAAAATGTCCATTTTTTCTTTACTCTGTTTATCACTTAATACACAAATTAACTTATACCCTTTCGCAATACAAGCTAATGCTAATCCCATTCCGGTATTTCCTGAAGTTCCTTCGATGATTGTTGCACCTGGCTTAATCAACCCTTGCGCTTCGGCATCATTAATCATTTTTAACGCCATTCTATCTTTCACAGAATTTCCAGGATTGGTGGTTTCCACTTTAGCCAAAACCAGTGCTTTTAGGTCTTTGGTGATTTTATTCATTTTGACCAAAGGTGTATTTCCTATGGTCTCAAGGATATTGTTGTAATATTTCATTTTTCTAACAATCAAATTTATTAATCGACCAATTTTCTGTAACGAACCCTCTTTGGTTCTGCATCACCAAGTCGTTTCTTTCTATTTTCTTCGTATTCCGAATAAGTGCCTTCAAACCAATAAACGGTTGAATCATTTTCGAACGCCAAGATATGGGTGCAAATTCGATCCAAAAACCATCGATCATGGGAAATAATCACAGCGCAACCCGCAAAATTTTCAATTCCTTCTTCCAACGCTCGAATCGTGTTAATGTCCAAATCATTTGTTGGCTCATCCAGTAATAAAACATTTGCCTCTGTTTTAAGGGTCATCGCTAAATGCAATCTATTGCGCTCTCCTCCAGACAAAATTCCCACTTTTTTACCTTGGTCTGCCCCATTAAAATTGAATCGGCTCAAATAAGCTCTCGAATTAATTTTTTGTTTACCAATTTCAAGAAATTCGGTGCCACCTGTCACCACATCAAAAATCGTTTTCTCAGGATTCATTTCTTTGTGATCTTGATCCACATAACCAATTTCTACGGTATCTCCTACTTTAAACTCACCACCATCAGGTGAAATTTCGTTCATGATCATTTTAAAAATTGTCGTCTTACCAGCTCCATTTGGCCCGATAATTCCAACAATTCCATTTGGAGGCAACGAAAAGTTCAAGTTATCATACAACAATTTATGATCAAATCCTTTCGAAACGTTAATCGCTTCAATTACATTGGTTCCCAATCGTGGCCCATTTGGAATTGGTAATTCTAATCTTTCTTCTCTTACATCCGCATCTTCACTCAATAATTTATCATAATTGGTAAGACGGGCTTTGTTTTTGGCATGTCTTCCTTTTGGATTCATTCGCACCCATTCTAACTCTCTTTCCAACACTTTTCTACGTTTGCTGGCTTGTTTTTCTTCCCCCGCCATTTTTACCGTTTTTTGGTCTAACCAAGAGGAGTAATTTCCTTTCCAAGGAATTCCAGCGCCTCTATCCAATTCAAGAATCCAACCTGCCACATTGTCAAGAAAATAACGGTCGTGGGTAATAGCAATTACCGTTCCAGCGTATTGCTTTAAATGTTGCTCTAACCAATCAACAGATTCGGCATCCAAGTGATTCGTAGGCTCATCTAACAATAAAATATCAGGATTTTGCAACAACAACCGGCATAAGGCCACTCGACGTTTTTCACCTCCAGACAAGGTTCCAATTTTTTGATCTTCTGGTGGACATCTCAAGGCATCCATTGCACGCTCAAGTTTACTGTCAATATTCCAAGCATCTACTTGATCAATTTTATCTTGAACGATTCCTTGACGCTCAATTAACTTGTTCATTTTATCCTCGTCCGCCAATATCTCCTCATCCATGAAACCCGCATTGATTTCTTCGTATTCTTTTAACAAATCAACAATTTCTTGAACGCCTTCTTGAACGATTTCTTTCACCGTTTTATCGCTATCAATAATCGGTTCTTGCGCTAAATATCCAATCGAATATTCGTTATTAAATACCACATCACCTTGATAGGCTTTGTCCAATCCTGCGATTATTTTGAGCACGGTTGATTTACCGGAACCGTTCATCCCGATAATCCCAATTTTAGCGCCATAATAAAAGGACAGGTAAATGTTTTTAATGATTGGCTTCCCTTGCGGAGTCGATTTAGAAACTCCCACCATCGAGAAAATTATCTTTTTATCGTCTGACATTCTATATTTCTTTTAATGAATTAATAATTTTAAGCATGTTATTTAAATAGCTTCGTTCTGTCTTTTCTAAAGTCCACGTTATGACTGCGTAAAATGATTTTTCGCTTCGATAATAACGAATATAATAAACAATATTAATGTCGGACTCCGGAAACAATCCAATAAGTTTATATCCAACCGTTTGCATATCGTTGACAACCGTAACACCATCTTCTAGTTCTTCTAACCGAGGATTTTGAAGTGCAAGTTTCATGTTGTCTAAATTGATATTTGCGTAGGATTGTAAATCCAAATTCAGCCCAAGTTGCGTCAAAACTTCATGTGGTTCCATGATTACAAGGACATAATGTTCGCGCATTTCATTACCAAATTGCAAAGTGGCGCCTGGATTTTCTAGGTCCAATTCAACCATGTATTCTGGCAGTTCAACCGAAAATTTTCCGTCAACTGTTTTTTTCACAAATTTATCATCCCCTCCACACCCAAACAAAAGGATGGAAACCGCTATAAAAAACAATTTTAAAAATTTTGTCATTCTGTCGAACAATTGCTAACTCATTTTTTTACCCAATTTTAAGACCTTGATTTTCCAAAAATTGATGGATTTATCTCTATTTGAGTCCTCAAATTTACGAAATATGATTTGATCTTGATGCACACGAAGAACAAAAGAGTTTTGGAAATCAATTCTTTTTTATAATTCTTGAAATGATTGAACAATTTCATCCATTTCTAGGTAAAAACTAAGCTTTTGAGTTAGAGGGCACCAAGTGATTACTTGACAAAATGCCTTTTCACCTTCTATTATTGCGATTTTATAATAAAGCTCGATAGGTTCGTAAATGTTTTAGTTAACGCAGTGATTTCGGGAACAATAACTTGACATCCATTTATTTGTTGAATTGGAGATACCGAATCCATGACATTAAATTTCAACATGGCTTCATTCATTCACTTGTTTAAATTGCATCTTAGTGATACGGTTGAAGGGTTGGTTTATCAGGAACCACATAATTTTCTATTTCTGTCTTTTTTTCAGACAGAACGATTAAAAAATGCTCTTTTAAGCCTGACGGATCTGAATTTGCGCTTTCTTCTTCAATATAAACGAATTGCGCATCAGCCGACTCCTGAAGGTCTTCGATTTTTTCCATGTATGAAGGCACGTATAATTCGAATCCTTTTTTACTAGTGTCGTTCTTCAATTAACTTTTTCTTCTTCGTTTAATTCACTTGATTTATCGTTAGAAACGGTTGAACCACAACTAAGGAAAATAAGCGAAATGAAGATTGTAATGAGATAATTATATGTCATACAAAAGTTTCCATCAAACCAATGAATCAAAAATGACAAGTTTTATATTGAATTGTAACATTTTTAGCTTTTTTTGACAAATCGTTTAAAGTATTTAAGTGAATATATAAATTTCATTGCATTTACCAAAAAAATATTCCTGAAAATTCTTATTGAATTTTAGAGATACAATAAGGAATTCGGGTTTAAATACTTACTTTCGCAAAAACAATTGAATGAAGATTGCATTATTTGGTTATGGTAAAATGGGCAAGGAGATTGAGTCCTATGCCCTGACACGTGGTCATGAAATCCCAATCAAGATTACAAGCGCTACTCCAAAAGAATCCGTCGATTTCAGTCAAATCGACCTAATTATTGAGTTTTCAAAACCCAGTTGCGCAGTTGAAAATATTAATTTCGCATTTGATCTAGGGATTCCAATTGTTGTCGGCACAACCGGATGGTCTAGTCAATTAAATGAAATTAAATCGGCATGCGATCAAAAAAAAGGCAGCTTAATTTATGGAACTAATTTTAGCATCGGAGTAAATGCTTTTTTTGCTTTAAACCAATATCTTGCCAAAATAATGCGCGACATTGAAGGTTACAATGTTTCAATTTTAGAAACGCATCATACCGAAAAATTGGATGCTCCAAGTGGCACGGGGATTAGTTTGGCAGAACAAATCTTGGCATCGACTAGTCGCTACTCTAATTGGAAAAATGTACCGCCTCCTGAATTGGCAAATGACAATGAATTAAGCCTTGCTTCACTTCGCTTAGCTAATGTGCCTGGCACACACGAAGTAACTTACTCATCAGTTGTTGATGATATTGAAATAAAACATACAGCACATTCGAGAAAGGGATTTGCGCAAGGAAGTGTGCTCGCTGCAGAGTGGCTGATTGGAAAAACGGGTATTTTTACTGTTCAAGATTTTTTAAAATTTTAATATGGCATATTTAGGATTGATTATCGGATACTTAATTATTGTTCTTACGCCCGTTTTTGGGAACTGGCAAAAAATCTTGCCAAGCGTTGACAAACCGAGTTGGGCTGCTTATGTGCCATTTTACAATTATTATGTCGCCTTAAGGGTTAGTAATCAACCATGGTATTGGGTTATTTTCTTGTTAATGCCTGGGATTCAATTCATCATGTGGGCATCTATCAACGTAAGTTTCATTCGGAAATTTGGCGTTTTTGACGTTAAAAACACGATTTTAGGTATTCTTTTTCCGTTTCCGGTTTTTTGGCAGATTGCTAAAAACAGTGAAAAATTCCTACCTGTTCCTCCAACCAATTGGGACATTGAAAAACAAGTAAACGTGAGAACTCCAAGTGATCATGTGGCATTGTTTTTTGCTCTTCCAGTGATTGGACATGCACTCGTGATTCCATTTTCGTTAATAACCAAGAAAAAGCCTGGCAAAAAAACAATCTTTAAAGAATGGGGAGATGCTATTCTATTTGCCTTGATTGCAGCGAGTGCCATTAGAACGTATGTATTTGAACCGTATACCATTCCAACAGGTTCGATGGAAAAAACCATGTTGGTAGGAGATTATCTTTTTGTTGAAAAAATAACTTTTGGACCACGTGTACCGATGACTCCTTTTTCTTACCCTGTTGTACACAATAGTTTTGCTCCACTATTTAATGTTAAATCTTATTTGAATTTTCAAAAAATTCCATACACCCGACTGCCAGGATTAAGATTTGTGGAAAGAAATGATGTGACTGTTTTTAACTTTCCAGCTGGCGATACTGCATTAAATGACGCACGTATGCCAAATGGATTAATTGGTCATACCTACGAACAAATTTTGCGTGATGAAGCCTATTATTTGGCCATGCGTGAAGGAAAAAGTCTGAGTGATTTTGAAGCTAACATTGAGCATTATAAAAAACTTGCAAGAAATGGATTTGAAAAGGGAAAAGTTTTTTCAAGTTTACCTTATCCTGAAGATAGAGAACGAGGATACACCATTATTGATGGCGTTTTAAGTCGACCAGTTGATAAACGAGAAAATTATATCAAACGCTGTGTAGCTATTCATGGTGACTTGGTGGAAGTTAAAAACAAAGAGCTTTATATCAATAATGAACTTGCTTTTCAACCCGAAAATATGCAATATAATTATTCGCGTATTGGAGTAAGACATCCATACACCTTTGGAAAAGATTGGACACAAGGCGATGACAATTTTTACAGAGAAAATTTCAATGAAAGCGCTTTGAATCTGAATGTTGATGATTCAGGTTTTGTTACAATCGCCTTGTCAAAAACTAAATATGCCGAAGTTAAAAAGAAATTTCCTGAACTAGTTCCTTATAATAAATCCAAAGGATATTATTTGAAAAAATTAGCAGAAGGCAGGTCGAATGGCTATTTACCAATTTTTCCAAACGATAATCAATACGATTGGACGGAGGATAATTTCGGCCCTTTAAAAATTCCTTCTCGAGGAGATGTTGTGAAATTAGATCATAGAACACTTCCTATTTATAGAAGAATTATTACTGCTTATGAGCATCATACCTTGTCCGAAACCTCGGAAGGTATTTTTATTGATGGTAAAAAGGTAGATACCTACACGATTGAAATGAATTACTATTGGTTAATGGGAGACAACCGTAATAACTCTGCGGATTCTCGTTTTTGGGGATTTGTTCCAGAAGATCATATTGTTGGTAGGTCTGCCTTTATCTGGATGTCTGTCAACGAAAAAGGTATGTTTGGCGGTGGAGTTAGATGGGAAAGAGTTTTTTCTGGTATAAAATAATTGCATGTTTGTTGTATATGCCTTATTATGTTCGGATTCAACTGTGCATGCGGGTATAACCAAAAATTTAACCATACGTCTTAATTATCATTCAGATAAAAAAAATCCAGAAAACTATACTTTTAGTCGGCAACCAACCAAATTGATTTTTGAACGATCATTTTTAACAGTTTCGGAAGCACTGAATTTTCAAGAATTTTTAAAGGAATCGACTTTAGAGGAAATTTTGAATCCTTTGTTTGATGCGAATGTTAAAATTCGGGAAACACAAAATTCAAAGCAACCTGTAGAGCAAAACATGCTGATATTACCATCGGCTTACTTTGGTAATTTGGCCTATCTTTCCATTGTGCAAAATTATTCTACTATTTTTATTGACGGCAATGAATTATTTCAAAAACAAACGATTCGAAATCGAACAACAATTTTATCAGCGAATGGCATTCAGAATTTAGTGGTTCCAGTGATTAGACCGTATGGAAAATCCACTCGCACAAAAGATGTTCTAATAAGTTACGCAGAAAATTGGCAAAAATATCACCTCAAAGCAATCGAAAGTGCTTATGGAAAATCGTCCTTTTATGAGTTTTATGCAGAGGAATTTAACCATCTCTTTTCGACTCGTTACGATCGTTTGATTGATCTCAATAGCGCGGTTTTAAAGTTTGTTTTAGATTCTTTTGAGTTGGAATCGGCAATCGAAATAGCGCCTTCTGGTCTAGATTCATCCATTGAATCAAAACAATTAATGAATGGAAAGATAGAACCTCAGGTATTAAAGCCTTATTATCAAATTTTTACCAATCAGGGCGATTTCAAAAACAACTTAAGTGTTTTAGATCTGCTCTTTAACGAAGGCAAATACGGGATTAATTATGTGATTTAGTCTAACCAATTAAAAGAAAAAATTAGACCAGATTTAGAAAAAAAATAGATAATTTTAGATTACATTCTGAAAAAAACTAAATAATTTCCGATTACGTTCCGAAAAAAACTATATAATTTACGATTATATTCGGAAAAAAAATAGATAATTTTAGATTACATTCAAAAAAAAACTAAATAATTTCCGAATACGTTCATTAAAAAACCAGATTATTTTAGAATATGTTCTGAAAAAAACTAGATAAATTTTGAATATGTTTGGAAAAAAATAAGGTAAAAATTGAATTTCATTAAAATAAATCATAATTTTGTAATAAATTCAGATTAAAAAAAGCGATAAAAGTGATTACAAGAGATGTTTGGAAGAATATTGAAAAGAGACTTTTTAAAGGAAAAGTAATCATCCTAATTGGTGCACGACAAGTAGGAAAAACAACCTTATTAAAAACAATAGAATCATCTAAGAAAAAAATCATCCGAATTAACGCAGATGAACCAGATGTACAAGCCATTTTTGAAAACCCAACTTCAACCTTTTTAAAAAACGAATTCGGACATTTAAAAATATTGATCATAGATGAAGCACAGCGGATTCCAAATATTGGATTAAAGCTAAAATTAATTACGGACGAAATAAAAACACTTCAAGTTATTGCAACAGGTTCGTCTTCATTTGATTTAGCGAATCAAGTCAATGAACCGTTAACCGGAAGAAAATGGGAGTTTCATCTATTTCCCGTTTCATTTCAAGAAATGGCTAGATACCATGGTCGTAACACTGAAAAACGACTACTAAGTCATCGTTTAGTGTATGGATATTATCCAGAAATAGTCTTGTCTCACATGGACGCAAAAAGCTTGTTGAAACAAATTTCTGATAGTTATTTGTATAAAGATCTTTTGACGTGGAACAAAATTCACAAAAGCGAAAAAATCATCAAATTATTACAAGCATTGGCTTTTCAATTAGGAAACCAAGTATCGTATAGTGAACTTTCGCGGTTGGTAGGTTTGGATAGTCAAACCATTGAATCGTACATAATTTTATTAGAGCAAGCTTATGTGGTATTTCGATTAGGTACCTACAACAATAATTTACGCACGGAGTTAAAAAAAACCCGCAAGATCTATTTCTACGACAACGGAATTAGAAATGCATTAATAGCTAATTTTCAAACAATAGAGTTACGAAATGACAAAGGTGCTTTGTGGGAAAACTTCTTAGTTTCCGAGCGTTTAAAACTCAACAACAATTCTGGCAGATGGGTGAATCGCTATTTTTGGAGGACATCCGCCCAACAAGAAGTTGATTACCTTGAAGAAACAGACGGTAAATTATTGGGCTTTGAATTCAAGTGGAACTCTAAATCCAATCAAAAAATAACAAAAGCATTTACAACCAATTATCCGGATGCAATAACTGAAATTATTACGCAAGATAATTACGAAACTTTTATAACAGGACAATAACTTATTCGACCTTCCAATCTAAACGTTTAGGCGTATAAGGCACTCCTTTTTGATTCATCAGTTTTTCTAATTCTTGCACTCTTTTGATTATTTCATCGAGCTTAGCACGAACAAGCAGGTATTCCTCAGCAGCCAAAATCATTTGAGTTTTTTGAGTGGTGGTGACATTGGAAGTCGAGTACCAACATTGATAAACAATCGTTTCAATCCGATCCATAATACTCGGTATTGTTTCCACATCTCTGTTTAATTTATGGTAATCACCCCACAGAGAAAGTTGAATTTCATGCATCAATACTTCCAAGGCTTTTACCTCTTTCATCCAAGACAAATCTGCACTTGGATACTTTTGAATTGCTGCCTTAATCAATACTAATTGCTCATTTAACTCACCAAATTGAGTGGCAGAACCATACGCCTTTCTTCGCAGTTCAGATAATTCTTTCTTGAAAAGTGTATTTTCTTCAGTCTGTCTTGCCAAAGAAGAATTTTCCAGTGCCTTCACCACAAAAAATTCTGGTTCAATCACTTTAGTAATTACTCCGTTTTCACTTAAATATAACTCGACAGAGTATTTGCCCGGAATTACCAAAGGACCTTCATCAGGATTACTGTATCGACCAGGTGCATTTTGTGATGCTGTAACGGGTGTCGTACTTGGGTATCTTAAATTCCAAGTAATCCGATTAACCCCTTTTTTCGGACTCTCTTTCAATTTTTGAATGACATTTCCATTTTCATCCCTGATCAAAAATAATAAGTAGCTGTCTTCATACGTGTCTTCCGCAACAAATTGTTCGTAAGTAGGATACACCAAATCGGCCCCATTCTTCTTTGCCTCGTCCTCTGCCTTTTGACGTTTGGACTTGATCGATTCAGGAACATCCTTCAGATAATAGGTGAAAACTGCACCAAAATTCGGATTCGGTGAAACAAAATGAGAAGCTCCTTGAGTGCCTGGTCCCGATAAACCTAAAGGACTAGATTCAACATAAGACAAGGCTGGTTTGATAGGGAAAAAATGTCCTAATTTTTTAACCAAATCTTCCGTTAAAGATCTTAATGGGGTATAATCATCCAAAACATAGAATCCTCTTCCAAAAGTGGCAATTACAAGGTCGTTTTCTCTTTTTTGAATGGCAATATCACGCACAGCGATGGTGGGTAAACCTGCTTTTAATTGAACCCAATTTTTACCTCCATTGACGGTAAAAAAGAAGCCGAATTCCGTCCCTGCAAATAAAAGATTCGGATTTTCATGATCTTCGGCAATCGAATAAACTGTTCCTCGAATTGGTAAATCGCCAGCGATATTCACCCACGAACTTCCTTTGTCAGAACTTTTTAAAAGATAAGGTTTAAAATCACCTTTATTATGGTTATTAAATGCCGCGTAGACAACATTTTCATCGTGCTGAGAAGGAATCAACATATTGACCAACGACATACTAGGAACTCCTGGAAAATTATCTTTTCTATTCCAAGTTGCACCACCATCCGTAGTCACCTGAATCAAACCATCATCCGTACCAACATAAAGCAAATTTTTATTGATTGGCGATTCATCCATTGCAACAATATTTCCATAAATCGTGGTAGATTTATTTTTCATCACTGCATCAGGAGATTGAACTTCTCCCATTACTTTTAGCTGATTACGATCCAATTGTCGTGTTAAATCTGGTGAAATTACTTGCCAAGTATTTCCCATATCTACACTCTTAAAAACTTTATTTGCACCAAAATACAAAGTTTTGTGATCGTGATTAGAAATAACCAACGGCGCATCCCAATTCCAACGATAGGCTAATTCACCTTTTCCAGGCATAGGTTGAATCCCGATTTTTTCACCACTTTTTCTATCGTAACGAATCAACCAACCGTATTGAGCTTGTGCGTAAACGATATTAGGATCAATAGGATCGATTTGAGATTCGAAACCGTCACCACCATTGGTGATAAACCAATCAGAGTTTTGAATCCCTGCGTTATTAATAGTTCGAGACGGACCACCCAATGAATTATTATCTTGTGTTCCTCCGTAAACATTGTAAAAAGGTAAATCGTTGTCTAAGGCAACTTTATAAAATTGAGTAATCGGAAGATTTTGTTTGTAGTGCCACGTTTTTGCATGATCATACGTTTCATACAAACCACCATCGCACCCAACCATCCAATGATTTGTATTTGTAGGGTTGATCCACATACAATGATTATCAACGTGTTTTAAATCTTCGCCAGTGGCAATAAACGTTCTACCACCATCAATTGAATGATGCAACCACGTATCCATACTAAAGATTTTATCCTTGTTTACTGGATCACAATAAATTTCTTGATAATAATTTCCACTTGTGTTAAAGGAACCCCTTTTTTCCCAGCTCACTCCTTTGTCTGTCGAGCGAAACAACCCTCCAAGATTTTCCTCCGCTTCGACAATTGCGTAGACATAATTTGGATCAACTGGAGAAATGGCCAAACCAACTCGTCCCATTTTACCCGATGGTAGTCCATTTTTTAGTTCTTTCCACGTTTTTCCAGCATCTTCAGATTTATACACTGCACTTTCCACTCCTCCACCGATGTAGGTGTAAATATGTCTTCTTCTTTGATGAACCGATTCGTACAAAATTTGAGGATTCGATGGATCCATCACTAAATCCGCACTCCCAGCATTTACAGAAACAAAATGAATTTGTGTCCATGTCGCCCCACCATCAACCGTTTTATAAATCCCACGGTCGCCACCTTCTGACCATAACGGTCCATAAGCGGCAACATAGACAATATTTGAATTTGTAGGATCGACAATGATTTTAGAAATATGTTCAGAATTTGCAAGTCCCATGTTCTTCCAAGATTTACCCCCATCTTCAGATTTGTAAACCCCATCGCCATAAGCCACAGAACGCTGATTATTATTTTCACCCGTTCCAACCCAAATCGTATTGGTTTGATTTGGATCAATGGTAATACATCCAATTGAATACGACCCTTGTTGATCAAAAATAGGTTGAAAAGTTGTGCCATGATTTATTGTTTTCCAAACACCTCCAGATGCTACCGCTAGGTAATATTCGTCTGGATTGTTCGGATTTACAGCAATGTCTCCTATTCTACCTGATGCTACTGCTGGTCCAATACTTCTCCAACTTAAACCGCCAACTAACCCCGAATTTATAGGAGATGCGACTTGTTCAGAAGCTTTTTCTTTTTTCTGTGCTGTTCCGACAAAAGCCAAAATCAAGGCCGTAGACAATAAAATAATTTTTTTCATAGGTAATCTGTTGGTGTATTTCAATACATAAAATCCAAAAATAACAAAACATCGTTAAATTACCTATTTATTAGGATGAGCGTAAGAAATGTCATATTAATGGTTATTCAATCACCAAACTCTTGGCAACAATTGTCCCATCAAAATCCAATTTCAAGATGTAGGTGCCGGCTGCTATTTGGTTTAATGAAATCAATTGGTTTTGAGCTAAATTTGGAAATTGACCAACTTGTACCGTACGACCTTGATTATCAAAAATAACGTAACTAAATGGCTGATTCATGGTTACCTTAGCACCTAAATAAATGTGATCAATACTTGGATTTGGGTAGATGAAGATTTGATTTTCAAGTTCTTCTGCCAAATCACTCACCGCAATTACTTTGATTAATTTAGTCATTGTGTCGTTTGGACAACCACCATTTAAAGCGATCAAAGAAACATAATAATCACCAACTGCTGTAAAAAGATGCCATGGATCGTCATCTGTAGAAAAAAAACCATCGCCAAACGACCAATAAGAACCATCCGAATGAAGGGAACCATTGACAAATGTAATTAGTGCTTCATCTAAAGGAACAATTTCGTCACTTGCTTCAAAAGCAGCAATTGGTGCTTCGGCTACTTCGATTGTAATTTCTAACTCAATGCTATCAACACCACCTGGTCCAGTGGCAACCAATAAAACTGGATAAACACCACTTTCAGCAAAATGAATTGAAGGACTAGTTTCGGTTGAAAAGGATGGGAAACCATCTGGGATGAACCATTCATAAGTCATTGCATCGACCGTTGTATTGATTAATTGTACAGAATCGATTCCACATAAATCCGTATTTATTGCATTAAAATTCGCCAAAGGTGGTTCGGTAGGTTCGACCAATAATTGACCATTAGTAGAAATTATTTCTGACAATAATCCAGCGCCATTTTCTGCACGAACGGAGAAATAATATGTTTCACCGTAGGTTAGACTTAAGCCCGTGTGAACAATGGTGTCGGCATACCAATTATCTGTCCAATCGACAATATCAACAGTACCCGGACTGGTGCCGATTGCATACCAATATCGAGCAATTCCCGAATTAGGATCAGCTGTAACAGACCAATTTGCAGCTAATTGTGTGTTTGAACTGGTCGTTGAAATATCTGCATCCAAGCCATCATTAATATAATCGATGGTCAATGGAACGGTCCAATCAATGTCGGCAAAAACAGAGGATATAGTTGACATATTATATGCCGAGTCAACTGCTATTGATTTTATTTTTCCAGACGGTGTAAAGATGTCTAGGTTTTGATACCGAATATCCCCAGTTGGACCAACTGTAATGAGTTCTTCATCAATTCGGTTGTGATAAACTTTAAAGTCATTAATCGCATAGCTAGAATTGCCAGATCGAAAAGAAACTGAATTACCAATGGCTAAAGGACTTGGGTCGGTCCAAGAAATCACGTGAACTGAATTCACCCACACATGAATTTCACCGGATTCCTTGTCATAAACTGTTTTAAAATCGTACCACGTATCGGGTAAAAAAGTATGTGCCACCTCTTGTTTGAGCGTAAACACATCGGAAACTACTTCATAAATTTGAACCTTGTCGCCGTTTTCGCGAAACCAAACAAAATACGAATTCCCTCGATTTGTTAACGTTGGATTATCACACATAAAATGCATTCCAATACGTTTATCCGCGCCAGCTCCAGTTATTTTTCCCGCCCAATGATAAAGAAGTTGATCATAATCCGTTTGATTCAGGTCGGCGTAAATATTTGTATTCGACAAGGCTTCGTTACTTTGTTTTAGATTATCGTCAACAATCGCCCATGTTCCGGTCACCACGTTCCAGTCGGGATGCAGGGCTTCGTCATAATTATCAGATAAAAATCCGCGATCATTATTTGCCCGCCATTCTAACCCATCATAATCAATCACTTGGTAAAAAGAATACTTTATTCCCGATCCAAGTGAATCATCCTCATCTTCAAATCCTGCAAGAAAATCCTCCGTATACCAACTATCTTCCACTAAAACATCAGTCATTGGAGGTAATTCGTCCCCAACGCCAGAAGCTTCAATGGTAGTCCAATCAATTTCCCATCCAAGGTCGGTGGTTGCGCAATCCGACCTAAACTCAATTAATAAACTTCCGCCTGATGAGGTAATAATATCCGATATGGTTGTTCCAGTATATTCTCCAATGATCGGCGCATCAAGATCTTCGCCATCGTACACAGTTAAAAAATCCCAATCTTCTTCTAAACCGAATGCTTGAACGCTGAGTGTGATTGTCAACGCATCTGCTGGTTGGATAAGGTATAATTTTCGTTCGTCGTCGTCGTAATCTCCTGCAATACCACCCGAATCAAAAAAGGTACCCGTAGGTGAAGTGTAAGTTAAAATTACAGGATCGTCATTGATCAATTGATAATAATGTTCCCAATTCCAATGAATCCCTGGGTCGGTATGCGCCGCGCCTGGAAAATGTTGATGTCCTTTAATTTTAACGCAACCACCAAGCGTTAACGTAGCAGCGGTGGCAGGCCCTTGATACGTGCGCAAAGGATCAATTCCGTAGCCACTTTCTGTAATATCTCGCACCAAATTTGCAGAAGAAACATACATCGCTTCGGTGTACCAAATGGGGTCAGAAACATATCCCTCATGCTCAATACCTATCGTATATGGATTTGCAGAACCAACGTGCCATGCTTTGTTTGCCTCTATAACCATTTGTGTAACCTGACCGTCAGATGAACGAACAACATAATGATAAGACACCGAAGAAAGACAATTTTTAGCCCAAGAAATTGCACCTGCATACGAACCTTGAATCGTGTGAACGGTGACTGCGGAAATACTGACACCCAATCGGGAACTGTAATTACACGCTGCTGCTGCATTCCATAAAGCTGGTCCATATTCCGCTGAACGGTCTCGAGGCTCAAATTCATGACGTTCTTCGTCATAAACGGCATCTGGAGAGATTAAAATTTGCTCACTTGTTAGAATCCCTAAATTATCAACTCCATAGATTTCTGTAAGGTCGATCGCATACGCTGGAAAATCAAATAAATCCTGATAAATTGGATTATTCAAAAAATTAAATACTTCGTACGTAAAACAACTTAATGCATAATTACTGGCCGCATTTTTATTCCAAGGAATTTCAGAAAGCGTTTTTAAAAGTTGATCGTGTTTAGAAAATTCATCCGTTTCAACCGCAGATCGTTCCATTAAAATGGCATAAGCTTTTGCATAAGCTGCAATATTATCTGAAGGATTGGCTTTAATATTGGCCACAGTGTAGCCAGACAATTCTGAGATGTAGATTAAATTATTATTAAAATAACCTTTCCCATCTTCTGTTAATCCCATCACTCCTTTCACTTGAGGCATTCCTGAACAACCTTCTGTGTTTCCTGAAAGATGTTTGATTCGAGTTTGCGCAAATGCAACTGCTTCTAAAATTCCTTTGGGCAAGGTGGGATTAGTGGCATAAGCGCTTTCAAACGCACTTTTATAGGTCAATGCATCAAGAGTTTGAGCAGTAAAGGGGTTTATCAGTGAAATACAAAATATGCACAGTAAAAATCTAAACATAGTCGCAAAATTGGTTGGACTAATAGTACGAAAATTTATCCAATTGAAGTAAATCAACTGCGAATTTTTACGTTAAGAATTTATTAGTATGCCCCTTGGAATTTACGAACAAACCATTCCACCGAAAACAGAATCACCACTAAGAAGAATAGCCATTTATAATCGATTAAATCGTCAAATTGTTTTTCTTGGTAAACCACTGTCACCATATCTTCTCTCGTTTTAATTTCTTGAGCTAACGCTTTCAATTGACTTGGCAAATGAAAACTACCTCCTGAATTAGCCGCAAGATTTTTTAATATTCGATGATTCGCAACCGAATTTAAATATTCAATCTTCACTTCTTTTACCAAAAAATTACCTTCTTTAACATAGTTTTTATCCTGAAAATTAGTACTTGCCTTCCAAGTATAAATTCCTTGCGTCAATCGACCTAAATTTAGGGAATAAGCATTGCCGGTTTTTACAAAATAGGATTCAAACGATTCTTCTTTTTCATTCGTGTAAGAAAATTTGACTTCGGGGTCATTAATTTTATCATAGGATTTGTTGTACAATTCAGCCTTTATAATGACTTCTTCATTTTCTGTATATTCCTTTAAAAGTTGCACTTTAAATGGATCTTTATTCTCTTTTACCGCTAGATATGTAATTATTTTTCCAAAAAAATCATTAAAATTCGACGTAGAACTTGTTCTCATTTGATCAAATAAACGCCATCGCCAAATTCCATCTCCCCAAATGACACCCATTCTGCTTTCTTGCTTTTTGGTAAAATAAATTAAAGGTTGATCCAAAGAGATACTTCCAACTTTTTGGTAAGCGAGCACTTCCAATGCATCACTAAATTTAAGGTTTCCAAAAGGAGCTTTTAAGGGAGGAGCATTCGACAAAACTTGAATCGTACTTGGTGGAAGTATAATTTCTTTTTGATTAGGGTTATGAGAATAATAAACATCTTCTGTATCCGAAACTCGTCCACTAAATCCAATATTGAGCTTTTCCAGGGCTTGCATGTCCGTTTGCTCGCCAACCACAAACAAAACAGCCCCTTTTCCTTCGGAGATATATGAATTTAATTCTTGGCTCTTATTAATGTAATTATGCACGATTATTAAGTCATATTGCGAGAGGTCACTAATTTCTTCAATTCTTTTAGTGACAACTTCGTAATTTTTATTGTTGTCTACCACGAACATCAAAGCCGAGATGTCCGGATGCGGAGATTGGTGTGCCAACAAAATTTTCTGTCTTCCATCAATCACTTCAACATAAAAATTTAAGCTATTATTTCGGTTGCTATATTCATTTTCAACCGATGAAACTTCAGCTCTATACTTTCTGAATCCAATTTTATTCGCTCTTAAAATGAGTTGAACTTTCGTTTGTTGTTCGTCCGAGTTAAACCGAATTTTTTCTTGTTTGATCAACTTTTCATCTTCATAAACAGATAAGGTAACCGTTTCATTTGGACATTTTGTTGCAGACAAATCAATTTCAACTGGAAACTCATTTCCCAAAAAAGCAATTTCATTATGATTAACACGATCAACACGAACATCACGGACACTCGTGGTATCACCCAATCCAACAGAAAAAATTGGCAAAAAGCTTTTTTGGGCAATTGCATAAATAGGATTTGCTCCTGTATTATAAATACCATCTGTCGCCAAAACAATTCCACCGATATTTCGGTTGGTGTATTGATCAAATATAGTAGTGAAAACAGTCGAAATATCGGTCAATCTCCCCGCATAATCACCACTAAATTCAGGAGTTAATCCGTCAGAGAAATCATAATTAATCACCTCGAAATTTGTGGCTAATTCATCCGAAAATGAGTTTAACTCTGTGAGATATTTTGTTTTATAGAAAGTTGAATCTTTATTGAGCAGGATCGAAGCAGAGTTATCATTCACCACAAAAACAATCGGTTTCTCTTTTCTATCAATTAAATTTTCTAAAATTATTCCTAAAATTAGCACTAAAATTAGGAATACGGAAACAAACCTAAAGACGGCGAGCATCCATTTAATATAGGCCTTAACTTCCTCCAAAAGTGTATCTTTACGGTAGAGAGAAAAACTATATAGAAATGCAATAATTGCAGCCAATATGAGCCAAAGTGGATGATATGTAGATAAAAAATCCAAAAGATTGTTTGTGGTAAAATTAATGATTATTTAGTTTTTACCTTTGGTATTCTCAAAGCATTTGTATTTTTAACAAAAATTTGCGGTAAAATGAACTTTTTTCAGCTTTTAAAACTTGGGTATAAGAACTATTTTCTAGGTTTTCATTTTTTGATAAAATACAAACTTTATTGGTTTGCCGCTTTTCCATTAATTTTATTTGCTGGAGTATACTGGTTAGGGTTATATTTCGAGCAGGTGGAGGTCAATATCGGCAAGGATTTAACCTACAAAGCAAACCATTTAAATACGCTAAACGGGGTGACTTGGATGACAATAAAAATGCTTTTTTTTGATTCACTTTATGTCATTTTTACCAAATTCACCTTATATATTGTCGTCATCTTGTTGTCGCCTCTTTTATCGATCCTTTCGGAAAGAATTGAAAACATCATTGCCGGAAACAAATATAAATTCAGTTTGAAACAACTTATTCATGATATTATACGAGGAATTCGCATTGCAAGTAGAAATTTGTTTTGGGAATACTTTTTCTTTCTAATCATTTTAGGTATTGCTACCATGATTGGAGGAGTGACAAAAACCATCCTACTTTTAACCATCCCATTCATAATTAGTTTTTATTTTTACGGATTTGCATTCCTTGATTATGTAAACGAACGCAGACGTTTAAACATCCAACAAAGCACTTATTTTGTCTCCAAACATCGAGGGTTGGCAATCGCGATAGGAAGTATTTATTCGTTGTTCTTTTTAAGTTTTTTTTACATTTTAAGAAATTTTTCTAATCTTCCGACTGACACCAACACCCAATTGCTCTGGGGTTCACTCTTGGTTTTTACCTTTATTCTTGCGGCAATCGCACCAATCCTGGCCATCACGTCTGCGACACTCTCCATGCACACGGTGGTGGATTTAACCAATAACGAATATGCGCATCGAGAAGAAGTTGAAAATCCTGCGCCAGAAAATGATATGAATCAATAATTTCCAATATTTCAAGAGAAAATTGTCAATATTATTGAGGAAAAGATTATTTTTATCCAGTTTTATACAAAAAGCATATTATGAGATCAATCATTCTTTTTTTATTTATCATTTTATCCGCTAAAGGTTTCGGCATGACGCCTCCTGATTCAACGAAAAATCTATTTGAAAAAGGATCTGCTGCCTATTTGATCAGTGAAGGCAAACAACTTTTTAATGAAGAAAATTACCGCATGGCCTTGGTGAAATTTAGAGAAGCTTTGACCAAAGATGAAAACAGTGCAATTGCAACCTACTGGTTATCTGAATGTCACTTAGCATTAGGAAATTATGACAAAGCTAAGGCGTATATTCAAGAAGCTTTAGCAAAGGATATTGAAGTAAATAAAGATGCTTGGAATATTTTAGCCTTGTGTCAACATCGTTTGGGTGAATTAGACAGCGCTATTATTAATTATAAAACGGCATTAATAAATGTAGACACTTATCGATCGAAAGAACTTTTGGTCCAATTTCATATTGATCAATGCGAATTGGCAAAAGTGATGATCAAAAATCCAATAAAAGTGACCATTAAACCTCTTTCGAAAAACATTAATTCGGCTTTCGAAGAAACAGCACCAACCCTATCTCCTGACGGAAAAACATTCTATTTTGTATCTCGAAGAGCTGATAACAAAGGCGGTGGAATAAGTCCTGGTGACGAACGTTATTTTGAAGATATTTATGTAAGTGTTTGGGACGAACAAAAAAAAGAATGGTCAGAAGCAACCAATGCTTCTGAACTTATTGAAAGAGTTAATTCGAAAGGAATGGACGCAGTAAGTTATATTTCCACTGATGGAAAAACAATGTACATTACGGTTAATACCGAAGTGCTTGCCAAGCCAAGTCCTAAAACGCAAATTTCTGATATTTTCGTATGCAAATTAAATAATAAAGGTACTTGGAATTCACCTAAACCATTAGGAAAACCTATTAATACGATTGCTTTTGATGCTGCAATTAGCTTGACTGCTGATCAAAGTACGGCTTATTTTGTAAGCGAGCGTCTAGGAGGAAAAGGACGGGCAGATATTTGGGTGTCTTATTTAAAAGGAAATACTTGGAGTAAGCCAGAAAATGTTGGTGACAGTATCAACACTTCTGGAAATGAAACAACTGTTTTTGTCAGTCCAGATGGGCAATATCTGTTTTTTAGTTCCACTGGACATCCCGGAATGGGTGGATATGATGTTTTTGTCTCAAAAAATTCGGGAGGTGTATGGAGCAAACCTGTCAATTTAGGTTATCCTATTAACACAGTCGCAGATGAAACTCATTTTGTTTATTATGCGCAGTTAAAAAGAGCTTATTATTCAAAATTTTCATCAGATGATAATGGCGGTTTGGGTGCACGTGATATTTTTGAAGTGGATATGACTAATTTCACTTTACCTAAATAGTTTCCTACTTGAAACGTAAAATACCTTTTTTGGTCGAAAAATAGTGAAGGATGAAAAACGGCACTCTTTATTTACCTATCTTTAGAAGCAATTAACTATAAGTTTTGGGTAAACTGACAACATATTGGCTTCTTTCTACTTTTTTCCTTATCGGAATTAATTCCTACGGTCAAGACACTCTTAAATCTGTTTTTCGTCCACGAATAGGCCTTGGCACAGGGGTAATGACCTATTACGGAGAGATTCAAAATTATCAAAAGAGCTTTAGTTCGACAGTCAATCGCTACGGAGGGCTTGTTTATGCAAACGCACCTATTTCGCGTATGTTTAATTTAGAACTTTCGGCACTTTATGGCAAAATTTCAGCCAATGAAAGAACCATTGCTAGAAATTTCAACTTTCAATCGCAGATTAGAATGGGGACAGTGATGCTTTACTATAATTTTTATCCACTTTTTCAAGAAAACAGAGCTCTTTTTCATCCTTTTGTTGGTTTTGGATTCTCGTCATTTGAGTTTCTTTCGAAAACCGATATGTTTGACGCAAATGGACAACAATATTATTATTGGAACGATGGGGCCATTATGAACATAGATCAAAACGATCCCCTTGCGACTACAGATGCTGTGCCCTTAGTTAGAGACTACACTTTTGAAACGGATCTTCGTGAAATGAATCTGGATAATTTAGGCAAATACCGTGAACAAAATTTTTCGATGCCTTTAACTTTGGGAGTAGAATGGCACCTGTCATCAAGATGGGATTTCAGAATTTCTACTAGCTACAACTTATTATTTTCTGATTTAGTTGACAATATTTCACCAGCTGGCGTTGGAATTCGTGAAGGAGATCAAAAAAATGATAAAATCTTGTTTACGTATGTTGCATTGAGTTATGACCTACAATTTGGCAAAGGAAAATCGGATGGAGATAGCATTGACAGCGATGGTTTGCCGATGTACGCCACTTGGGATCCAAATGATTTTGACAAAGACGGTGTAATCGATGCTTTTGATCAATGCCCTGCCACTTCGATAGAAGCCCTTGTGGATGAGCAAGGTTGTCCTTTAGACACTGATCAAGACGGTGTGGCCGACTTTAGGGATGACGAACCGAATACGAAACTTGGCTCTTATGTCAATGAATTTGGTGTTGCGCTCACAGAAGAAGATTTTATTAAACATGCAAAACTTTATTACGATTCGACAGGTTATGCCCATGATTTTGCTGAGTTTAGAACAGAAGTCATCTTAAATAAAGAAAAAGGTAAATACTATCCAAAAGTAACGAAAACCAAAACAGGTTTAACCTATGTCATTATTGTTGGTAAAGAACGAAAAGACGTAACTGTTAACGATTTACATAAATTTTTAGGATATGCAGATTACAGTACCATGGAAAAAGGCGATACGATTTATTACACATTAGGAGAGTTTGAAACGATTGAAGATGCGGTAGCTGCTAAAAATGGACTTGCTGATCGAGGAGTTGATGTTCAGGAGATCGGACGAACCAGCGGTAATTCTGAAATTTTAATTAGTGTTGATGATAAAGTGATTGAAAAAGTAGAAAGAATCAATATTCAAGCAGGAAAAGAATCGCCAGAATATTCTACGACCGAACAAGTTTATCGCGTTCAATTAGGTGCATTTAAAAATAAAGTTGACACAGATAAGGTTTTCCCAGGAATGGAAGTCGTTTATGGAGCTTCCGAAAAAGACAACATTAATAGATATTATTCTGTAGCATTTGAATCTTATGAAGATGCGGTTTCCTATCAAAAAGAAATTGCGGTAAAAGGTTTCAAGAATACATTTATTGTAGCGTACGAACAACAAAAGCGAATAACATTAGTTGAAGCTGGTGTTAACGACAATAAACTCCCAAAAAATTATACTGAAGATAATGAATTGACCACCTTTGTCGAGGATAGAGATACCACTGCCACAAGCGACTTGGCCTACGATCCAACCAGAGTGAAGTACCGAGTTAAATTGGCCTATTTTGAAAATGACATTCCAATTGAAACCGTGAATATTCTCTACAATATAAAACGCATCAAACCTGTGAAGGGAAGAAATGGTTCTACGACCTATTATTCGCAAGAATTTTCTACTCAAGAAGAGCGAGACGCTGCAATTCCTGAATTTAAAAGTTATGGTTTAACCGATTTAGAAAATGTCATAGAGTATAATGGTGAAATTTATACCGACGAAGAGTTTGCCAAAAAATTCAAAAAATAAACCTAAAAGGATTTAAATTTAGGATTTATGCCCAAGTCACTCTGTTTTTTTTAACTGATTTTTAAGTTTGAAAACATGCGTATTTATGCGTATTTTTTTTCACTCATTTTCCCTATAAAATCAAAATGAACCGTTTATTTTTATCTTGGTACGAATTTTAACTTTTTTGTTGTATGATTTTAAAAGTTGCTGCTAACAATGTCATCTGGGCTTCAAAATGTCCTATTTCTGTTTCAATATTGATATAGGGAATGCCTCGTTTTCCGCAATAAACAGAAAGCGACCCATCATTTACGTATCGTTTATTGTCTTGAAGAATTACATTAATGTCTAGCGCCTTAAATTGCTCAAAAAAATCACTTTCAGTGGTATAAATAAAATCATCCGGAATGGCTACAGGGTTAATATGAATTGCTTTTGTATTCTGTGCCTCTTCCCCACTTGGCAAATAACTTTTTATGGTATAATTCACATCCGAATTATTGTGCAATGCAATCACCACCGAAAAACCATCGATTCGTTTACAAATTTCCTTGGCAAATTTCTTCACCACCTTACGGGCCTTTTTCGAGTAATTACCTCCCTCCTTCAATGTCATTTTCCTTCCTTTTTTCGTAAAAATACGATTCGGATCAAACGAAAAAATTTCCTCATCTAAGTCAAATTGAATCCGCCTAGCACCTTTATGTTTGAGATAGAAAAAATCAAATGGCGTAAGCGACGAATGTGCAAACAAGGTCTCAATGCTTGTCACCTCGTCTTCATGTACATTTAACACAATTACCTCCCCTTTCTCGGGCAATTTATGCTCACAAAACGCCACTTTCGTTGCGCCTAATAAAAACTCAACCTCCATATTCTAAACTAAATATCGTTAAACAACTTCCGATTTACTTAACTCCCCATTTATTCTTCGGTAAATTCCCAAGAAATTTTTATTCTGTAATGCCAAGGGCAATAAATCGTTAGGACAATTTTGATAAACCACAGGTCGCAAAAACCTCCGAATGGCATCCGTTCCAACTGCGGTAAAAAATGAATTAGAAGTTGCTGGAAAGGGTCCACCATGATGCATACTCCCAACAACCTCAACCCCTGTCGGAACGCCATTAAAAATTATTCTCCCTACCTTTGTGATCAAGGTTTTATACTGAACATCAAAACGTTCTAAATCTATTGCATCACCAATAACGGTGCCTGTCAATTGCCCCTCCAAGCTCTTAATTACATTCAGCATTTCAATGGCATCGTCACATACAACTAATAACGCGATTGGTCCAAAAATTTCGCGATGCAAAAGTGGGTTTTTAATAAAATCTACACCATTTACATGCGCCAAACTCGGACTTACATGTCTATGTATACCTGGAGTTTTGGTATAAATCAGGTCAACTTCCTCCAACTTGGCGATGGTTGCCTTCCCTGCTTCAAAATTTTGTAAAATGGACGAGCTCAACATTACCTGATCAGGTTCAAGTGCCAGCGCCTCTTTAAATTTCTCCACAAAAACATCCAAGGCATCCGATTTTAGTCCAATCATTATTCCTGGATTCGTGCAAAATTGTCCCGCGCTGGCAGTTAATGATTTAACAAATGTTTTGGCCCAAAATTCAGGTTGCTGATGCAGAGAATTTGGCAACAACAATACCGGATTCGTGCTGCCCATTTCCGCAAAAACAGGAATCGGAACTGGGCGAGCATTGGCAAGTTTTACCAAAGCCATTCCTCCTGAAAACGAACCGGTAAAACCAACCGCTTTTGTCAAAGGATGCTGCACCAATCCAGCACCAAGTTCGAAACCTTGCGCATGCACATGCTGAAAAACACTAGCTGGCATTCCCGTCATCTTCCCCGCTTTAATAACCATTTCCGCAACAAGTTCGCTTGTACCCGGGTGCGATGGATGCGCTTTCACAATCACCGAACATCCAGCTGCCAAGGCAGAAACTGAATCACCCCCAATCGCTGAATAAGCCAACGGAAAATTACTGGCCTCAAAAACAACCACAGGACCTAGAGGTATATACCATTTTCTTAAATCTGGCTTAGGTGCAGGCAATCGTTCATTATCTTCGGTATCAATACTAATTTCTAGCCAATCACCCCGCTCAATAGTGGATGCAAAAAGCAATAATTGGTTGGTTGTTCGGTCAAATTCTGTCTTAATTCGCGGTTTGCTCAACCCAGTTTCCAAGTGCGCCCGATCAATCAAATCCGTTTCAATTTCCAATAAATTAACCCTAATTTGCCTTAAAAACAAGCCTTTCTTCGTTGACTCAATTGTTTGATAATCCTCAAATGCCTTTTTCGCACGTCCCAAAATTTCATCCAAGGCATCCAACTTACAAATCGGAAAATTCCCCGTTAAAAATTCGCCCGTGGCGGCATTCACCCCTTGATAAAACCTCATCTTAAACAATTCTTTCCACCAAATTACATCAAAATTCCACTCAAAAATCCACATTACAAAAAATTATCAGAATTTAGTCAAAAAGCCACCTAAAACTGGCAAAACATTCTTAAAATTCTTTCTTTTTTGGGCACCAACTCCCGTTTTCCATTAAAGTTTTAGTCCTTTTTTTTGGCAGGTGTAGATCGCTTTTTCAAGTTTCCGTTGGTCACTTTCAAACCGAAACACCTGCTGTCAAAAAGGCCAAAAAGCTACCATTCCAACCGGGGGTGCACGGCTAATGTTTTTAATTTCAAGCAACTATTTAAGCGTTAATTACGTCTTAAAGTTTGATGCAATAAATACCATCACCATTTTTTAAAATCACGATTATGAAAAAAATTTACGCCATTTTAAGTTTATTGAGTTTAGCACTTTTGTTGCCTAACAGTGGGAATGCCCAATTAGTTGGTGGGAATGCCTATATGAAAGGAGATTATGTCGAGATCGCCATCAGCCATCAAGGTAACGAAGGAACAATTGCTATTCCTGACGATACAACCTTTCATTTTAGAGGAGGTGCGGAAACGGTTCCTTGGGGATTTTGTGCCAATCCAGACATGGATGGTTGGGTGAATTATAATGGTGATTTCTTTACCCCTGGCTCACCTGAATGTGGAATAGGAATTACGTATACAATTGATACAGTTACCTATAATAAAGGTAATAATTACGATATTTTTGAAATTCCAGGCGAAATTACCTCGTACACAGAAACCACCGATTCAATTGTCGTGGTATGGATAGGAATGGTTGATAGTTTAGAAATTAAATTGACTTATGAATTAGAAAAAAGTGAATTAAAATATACAACATCCGTTTCCTTAACTAATATCGGATTAAATACCTTTACAGATGTCTATTTTTACGACAATGTCGATCCTGATAACAATCAATCCCTTGCATTCAGTTTTGATACCTATAACGAATTAATTTCTCAATCTGGAATGGCAGATGATTCTGTAATTGTGCGCGCATCTCAAGAAGATCCGTGGATGTCAGAAGTTTTTTATGCGGCTTATGGCGCCGATTGGAAAGGTGCAATTGGTGGATTTTCTAACAGAAGTGGCTACGAAATTTGGAATGGAACAGGGTTAATGAACACAACTGAAGGGTACGCGATTACAAGTGACGAGGCAATTGCTTTAGCGCATAAAACAGAATCAATCGCCCCTGGAAAATCTGGAGCCACCGAATTTTCATACGCAACTGCATTTACTAGAGGTGCTATTAACGGAACGCATACAGGTGGTGGAACTGGTGTAGGAATTGATGATCAAAAAAACGTGGATTTCGCAATTTATCCAAATCCGGTGCAAGGAAATGAGTTTACTTTACAAATCCTTGGTGCATTCTCTTACACAATTATCGATGCAAGTGGAAAAATCATCCTAACCGATGCTGGCAATGGAACAACTGTAATTGATGTTAAATCACTCGAAAAAGGAGTGTACTTCATTAAAATCGATCAAGACGGAGCGTCTACAACCGAAAAATTAATGTTGAAATAACTAAATTTATAAATACTTTGGAAATCAGAAATAAATGTGTATCTTAATTCCATAAATAATAAAGGCTATGAAAAAACCATTCTTAACAGTATTCGGAGTTATCTCTACTTTCTTACTGTTAACATCTTGTCTGGTATTCAAACCATCACCAAGTAACTATAACACTCAAACCAGTATTAGTGTTGTTTCACCTGCAGAGGTTGACACTAACTTATATAACACATACTTTGTGACTTACAACAATGGTCAAACTCAAATATTACAGTATGAGTATAGATACAATTTTTATCGAGTAATCGACTCAACTAAAGTGTCTAATGTCGATACATCGCAATATAAAGTTCTTTGGAAAGACTTAAATTAAGTGAATGATTTATTAAAACCTATTCAAATTATTTGCTGAAAAGAGGTTGTTTTTAGTAATAATAGTTGACTATTCAATCATTAAAGAAAATTACTTGAATTAAATTGTCCAAATACCATATTTAAGTGATCTTTGACTGCACTTAAATCATTCGTAAATTTGTTTAAATTAAAAATTCGCATCATAACAAGTTCGGCAATAAAAAAACAAGTTGATAGCTATTTACCCTTATTGTCCTCTAAGCAGCAAAGTTTAGTGTTGGAAATGATTAAAACTTTCTTAACTAAAGACAACAGTTCAAAACGAATTACCCGCAAGCAATATAACAAAGAAATAGAAGAAGCGGTTAAAAGAATTGACAAACGTGTGTCTGTTTCACATAGCGACGCATTAAATGAACTTTCCAAGTGGAAAAACCTGGTGGTTATAAAATTGTTTGGGACAGACTTGCGCTTAACAACTTCAAGGAAATTTTACATATCTTGAGTTATTAGTGACTCAATTAGCTAGTGGTTAAATTTCATGCAAAACTTGAACTTTTGCAAATATTGGATGACACTCGGTACTCCGAATTAAGGAAGTTTCGTCACCAACCGACTTAAATAAACGTCAATCGCAGAAAGTCGATTGACAAATTCGGCAGTAGAATAAGTAAAATAAAATCGTCAGAAATGATTATTCAACCACAATCACCAAGTATTTAGAAACTTTCCAAAACGATTTAGGATCCTTAATTTTGATTGTATTGTTTTTACCATTCGTAACAATCTCGTAGGCCGAAGAAGGGTGGTCAGTAATAAATTTAATCTTTTCCCCTAGTACATCAATCTGCTTTTGGCGTGAAAGATCGATTTTTGTAAAGTAATTGTCATTTAAATCACCTTTGATTTTTGTTCTTTTTCCCATCCCAATAAATCCACCTTCTTTAACAATCACCCCGTTTTCAATCAGCTCGGCCTCTGAACCGTAAGCATAATAAACGGTATTTAATTCTTTAATCGTTTCTGCCGCAATTTGTGATTGTTCTTGATAAGCCTCCAAAAGCTCTACATATTCTTTATCTAAATTTGAAAGCTCCACGCGCAACATTTCTATTTCTTCGTCTTGCACTTGAATCTTATTCATCAAATTGTTTACCAATAAATTAAATTGATCAATTTTCACTTTTTGATTGCTCAATTGCTGATTTAATTCGGATACTTTTTTCGAATTAGACTCCCTCAAATAATTTATGTTTTGAATTTCTTGTAGAATCCATTGTTTCCCATCCTCGGCTAATTCAACATTAGTAGATCGGAAACGAATTTCGTCTTCTTTCAGATTAATCATAGCCAAATTCTCCTCAATCTCATTAAAAAGCATGATTGACTCATTTAACACCGAATCCTTATCAACTAACTTATCTTGTAATTCTCGATTTTCTGAACGCAATCGCGCAATTTCTTCACTTTCGTTTGCATCTCCCTCTTCTACAGTTGGTGACATATTACATGCAAATATGAATGATAATAGAACAGTTGAATAAAGTAGATTTTTCATTTTACGGTATGATTTGTGTTGCAACAAAACTAAGTAATATTTAATTCAAATGCTTATTTTTGAGACAAAATCAAATTAAATGAAAAAATCACTTTTTATATTCCTCTTTTTATGCTGCTTTTCATTGGTGTCAAAAGCAATTTCTGTGGATTATCAAGTTGGGATGTCTGCGCCAAATTCGCATTATTTTGAAGTAGAAATGACCGTGGATGAAGTGAACTCAGAATTTATTACGATAAAAATGCCTGTTTGGGCTCCTGGATCGTATTTAGTGCGTGAATTTTCGAAAAATGTCAACATCGTTCGTGCAACCGGTGGTGATGGGAAAAGTTTGGACGTGAAGAAAGTGGCTAAGAACGCCTGGCAAATAGCCTGTAAAGGCAGCAAAAAAATAAAAATAAATTATGAAGTTTATGCCTTTGAATTAACGGTGCGAACTAGTTTTTTAGATGATTCGCACGGTTATATTAACGGAACAAGTGTTTTTATGTATGTAGATGGAGAAAAAGAAACCACTGGAACCTTGACCATTGATGCTCATCATTCATTCAAAAAAATCGCTACCGCACTTCCGTTTAAAGGTAAAAACGTATACACGTATGCCAATTACGACCATTTGGTAGATTGCCCGATTGAAATTGGGAATCATTTAGAATTTTCTTTTAAAGCGGCCGGAGTTGATCATAAGGTTGCCATGTACGGCGATGGAAATTTTGATGTGGCCACCCTACAAAAAGATATGGCTAAAATCGTTGAAGCGGAAACGAAAATCATGGGAGAAAATCCAAATAAAGATTACTTGTTCATTATTCATAACCTAACAGTTGGTTCAGGTGGATTAGAACATTCGAATTCAACCACTTTACAAGTAAATCGTTGGACCTATCAAGGAGCGGATTATAATGGTTTTATTAGTTTGGTAGCACACGAATACTTTCATTTATGGAATGTCAAAAGAATGCGACCAAATACCTTAGGCCCATTTAATTACGATGCCGAAAATTACACTGATTTGTTGTGGGTGATGGAAGGTTTTACATCGTATTACGATGAATTGGTGTTGCGCAGAGCTGGTTTTTTTACAGAAGATGAATATTTAAATAAATTATTCAGTTCAATTAATTACGTAGAAAATCAGCCTGGAAATTTAGTTCAACCAGTTGCACATGCCAGTTTTGACGCTTGGATTAAATCGTACAGACCAAATGAAAACAGTGCAAATACAACGATTTCCTATTATTCAAAAGGGCAAATTTTAGCGGCTGTGTTAGATATTTATATTATTCAAAAATTTGCTCATAAAAAGTGCTTAGATGATTTTTTGCGAGTGTTGTACGCTGATTTCTATAAAAAACAAGGAATTGGCTACACAGAAGATCAATTCCAAACAAGCTTAGAATCCTTCTTAGGCGAGGATATGGATTGGTTTTTTGATAAATATGTGTATGGCACAACAACTCTTGATTATGGAAAATTCTTTGCAGGTGTTGGTCTAAATGTGTTTGACAATGTAAAAGAAGCCAGTCCTGAATTAGGCATAAAAACGAATGAATCGACAGGAAAATTAATGATTACAGGAGTGACAAAAAACTCCGCAGCCGAAAAGCAAGGTTTAAGTGTCAATGATGAAATTATAGCAGTAGATGGTTTCCGAGTAAATAAATCTGGCTTTGATGCCATGATGAGTAAAAAGAAAAATGGTGATAAATTGGTGATTATGCTTTCGAGGGATAATATTATAAAGACCTACGAACTAAAAATGGGAGAACGAAAAGCGGTGAATTACGTGTATTCTGGCAGCTTTAATGAGCAAACAAAATCTAATTTTAACTATTGGCTTCGAACTGATAATTAACCTAAAATCAACTAGTTGAAAACCTTATTTCCAAATTATTTTTTAAAATTTTTACTTAAATCCGGAGTGATGATTTTGATCTATTCACTTTGTAGGATTCTTTTTTTATTGCTTAATTTGGATCATTTTCCGCTAGTTTATTTTTCGGATTTTTTGGTAGGTATTTTGTTTGATGCAATTACCACCGCCATCGTATTCTTGCCGTTAGTTGCCATCGAAATGTTTCCCAACAAATGGCGAGGGAAACGTTTTTATCAATGGATTTTAATGGCGGGATTTCAAGTGATTTTATTCTTGACAACACTCATTAACCTCATCGACATTGAGTATTTTAAACATACCTCCTCACGATCAACGGCTTCGCTAATAAAAATGCTTGGGTTTGGGGATGATTTAAGACAACAATTACCTTCATTTTTAAAGGACTATTGGTACCTTTTTATTATTTTGATTCTCTTTCAAGTTTTAGGAACTTGGTTATACTTGAGGATCAACCGAATTGCGGATGACAGCTCAAAAGTAAGTTGGTTCAAACAAATTTTGTTCTTTCCGCTAACCGCAGCAATTTTTGTTTTGGTTGGACGAGGAGGAATTGGAGTTCGACCAATTGCTGCGCCAGCTGCTGCCAGTTATACGATTGATCAAAATATTCAATTAGTTCTAAATTCTGCCTTTACCGTAATCAAAACATGGGGCAATGTCGAGTTAAAAGAGGTGAATTATTTTAAAGCCGACGAATTGGTGAAAATCTATAATCCCGTTCATCAATATTCCGAACCAGCTACGTTGAATTCTCCAAATGTGGTGATTTTATTGTTAGAGAGTTTTTCGGTTGAGTATATTTCTTCCATCAACGGCGAAAAAGAAGTGTACACCCCATTTTTAGACTCGCTAATTGGCAGTTCTTTGGTTTTCACCAATTGTTACGCCAACGGAAAAAAATCAATGGATGCAATGCCGTCAGTTATCTCCTCAATTCCTAAACTAATGGAATTAGAATACTTGACCTCTTCATACGCAGCTAATCAAATCGAATCTCTTCCGAAAATTTTAGCTGAAAAAGGATACGAATCGGGCTTTTTTCATGGTGCTACCAACGGTTCAATGAATTTTGATGTTTTCGCCGATGTAACTGGTTTTGATGCCTATTACGGTAAAAACCAATACAATAACGACGACGATTATGACGGAACTTGGGGGATTTATGACGAACCGTTTTTAAATTGGTCGGTGGACAAAATGTCTGAAATGAAAAAACCCTTCTTTTCATCAATCTTCACCATCTCTTCGCATCCTCCCTACTCCATTCCTAAAAAATATAAAAACAAGTTTAATCAAGGGCCAAGTGAGATGCACGATGCGGTTCGATACTCGGACTATGCACTAAAAAAATTCTTTGAAAAAGCAAAAAAAACGAGTTGGTATCAAAATACACTTTTTGTGTTGGTGGCAGACCACACACCTGCGTCCGGAACGCCAATTTATTTTAAAGACATGGGAAATATGCACATCCCACTCGTGTTTTTTCATCCCACGCATCCTAAATTTAAAGGGCGAAATGAAAAAATTGTGAGTCAGACAGATATCATGCCCACAATTCTTCAGTTAATTGGACATCACGAACCATTTTTCTCGTTCGGTCAATCCGTTTTTGAACCTAAACCCGGATTTAGTGCGAGTTATATTGGCGATAAATTCTTATATTTTGCTGAATATCAAAATGAAAACTACTTCATGATTTATCAAAATGAAAAAGTGATTGGTATTTATTCGGTAAAAGATCAATTGCAAACAACGAATTTATTCGACCAAATCGAACTGTCCAACCAACTTGAACAAGCGTTAAAAGCGATGATTCAAACATACAACCACGCCCTGATCAACAATAAAATGACGATCAAATAAAGATGACAGGCAGGAAAAAAATATTATTTATCATCAATCCAATATCTGGCGTTGGTAAAAAAAATAAAATTCCTGGACTTTTAGAAAAATATTTAAACCGTGAAAAATTTGATTTGGAGATTGAATATACGCAAAAAAGAAAACATGGCGCAGAAATAACCAAGGAGTTTCGAAGTCAATTTGATGCAATTGTTGCGGTGGGTGGTGATGGCTCAGTAAATGAGATTGGAAGTGAATTAATTAATCATGAATGTGCCTTGGGCATCTTACCCTGTGGTTCAGGAAACGGCCTTGCACGTCATTTGAAAATCCCCCTCGACATATCAAAAGCAATTCAACGCATTGGCGATTTTAATCCAATAAAAATCGACACAGGCAAAGTCAATGATAAACCATTTTTAGGCACCTGTGGTTTTGGATTTGATGCACATGTAGCGCATAAATTTGACAGTTTTGGCAAACGAGGCTTAATTTCTTACATAAAAGTGGTGATTTCTGAGTTTACGAAATACGAAATGCCTACCATTCGAATTTCAGGAAAAGATTTTGAAGAAGTGAAAAATGTTATTCTTTGCAGCGTGGCGAATTCATCTCAATTTGGCAATGGATTTACCATTTCTCCGAATTCTGATATTCAGGATGGTATTTTCGAACTCGTTTTTTTAGAACGATTTCATTGGATCAAATCGCCGGTGATCGCTTCCAAATTTTTCTCTCGCTCGATTCATACTTCGAAACATTTTAGCCGTCGCGCATTTACGGATGAAATTTTGATTCAAATTGAATCCACAACCCCTTGCTTTTATCACATCGATGGAGAACCCTTTTCAGACGCCAATGAATTTAAATTGACGATTGAACCTAGAAGTTTATTTATTCTTTAGTTCGAATGTTAAAAATAAGGTAACCTGAAATTGGTATCAATAAATCAAACTGATTATGTTTAACAAAAAAGTCCATGCTATTTCTATTAATTCTAGTGGCCGTCAATACGATCATTTTAAGCATTATATTTAGCTTACTCTCTATACCAATCGAACAAAAGGATTTTTATTGGGTGCCTCTTTTGCGCGCTTTCGGGTCTTTTATTAGTGTTAAAACTTAAACTAGTCATTTTCTAGGTTCAACTTGGTGATTTTGTATCAATTGCTGTGATTTTTGCATGGTTAGGATCAATCAACTTTCTTGCACTTTCAAAATCAACAAAAAGGCCGAACCATGATGATGGTTTAGCGGATTCCTTTTTAGATTCGATTATTAACGATCAATCCGCTGACAATGAATATAACCTAAAATAAGTCCTATTTAGGTTGGACGAGTTTCCCCTTTTTAAAGTCTTTAATCCTTCTTGCTACCAAGAAAATCCCAAAAAGAACCAACGGAATACTCAATAATTGCCCCATATTAACACCATAACTAGCTGCGAAACTTGCATCATCTGTTCCTCCTTGATTTTCTTTCAAATACTCAATAAAGAAACGCGCAGTAAACAACATGGCAAAAAATGCACCCAATAAAAATCCTTTTAATTGTGAAGCGTTTGTTCTCCAATAAAGCCATATTAAGATGCCAAAAATCAACAAGTAGCAAAGCCCCTCGTACAATTGGGTTGGATAACGATTTGGGACGGCAGCCAAATATTGAGCATATTGCGGATTATTAGCGATCTCACTATATGCATCATGGAGATTTTGTTTCTTGGTAATTTCCATTGCTTGAAACCCTGCAATGTCATGTCTTAAAAATTTGAATCCACTGGTGGTGTTGGTTACTTTTCCAACAATTTCATGGTTAAATAGATTTCCCAAACGAATTAAAAAGGCCGCAAAAGCTGCGGGTACGACCAAACGGTCAAGGATATAAAAAACAGGCTGTTTTAACACAAACTTCGACAATAAATACGCCGCAATGATCATCCCGATCGTTCCACCATGACTGGCAAGACCACCTTCCCAAATTTTGAGCATGTCAAGTGGATTATCCTTATAACTTGCCCAATCATAAAAAAAGATATGACCAAAACGAGCTCCTAAAATTCCACCAACTAAAGAATAAATTAGAATTTTGTCCATCCAAAAAGCAGGTGCTTTTTCAAATTTTAACATCCTATCCAAAATACGATAGCCAATTAAAAAACCAAGCGCCCACATAATGCCGTACCAAGCAGGTAATTTCCAAGCAGGAATCACACGTGGCTCAAAATTCCAAACAATTTCTAGTATATTCACTTCAAAAAATTTTTACGAATTTAAACAATATCTTGGCTTTAATTTAAATTGTTGAAAAACGGTTAAAGATTAAACTTTTTAATCCATCCAAATTTGAGAAAAAACAAGACCTTTGTACTGAATTCTCATTCGATAAAGATATGTCAAAAAAACACAATTTTGGAGCAGGTCCTTGCATTCTTCCTCAAGAAGTATTTGAAGAAGCAGCGAAGGCGGTCATTGATTTTAATGGTCTTTCAATTTTAGAAATTTCGCACCGAAGCACTGAATTTGTGGCGGTAATGGATGAAGCGATTGCTTTGGTAAAAGAAGCGCTAGACGTGCCGAAAGGTTATTCCGTTTTGTTTTTACAAGGGGGTGCTAGTTTAGGATTTTTAATTGCAGCTGTTAACCTTTGTGGTAAATACAAAAAAGCAGCGTATATCGACACAGGAGTTTGGGCGAGTAATGCGATTAAAGAAGCTAAATTAGCTGGACTTGATGTAGAGATTATTGCCAGTTCGAGAGATAAAAATTACACTTATATTCCTAAAAATATTGAATTAAATTCGGAGGTTGACTATCTTCATTTCACCTCTAATAATACCATTTACGGAACACAATTTAAGACCTTTCCAAAGGTAAACGTTCCATTGGTTTGTGATATGTCTTCGGATATTTTTTCGAAAAAAATTAATGTCGCGGATTTTGATTTGATTTATGCCGGTGCTCAAAAAAATCTGGGACCAGCTGGGGCTACCTTATTTATTGTCAAAGAGGAAATTTTGGGCAAATCGACATTTGGGAGCATTCCGAGCTATTTAAATTTGGAAGTGCATCACAAAAAAGAATCGATGTTTAACACTCCTCCAGTATATTCAGTTTATGTTTCGATGCTCAATTTGCGTCATTTGATAAAAACGGGAGGCGTGGCCGCGATGGAAAAAAGAAATGAAGAAAAAGCAGCTGCTTTATATGCCGAAATTGATGCAAATCCTTTGTTTAAAGGCACCACCAGTATTGAAGATCGTTCCTCAATGAACGTTACATTTGTATTGACTGACGAGAGCTTAGCAGGTGAGTTTAACAAAATGTGGAAAGATGCTGGAATTGTTGGACTAACGGGTCACCGAGATGTTGGTGGTTACCGCGCCTCTATCTACAACGCCTTAAATCTCTATTCTGTCTCAGTTTTAGTGGATATAATGAAAGCATTTGCTCATAAATTTGCCAAATAAAATTGTATATGAAAATATTAGCCAACGATGGAATCTCACAAGAAGGGGTTCAGATTTTAGAGAAACATGGTTTTCAAATCAGTACTAAAAACATCCCTCAAGCCGAATTAATTCAGACCATTAATGCTGAAAATTATGAAGTCCTTTTGGTGCGAAGTGCAACCACAGCCCGTAAAGAATTAATTGATGCTTGTCCTGGATTAAAATTAATTGGAAGAGGTGGTGTTGGGATGGACAATATTGATGTTGACTATGCGCGATCAACAGGAATTCAAGTGATTAACACACCAGGGGCATCCTCGCAATCGGTGGCTGAATTGGTCATGGGTTCTTTGTTTGCCTTGTCTCGCGATTTGCACCATGCTTACCGATTTATGCCAACTACAGGAACGAGTGAGTTTAATGCATTGAAAAAAAAATATGGCAAAGGGCAAGAATTAAGAGGTAAAACGATTGGAATTGTTGGATTTGGTCGAATTGGACAAGTCTTAGCTTCTTATGCATTGGGTGTTGGAATGAAGGTTCGCGCATTTGATATGAATTCAAATCCAGTTTCAATTCCACTAACAATCAACGGATTAAATGATATTAAAATAACGTTAACGCCTGAAACCAACTTAATGGAAAATTTAGGCGAATTAGATTATATCTCTTTACATGTGCCAAAACAAGCCAATGGAACGGCCATTTTCAACCAAGAAGAAATTGATAAAATGAAAGATGGGGTGATTTTAGTCAATGCCGCAAGAGGTGGAGTGATTGACGAAAACGCGTTAATTTCAGGATTAAATTCAGGAAAAATCCGAGCTGCGGGTTTAGATGTATTCGAAAACGAACCAACGCCCATGGCTTCGCTGTTAACCCACGAAAAAATAGGTTCAACTCCTCACATAGGTGCGGCCACAGACGAAGCGCAAGATCGAATTGGCGGAGAACTAGCACATTTGATTGTTGATTATTTCAAAAATTAATTTATAAATTTTAATATTATCTACTCATTATGATACTTATTTCTCCTTCTCTCCTCGCTTGTGATTTTGCGAATTTGCAAACTGAAGTCGAACGGATCAATGCTTCTTCTGCTGATTGGTTTCATGTGGATGTAATGGATGGTAATTTTGTTCCTAATTTATCTTTTGGATTGCCTGCTGTTAAGGCCGTAGCCAAACATGCTAAAAAACCTTTGGATGTTCATTTAATGGTTTTAAATCCAGATCGATACATTAAAGATTTTAAAGAGGCAGGCGCAGCATATTTGACCGTACATTACGAGGCATGTACACATCTTCATCGCACCATTCAAGCTATCAAAGCAGAAGGCATGAAAGCAGGGGTTGCACTCAATCCACATACACCCGTTTCTGTTTTAGAGGAGATTATTTGTGAGTTAGATTTGGTGTTGATTATGTCCGTTAATCCAGGTTTTGGTGGTCAAAAATTCATTGAATCGGCGATTGAAAAAACAAGAAAACTCAAAGAATTAATCCTATCAAAAGGAGCACATACCTTAATTGAAATCGACGGTGGCGTTAATTTAACGACGGGTGCTCAATTGGTAGCTGCTGGCGCTGATGCGTTGGTTGCAGGCAGTTTTGTATTCAATGCTGCTGATTTAAACGCAACCATTAACGACCTCAAAAATTTGGGATAATTGAACAACTTTCGCGTTTCCTACAGATTTCAAATTAAATCTACCTAAAAAATGAACTTTTTATTTTATTCCTTGTACAGGGATAAAAATAAACGTTATGCAAGTAGATATCGCTGAACCATGCCACGAAAATTGGAATCAAATGAGTCCAACAGAAAAAGGTGCATTTTGTGGAAAATGTCAAATTGATGTGGTCGATTTTAGTAATAAAACAGCACTAGAAGTCAAACAAATCTTGAGTGATAATATTGGAAAACACCTTTGCGGGCGATTTAAAAAAGTGCAATTAGCAGAACTTAATTCTGATTATTTGGTTTGGGGAAATCAGTCAATACATACGTTTCAAAGTAAATTTTTATTGGCATGTGTCCTTGTTTTTGGCGTGACACTTTTTTCAAGTTGTGCCAATGGTACTGCCCAAAATCCCCTTCCGATTGACTTTGGCAGCGAAAAAATTAAAGACAGTCTTTTTCAGCCAACTGACACGTCAAAATGTAAACAAATAGACGAGGTTAAAACTAACCAAATTGACTATATAGAAATTGTAATGGCAGATTTTGCCTACGCCCCAGAAGAAATTAATGTGGAGGATAGTCTGGCGATTAATCCAACGGATAGTTTAGAAATTAATCAATTAGAGATTCCAAAAATTGATGAAATAAGCGTTACTTTTCAGATAGATGAAATGTACGAAGGTTTCACAACTTTAGGATTTATTGTAATTACGCCTGGTCCAGAAGATATAAACATTTCTCCTGTTGTTATCGAACTAAAAGACACCTTGCCGAGTGACAGCTTAAATTTACCAGTCAATGATGTTCAAAAAATACATCAAGATAATTTTGTCAAAGGCAAGATGGTTGCCTCTAAAACATTTGAGCGATTTATAAAAGAAAGCGTTAATATTGAACTAGCTCCGCCAACATTCATCGAAGAAAATAAATTATTCGAAACGAAACTATTTCTCAATCCCGCATCAAGATATCCCACGTTAGAATTAAGCTCAACCAATCGGAGTAATTAATTAATTGAAATATACAACTTTGAAGAAAAAAAAATGCAAACTATCCAGCAAGGACGGTTAGACTTAGTGAAGTCTATTTTTCAAATCGATATAACGAGTTACTTAAAAGGTATTTACATCATCAATGTCACGTCTTAAAATCGAACAGGAACAATAAAATTGAATTTTTTAGGTAATTAAACTATCTTTTTTTGTTTATTTACGTATTATTAGTTGACATAATTAAATAAAATATAGGTGATAGGATTACCAAAACAAAATACGCCGAAATGGCTAATTTTTTCTACTGACGTTATAATCAGTTTTTTAGCTTTGATGATTGCCTATTTTATCCGGTTTGATACAATTAATTTTCCAGTTGACGAAGAATTAGCAGTGTTCAAAACTGGTTTGCCAATTTATCTTGGGATTCGAGCGCTTTCTTTTTTTCTTTTTAGTACCCATCGAGGTATCATTCGGCACACAAGTGTTGAAGATATAAAGAAAGTGGCAATTGCAGTGACTGCTGGGACTGGGGCAATGATTATTGTTTCTTCAATCAAAGCAAATTTTGGAGATGGATTTTTCCTCTTTCCAAGTTCTATTATCATGGTAGAGTTTTTTGTCTGTATTTTTTTGCTAGTGGTTTATAGATTTTCAATTAAATTAATCTACTTGGAAGAATTAAAAAATGAGAAAGATCTTATCCCGACTGTAATCTACGGTGCAGGGATCTATGGAATTATCACAAAACATACCTTAGAAAAAGAAGCTGGAATCGCAGGTAGAATTGTTTGTTTTATTGATGATAACCCAAAAAAAATGGGAAATACAATGGAAGGTGTAAAAATTTTCAACACCTCTTCTCTTGAAGAAATCATTAAAAAAGAAAAAATTAAGAAATTAATTGTAGCGATTAAAAACCCGAACAAATCGAATAAAAGAGCCGTAATTGACGTTTGTTTAGCTAATCATGTAGAAATCTTAAATGTTCCTTCGCCTACGAATTGGATTAACGGTGAGTTTACGTCAAAACAAATTAAACCGATTCGCATAGAGGATTTATTAGGTCGCGCAAGCATCAAACTCAATCCAGACCGATTAAGTCAAGAGTTTGATGGAAAAACCATACTAATTACTGGAGCTGCTGGGAGTATTGGGAGTGAAATTGTTCGTCAAATCGTGGCGTTAAATCCTGAAAAACTTATTATTTTGGACCAAGCCGAATCGCCGTTATATGATTTGGAAGTAGAATTAAACGAAAAAGGACATTTACATTGTGTCGAGGCAGTGATTGGCGATATCCGGAATTATGATCGCTTAGAAAATGTATTTCGAACCTTTAAGCCTCAATATGTATTTCATGCTGCTGCATACAAACATGTGCCATTAATGGAAAACAATCCTTCCGAAGCATTGATTACAAATGTTTTGGGAAGCAAAAACTTAGTCGATTTATCCTTAAAATATGGGGTCGATCGCTTTTTGTTAATTTCTACGGACAAGGCGGTGAATCCAACCAACGTAATGGGATGTTCAAAACGAATTGCGGAGATTTATGCACAATCGGCCAATAAATTGGGTAAAACTAAATTTATCACCACTCGTTTTGGAAATGTTTTAGGTTCAAACGGTTCAGTAATTCCATTGTTTAAAAAACAGATCGAAAACGGCGGTCCTTTGACTGTAACTGACAAGCGAATCACACGATTCTTTATGACCATTCCTGAAGCATGTCAATTGGTGCTAGAAGCCGAAACAATGGGGAAAGGTGGCGAAATTTTCGTGTTTGACATGGGCGAATCGGTCAAAATTTATGACCTTGCAAAAAAAATGGTCTCCTTGAGTGGTTTAGAACTTGGAAAAGATATTGAAATTAAAATCACTGGTTTGCGGCCTGGAGAAAAGTTATACGAAGAGCTTTTGACCAATGAGGAAAACACGCAAACAACGCATCATCCTCAAATTCTAATTGCCTCTGTACGAGATTATGATTTCGAAGAAATTGCGCAAAGTATCTTATCTTTAACAGAACTTTTTGAAGGTCAAAACAATAATGCAATTGTGCAAAAAATGAAAGATATTGTACCTGAATTTAAAAGTAATAATTCGGTATTCGAAAAATTAGACAAATGATATCAACCCCTATTCAATTAAGGTTTAGTGATTTTGACATGGGTGGTCATGTTCACAACGCTGCGTATTTAAATTATTTTGAATCTGCCCGAATAGGCTTTTTTCTTGCCGACTTAGGTGAAGATTGGGACTGGAAAAAAGAGGGACTCATTATCAAAAAAAATACTATCCAATACGAAGCACCTATTTTTATTGAAGATAAAATTCGCGTGCAAGTGACGTGTAATCGAATAGGTTCCTCAAGTTTTTCATTGTTTTACGAAGTAAAGGATGTTAAAGATTATTTAAAAGCTTTTGGTGAATCAACTGTCGTTTGTTTCGACTATCATCAGCAAAACACTATAGAAATCCCATCAAAAATGAGGACAATACTTGAAAAACATTTAATCCTACGCGACGAATTTAAAAATTCACATTAAAAAGAGCTTTTTTTTATAATTTTATCTATTTTAATTTCTCAGAAGGCACTATAATTGCCTATCTTTAGTTAAAAATTGAAGATAAAATGAAAATAAAACTTTTTTTCGCTTTCATAATCTCATCAACGGCTGTATTTGCTCAGCTTGGAGAACCAATCAATCAAAATGCAGCTGCTCCAAAAACAGCCGCTCCGAAATGCCGTGATTTAATGATGGTACAAGATTGCAGTGGTTATGTTTATTCAGAAGATGTAAATGTCAACGGAAAAGATGAAGAAATAATTTACCATAAGAATTCTGGCAAACCGTTTACAGGCGAGTGCAAAGTTTGTTATGATAATGGCAATTTAAAAATGCACCTAGATTATTTAAATGGTAGATTAGTTGGGATTGATACAACCTATTATGACAACGGAAAAATTTATGTAATTGCGAGCCATGATTTGCTCGGACAAGGGAAAGAAGATGGGACGTGGAAATTTTACCGTGAAAATGGGACTCTAAAATGGGAAAAAAATTACGTAATGGGCTTGGCTGAAGGAGAGCACCGTTATTATTTTCCAGATTCGACCATCCAAAAAATTGAAGTGTATAAGAACAATGCTTTACATGGCAAAAAACAAGAATATTACAAAAATCATACGCTGAAAAAAGAAATCGACTATAAAAATGGCAAATGGGATGGAAAATACATTACCTATTTTGAAGATGGAAAAGTAGAGTCTGAACAATTGTATGTCATGGGCAAAAAAAATGGCCCATCTTCTTATTATTATAAAAACGGAAATCTTTTTTACACCGAAAACCACGTGGCAGGTTCACGAGAAGGTACATTTAAACGAATGTACTCGTCAGGAAAACGTTGGACAGTTGAGAATTACAAAAAAGACTTGCGCGATGGTGAATTTGAAGAGTATTATGACAACGAAAAAAACACCATTAAATATAAAGCGACCTACAAAAAGGGTGTTTTAGTGTATGAGATGTACTATGATGAATATGGTGGCGAAGTGATGTCTCCTGAACGAATAGAACAAATTAGATTGGCGAAAGAAGCTGAAAAAGCTGGCGCTGAAATTCCTGTGGATCCTGAAGAAAAAGGCGGAGCAGCTGAGGAAGAAGGGAAGAAGAAAAAAAAGGATAAAAAGAAGAAAGAAAAGAAGAAAAAATAAGCTTGAGTTTCTATTTAAGCTTCTTCCATAATTTTAACCAGTTGGTTGGTCAATTCTCGTCTTGAATACTTAAAAATATCTGTTTCTGGAAGTGCTTCGGCATTAAAACATTGATCTAGCAAGTACTTTTTCATTCCCGCTAAATCATCGTAATCAACCATTTTACCGGCCTTCGATTCATTTAAAACGATTGCTGCATCACCATCCATTGGACCGATTCCTAAAATTGGGGTTTTAACACTGAGATATTCAAATAATTTTCCTGTTAAAATCCCTTTGGAATTAGGGGTGTTGTTCACTAATAATAAAAGTAGATGTGATTTTTTCTGTTCTAAAATAGCTTCGTCATGATTCAAATAGGGGATGTAATTCAAATAAGGAATTAGGTTAAGTTTGCGCAAGTCTTCTTTGACACTAAAATCAACTTTTCCCACTAATTTGAGTTGAAGTCGTTTGGCGAAATCTTCATTTTCTTCAACTAATTCTGACAAAGCTTTCCAAAGAATATAAGGGTTTCTAGAAGGATTAAGCACGCCGATATGTGCAATACTAAACAATTCATCTTTCGCAACTTCAATAATCGGTAAATCCTCTTCGTCAAAACCGTTTGTAATCACTTTTACTTTTTTTCCACCCAATTCTTCGAACTCAAGTTTCATGGTATTTCCGATAGTGATACAAACATCGGCCTGAGTGAGCACACTTTTTTCTAATCGACGGTGTTTTTTATCAGCCCATTTTGTCAATCTCAAATCCTTATAAAAATCAATATTTGTCCACGGATCTCTGAAATCTGCAATCCATTTTAGGGTGTGTTTTCTTTTTAATGCTTTCGCAATTAAATGCATACTATGAGGAGGCCCTGTTGAAACGAGGTAATCAACCGGATTTTTTTTGAGGTAATCATCCAAGAACCGAATCGATGGTTTAATCCAAAATTTGCGCGCGTCAGGAATAAAAAAATTACCACGAATCCAAACCGACAATTTCTGAGACCATTTCTCTTTTCCACCATCTTCTGATAAAAATCCAGCATCCAATCTCTCGCCCTTTTTTTTCCGAGTGAAACGCTTATAAAGATCAAAAGGCTCCCAAATTTTCTGTTTTAATACGGTGAGATTCGCTGGTAAATCCTTTAACATTGAATCGTCAAGCGAAGGATATTCAGGATTTTCCGGCGTATAAATGATCGGTTCCCAACCAAGTCTGTCAAGGTATTTAACAAATTTAACCCATCGCTGCACACCTGAACCGCCACTTGGAGGCCAGTAATACGTGATGATTAAAACCTTTTTTTTACTCGTCATTTGCATCCTTTGCCGCCTGAAAATCTTCGGCTTCGTTCTCTTTTCGTTTTGATTCGATAAAAATTCCGAATACTAAGAGTAAAAGAATTGCAACGGATCCAATATTGCCAAACATTTTTGCCGATTCTGCTGATTTCATTTTAAACTCAAAACGAATTTTATGATCACCAGCAGGAACTTCAATTGCTCTTAAAACATAATTTACTTTAGAAATTGGAACCTCAACATCATCAACATACGCTTTCCACGCATCTGCGTAATAAATTTCAGAAAATACAGCCAATTGTTTTTCAGAAGAAGAAGAAGTATATTCCATCCGATCTGGATGATAACTCGTCATTTCAATTTTCCCTTGACCTGAGTATGATTTTTGAGAAACATTAGCCGCAAATCGTTCATCCACAATGGTAGTTGCTGCTGGATCCCATCCTCCAATTCCAGCCTTTTCAAGACTAAAGATTTTTGAGAACATTGAATCTGGTGCAGCATCGTAAATCCAATTTAACCCTGCCGAATCCGCCACTAAGGCAAGCGGTTGAGCTGTTAATGCACCATAAGGAATTTGCGAGATTGGCATAGGCTCTTTCATTCCTGGTAAAGACACTGCAATCGCTTCTGTTCCCTTTAAATTGGCTGTTTCTGTCACTAATTTCCCATCAACAGTTACTTGCGCTAACCCTTTGTTTTTCAACAAGGTTCGGTTATATGATTCTAAGGCTAAGATTTCTTCATCTGCATTTTTAACCGTTTTAATTTCTTTCGAAAACCAAGCATTCCCCATAGCATTTGGATTGACCTGAGTTAAATCTGAATTGACAATTATACCAAAATTATCCCTTACTGGCCGAATGAAATACTTAGTATTTAGCATATTAACTACGGAAGGATTTCCTTTTGATAAATGAAAATCAATTAAATTTTGATAGATCGAAAGTTTAGCTCCATGGTATCCTCCTAATGATTTATTGAAATATGAGGCATAAGAACTGTTGTAAGGATTACCTTCTTCATACACTCTAAAATTAGTATGTCTGTTTAGAATTCGATAAGTTAGGTAATCCGTTCGCATTTTTATTTCGCGTGCACTAATATCTCCCTCCGCATCTATTTCCTTATTTAAACTTGTCAATGCAGAATCAATCGAAGTTTTTATTGATGGATTTGCTTGGGTTTCAAATTCAAGAATTTTTGCTTCACCCAAGCCAGCTGCATATGGATATCTCATTTCGAAACGTTCAACCCATTGTGCATATCTTCCACCATCTTCTTGATTGTTTACATAACGCTTAGCCACTGACATTAAATCCATTAAAATTAACAAACCCAAACCAATTCCTAAAATCAATTGTGAAAAGCCAAAACGGATATAAGTAAATACTAAACCTGCTCCTAAAAACAAAAATCCAAAAGACCGTAAAACATCTTTTCTAAAAATAGCAATTCTTGCCTTTTCAAGTTCGTCAAAGAAAGCAGCATATTGGCCTTGTTGAACAGGATCCGTTACAGAAGCTAGCATTTCAGTTTCTTGCATTGCCAAAAACGTATTAAAAGTAGTTGGCATCATCAACATTGAGATGAAAAACAAACCGAAAACTGCTGTAATCACAATAAAGCCTGTCAAGTTTGTCGCAATTTCTTTTCGCGACACAAAAAGTTTTTGGAGAAACATAATTCCGATGAGTGGGATACACATTTCTGCAACCACTAAAATAATTGTCACAGCTCTTAATTTGTCGTATCCTGGAACAAAATCAAGGAAAAAATCTGTCAAACTTGTCGCTATAAATAGCTCACCTTTCGCCATTGCGAAAAACAAAATCAAGGTGTTGACTCCTGAAAAAATTAATTGTTTTTTATTATCTAAAAAGATATTGACATTGTACAACAGGATGGGCAATAAAACCATCGCTGAAACGTAATTTTTACCCCAACTTAACATGATGGTCAGTAAAGTGACAGACAACAAGGCCCATTTAATTTTATCTTTTACATACACTAAGCCTAAAAATGCTAAAAATAAAACGATGATGCCGATATAAACAGGTCCGGATGTAAATGGCTGATCTCCCCAATATTGATTGCTTTGGTCAACCCCTTGTTGATACATTCGATCAACTTCTCTTACGATATCTTTATTCTCTTCATTACTTCCAATCGATCCCGTTTCTCCTCCTTTAAAATTCGGGACAAAAAATGAAAAAGTTTCACCATGTCCATAACTCCAGTTGGTTACGTAATCTCTATCAAGTCCTTCGGTCTTGTTCGCTTCTGTCGATTCACCAAGTGGATTAATAGTTAACTCGGAACCTCCACGAATGGTTTGTTTTGAATAATCGAGCGTACCGAATAAATTACCATAATTCGCCATCACAGCAAAACCATATCCCACCACCAAAAGTGCTGTTACTTTTAAAAATTTCGGCAATTTATTTTCTTTTGCATGTTTTACTAACTCGATAATGCCCAATAAAAAAAGGACAAATGCCATGTAATAGGTAATTTGAACGTGATTTGCTGCCAATTCGACGGTCATAAACAGCGAAGAAAGTGCTACACCAAGAATCCAATTTTTAAATCGATAGGCCATTATAAATCCAGCAACCATAAGCGTTGCGAAACCAATCGCCCCGGCTTTGGAATTGTGACCCGCTTCTAAAATGATAATAAAATAAGACGAAAACCCAAAAGCTAACGATCCAACTATTGCAATTAAAGGCTTAATCCGTAAACTCAACGCCAAGACGTAAAAACCTAGGAAATAAATAAATAAATAAAATATCGGCGATGGTAATCCTAATTGAAACAATTTATTTAAACCCCTTGACAACCAAGTTCCATCATAAATCATCGAGATTTGAGTGGAAGGCATTCCTGAAAACATTGAATTCGTCCATTGAACTTGCTCATCACTATTATTTCGGTAATCAGCTACTTCGCTTGACATCCCAACGTGATTGACAATATCGGGTTGTTTTAATGCGTAACCATCAAGTGCAGGTGCAAAATAAATACATGAAAGAACTACAAATAAAAGCAGCGCACCTACATGCCAAAGGTTTGATTTTTTCAGGATTCGATTTTTCAAATTCATGGAATTATAATTTCTTAGTGTAAATTGTTTTTAGAATATCTGCAATATCTTTCTCTAAATGTGGGATAAAAATAGCCTTTTTTATTAAAAACTAGTTGAATGAAGCGAAATAAATTAAGTATCTTTAACAAGTTTTTAACCGCTATTTATTGTCTTCAACTTCTTCAAAATCGACAAAATCGTCTTGATTGTATTGACTTTCATCAACTTTTGAGATGGTTCGTTTACCGTAATTTGCACGAGCTTGTTGAATTTCTCGTTCTGATTCCCGCTGTTGACGTAATATTCTTCGTTCTTCGTCCATGGCTCTTTTGGAAATCATCAAACGCCCTAAAAAGCGCAAAAAGAAAATTACACCAATAATAATAAAGATTGTCCTGACGACACCTGTTATACTTAGCAACACCATTATTTACTCAAGTATAAATTACGTTCGCTGTAAATTTCTTGAAAATATGGATCTTTTAAATCGGCAATAAAACGAATCGCCTCACCAGTTGATTTCATTTCAGGTCCCAATTCTTTGTTAACATTTGGAAATTTATCAAACGAAAACACAGGAACTTTAATCGCGTATCCCACCTTGACAGGATTAAACTTGAAATCAGTCACCTTATTTACTCCCAACATTACCTTTGTCGCATAATTCACATAAGGTTCTTGGTAAGCTTTTGCGATAAAAGGCACTGTTCTAGACGCACGTGGATTCGCCTCAATCACATACACTTTATCGTCTTTAATCGCAAATTGAATGTTGATTAAACCAACTGTTCGCAAGGCGATCGCAATTTTATGGGTGATCTCTTCTACTTGTTGCATTACCAATGCCCCCAAATTGTAGGGAGGAAGCACCGCAAAAGAATCGCCAGAATGAATTCCCGCAGGTTCAATGTGCTGCATAATTCCGATGATATACACATTTTCACCATCTGAAATAGCATCTGCTTCGGCTTCAATTGCACCTCCTAAAAAGTGATCCAATAAAATTTGGTTATCTGGTAATTCGTTCAAAATATCAACCACATGATGTTCCAAATCCGATTTATTGATCACAATTTTCATTTTTTGTCCGCCTAATACATACGAAGGGCGAACAAGCAATGGGAAACCAAGAATATCGGACAATTCTAGCGCTTGTTCAGCACTTTCTACCACTCCAAATTCTGGATAAGGAATGTCTAATTCTTTCAAAAGATTAGAAAAACGACCACGATCTTCGGCAAGATCAAGCGCATCGTAGGAAGTGCCCATAATTCGGATTCCGTAACGCTCCAATTTAGCGGCTAATTTAAGGGCTGTCTGTCCACCCAATTGAACGATGACGCCAACAGGTTTTTCGTGAAGGATAATGTCATAAATATGCTCCCAAAAAACAGGCTCGAAATATAATTTATCTGCTGTATCAAAATCAGTAGAAACTGTTTCAGGATTGCAGTTGATCATGATGGTCTCATAGCCACATTCTTGGGCCGCTAAAACCCCATGAACACATGAATAATCAAATTCGATTCCTTGTCCAATTCTATTCGGACCAGAACCAAGGACAACAATTTTTTTCTTATCGGTCACCACCGATTCATTTTCTTGCTCGAAAGTTGAATAATAATAAGGCGTTTGAGCAGCAAATTCAGCCGCGCACGTATCTACCAATTTATACACCCTGTTAATGCCCATTTCACTTCGCTTGGTGAAAACTTCCGATTCTAGACATTTTAACAAGTGTGCAATTTGACGATCCGCATAACCTTTTTGTTTTGCATCAAATAAAAGATCGTAATTAATTGTTTGGATAGTGAAATTTTGTATTTGTTTTTCGAGTAAAACCAATTCTTCAATTTGGCGTAAAAACCACTTGTCAATTTTTGTTTTTTCTTGAATAGTTTTGAATGGAATTCCTAATTTCATGGCATCGTAAATGTGAAATAAACGGTCCCAACTTGGCGATTCCAAACTTTTTAAAATTCGATTTTGATCCGTTAATTCACGTCCATCAGCACCCAAACCGTTTCGTCCAATTTCGAGCGATTGACAGGCTTTTTGCAAGGCTTCTTGAAAACTGCGACCAATCGCCATCACCTCACCTACTGATTTCATTTGAAGCCCTAAGCGAGTGTCAGCGCCAGCAAATTTAGAGAAATTCCAGCGTGGTATTTTTACAATCACATAATCCAATGTTGGCTCAAATAAAGCCGATGTTGTTTTAGTAATTTGATTTTTCAATTCATCCAAATGATACCCAATCGCCAATTTTGATGCGATTTTTGCAATCGGATAACCAGTTGCTTTTGATGCTAATGCTGAAGATCGAGAAACCCGCGGGTTAATTTCAATCGCAATTATATCTTCTTTTTCATCCGGACTCACTGCAAATTGAACATTACATCCACCAGCAAAATTCCCGATGGAACGCATCATTTTGATGGCCATGTCGCGCATTCGCTGAAAGGTGGTATCAGAGAGGGTCATTGCAGGTGCAACCGTAATGGAATCACCCGTGTGGATTCCAAGCGGATCAAAATTTTCAATCGAACAAATAATGACGACATTGTCGTTTGCATCTCTTAACAATTCCAATTCGTACTCTTTCCAGCCCATCAAAGCCTTGTCAATCATAACCTCATGAATTGGCGACAAATGAAGTCCTCTAGTCAATAATTTATCAAATTCTTCTTCTTCATAGACAATTGCAGCTCCCGTACCACCTAAAGTGTAAGAAGCTCGAATACAGAGAGGAAACCCATATTCTTGCGCAATTTTTTTACCTTCTAAAAATGACTTAGCGGTTGATTGAGGTGCCATTGGAATACCAATTTTTTCCATCAACAAACGAAATTTCTCCCGGTCTTCAGTGATTTCAATCGCCTCAATATCTACCCCAATAATTTTTACTCCAAAACGATCCCAAACTCCCTGATCCCCGCATTTAATTGCTAAATTCAATGCTGTTTGTCCACCCATTGTTGGCAAAACAGCATCTATTTTATGATTTTCTAAAATTTTAACAATCGAAGCCACCTCCAAAGGCAACAAATAAATGTGATCTGCCATAACAGGATCCGTCATAATTGTCGCGGGATTACTGTTAATTAAAATCACTTCAATTCCTTCTTCTCTTAGCGATCGAGCGGCTTGAGAACCAGAATAATCAAATTCACATGCTTGACCTATTACGATTGGTCCACTACCGATAATTAAGATGGATTTGATGCTGCTGTCCTTTGGCATAATTTGATTTTTCAATTAAATTTTGGCCAAAATTACGGAGAATAATCTGGAATTTCATCAACAAAAACTTAATCTTATTCACATGTTCACCGATTAATTAGATTCCATTTATATCAACCTAATTTACCTCCATTTTTTTAGCAATTTTGAATAAGATGTCAAAGAATTTATATCTTTGAATACGGAATAATACTTCAAAGTTGTCTAACAAAAAAATCATGAAAGAAAAGTCAATTGTTTTAAATCAAGCGCAAATCAAACAAAAAATTGAACGAATTTCGTATGAAATTCTTGAAAATACATTTGAAGAGCCTGAGATTTTTATCTGCGGAATTTCTGGAAATGGAATTTTATTGGCGAAACGTATTGCAGAAAAATTAGCGGAGATTTCCACCCAAAAAATGCGTCTTTTTGAAGTCACCATTGACAAAGACAACCCAATGTCGAGCGAAATTATTCTGACAATCGAAGATCAAGAATTGACAGGGGGCACTGTAATTATCGTTGATGATGTCATTAATTCTGGTCGCACAATGCTTTATGCCGTTCGACGTATTTTGAGCAATGATTTAAAGGTATTAAAAGTAGCAACTTTGCTCAATCGCACCCACCGTAGATTTCCTGTACAAGCAGATTTTGTAGGAACAGCCATTTCTACTACCTTAAAAGACAATATCCTTGTTGAATTAGGGGCAACTGAGATGGCTTTTTTAGTTTAAACCATTATTTCCTCACCAAAATACTCTCACCTAAGGCGTGATAGAGGACACTCACCAAGTGTAGCATTTGATCCCTTCCTTTCTTTTGTCCAGTTTTGGCAGTGACATAAACGCCAAGTATCACCATTAACATAAATGGCAAACACCAAATCCAAAGGGTTGGCTTACCCAAATCCCATTGCGCCAAACCATAAAGGCCGCCAAACATCGTTACCATTCCCAAAAAGCTATAGATAAAAACAAAAAGTAACCAAACGCTGTGACGAGGCCCAACCACACAGTATAAATAAGTGCCTTCGAGGTATTCATTTTTTTCGATTGAAACTCTTAATTCAGGCGACCAATAATGCCTGTTTTGAATTGGAATGTCTAAATAAAAAACGTCATAGATTTTTCTTCCTAAAACAGTGTCGTCGGATTGCGTAATCTTTTCTAATCGCTCAACCACCTCTGCTGGTTCACAAGTTGTGATCAGCCTAAATCTCGGCCTAATTTCTCCAATATTAGAATGATCTTTACTATTAAATGCCATATTGCCAGAATTTGATGGACAAATTAAGGAATACCATTCAATCAAAAAATGACAGAAATCAGTTAGCTGTTATTTTGAACTTCTGAATTACTTTGGTTTACTTCATTGTTAATCATTTCAATACATCGCATCCCGTCAATGGCTGCTGAAATAATTCCCCCCGCATACCCCGCACCTTCGCCTGCTGGATAAAGTCCACTCACCTCCACATGTTGCAATGTTTCGTCATTTCGAGGAATTTTAACTGGACTCGATGTTCTTGATTCAGGGGCGTGCAAGACAGCCACATTTGTTAAAAATCCTTTCATCTTTTTGCCAAATTCGACAAACGCTTTTTTGAGTCGTTTGGCTATCAGATCTGGCAATACTTTATTTAAATCGGCCGAAACCAACCCAGGTTGATACGAAGTTTCAGGTAAATTCTTAGAAACACGACCTTCAATAAAATCAATCAAACGTTGGGCAGGAACCGCTTGAGTTTTTCCCCCCGATTCCCAACACCGCTTTTCAACTTCTTTTTGAAAATTCAATCCTACAAATGGATCATTTGGCGAATAATTCGGTAAATCTGAAGGATCTACCTGAACAACAATCCCTGAATTGGCATACGGATTATTTCTTTTAGAGGGCGACCAACCATTAGTAACCACTTCATTTTGAGCTGTTGCACAGGGGGCAACAATTCCCCCTGGACACATACAAAACGAATAAACGCCCATGCCGTCTACTTGGGCAACTAACGAATAGGAGGCCGGCGGCAAATCATCTCCACTTAATTCGCCGTGATATTGAATCGAATCAATTAAATCTTGTGGATGTTCGATTCTTACGCCAATGGCAAATGGTTTTGCTTCTAGTTTGATGTTTTTGGCATGCAATAATTCAAAAATATCGCGCGCCGAATGTCCCGTTGCCAAAATTACATGATCAAACTGGTGCCAGTGCTCGCCATTAATGCAAATCGATTTAATCGCAGCATTCTCAACGATCAAATCGGTCAGTTTTTCATTAAAACGAACTTCTCCCCCACATCGAATAATTTCCTCGCGCATGGCTTGAATTATTTTGGGCAATTTATTGGTTCCAATGTGTGGATGCGCATCCACTAGAATACTTTTATCTGCACCAAAATGAACAAACCACTCAAGCACTCGTTGCAAATTTCCTCTTTTTTTCGAGCGGGTGTATAATTTCCCATCCGAATACGTTCCTGCTCCACCTTCTCCAAAACAGTAATTTGAATCTTCATCTACCAAATGCTCTTTATGAATCCGCGCCAAATCTCTGCGACGGGTGCGCACATCTTTTCCGCGCTCAAATACAATTGGTTTAAGTCCGTGTTCAATTGCTGTTAAAGCTGCAAATAAACCGGCGGGGCCTGAGCCTATGATCCCAACTTGTTTACCGTTGGATACATTTTGAGCTTGAAAATAAGAAGTTATGGGCGTAAATTTTTCATCCACATAAACCTCAAATCGTAAATTATATTTAATCGGGTTTTTACGTGCATCAATTGATCTTTTGACCAATTCGATATGCGAAATATCCTCAATTCTAAGATTTAATTCGTTAACGATTAACGCATTGATATAATCCTCATTGTGAATGAATTTTGAAGCTACTCTGAGGTCGACCGTTTTAATCATTCGAAAATTACAAGGTATATAAGTAGATTAGTTGGCACATCTTACCCTTCAAAAGTAATTGAAAACCACCAAACTTGAGATTTTAAACTTTCAAGTGGTGAGGTAAAAAATGTATCATCTTGAATTAACAAATTTCTGATTCCGTTGGTCAATTTAATTTCAATTCCAAATTTAAAGTACTCCAGAAAAAAATCGAATCCACCCCCCACATGGTAGGCATAATCATGTTTTTTCAATTTAATAATCGGATCTCCAAGGGATTGATCCACATCTTCCTGACTGGCCAAATCATAACTATAAGAAAAACCACCCAACGCATACGCCGCAAAATTATTCAACCGTTTGGTATTCAATTTTAATAAAAGTGGAAAATTCAATAAGGTTGGTTGAGTTCGTGTTGATTTTGTTTTTTTTAACCCATTTTTTCGGTACGAATAAGAAAATTCCGTGTCGTGAAAAGTCAAGGATGGAATCGTTCTTAAATGAATGACCGGGTTGATATTCCATGAAACTAGGGGTAAATGAATAGCAAAACCAGGACCAGGATTCACTGATATTTGAAAAATTGAATCGCTACTTGCAAAATCAGTCTTAAGTTGATATCTGTAGCGCGTACTTGTACCACCCAAGGCAGTTCCAAAATGAAATTTCCGATGCTCAAAACTTGGGTAATTTTTTCCGGAACGTTGCGCATAATTCAACTGAACTTGCAGACAAAGAAACATCAGAAATAATATTTTAACAAGGTTGTGCATAGTCAATAAACGTCCTTTCATCCAATTTATTTTGTATCCCACTTTCATCAACCTCATTTCCTTATTTCGATCCTTCTGCACAAACAAGCCTTTGTTCCTTATTTAAATCCGTAATAAATGGTTGCAATTCCACCCCCAACAATTTTAGATTGCACATTTTTGAATCCAACATCTGTCATAATATCAATAAATCGTTGTCCTTCTGGAAAGGCTTCGACCGATTCAGGCAGATAGGTATAGGCAGCTTTATCCTTTGATACCATTCGACCAATAGTAGGAATAATAAACTTGGAATGAAATTTAAAGTACTGTTTTACAGGAAATTTTTTCGGTTTCGAAAATTCTAAAATCAAACCAACCCCTTTGGGTTTTAGGACACGTAATAACTCCCCAAGACCTGCATCTAAATTTTGAAAATTTCTCACACCAAAGCCAACAGTAAAAGCGTCAAAAGTTTCATTTTCAAAATCCAACTTTTCTGAATCACCCTGCACCATTTCAATCAAATGACTAACTTTCCTTTTGATCATTTTTTTTCTCCCAACTTCCAACATCCCATTCGATAAATCGACGCCAACAATGCGTGTAGGATTAAGTTTTAATGCCGCAATGGCAAAATCACCCGTTCCTGTCGCCATATCCATAATCACTTTTGGCTGGTATTTTTGCAAAATGCGGATGGCTTTTTTTCGCCAAATCTTATCAATACCTAGCGATAAAAAATGATTCAAAAAATCATACTTTCCAGAAATATTGTCAAACATTTCCTCAACCTCTTCCTTTTTACTGGTGTTTGCGTTGTTATATGGCTTTACTTTTGTACCCAAAATAGATGAATTAAAAAATTGTTTATAGTCCTAGCACTTCACTCATTAACTGCTCTTTATCAACAGAAATAACACCAATTTTCTCACAGACTAATCCGCCAGCCAAATTTGCAATTTCCGCCACCAGTTTAGCAGACAATCCACACGTTAAACATAAGGTTGCCACGCTTATTACCGTATCTCCCGCGCCTGAAACATCAGCTATAACCCGCAAATGTGCAGGTATAAAGTGATTTTCTTCTCCCTCATTCATGTACACACCTAATTCAGAAAGTGTTATAAAGGTAAATGTTGGATTTAATCGTTCTTTCAAAATGGCAACCGCATCTAAAAATGCACTTCGATCATTCATTTCAAAATTCAATCCCACCCCTTCTTTTAACTCTTTTAAATTAGGTTTAAATAAGGTAACATTATAATAGGCAAAAAAGTTCTCCTTTTTCGGGTCGACAGTGGTAATAATTTCATGTTCATTCGCAAAATCAATCAATGTACGAATCACATTTTCTGTCAATACCCCTTTATTATAATCTTCAAAAATAATCGCATCTACCTTTTCTGTTAAGGCAATGGTTTGAATTCGTTGAATGAGCTCATTTTGTGTGGCCGTTAAAATTGGATTGGTGCGCTCACTATCTATTCGTAACAATTGCTGATTATTTCCAATCACCCGTGTTTTAACAGTTGTCATTCGTTCGGCATCCACCACAATTCCTTGGGCAGAAAGCGCACTGTCTAACAGTAAGGAATGAAATAATTTCCCATCTTCATCATCACCAATCACCGAACAAATAAAAGGCGTTGCACCAAGTGCTTTAATATTTAAAGCCACATTTGCTGCTCCCCCCAACCGATGTTCTTTCGATTTAAATTGAACAATTGGAACAGGTGCTTCTGGCGAAATTCTTGATACTGAACCATTGAGATAGGTATCAATCATCACATCCCCAACAATAATAATTTTTTTACTGTTGAACGCGTCAAAGGTATTTTTTAAATCAATCATTATTTTAGCAGCTCTAATGCAGTTTTAATGCGGGCAATTGCTTTTCTTAATTGATCTTCAGAAGTTGCGTAGGACAATCGGATGCAATTAGGATCGCCAAAAGCTTCCCCAGAAACCAAGGCTACCAGTGCTTCGTCTAATAAGTACATCGATAATTCGGTGGCATTATTCACCGTACGTCCATTTGCAGATTTTCCAAAAAAACTAGAAACATCAGGAAAAACGTAAAACGCCCCTGTTGGCAAATTTGTTTTTAGTCCATCAATTTCTCGCAATAAACCAACCACCAAATCACGTCTTTTTTCAAAAGCATCCACCATATAACGAATCGTCGATGGGTCAGCCTCTACTGCTTTTTTAGTAGCTCTTTGGCTAATCGATCCTGTTCCAGACGTATATTGTCCTTGAATTTTAGTACAGGCATTTGCAATTGCAAGTGGAGCACCAATATAACCAACTCGCCAACCTGTCATAGCAAAAGCTTTCGACACCCCATTCACCGTAATTGTCTTATCGTAAACCCCTGGAAAATCGGCAAAACTTTTGTTTTTATCGCCAAACACAATGTGTTCGTAAATTTCATCAGCAATCACATAAAAATTGTCCGTTTTTGCAACCACCTTAGCTAAGTCAGCCAATTCAGCTTCAGTATAAACCGATCCCGTCGGGTTACACGGATTGCTAAAAATCATCAATTTAGATTTTGGTGTTAAGGCAGCTTCTAGTTGAGCGCCCGTAATTTTAAAATCACTTTCAAGGCTTGCTTTAATCACCACCGGAATTCCACCAGCCATGCGCACTTGTTCGATATACGAAACCCAATAAGGGGCAGGAATAATCACTTCATCGCCGGGATTCACCAAACTCAAAATCACATTAATCAAACTTTGTTTGGCGCCGGTTGATACCACAATTTGCGCCGCAGAATAAGTTAAATTATTGTCGCGTTTAAATTTTCCCGAAATTGCCTCTCTCAAATCGAGGTAACCTTGAACCGGCATGTACTTCGAAAAATTATCATCAATCCCTTGTTTGGCGGCCTCTTTAATAAAATCTGGTGTATTAAAATCGGGCTCACCAAGACTCAAAGAAATAATATCTTTGCCTTGTAAGATGAGTTCGCGGCTTCTCGAAGCCATGGCTAAAGTTTCTGATTCTGCAAGGTTATTCACCCTTTCTGAAATTTGGATCATCAATCAAAATTATTTAAATCACAAATTTAAAATTATTTATCGTATCAAGCTGTCCCTTTACCTGAAAGTTCTAAAGTAAACTTAAAAAGACATCCCGCTTTTTTCGTACGGATAGGCATTAAAAGTACCAGTTGCAGTTGCTACTAAATCGCCCGACCCTGCTTGATAAATTTTTCCTTCTGCCACAATAATCCGTTTTCCTTTCGAAATCACCCGGCCTTCACCAATCAAAACATCCCCAACGCGCACAGGCGAAATAAAATTAATCTTAAACTCAACTGTCGAAACTAAACAGGCATTTTCAGACGAAACGTACAAGGCAGCCAATCCCAACACGGCATCCATATAACCCGCAATAATTCCACCATGCGCAGTGGTCGGGGTCGCCAAATGCATGGGTTTAATTGTCAACGAATAAGCAATCCCATCCACTTCAAACTTGGTCAACTCCATGCCATTATACGCCCCAAATTGATTCGTTTTTTGATAAATCTCAATCAGTTTCTCCCTGAAATTTTCCATGCAAAATCGTTTCTAATAAAAACTCAAATGTAAGCTGATAATTAAAAATCTCCCCTATTTTTATTCTAAAAAATTAATGTTCTTTTCGCAAAGGGCTCCCAATTCCTGCTTTTCACTCTAGTTGTTTCTTACACCTTGGCCAAACTAAGTCGTTTTTCCAGTTTCCGTTGGTCACTGTTAACCGCCAAGTTTGTCACCGCGGTGAAATTCAAAAAGCTGCCGCTTCAATCAGGGGTAGTTTGGGTTATCTGTTTTTTTTACATTTTTTATCTCTGAGAAAGGAGGCATTTTTTTAACCACTTTTTTTGTGCATATCATTTTTTTCATGCACAAATAATCCGCATTTTTTGTACACATTATTTTTTCAAATACAAGAAACCACCATTAAATCAATAATTAGTTGATTTTAAAAACTTCTTATCCTTACCTTTGTAATAATTCATATCTTAACATTTTAAAGCAACAAATATGAAAATTACGCTTACATTTTTGATGTTTCTATTTGTCTCAGTCACATTTGGAAAACCTCAAGTCTATTTTAATTATAAACTATTTCATGTTCCAACTAAAGGACCAATGATTAGTACCTCCTTACAATTCATTGCTGGCACGTTTAAATTTACAAGCGATGGAAAAGGGAATTTAAAATCGTCCGTCGAAATTACCCAATTATTTTCGCAAGAGGATCGCATCATAATTGCAGATAAATATCAATTAGACTCCCCATTAATGCCTGATTCGGTGGTGGTTGATTTTTATGATGTACAACGCTACTCACTTGCCCCGGGCATCTATACGTATGAGTTAAACATCAAAGATCTTTTAACAGGTGAAGTAGTTACCGGGATTCAAACTATTGAAATAAAAGCAATTGATAAAATGGATTTATCCATTTCAGACATTGAATTTATCGAAGACGCCTATGAAACGGATACAAAAAATAATTTTGTCAGAAATGGCTACTTCTTATTGCCTTATTTAACGGATTATTTTCCTCCGTCAATTGATAAAATAGCTTTTTATTATGAAGTGTATAATTCAGATTCACTGTTAGGTACCAATCAAGAATTCCTGATCACTAGCTCCATTGAAAATTACAGAACCAACAAACCAGTTTCAGATATTTTTAAATTTAAACGCTCCACAACGGCCACTGTCGTTCCACAAATCACCTTTCTACCTATCGAAACCTTACCTTCTGGCGAGTACAATTTAGTCATCCGAATAATCGACAAAAATAACGATACGGTTGCTACAAAAACAGCCTTTTTTCAACGTCGAAATGATTTGTTGCAAGCAGAAACTAAATCCATTGAAAATATTATTATCGACCCCACTTTTAAGAATTCAATTACACGCGATTCAATTCCTTATTTCCTTGGAAGTCTCCTCCCAATTAGCGAGCGATACGAATACGAGATTATCCGTAAACTGTTAAAGACGACTGACACCTCTTACATGGAGAAATATTTTTATGCGTTTTGGCAAGAAACTAGTCCTACAAATACCTACAGCGCATGGTTAGATTATAAACAACAAGTAAAATACACTGAAAAATTATTTGGTACACAAATAAAATATGGCTGGGAATCTGACCGCGGGCGTGTGCATTTACAATATGGTGCTCCAAATGCTGTTGTCGATCGGCCAAGTGAACCGAGTGCATATCCTTACCAAATTTGGCATTACTATCGCATCGGTCAGCGTTCAGATGTGCGATTTGTGTTTTATGATACAGATCTTGTAACCAACGATTATCAACTTTTGCATTCAGACATGCAAGGTGAATTACAAAATTTCAGGTGGGAAAGTGCTCTACACAAACGCGACTCGCCTAGCACAGGAGTTGATGATCCCGGTGGTTCGGTGCAATATGGAGGTACAAGCAGCACCCTTTTCCGAGGTGGAATGTAAAACAATAAAAAAATCGAATCTTCCAATATCGCGACATTACTTATTATATTAGGGGCGATTTTAAGAAATGAAGAAAATTGCCGTCGTCATACTCAATTATAATGGTAGTGCTTTTTTAAGCCAATTTCTACCTACTGTAATTGCCTGTTCAGAAGGTGCTGAAATATATGTGGCTGATAATGCTTCCACTGACAATTCAGTGAATCTTTTACAAAAAGAATTTCCAAGGGTAAATTTGGTAGTCAATCCACAAAATGGAGGATTTGCCAAAGGGTATAACGATGCCTTAAAACAAATAGAGGCCACCTATTATGTACTTTTAAATTCAGATATCGAGGTTACTCCAAATTGGCTTCAACCTTGCATTGAACTTTTGGAATCTAATCAGGATATTGTTGCTGTGCAGCCAAAAGTGCTTTCCTACCTCTCCAAAACAAAATTTGAACATGCTGGTGCTGGCGGTGGATTTTTAGACAAAGATTTTTATCCATTTTGCCAAGGCCGGATTTTCGATTTAACCGAAGAAGATTTGGAGCAATATAATGAAACCAAAGAAGTTTTTTGGGCAACAGGAGCATGTCTTTTTATTCGTTCAGAAGCCTACCATTCAGTGGGAGGATTAGATGAAGATTTTTTTGCGCACATGGAAGAAATCGATTTATGCTGGCGATTAAAAAGTCGTGGCCACAAAATTTATTATTGTCCAAATTCCCTCATTTATCATGTTGGCGGAGGCACCTTAAATTATCAAAATCCTAAAAAAACTTACCTCAATTTTAGGAACAGCTTATTTATGGTGACTAAAAATTACGAGGGAATTTTGTTCTTCAAACTCTTTAAGCGCTTGGTGTTAGATGGAATTGCGGCGACACTTTTCTTGTTAAAATTTCAGTTTAAACATTTCGGAGCCGTTTTTAATGCGCACATGGCCTATTATAAAAATCTATCCAAGTTCCTCAAAAAAAGGAAAGCTGAGAAAAAACATGTTCGAGTTAAAATTACCACTGGGTTTTACAAAAAAAGCATCGTATTTGGAAGTTTTTTATTTGGAATCAAAACATTCAAAGATTTAGATCAAAAAGATTTTTTATAGAAATATCCCTAATCGCACTAACAAAGAATCGATTTTTTAAAAATTGAATTAGTTGCGAACTTGTAAATCGTTTTTGCATCCTTAGAATTCCGATTGTCTTTCTAATTATTTCTTCCAAAAACCCATTTACCAGTAACAAGACGAAAAAAAAGGTGTCACGATTTTTCGGACACCCTCTTTTTATTTTCGTACAAAAAATAGCTTATAAAATAGCGTCTAATTTACTCGTTAATTGCCCTTTAGGCACAGCTCCAACTGATTTATCGACCAATTCACCACCTTTTAAGAAAACGATGGTAGGAATGTTTCTAATTCCAAAACGTCTTGAAATTTCCGGATTTGCATCCACATCAACCTTTCCAATCACTGCTTTACCCGCGTATTCATTGTGCATCTCTTCAATCAAAGGACCAACCATTTTACAAGGACCACACCAAGCTGCCCAAAAATCAAGTACTACTGGAAGTGACGAATTTCCTACTAATTCTTCGTAATTTGCTTCTGTTATTTCTAAAGCCATAATCTTTAATATTACATTTCTTTAATTAAACCTGGTAGGGCAAAAGCGATACCAATTCGTAAACCCTGTCAAAATGTCTCTTATTTAAAACAAAAAACCTTCTTCAAAACTTTTATCTTACAAATTTGTCAATTTATTTCTTTATTACTTACATTTTTTGTCGAAAAAATCCAAAGAAATACAAAAACTAACAAAGCAATAATTCCTAATAATTCAGATCCAAATATATAACCATGGAATAATTGAGTTGAATATTTATTAATAAAATATAAAATCAAAGGGATTAAAATACAAATAAAAACAGGAATGTAATCATGAACTTTTCGTTTGGATATTATACCAAACATAAATAATCCTAACAAAGGTCCATAGGTGTAGTTTGCCGCTTTAAGTAATTCATCCACGACATTCTCATTTTTGACATATTTAAAAATCAATACCGTCAGAAAAAGCGCAAGCGACATGATTAAATGTGCTAATTTACGTTTTCGTTCTTGCACTCTTTTTTCATCTTTTTCTATATTCAAAAAATCAATCGCTAACGAGGTGGTAAGAGCTGCTAAGGCAGAATCTGCACTGCTATATGCCGCAGCTATCAAACCTAAAAGAAAGAAAATCCCTAAAGCAATTCCTAAGGTACCTTTAATGGCTATTGTGGCAAATAACAAATCTCCTTCTGGTTTACCCTCATGATCGAACTCATGCCATAATGTTGCAACATCTGGATTTGCATCAATATATAAATAAAGAATCCCACCTAACACCACAAAAAGCACGTTAATAAAAAATAAAACTAAAGAAAAGGACAACATGTTCTTTTTAGCCTCCTTTTCATTTTTACACGTCAAATTTTTCTGCATCATATCTTGGTCAACCCCTGTCATTCCAAGCGTTATAAACATACCACCTAGAAGGCCCTTTATCCAATAATTCCCAGCATTTGGATCATCTGTTTTAAAAATTTGACTCGTACCTGATTCTTTCATTTCACTGAACACATCACCAAATGTTAGTCCTAAATCATCTACAATTAAATAAATACTCAAGCCGAGTGACACCAGCATAAAGAGGGTTTGCAAAACATCTGTCCAGATGATGGTTTTAATTCCACCTTTAAACGTGTAAAGCCAAATCAATAAAATACTCAGCCCTATCGTAACCTCAAAAGGCACATTCATCTCGTCAAACACAAAGGTTTGTAGGACAAGCACCACAAGGTACATTCGTAAAGCAGAACCGATAATTCGTGAAACAATAAAAAAAGCAGCACCCATTTTGTAGGTTACTATCCCAAACCGTTGGTTTAAATACCCGTAAATCGAAACCAAATTAAGCCGATAATAAAGTGGTAAAAGCACAAATGCTACGACGGCATAGCCCGCCAAATAACCCATCGCAATTTGCAAATAACTGAATTGCGAGGTAGCCACCGCACCAGGAATAGAAATAAAAGTCACGCCTGAAAGTGATGCCCCAATCATTCCAAAGGACACAACGTACCATTTATTGTTTCTATTTCCGGTAAAAAAGGTGTCGTTGTCAGCCTTGCTGCTGGTCAAAAAAGAGACAACTATGAGCATTAAGAAATACGCGGCAAGGATAATAAGTATAAATTCTTTTGACATAATTTTTTGTTAAAAACAAATTTACTTGTTGATGGAGAAGATTCAAAACCAAAAACAATTAATCACCAACACTAAAAAGTGAATAGCATCAAAACATATTTTATTTAACCCAATACGATTTGATCGTTTCCGCGGCAGGTTTATTTTGTGGAGTAAAGTCAAGGTCATCTATACCCCCTTGTTTGGTGTGATCGTGGTACCATTTCCAAATAAACATCCCTTCTAACCAAGTTTCTTTCCAAACTACACTAAATAATGCTTGAAATGCCCTGTCTTGGGCACCAGGTGCATATTTTCCTTTGGTTCCATGTTCCCACGGTCGCTTAGCTGCTCCCAAAATACTTCGATAGCCTATTTCTGTAAAAATTATTTTTTTCTTAGTTTTTGTAGAGAATGATTTTAACTTTTTACTGTGAACTTGCCAACCCATCACCAAATCTGCCAATTTAGGATCGCTGTCATACGTTAATGGAAAATAGCCATTAACTCCCACGTAATCTAACTCCGACCAAAAAGGTACGGCCTCATAATCATCCCAGTTCGCGGCGTAAATTAAATCACCTGTATATTTCAATTTAATGGTTTGAATCAATTTTTTCCAAAAATCTGGTCTTGCTTCAATAAACTCACGCCATTCGGTGCCGATACAAAACATCTCAAGCTTTTTTTCTACAGCGATATCCAAAAAATTAAGGATAAAATCGCGGTATGAATTCTCAAAATTGACCCATTTTTTTTCACTGTCTAATTTATAATCCCCGGTGTAGGCGTTCAGCATCCATATTTGAGGTTTAAGCATTATTTTTAAGTTGGAAGCTTGACACAATTCAATGGTTTTTCTTATTCCTTCATTTTTTTCTCCCCACCATTGCCACGACGAATTAAAGGCCACTTTACCATCATTCCCAACAAAACCATAGGGCATCAAGGTGACCCAATTCGCATTCATTTCAATAATTGGTTTCACATCTTGCGCTGAAATGGGCGAACTTGATCCTACAAAACTCAATCCTTTAATTTTAGGAATTGTCTGACCAAAAACAGGTAAAATTGAGCATAAAATACTGCAAACAATAAGTAAAACACCTTTCATACTTTCATTAAAATTGATTGGTGCGTAACATAACTAAGGTGCAGGCATGAATTGTCTCAATTCCATTAACTCGAAGCAATTCTTCTAATTCGTGGTTTTCTGTACCTGGATTAAAAATCACTCTTTTTGGATGCAATTCAACGAAGTAATTGAAATATGACCTTTGATGTTGAGGTCCAATGTAAAGGGTTACTGTATGAACATTCTCCACGTCTATTAAATCCTTTTTAATGTCAATCCCCCTTAATTCGGCCGCTCGAGTTCCAATAGCAAACACTTCATGACCAGCGTCTACTAAATCATTTAATGCCAACCAAGCGTATCGCTCTGGATTTAAGCTTGCTCCTATAATAAGTACCTTCATTTTTGTAAAATCTGCTTTAAAGTTAGCAAAAAAAGTAATGCTTTGTCATGTTGAATTTCTTTCTTAAATTGTTGAATAACAGCAATAAGTTTGATTTTATATGTTAGAATAGATGGTTATAGGTATATTTTTCTATTTTTGTCACTTAAATCAACCGAATGTCAGTACACAAAGAAGTTAAAAAAGTCACCACTCACGTTTTACTTGAAATGAAAACAAAAGGTGAAAAAATCGCCATGCTAACTGGATATGATTTTTCGATGGCAAAGATTTTGGACGATGCGGGAATTGATATAATTTTGGTGGGGGACTCTGCTTCAAACGTTATGGCTGGACATGAAACGACGTTGCCAATTACCTTGGATCAAATGATTTATCACGCGGCGTCAGTGGTTCGTGCAGTAAATAGAGCTTTAGTGGTGGTTGACTTACCCTTTGGATCTTATCAAGGGGATTCAAAACAGGCGTTAAATAGTTCGATTCGAATTATGAAGGAATCAGGTGGACATGCGGTAAAATTAGAAGGTGGACATGAAGTTGTTGATTCTATCAAACGAATTTTAACCGCTGGAATTCCGGTCATGGGACATTTAGGTCTAACACCTCAATCAATTTACAAATTTGGTACCTATACCGTTCGTGCCAAAGAAAAAGATGAAGCTGCGCGATTAATCAATGACGCAAAATTATTAGAAGAAGCTGGCTGTTTTGCCATTGTTTTGGAAAAAATACCTGCTGCTTTGGCAAAAGAAGTTGCAAATTCAATTGAAATTCCTGTAATTGGCATTGGTGCTGGAAACGAAGTAGATGGACAAGTTCTAGTGAGTCACGATATGTTGGGAATTAACAACGAATTTAATCCACGGTTTTTAAGAAAATACCATAACTTATACACCGCAATGTTGACCTCTTTTGAATCGTACATCAAAGATGTAAAATCAGGTGATTTTCCGAATGAAAAAGAACAATATTAAGAATGGATTTAAACGTCATTTTTGAGGATAACCATCTTATTGTCATCAATAAACAAGCAGGAACATTAGTTCAGGGCGACGAAACAGGAGACGAACCGTTAAACGATCTTGTAAAATCTTATATCAAAACCAAATACAATAAACCTGGTGATGTTTTTTTAGGCACAGTGCATCGTTTAGATCGACCAACAAGCGGGATTGTTTTATTTGCTAAAACGAGCAAAGCATTAACCCGTATGAATGAACTTTTTAAAACAAAAGACATTCAAAAAACGTATTGGGCAATCACCGAAAAAGAGCCTGCAAAAAAAAATGGGGTTTGTGTCGATTATCTTGTGAAAAATGAAAAACAAAACAAAAGTTCAGTAAAATCGGAAAAAACGCCTGGCGCTAAACGTGCCGAATTAAGTTATCGTTTAATCGGGAAAGGTGAAAACTATAGTTTTATCGAAGTGAATCCTGCAACGGGTCGTCATCATCAAATAAGGGTTCAACTTTCAACCATTGGTTGCATCATTAAAGGTGATTTAAAGTACGGAGCTAAACGCTCAAATAAAGACGGGTCAATCAGCCTGCACGCCCGAAAATTAGTTTTTAAACATCCAGTGAAAGACGAAAAGGTTGAAATTATTGCCAATCCCCCCGACGATCCAGTTTGGAATGCCTTTTTAAAACTTAGCCTTTCACATTCCGCTTAGGTTCGCGTTTCTGATTGCGATCCCCCCCGTATTTGTGCTCCACCAAACTTCCTGAAAAAATTTCGTATTTTCTAAAATCACAGCTCAAAGAGCCATTAAATACTTGAATTTTCTTAGAGGGTTTTAATTCTATCTTTTTAAACGCATCGTAATTTGAACTAATCACCCAACACGTGTATCCTTGCATTCGATTTTTGAAGAAATTCCCCAAATCTTGATACATTGTTTCCAACTCTTCCAATTTTAAGCGCTCTCCATAAGGCGGATTGCAAATTAAAATCCCCCCACCCTCTGGGGCAGTTTGATCTGCAAAATCTTTAATTTCAAACGAAATTGTTTTACCTAATGGCAAGGCTTTGATGTTTTCACGAGCTTTTAAAATAATTTCTCCATCAGTGTCCGAACCAATTATTTTAAAATTCAACCCTCTTTTTGGTTGATTCGGTGCAGCGGCATAAATACTCTCCCACAAAGCTTCATCATAATTTTTCCAATTTTGGAAAGCATAGGATTTTCTGGCAATATTTGCTGGAATCCCATTGGCCATTAAGGCAGCTTCGATAGGTAAAGTTCCTGAACCACACGTAACATCAATAAAATTAGATTTTTGATCCCAATTTGATAAATAAAGTAATCCAGCGGCAACAACTTCGTTCAACGGAGCATCCCCTGTTTTTTTTCGATAACCTCTGTGGTATAGTGGGGCTCCACTACTATTTAATGACAAAGTACATGCGTGTTCGTCAATATGAACATCAAACAAAATTTGAGGTTTTGTCAAATCCACCGAAGGACGTTCTCCAAATTTTGCTCGGAAATGGTCTGCAATCGCATCTTTCAAAACCAACATTGGATAACCAGAATGGTTAAAAAGGGTTGAGTTTACGGCTCCTTTTGCTGCAAATGTTTGGTGAACATCCATTAATTCAGAAAAATCAATCCTTCCAAACTTTCGGTATAAATCCTTTTCATCTGCAAAACGAAACCGCTTAATCGGAACAAGAATAGAAATAGCCGTTCTTAACCACAAATTACTTGCATATAAAAGCTTAAGATCACCCGTATAGGTCACAACTCGGTTGCCAACAACGACGTTTTCACCACCTAGGGCAATTATCTCATCCTTCAATACTTCCTCAAATCCAAATAACGTCTTTGCTACTATATCCATATTCTTTTTTTGCAAAGATACCAATTGTAGCTGAAATGAAGACTTTCAAGCAAACAAAAGTATTACCTGAAAAAAAAGTGATACCTTTGAAAAAAGATTTTCTGAAAAAAACATGCCTATACCTGCTCGTTTTGCTCTTTTGCGTTCCAATTTACTCGCAAAGAGTGGGCCTGGTTTTTAGTGGAGGCGGCGCTACCGGTTTTGCACATATTGGGGTTTTAAAAGCACTTGAAGAACATCACATTCCAATTGATTATATTACAGGAACTTCGGCAGGTGCGCTGATTGGTGCTTTATATGCGTCTGGTTTTTCGCCAGCCGAAATTGAGGCGATTGTTTTGGATGAAAAATTTCAATTAATGTCCACTGGGAAAATTGAGGACGAATTTAAATATACCATTCACCAGCAAGACCAAGACGCTGAGTTAATGTCAATACGACTTGCAAAAGATTCAATTTTCCAAAAATCATTACCTACCAACCTCCTGAATCCCACTTTTCTTGACATCGAAATCTTGCGTGTGCTCGGAAATAATATGTCCTTAGGAAATGGATCTTTTGATAGTCTTTTTATTCCATTTCGTTGCATCGCTTCTGATATCGAAACCAAAGAGAGTGTTTTGTTTAAATCGGGGCACCTCAATCAAGCGGTGCGTGCATCAATGACATATCCATTTTTCATTAGCCCAATTGAGGTAGATGGAAAATTATTGTTTGATGGTGGGCTTTACAATAATTTTCCTGCCCGCGAAATGTACATGGAATTTGATCCCGATTTTATCATTGGTTCAAACGTAAGTTATAACGAATCACCTCCAAAGGCAGACGATTTGATGTCTCAGATCAAAAATATGTTTTCTACCCATTCAAATTATTCGCTCCCTTGCGAAGCAGGTATAATTATCGAACCAAATCTAGGCGACATTGGAACTTTTGACTTTGATAAAATTAAAGAAGCCATTCAAATTGGCTATGATGCTACCATTGCCAAAATAGATTCGATAAAACAACTTGTGAGTTTGCGCGTGAGTCCTGAAGAATTAACAAAATTCCGAACTATTTATAAAGCAAAATTAAAAGACATTCAAGTATCTCAAATTAAAATTGATGGAATTGGAGAATATCAAAATCGGTATTTAACCCGAAAGTTAATTAGTCCGAAAAAAAAAGAAATTTTAAGTTATGATGAATTAAAAAAACGCTATTTAAGATTGTATCAAAGCGAGCATATTTTATCTATGTTTCCAATTTTAACCCCAGTTTCAGATTCAACACAACTTCTTGAAATAGCCTATCGCGAAGAAAAACCTTTTAAAGCTTCCTTTGGTGGACATTATTCATCCAAGCCTGTAAACACGGGTTTTTTAAGTCTTTCTTACTCGGATTTTAAAATCACACCATTAACAATATATGCAAACGCCTATTTCGGAAAGTTTTACGGTTCTGTAAAAACAGGACTGAAATTTTATTTACCCTTAAAAGTGACCTCTTATTTAGAACCTGTGTTTGTCATGAACCGATGGGACTATTTCAGAAGTTTCGCCACTTTTTTCGAAGATTCTAAACCTCCATACCTGATTATTAACGAACGATTTTGGGGGCTAAAATTCGTTATACCAACCAGTTCCAAAAGTAAATTTATTGTCGACTTCACTAACGGATCAACCGATTATAATTATTATCAAACCGAGAGCTTTACACAATTAGACACTTCCGATATTACAAAATTTCTTTATTATTCGCCCGGTTTTGAATTTCAATTAGACAACCTCAATCGCAAACAATTTGAATCAGCAGGAACGAAATTCAGCCTCAATGCCCGATTCGTGCACGGAATTGAAAATAGTATTCCTGGTTCAACCGCCAATACAGATCAAACCACAAAATCGTTTAAAAATTGGTTGTATGTAAAAGCTTCGTACAAAACCTATTTTATGCAAAAAGGACTCTATCGACTTGGGCTTTATCTAGAAAGCACTTATTCCATTCAGCCATTTTTCGAAAATTACACAGCCAGTATTTTGTCTGCTCACGCCTTTCAACCAATTCCGGATTCAAAAACAGGATTTTATGACGATTTCAGAGCCAATAAATACTTTGCTGGCGGTTTAATGAATGTATTCACTTTAAAAGATAAAGTTGATTTACGAATCGAAGCCTACATTTTTCAACCCATCGCCCGAATTTTAAGTGAAGGAGGAAAAGCCTATGAAGGACCTTTATTTAATGACCGATTCGGTATCGCAAGCGTTTCACTAATTTATCATTCGGTGGTAGGTCCAATACGAGCAACCCTCAATTATTTCGATAGTCAAACTCAACTCAATCCGCTCTCCTTCCAATTAAGCTTAGGCTATGTTATTTTCAACGATACAGGAATCAAGTAAACTGTTTTAACCACGATTATTATTTTCTTTAGGGCAAATCCTCAGAGTTTTCGTACCTAGACCTCTAATCGCCGGACTGTTCGTTATAGTCCCAGACAATCCCAACCAACGTCGGCATTATCTGGGAGCTGCCACTATCATCCCTTTTGCTGCTTTCTGCTTCAAAATTTAACTTAACTATCAAGCAAATTTTTGATAAAACACCTCAAATTATCTGCAGATGTCTATGCTAATTTAAGAATATCCCATTTCAACTAAGCAATCTAATTGATCCCAGTTTGACTGAATCCAAAACTTCCTTTGGCTTCCTGTTATTTATTCCATCGACCAAGGTACCAGCAAGTCGGGCATCAACAAGACTAAAGTGAAATTTTGCAAAAAAATCTCCAATCAGCTGGGGGTGAATCGTATTTTTTTGCGAAATGTCTTGTTGTTGCC
>JBIKJA010000010.1:0-174396 GCA_044361315.1 Crocinitomix sp. | reverse complement strand
TTACAGTATATTCAAACGTTCCTGGAGCAGGAGGGAAGTAGGGAACACCACTTGTAATTCCACCTACGTCAAATGTATAGGTATCCCCTCCAGTTGCAGTAAAAACAACATCTTCACCTTCGCAAATACTTTCGTCATCTACAGTTAATTCAACATCTGGCAACGCAAATACTTCCACTTCTTGAGTTGTTACACAGCCAGCATCACCCCCCCCACATGGATTATCATTTAAATAAGTATACAAATTTGCTCGCCAATTTCCTGCGCCTGGTGCAGGTGAGTGAAAAAATGAGCAAGTCATTCCACCAAACATGACCCGTCCGGATCCCCAACATTTTTCTGCCAAAACTACCCGCGATAGGTCGCCAGTTTCCGTTAAAATTGGTGTACAACCTCCTCCAGTAATCAATGCATGCCCATAATAGTAGCCATTCATAACAGGATTAGTAGGCAAGAGAGGTCCAACAAGTGCAGGGAAAGTGAGATCTACTGCTGTTACTTCTAAAACGTGCGTAATTGTTAAGTCAACGTTGGTATAGTTAAGTAAAACACCACCAAAACCAAAATTAATATCATCTCCCTCGTTGGGCGCTGCATTTAATAACAGTCGTCCACCGGCATTCACCCATGCTTCAATAGCAGGTAAATTTGCAATTAAAAAAGTTTCTAATTCGGAGGCATGGCCGTCACTTCCATCCATAAAAACAAAACTGGTAGTAGGTGCAAAAATCGTCCCAACAACTCCTGCTTCAAATGAAGACAAAGTCCAGCCACCTGGTCCAAATGCCTGATCCATAGTTTCTTGGTTAGTGGTTACGCCCCAAGGGTCACCCATCGCTGATTTTAGATAAAATTTATCACCATCCGTTACCTCAAAAATTTCATAAGTAATGGTGTGAATCCCAACGCCCGCATCTAATGGATCAAATACGCTTCCTGTAATTCCAAGACCAGTAAATGTTCCGCCTGATGGGTCCCCCACTAAAGTTGAAGCAGCGTCATCAATACAATAAGTTGCATCCAATCCTGTGAACGAGCATTGTGCAATACTTGTCATTTGAAAACTAAGACATGCGATAAAAAAAAGACTTAATTGATGTATTAATTTCATTTTCAATATATTAATTTAAACGGTCAAGGTTTATGGTTTCAAAATATCAATTCCCAACTTCTCTCAAAAATGTGATCATTATTTTTATTAAATGCTAAACGTTTAATTCGTCATAAGGTTGCTTTAACCTTCTTAGAAAACCGATTTTGTTAGTACAAATTTAGCAAAAAAAATCACCAATCGTTGGGTAGGAAATGAGCAGATTGTATTTTAAAGTTTGGGCAAATCCCCGATGCCCCTGCCTCCGTCGTCAATAATTTGGCTCGGAGCGTCGGGGCGTCCGGAACGAAGGCCCCTTTTGCAGTTTTGGGTAATTTCTAAAACTTAGTTCGTTTAAAACAATTAAGAAATAATTTTGATGCGTTTCAATCCGTTTTGGTTAAAGAATTAAGGTCGTATTTCCTTTTTGGAGTCCACTTGCACCGTTTAATAAATCATATTGCAAGGTCCAGGTGTATACGGCAGGGTTAAGCGGCGTATTTTTAAAATTTCCATTCCATCCATAATTTTGGTCCCACGTTTCAAAAACAACTTCGCCATAACGATTGTATACAACAAAATGCATTGCTTTGAATCCTGCGCCTTTCACTAGGAGAATGTCATTATTGCCATCTCCATTGGGTGAAAAAGCAGATGGAACTCCAATTGCTTCACAATCAATCAAATCAAGGGTGAAACTGGCGCTACTTGTACATTCAATCGAATCTGTTCCGATTACCGTGTAAACTGTCGAGTCAATATTTTCAGGAATAAAGGCAATTCCATCAACTATACCCATATCCCAGACATAACTTACTGCGCCGCTGCCTGTTAATCTAAGCTCACTCCCAATACACAAAATCGAATCGCTTGCGGTGATCGTAATCATTGTGGCAGCATTAACCAATACATTAACGGTGTCTGTGTTTTGACATCCAGAAACGGTATCAATCCCTGTTACAATAAAAGTTGATATTCCTGCACTTGGAGGGAAGTAGGGAAGACCATTCGTGATTTCCGCCGCATTAAATGTATAAACATCAGCACCAGTCGACGTTAAAACGATCGATTCGCCTGAACAAATTTCAGATTCGGTGGACGTTAATAAAATTGTAGGTGCAATTAACACCTCCGCATTTTGGCTGGTGGTACATTCTATATCGCCCTCTCCACATGGATTTTCATTCAAATAAATATATAAATTTGATCGCCAATTACTCGCTGCTGTATCTGGTGAGTGGAAATTAACTGAAGTCATACCGCCAAACATTACCCTGCCTAATCCCCAACACTTTTCGGCAAGTACAACTTTTAATGGATTTCCTGTTTCAATTGCAATGGGAGTACAATCGCCTCCCTCAACGATTGCATGACTGTAATATTCGCCAGCCATAACAGTACTTGTGGGGCTAATTGGACCCAGCAATGCGGGAAAAGCAGGGTCAAGCACGGTGACATCCCAAGTATGTGTTAAACTATAGTCCGAAATAGTGTAGTTTAACGTCACTCCTCCAAATCCAAGTTCCATTTCATTCCCTTCGTTAGGAGCAGCATTTACTAAAAGTCGTCCACCTTCCAATACCCAGTTTTCAATGATGGTTTGATTCGTTTGATAAAATTCGTAAAATTCTTGCGCACTTGAATCGCTACCTTCCAAGTAAACAAAACTAGTTGCCGACGAAAAAATTGCCCCCACCAACGCATCGCTAATCGAAATTAAGGCCCATTCACCAAACCCAAAGGCATCATGCATCGTTTCAACATTGTACGGACTACTAAAAGGATTACCTGTTTGAATCATAAATTTCTGACCATCGCCTAAAACAGGAATTTCGTAGGTTATTGTATGAAATCCGGGTCCAGCAATTGTTGGATTAAACGTATTTCCTTCAATTCCAGGTCCAGAAAAATTACCACCTTCTGGATCACCGGTTAACATATTTATGCTATCATTTATGCAATAGGTTAAATTTAAACCTAAAAATGTACATTGCGCAATTACTCGGTTTTGGGCAATTATAAATACACATCCAAGAAGAAGGTTTAACTTAAAAAGTAACGAATTTTTCATAGACTTTAGTTGGTTTGGTGGTAATCAACGTCCAATTTAAGCTATGATAATAGCAAAAACCTAAACGTATAAAGAAGTAACGCAAGTGCATAATAAATGGTTGGTTAATTCTTAATAAAATCAAAAATTACTAGTTAAAAATTTATTTCAAACTGATACTTTTCTACCTCATCAAGGTTGTATTTCCTTTTTGAGAACCTCGTTTACCACCAATTAAATCGTACTGTAACGTCCAAGTAAACACGCCAGGGTTTTCATTTTGGTTTTTAAAGGTTCCGTCCCAACCAATATTTTGATCTGAGGTTTCAAAAACGACTTGGCCATAACGGTTGTAAATCAAAAAATTAAGTGCTTCTATTCCAAATCCTCTTACAAAGAGCAAATCATTGTTACCATCACCATTTGGAGAGAAAGCCGTTGGAACGCCAACCCCTTCAATAAAATTCACCAACACAAACATCGAAGCGGAATTACTACAACCATTTTCATCAACATAGACCACTGTATAAGTAGTGCTGTCTTCTGGATGAGCTAGGGTAAAATCGCAATCAGGGCAATCAATGTCTTTAGCAGGCGACCATAAATAAGATCCTCCAGAACCACCAACTACCATTAATTCGGCAGTTCCACCTATGTCAATTATCGTGTCTCGTTGTGCGTCAATCAGGGGAAGTTCATTCACCGTTAACGCTTGGTTACTTGCAGAAGTGGTTCCATTTACATTTGTAACCGTTAATTCGATGATGAACGTTCCAGCGGTGTTAAAACAAACCTCTGGATTTTGTTCAGTTGAGTTAGTTGGCGTGGCGTCTGGTCCAAAATCCCATTCCCACGATTCAATTGTACCCAAACTTGCATCAGTCAACGTAATACAATCCCCAACACATATCGATGGATCCATTGTAAATAACGAGAGAACAGTTTCACACTCAACGACTTCAATCGTAATTGATTCAGTGTCTGTACAACCATCTACCGAAGTTCCTGTCACGGTGAACGTAAATGAGCCAACAGAACCTGGTGTAAATGGCACACCATCAATTCCGCCGCCATCCCAGACATAAGTGGAAGCCCCACCACCTGTTAATGTCACAGGATCGCCAAGACAGACTTCCATAAAATCGGCAGAAGCGGTAACTGTAGGGGCAGGATTCACGGTTAAATCTACCGATGCAGTATTTTCACACCCTGAACTTGTATTTGTACCTGTTACTGTGTAAGTTAATGTGCCAGGAGCTCCAGGAGCAAATGGTACGCCATTCATAACGCCTAAATCCCATGTGTATGTGTCAGCCCCTGTTCCTGTAAATGTTGCGGACGCACCTAAACAAATCTCATCGTCAGATACCAGCGCTGTCACCGATGGCGCGTCACTCACCGTAACGGTTACCGAGGCCGAATTTTCACATCCAAAAGCACCAACCGAACCAATCACGGTATGTGCAAATGTTCCCGATGAAACTGGCGTAAATGCTACACCATCAACGACTCCTAAATCCCAAACATATGTGTCTGCGCCACCGCCTGCGAAAATAATTGATTCACCTAAACAAATTTCAGATGGACTTGCTGTTGCTGTTACGAGTGGTAGGTCGATAGTTGTAATATCAATACTTGCAGTGCTTTGACAACCTGTCAACGTGTTAGTTCCAGTTACAGTGTGCGTAACTGTTCCAGGAGCGATTGGCGTGTAAGGACTTCCATCTACTACGCCGGCAACATCCCATATATACGTATCAGCGCCATCTCCAGTTAAAATCACGGATTCACCCAAACAAATCTCAATAAAATCAGCTGCGGCTGCAACCGTTGGCGATGGATTAACCAAAAGATCAACTGTTGCCGTATTTTCACAAGTTGTTGCGGTATTTGTTCCTGTTACGGTGAAGGTGATTGTTCCTGCTGCGACTGGTGTAAAAGGTGCTCCATCTGTCACACCTAAATCCCAAGCATAGGTATCGGCACCACCACCTGTGAAAGTGGCGGATTCACCTAAACAAATCTCAGTATCAGAAGCCGCTGCGGTAACAATTGGAAGATCATTCACCGTAATCGTTACCGATGCTTCATCGTCACAACCAGAGACACCTATACTTCCTGTAACATTGTAGGTAAATGTTCCACTAGTCAGTGGGGTAAATGCAACACCATCGGTTATTCCTCCATCCCATACATACGAATCTGCACCACTTCCTGTGAAAATGATGGATTCACCAATACAAATTTCATCAGGTGTCGCTGTCGCAACAACTGATGGCAAATCGTTGACAGTAACGGTAACTGATGCCGTATTTTGACATTCGGTCGCTGTAACTGTTCCTGTTACGGTAAATGTGAAAGTACCAGATGAAACTGGTGTAAAAGGAACGCCGTTTGTTACTCCACCTGTCCAAGTATAAGTTGTTGCGCCACCTCCAGTAAAGGTAATTGATTCACTCAGACAGATTGATATGGTACTTGCGCTGGCAGTTACTGTAGGTAAAGGATTCACCACTAAAGTCACGGAAGCTGCATTTTGACAACCTGTTCCTGCGGCTGTTCCTGTAACGGTGTAGGTAACTGTTCCTGCCGTAACTGGCGTAAATGGTACACCGTTGGTAACACCTCCGGTCCAAGAATAAGTTGCTGCTCCTCCGCCAGTAAAAGTAACTGTCTCGCCCAAACAAATTGAGGCATCCGAAACGGCGGCAGTAACGGCTGGAAGTGGATTAACGGTAATGGTTACTGATGCATCATCATCGCAACCTGAAAGACCAATACTTCCAGTAACATTATAGGTAAATGTTCCACTCGTTAAAGGTGTAAAAGGAACGCCATTGGTAATTCCTCCATCCCAAACGTAGGTGTCAGCGCCACTTCCACTGAAAATGATGGATTCACCAATACAAATTTCGTCAGGTGTTGCTGTGGCTACTACGGTAGGTAGATTATTTATAGTAACAGTAACCGATGCTGTGTTTTGACAGCCAGTCGCCGTTACCGTCCCTGTTACGGTAAAAGTAAATGTTCCAGTTGAAACAGGTGTAAAAGGTACGCCATTGGTAACACCACCAGACCAAGTATAGGTTGTTGCTCCTCCACCTGTAAACGTGATTGATTCCCCTAAACAAACAGTTGCATCACTCACAGTGGCTGTTACGGTTGGTAAAGGATTGACGACGACGGTAACCGTTGCCGTATTTTGGCATCCAGTTCCAGCTGCCGTTCCTGTCACGGTGTAGGTAAAAGTTCCTGCAGTAAGTGGCGTAAATGGCACACCATTGATAACACCACCGGTCCATGAATAGGTGGCTGCTCCACCTCCAGTGCATGTTATTGATTCTCCCAAACAAATGGATGCGTCTGATACAGTTGCCGTAACTGTTGGTAAAGGATTTACAAAAACAGAAACACTGGCAGTATTTTGACAACCCGAAGGGAGAGAAGTGCCTGTAACAGTTCGTGTAATCGTTCCTGCGGTTAATGGTGTGTAAGGCACTCCATTCGTGACACCGCCAGTCCAGGTATAAGAAGTTGCACCGCCGCCGTTAAATGTGACTGATTCACCGAGACAAATTGAAGTAGGAGCAGCTGTTGCAGTAACCACGGGCAAAGGACTCACAGTAATTGTCACAGAAGCTGTATTGTCGCAACCTGTGGCAGTGACTGTTCCAGTGACGGTGTAGGTAAAAGTCCCTGCCGTTATGGGTGTAAATGGAACACCATTGGTGACACCTCCCGTCCATGAATACGTTGTAGCACCGCCACCCGTAAAGGTAACGGATTCGCCCAAACAAATGGTTGCATCACTCACTACTGCAGTTACGGTTGGGTTAGGAGAAACAGTAATCGTTGTCGTTAGTGGACAATCGGTAGGACTTGCAGTTGTGGCAGTGTAGGTAATTACACCTAAACCAACAGGTGTAAAAGGGACACCATCAACTACACCTAAATCCCAAGTAACAGGCAAACCAGTAAAAGAGGTCGCATCTAAAGTAACTAAATCACCCGCACAAACGGTTGGATCGGAAACGACAACAGACATAGCGTTGCACAATACGGTTATTAAAACTTGGCCATTGCCAGCACGACAACCTGCAGAGTTTACTTGAGCTGTTCCAGTGTTGTACGAGCCACCGCCACCGCCGCCGCGTTCAATAGCAACGTCAACATATTGTCCACCTCCGCCACCAGAGTATCCACCGCCACCGCCGCCGCCCCAAGCTCCAGCACCGCCACCGCCGCAACCCCATCCACCCACATTAGGATAGGTAAAAGTACATCCGCCGTTCGCGCCTCCAGCTCCTCCTGCGGTCCAGGATCTACCAGCACCTGGTCCAGAAATAGTTCCAGGCAAAGCTCCACCATCCCACAATCCATTACCACCATATCCATTTCCGGTTAAACCTCCTCCGCCTGAAGACCAACCGCAATCACCCATGATATATCCTTTTTGACCACCTGCACCTGCAACACCCCCTGCTCCAGACGATGAAACTCCCGTTGTGGTGATCGAAGCATTTTTACCGACTGCATTTACCGCAGCACCACCACCGGCACCTGCCACAATTAAGGGCACTCCAGCTGCTAATACGCCAGATCCGCCGCCGCCGCCGCCTGCATTATAATAAAAAGCTCCTCCTTGGCCAACCACTACCGTGAGCACTTGTCCGGGTGTAACCGTGAAAGTTCCTGCCATACAAGCACCTAAACCTCCAGGCCCTCCAGATCCGCTTCCACCTCCGGCACCTCTAGCTTCAATCCGAATGGAAGTTACGCCAATAGGAACAGTGTATGTTTGAGCAGCACCGGTATAGTTAAAAGTGGTTACCTGACTCAAAGCTATTTCAGAAAAAAGAGATAAAATAAGTAAGAAGAGGAAATTTAAATAGGGTAAACGTTTCATGGTTTAATGCTATAGGCGGTATTTATTCGTTAATTGAATTCTAAAAAATGGTGGCAAATTTTAAGATTAAATCAATTAATTTTTCACAATAGTTTGTTTATAAATAGTTTTAAAGCGTAAATTTAATTTTTTTTTTGGAAAAATAGGTATTTCTGCATAAAAATAAATCAAATTATATTCGATTATTGAAATGATTATCAGTTAAATAAATTTTTTTTACTTTGTCTTTAGACAATTTTATCCAGCATAGGTTTTTATTTCATTTGAGTTTTTATGGACTAATTTATTCACGAATGTTTCAGTATCTTTGAAATTAAAAAAATACGATGAAGTCAAAAAAGAAAATTGTTTCAACCCTGAAAGCACCTGCTGCAATAGGGCCATACAGCCAAGCTGTTATAGCTGGGAATTTGCTGTTTACAAGTGGTCAGATTGCTTTGATTCCTGAAACTGGTCTTTTGGTTCAGGGAAATATTGAAGATGAAATTCACCAAGTGATGAGAAATTTATCTGCAATTTTGGCAGCGTCTAATCTTTCATTCGATCATGTAGTTAAGACGAGTATTTTTTTAAAGGACATGAATGATTTCGCTACAGTGAACGAGATCTATACGTGTTATTTTAGTAAAGATTATCCAGCACGTGAAACTGTTCAGGTTGCCAGGTTACCAAAAGATGTTCGTGTGGAAATTTCAATGATTGCCTTGTTAGATTAAAATCGTTTTCCGCTTGTAGAAAAGGAAATATCCGATTCCAAAATAGAGAATATTGGCGGTTAATAAAATGTAATGCACTACCGATATTTCTGCTATCAAATAGCCAATGCTCATTATAAAAAAAGAGACTAAAATTGACGCAATAAGACTGAATACATAGATGACGAATCCACTGTTTTTTTGTCGCCAAATTAGAATTAAGCCCACCAAGGCAATTATAAACATCACCAATTGAAATGAGGAATGTACGAACATTAAATTGACAGTATTTCGATAGTTGTATTGCACGTAACCAACACGGTTGTATGCTTCACGGATCAGTTCGGCTTGATCTAATTTGGTAAACAGGGTGATAGAAAAAAATGAAATTAAGTGTCCAAAAACAAGGATCAACCAACTAATAAAACCAATTATCACCGAAACTTGCGTAATAAAATTCGGTCGAAATCTTCCCAAAAAGAGGTACCCAATTTTTTGGAGAACTGTTGATTTAATTTGTTGCTCTAAACTCATATTAATTAATTTGAACTTTATCCCATTGTAAACCAATCCAAGATTTAAAAATTGATTTGTATAATTGTGATGGAATTTTTTCTTTTTCAATTTTATAAATTGGATAAGTATTTCGGTTGGTATTGGGGCAAATTAAATCCAATTCGCGCCCCATTCGTTTTATTTTCAGGGTGATTTCTGTTTCAATATGTTTTTCGAATACTTCTGAAATATTGTTGGCAATTGGATCCCCATTGATAGCAATTAATTGGTCGCCAATGGATAATTGTGCTAATTCACCGCTACTTCCCGGAAATAAATCTTGAACGAAATATTCATTCAAAACTTCATTGATTTTGATGCCTAAAACGCGCTCTGAATGAACTGGATTGTCTTCTGTTTTAAGATAAAACCCAATGGTTTCAAGGGCTGTTACTAGCATTGATTCGTATGGATTGGTGCCCAATACATAATTTTTAATAAAGGAATCAAAATTAACCCCACTAAATTTTTCACAGGCGGCAAAATAATCTGCTTGGGTATAGCCTTTGTTTTTCTGAGCAAAATTGACATACAAATAATTCATCACCGAATGAATCGAAGCTTTGTTTAAACTGCCTTTACGAATAATCATATCGGTTGCAAAGGCCAGTAAAGCGCCTTCGTTATAAATCGAAACTTTTCTTCCAGGGGTTCCTTTCGAATAACCATCTAACCAAGTATCCCAACTTGATTCAGCCACCGAATAATTAAATCGGCCAAAATTATCAAAATGTTTTTGAAGTAATTTTTCGAGTTCAAGTTTGTACCATTTAAATGGTTTTACTTTCGATTCGGCCAAAAATAAATCGCCTAAATAGGTTGTAACTCCTTCGGCGACATATCCTAATTGCGAATAATTTTCTTTGGAATAATCATACGGATACATTTCTGCGGGGCGAATGCTTTTGATGTTCCAAGCATGGTATAATTCGTGGGAACTAATCCCTAAGAAATCATCATACGAATCCGTAAAAACCAGTTCACTCGGTCCGAGCATAATTACAGTCGAATCCAAATGCTCGACTCCGTGATACGCCTTCATGGGCATGATTTGATAGAAAAAATGATATTCTTTTGTCGGAGTTCCTACAATTTTTTTCTTTCGATCGCTAAATTTTTCGATTTGAGATTTGGTAAATTTTTGAAAATCTGGAATAATCTTTTCCCAATCTACGGTCACCTTTCCTTGAAACCAAAGGTGAAATTTAATTCCAAAAATGGTGTAGGTTTGGTGTTGTAAATTTGCACTTGCAATAAACGGACTGTCCACTAACCGATGAAACGTTTCACAATAAATGACATTTTTTTTATGTGGAGCCGCACAAGCAAGTTTAAAATTGGCAGGAACATCTAAGGTAAGTGTACATGGTTCATCTACTTGGTTTTTGTCATACACCAAACAATTAATCGGATTGACATACAATTGAAGGTCGTCGATAAAGGATGAACCTGCATTTAGTTCATTCGCGTAATAGAAATAAGTGATTTTTAGTAGATCAGTTGATGCACAATCTACTAACCAAGCGTTTTTAGAAGTCTTTTGAAAATTTACCGAATGCCCATTTTGATTTGAAATCGAGAAACCTTTAACATTTTTCGCAAAATTGCCAAGTTCATATCGTCCTGGTCGCCATGCTGGAAAAAAAAGTTCTATTGATTTTAACCCGGTGGTTTTTATCTGGGCCTCAATAGTTAAATATTGTTTGTAGGGATGAAGGTAGCTAATTTTATAGTCCATTTAAAATTAAGTTAAGACGAGGTTTTAGACCGTTTTCGGGTTCAAAGTTAAGAAGAATGTCTTGATGTTAAGCCGTTTTTACCCCATTTTCTTGATGAAATCAATAGGCTGGGTTTGATTCCCACAATTTCAAAGTCGAAAATATTCGCCAATGTCCTTTTATTTAAGCGATAAATAGTTAAATTCGTCCCTGATTTAAATTCAAAGTATGACATACGATATTATAGTAATTGGTAGCGGACCTGGTGGGTATGTTGCTGCAATAAGAGCTTCGCAATTAGGCTTAAAAACGGCAATTGTTGAAAAAGCAGAGTTGGGTGGAATTTGTTTAAATTGGGGCTGTATCCCTACAAAAGCCTTGTTAAAAAGTGCAAATGTATTTGAATATATAAAGCATGCATCGGATTACGGAATTACGGTAAAGGATGCCAGTGCGGATTTTGAGAAAATTGTTCAAAGAAGCAGAGGAGTAGCAGATAAAATGAGTGGTGGGATTAAATTCTTGATGAAAAAGAATAACATCGACGTGTTGGTGGGTGAAGGAAAAGTGAAAGCGGGCAAAAAAGTAGTGGTAACGGATGCGCAAGGTGCAGCAGTTGAATACACCGCTGACAAAGGAGTGATTTTAGCAACAGGCGCACGTTCGCGCAAATTGCCAAATCTTCCGCAAGATGGTAAAAAAATAATTGGATACCGCGAAGCAATGGTATTGCCAAAAATGCCTAAGAAAATGGTCGTTGTTGGTTCAGGTGCGATTGGCGTTGAATTTGCTTATTTTTATAATGCAATGGGCGTGGATGTAACGGTGGTTGAATATTTACCAGTGATTGTTCCTATCGAGGACGAAGAAGTTTCAAAACAATTGGAGCGTTCGTTTAAAAAACAAGGATTAAAAATCATGACAGATTCTTCTGTTGAGTCGGTAGACACTTCGGGCGAAGGTTGTGTGGTGAAAGTAAAAACCAAAAAGGGCGAAGAATTAATCACTTGCGATATTGTACTTTCAGCGGTTGGAATTGAAACAAATTTAGAAGGGATTGGATTAGAAGATGTTGGAATCGCAACAGACAAAGGGAAGGTTTTGGTGAACGAATATTACCAAACAAATATACCAGGTTATTTTGCGATCGGTGATATTGTGATGGGACCAGCTTTGGCGCACGTAGCTTCGGCAGAAGGAATTATTTGTGTGGAAAAAATTGCAGGAATTCATGTGGCTCCGTTGGATTACGGAAATATCCCAGGATGTACCTATTGCAATCCAGAAGTTGCTTCGGTGGGGATGACAGAGAAAGCAGCATTGGCAGCTGGATACGAAATTAAAGTAGGTAAATTTCCATTTTCTGCTTCTGGAAAAGCAAGTGCTTCTGGAGCGAATGATGGATTTGTAAAATTAATCTTTGATGCGAAATACGGTGAATTATTGGGTGGTCACATGATTGGTGCAAATGTCACTGAAATGATTGCTGAAATTGTCGCGATTCGTAAGTTAGAAACTACGGGGCATGACATTATTAAAACTGTTCACCCTCATCCAACCTTGAGCGAGGCCATTATGGAAGCGGCAGCTGCGGCGTATGATGAGGTGATTCATTTATAAAGATTTCATAAAACTTTAGCACAAAAAAAAAGACTTCGAAATGAAGTCTTTTTTTTTATCCAATCGGATCAATTATCCAACGATTTCGTTCTCATTAAAATGGAAAGCGCTTTCGATGGCTGCATTTTCGTCTGAATCTGAACCGTGAACTGCGTTTTCACCTTTTGAAGTCGCATATTTTTTTCTGATAGTACCTTCTGCAGCTTCAGCAGGATCAGTAGCACCAACTAAGGTTCTGAAATCGGCAACTGCATTATCTTTCTCAAGAATCATCGCAACAATTGGTCCACCTGACATGTAATCCACCAATTCACCATAAAATGGTCGTTCGCTGTGTACTGCATAAAATTCGCCAGCTTCTGCTTTTGAAAGTTGTTTTAGTTTCATTGCTTTAATCGTGAAACCAGCCTCGATAATCATATCAGTAATTTTTCCCGCATAACCTTTTGCCACTGCTTCAGGCTTTATCATGGTAAATGTTCTATTTGTTGCCATTGTTTTTGTATAAATTTTTGGCAAAGATAACCAACCGATCTTAAACTAAAACAATTCGATAAGATTTTATTTTTAGGTTTGTCTAAAAAATTTATTACCTTTGTATAAAAAAATAATTAAGTGAGTCAAATTTTAGCACTTTGAACTTGTCTTAATAACCATTAAAAACGTAAACGAATGAAAACGCTGAGTCAGACAGAGGAAAATTATTTAAAAGAGATTTTTCATTTATCGACCGCTGTCGAAGACCGTGTTTCGACCAATAGTTTGGCGGCGAGGTTAAATAGTAAGGCTTCTTCAATTACGGACATGTTGCAAAAGTTGGCGGACAAAGGCTTTGTGGAATATGTCAAATACAAAGGTTGTTTTTTAACCGAACTAGGGGAGGGAATCGCCATTCAAATCATCCGAAAACACCGTTTATGGGAAACTTTTTTGGTGAACAAATTAAATTTTGGATGGGAAGAAGTGCATGCCGTTGCCGAACAATTGGAACATATCGACTCTTTAAAACTTATCGACTCTTTGGATCACTTTTTAAATTATCCAAAATTTGATCCACACGGCGACCCGATTCCTGACAAACACGGAAATATAATTTACCGAGAATCTAATTTACAATTGATTGAAGTTGCCCCCAATTCGTTGGTTGAAGTGGTGGCGGTGAGTGAAGATTCGTTGGCCTTGTTGAAATTTCTAGAACAACATGGTTTGCGTTTGGAAAGTGAACTTGAAATCTTGGAAAAATATCCATTTGACGAGTCGATGCGGATTCGTTCGGCGAAGGGAGAAGAAATAAACTTATCGAAAAAAGTTGCCGAAAATATCCGCGTAAAATTTTTAGCTAAAATCTAATGTATGAAAAGGAATTTACTCATTATCATGGTACTTTTGGCAACAGTGAGTTGTCGGTTAGAAGATGAAGTCCGAACAGGACCTTTGCACATTGTCACCACCACCGGAATTATTGCGGATGTCACCAAACAAATTGTTGGAGATAGTGCAGATGTGTCGAGTTTAATGGGGCCGGGAGTCGATCCACATTTGTATAAACCAACCCCTGCGGACATCGATTTATTAAACGAAGCCGATGTGATCATCACCAACGGACTGCATTTAGAAGGTAAAATGGCCGAATTGTTGGACAAATTAGGGAAAGAAAAACCTGTCTTAAAAGTGTCTGACGGCATTGCCAAAAACAAGTTGATTAAATCGTCTGATTTTGAAGATTCGTATGATCCGCATATTTGGTTTGACCCAATGTTGTGGTCGGAAGGATTTAATTATATCACCAAAAAATTATGCGAAATCGATTCAAATTGCACCTTGTACTATCAGAAAAACTATGAAAAGTTTAATGGGGAAGTTATCAATATCAATGCTTGGATTCACGATGAATTGGTTCAATTAAATGACAGTTCGAAAGTTTTAATTACCTCTCACGATGCCTTTTCGTATTTTGGAAGGTGTTATCAACTCGAGGTGAAAGGAATCCAAGGAATATCTACGTTGTCCGAAGTTGGGTTAAAAGATTTGGCTGATTTGGTTGATTTTGTCATTGCCCGAAAAATCCGCTCTATCTTTGTTGAAACCTCTACCAGCGATAAAACTGCTCAATCCATTGTGGATGGCGCAAAAGATAAAGGATATGTCCTTCAATTAGATGGGCCGCTTTATTCGGATGCTTTGGGCGAGGCGGAAGAACCTGCGGGGACGTATTTTGGAATGTTGCGCGTGAATGTCGAAAAGATTAAAAACGGATTAAAGTAAACGTAAGATGCGAGAAGCCTGTGCCATTGAAGTACATAATTTAACCACCACGTATGGCGGTGCACCCGTTTTGTGGGACATTGATTTTGAATTGCCAGCGGGACATATCATCGGAATAATTGGGCCAAATGGTTCGGGTAAAACGACCCTTTTAAAAACGATTATGGGCTTGTTACCTGCCTCGAGTGGGTATGTAAAAATATTTGACAAGGATTTGGAGCAAATTCGCCATAAAATTGCTTACGTGCCACAACGAGAAAGTGTTGATTGGGATTTTCCCGCCAGCGTTTTTGACATTGTGATGATGGGGCGGTACCGAAAAAACAACCTCTTTAAACGCACCAATAAAACCGATTTAGAAATTGTCTTACAAAGCATCGAAAAGGTAGGGTTGACAAAATACAAAGACCGACAAATTGCCCAACTTTCTGGCGGACAACAGCAAAGGGTGTTTATAGCCCGTGCCTTGGCGCAAAAAGCTGATATTTATTTGATGGATGAGCCTTTTGTAGGTGTCGATGCTGCCACCGAAAATTCGATTTTGAAATTGTTAAAAGAAATGCGGGATTTAGGAAAAACAGTGCTAATCATTCACCACGATTTGCAAACGGTTTCCGATTATTTTGATTATTTGGTTTTGTTAAATACCCGTTTGATTGCAAAAGGAACGCCGCAAGAAGTCTTAACAGAAGAAAACCTAACCAATGCCTACGGTGGACAATTAACCCTCTTGGCAAAAGTCGCCAATTTGATTAAGGTCAATCAATTTCCGATTCGTGAGAAAGATGTTGATTTGTAAAATTTTAAAGGCAAAAAGTTAAAAACCAAAAAAGGATGCAAACATTTTTAGATTTTATTTCATTCAAGGATCCCAACGTGATGTATGTGATTCTTGGCATGATTTGTATCAATTCATCCTCGGCATTAATCGGCACGTTTGCCTTTTTGCGCAAACGTTCGTTGATTGGTGATGCCATTGCACATTCGTTGTTGCCCGGCATTTGTCTTGGATTTATTGCCGCAGGAGACAAACGAATGATTTTTCTATTTATCGGGGCCTTTTTGACTGGTTGGTTTTCGACGTTTTTGGTGGATTATATTGTCAATCGTTCAAAAATCAAACAAGATGCTGCTATAGGCATTGTGTTATCCAGCTTTTTTGCCTTGGGAATTGTTTTACTCACCTACATTCAAAATGCGGGCTATACCAACCAAGGTGGACTAAACGGATTTTTATTTGGTCAGGCGGCGGCGATTAATCGGGATGAAATTTATCTTTTTGCCCTGATTTTACTCATTATTTTGGTCGCTATTCTTGTTTTTTATCGTTCCTTTATTTTAATCTCTTTTAATGCCGAATTTGCTCAATCTATTGGTCTGCCAGTTCGTTGGATTGAGTTTTTGATGACCTCTTTAACCGTTTTGGCTATCGCTTCGGGAATTCAAGCTTTGGGGGTTGTTTTAATGTCCGCCTTGATTGTGACCCCAGCAGCGGCGGCTCGTTTTTGGACCCACAAATTGTCCCGGATGTTGGTGATTGCGGTGGTTTTTTCTGTTTTTTCTGGCATTGTAGGCGCGTACATCTCCTACACCCACGCAGCCACGCCAACAGGCCCATGGGTGGTAGCCGTTTTATCGGTCATTACCTTATTATCTTTTACCGTTTCTACCAAAAGCGGAATTTTAGCGAATTTCTTGCGGGCGCGTAATAACAAAACGAAGATCCTGCAAGAGAATATTTTAAAAACCATTTTTCATTACCACGAACGCCGCGGGTTGGCGCAAAATTTAGATTCGGTGCTTACCCCAACCGATTTGTTAAGCGTGCGGGTGTATGACACCTATCAATTGCAAAAAGGAATAAAACGACTCATCCGACTCGGGTTTTTAGGCGCCAAAGAAAAGGGGTTTACCCTCACCGAAAACGGAAAGATCGAAGGGAGACGAATTGTGCGGTTACACCGTTTATGGGAACATTATTTGTTAAAACGCACTACGATTGATGCCTTGCATGTACATTCTGGGGCTGAGGCTATTGAACACATCCTTTCGCCAGAAATAGAAAAAGAATTAGAACGTGAATTAGGAATTGTGGGTATTCCTACAAAAGATTTTTAAGATGGGAGAACTTTGGATCATCATCACCGCCTCAGTCGTTGCCTTAAATGCTGCCATTTTAGGATGTTTTTTGCTTTTGCGAAAAATGGCCATGGTAGGCGATGCCATTTCCCATGCGGTGTTGCCCGGCATTGTGGTCGCCTATTATTTTAGTGGGGATAAAACGTCGGGGTTATTGCTTTTGGGTGCTACGTTAACAGGCGTTTTAGCCTCGTTTACCATCGATTTTTTATCGCGAAAAGCCAAAATTCAAGGCGATGCTTCGATTGGGATTACCTATACGTTTTTGTTTGCCATTGGAATGATTATGGTTTCCACGATGATGAATGGCAATACCGACATTGACATGGAATGTGTTTTGTATGGCGATATTTCCCTCATTAATTTAGATAAAATTGTCGTGGACGGCAATCTTTACCTTGGTCCACGGGCCTTTTATATTGAATTGATTGCGCTCGTGATTATTGGGTTCAGCATTGGTTTCGGTTTTAAAGGATTCAAAGTTTTATCCTTTAACGAAGATTACGCAAAAGCCCTCGGCATAAATACCAATCGTTGGCATTACGCCTTAATGACTTTGGTTTCTTTAACTACTGTGTTTTCATTCGAGGTGGTGGGAGCGGTTTTGGTGGTAGGTTTTCTGATCATTCCTCCCGCCACGGCACAATTATTTTCCACCAAACTCAAACAAATGCTGTTTTGGGCAAGTCTCTTTGGAATTTTAGCCGTCATTATCGGGCATTACCTCGCGGTTTGGATGAATGTCAGCATTACTGGCGCAATGGTCACGGTGGCTGGCATTAATTTCTTTGTGGTATTAATCATCCAACGGTTGGTCGATCGTAAAAAACGAAGCACCACCTTTGCACCGCCCGAATTTATCACCCCAATCCCTAAAAATTCGGGCGAATAGGCGTATTATTTAAGGCCAGTTCAATTTCTTGCATCACTTCTGTGGTCAACAAATGTTTTTTAGCCACCGCCGTTAGGTTTTCTTCCAATTGACTCACTTTAGACGCACCCAACATCACCGTACTTAAATTCGGGTTTTTCAAACACCAAGCAATGGCTAAAACTGGTAACTAAATCCCCAATTGTTTAGCAATCGGCGCCAATTTTCCCATGGTAATCGTTTTGTCTTTTGACCATTCCAACCCATCATGGGTAATCAGGTTGTGCATCGCCTACACCGTTTCCTCGATTGGTGTATTTTTATCCGGACGATGGCAAAAATAAAGGTCCAAATAATCTACTTGCAGCCGTTTTAAGGCTTGGTGACAAGCTTCGGTGACATGTTTACGGTTCAAGCCTTTTTGCGCAGGTTTCGAATCGATCAAGCCCGCAACCCAAAAAAAACACCTTACTCGACACCAAGTATGAATCGCGCGACCACTTGGTTTTTTTCAAAATATTCCCCCATCACAATTTCCGGTGTACCATTGGTATAAATTTCGGCATTGTCAAAAAAATTAACACCTTCGTTATGCGCCTTCACCATTAATTCTTCCGCCACCGCATCACTAATTTGTTTCCCAAACTTTCCGAGTGTATATTTTATTACAACCGAAATCAGACTTATAACTACCTTTATAATGATCAAAATTATCTTTCCAAGAATCACTTTCTTGAGAAAGTAAGTTCATCGGTATAAATAGTATAATTAGTATGTATTTCATTGTTTATAAATTCTTAATGCTTGCTTTTTTTGGTTCCGTATTTGTCAGGCGTAAAACAATAATCATTTTGATAACAAATATAAATCTTGCCATTTAAAATAAGGTAAATAAAACCGATGTAAGGGATGAGGATTGATTTTTTTTTGAAAAAATAGACCAAAAGAAGGTAAATAATTCGATTCACGGTTTGTTATTGCATTGGCACCAACGGATGCAATTTTTTTTGATTGATTATGACAATATTTTTTTGTGAATGGCAGTATAGATGCTCGCGTTAAGGATGGGAAGGATTGTTTGAACTCCTTACCTTTTGTGTCGAATGGTGAATTATTGCGAAAGGTTGGAGGTTGGAAGAATTGCGAGAAACGGATAAATTTGGTAAGAGCGAGCCTGGACGGCCTGACGCCACCATCCCGTCCCGACGTTTCAGTCGGGATGAGATGGTGGGGGAACGCCCTGAAAAAATCAGAAGAGAGGAACTAATTTATGAAGGTGGTTAGGATTTAGTGCCAAAAGTATGATTTATTGTTTACCTTTCAGAAAGAATTTGATGTTATGAAAGTACTTGGTTTTTTAATGGGCGCTGCTTTGTTAGGGAGTTTGTTCAGCTGCAAGTCAGTTGACTATTATCATTACGACCCTGCCAATACCAGCAGTGAGGCCTATGGTATGTACACTGAATTGTGTTTGCATAAAAATGGTGAATTTGAAGAATATTTGTATTGGGGTGTGCAAGATTCGGTGGACCAAACAAATGATGGGGTGCTGATTAAAGGGACGTATGAAAAAAGTGGCGATACGCTAAAATTATGGTATTCGTTTGAAGGTGATGTGGCTGAAAATAGCCGACACGAGTTTTTTTTGATGAAGTTGAATGGACTTCATTTAATTGAACCTGTGAGGTATTCGTATCATTTTTTAGGTAAAGTTTTAAGTTCAGGAAAATCGGAGACTTTGCGAGGTTTACCTGACTACACCGCGGTTAAATGGGAGAATGGGTTTTAACCCTAAGCTTTTGTATTGAATTATAATCCAGAAGTAATCCAATTGTATTTAAACGTACATGTTTTTAAATATTCTGGTGCAATTTCCACATAATTACCACCAATTTTAGAGGCAATCCACGCATCGATAACGGCTTCTTTTTTCTGATTAATCGCTGCCATTTCAATTAATTGCCTGTCCGTTTCTAACGAAGCAATGTGCGGTTCTGTTCGTCCCAATAATTTTACAATTCGCACGCCTTGTTTCCGATCCATATAATTGTCATACAAGGATGGGGTAGAGTAGTTCCCAATTTTCAAGCCTTGAATTAAACGGTACATTTGTGGATCGATTTCGTTTATGTTTTGAACGTCCCAAAAATAATCGTTGGTGTAAGGGTTAACAATTTGTCCGCCGTTGTATTTTGATTCGAGGTCTTGGCTAAAACGACGCGCCGCTTCCTCAAATGGTATATTTCCGAAGTTGATTTGTTTGTATAAACTGTCCACGAGGTTGGCGGCACGATCAAGTTCCATATCGCTTACTTTTGGACTGATGAGGATGTGGCGCGAGTGATAATTATCTCCTTTACGTTCGATTAATTGCACAACATGATAACCATACATTGTTTCAAAAACCGGCGAAATCTCCATTGGTTTGAGGTTAAACAAAGCCGCTTCAAATTCTGGAACCATGGTTCCGCGCGTTTGCCAGCCTAAGTCGCCACCACTTAATTTACTTCCAGGATCGTCTGAATAAAGTGCTGCTACATTTTGAAACTTTTTGTTACCTGCTAAAATATCTTCTAGATATCCTTCTAGTCTTGTTTTTGCCAAGTTTTTATCAGCGGTTGTAATTTCTGGATAAATGACAATTTGCGCCACTGTAATTTTTGAGTTTATGTAAGGAATGCTGTCTTTAGGAAGGCTTTTATAAAATTCTTTGACTTCGTTTGGAGTGATGCGGACGTTTTCTGTAATGGTCTCGCGCATCCGTTCTGCCAACATTCTTTTTTTAATTAGGTCGAAAAACTCAGCTTTTATACGTGCGACTGATTTTCCATAAAACTCCTCTAATTTTTCAATACTTCCAATCTGTTTGGCTATATAATCCAACCGTTGTTCCATTTCTTGATTCACCATTTCATCAGGCACTTCAATACTGTCAATTTTTGCTTGGTTGATCAAGAGTTTTTCAAACATAAACTCCTCTAAAAAAGCACAATCCGATAAGGTATTTCCTTCGATACCGCTTTGAATTAATTGCAACCGTTGTTCTTGTAAACTCGACAATAAAATAATTTCATCCCCAATTTGGGCAACGATTTTATCAATGACTTTAAAATCATCTTTTTGAGCACGGCCTGTTTGAGATAAAAACAGGCCCATGACCAATAGGAAAAAGTATTTATTTATCGATTGTAACTTCATTCTTGTCATATGCGGCATCAATTAACTCTTTTTTTAGCTGATCTCTGGTCTCTTTTATTCGGAGATTTAAGACGCGTGCTTTTATGTTTTCTCGCTCAAAATCAAGCGGAGAGATACTATTTTTTAATTTATAGTCGAGAATATTTACAAAATAATAAAATCCGTTGTCCTCAAAACGAATTTTAGATAGGTTTAGTATAAAACGGTCTTTGTTTATGTCGTTGAGAGGAATTTCTTTAAGTAAATCATCAAAATAAATCCAGCTTTCAATGTCGTAATAAAAATTGGTAGCGTAGATTTTAGCGTAGGTTTCAACCGTTTCCAAGTCGCCAGGTTTTTGAAGGCGATACACGTTTTCAATTTTTGATAAATTTGGGGCGTCGGTTGGAATTTTCAGGTAGAGTACTTTTACTAAATAATCGTTTAATTGAAAATCTTCTTTGTGAGAGCGGTGATAACTTAGGATTTCTTCTTCTGTCACGTTGGTATCTAATTTTTCATCTAATTTAATGGTCTCCATTTCATGGATCAGCAAATCCTTCCGATAATCCGCTACTTTTTTATCAATTTCCGTTTGATCGATACTTTCCATTTCTTCGGCCGCGATCAATAAAATATGTTCTTCAATCCAATTATTCACAAATGCAGAAACAATTTCGGCGCTGTCAGCTTTGGTATAGGTTAAAAATGCCAAATCAGTTTCAAATAATTCATAATCACCAACTTTTGCAATTCGATTATCTCCTTTTCCACCGCCGCATGCGCTGAGTATAATACATAAAATACCCATCGAAAAAAACTTCCGGAGCTGGCGTGGATGAATATTTATCGAATTTAGCATGTGTCTAATTAAGGACAAATATAACAATAAAAAAAGCCAACGTCATTCAACTTGAATTGCGTTGGCTTTTTTTTTAACAGATTTTATGGTTTTCTTTATTTTGCGATACTATGCAAATTTTCAGTATTGATAACAATAGTGTATTTTTTGCGTAATTCAAGTAACCATTCTTTTTCCAATTGATTTTGATAAGCAGCTGTCACAAGCCCTTTCGCTTCGCTATATTCACGTTGTCTAGGTTCTAACACCTCTCTTACGTTAAACACATAATACAAATCCCCGTTTTTGTAAGGTTTGTTCAAACCTTTTTCAAAGGTTTTTAATTTGTATTTTGCTTTTTTCTCATTTTGTTTTTGAAGTGCTTTTTTATACGCTTCCATTGCTTTCGTGTCCGATTTATCGGCAGGTTCTTCCAATTTCGGGAACGATTTACGTACTTTAAAAGCGTCCGTTGTTTCGCTTGAAAAAATTTGAGTTTTTACCTTCGCATTTAATTCAGAGCTTACGTTCACCGATTTCACAATCTCTTCAGGCGTCATTTTGTTTGTTTTTATCAATGCCACGATCGAAGCAGCCATTTCTTTATCAATACATGTGTACAAATCACCTTCGTAGCGCACAGGAAAGAAAAAATCTTCTTTGTGGGTATCGTAATAAGCTCGAATTCCAGCCGTATCTTTTGACGCTTTTTTCCAAATGGCATCTTGCATAATTTCAAAAACTAAAATTCCATCGCCATATTCTTTAATAAGTGATTGAAATTCTGGATATTTTGATTCTAATTTACTGTCCTCGTAGGCCAATAAACGTTCATTTGCAAAATCATTCATCATAGACAACATTAAATCTTGTTTATCAATTTGCGCGCGTTTTTTCTGATTGGCAAGAATGTATTTTTCAAAGTCACCCACAGTCACCATGTTATCTTTAAAGGTAAATAAGATATCGGCATCGTTTGCATGATTGGTCAACCCTTTCCATTTTGCCATAAAAATTTCGTCACCAATGGTATTGTAAAAAATCGGCAATAATTTTTTAGCATTATCGGAGTAATTATATTCTCTTTTCAAACTCTCAACAAACGAATCGCGTGTGGTTTCAGCACGCATGTCACGTTCTACTTTTAATTTCAATTCGCGGTACATATTATCGTACGATGGAATCGGAATAATTTGAATTCGTTTGATGATATGAAAACCGAACATCGTTCGAACGGGCTTACTATAATCGCCATCATTTTGCAAAGCGAAAGCGGCTGCTTCGAACGCAGGAACCATTCGTTGTTTCGCACCAGCACCAAATAACGGAAGCAATCCGCCTTTGTTTTTTGATGATTGATCTTCCGAATATTTAGCCGCAACTTCTTCAAAAGATTGTCCAGCGTTTAAAAGGTCGTAAATTTCATTGATTTTCTTCTCTTTTTGCGCAATAACTTCTGGGCTTTCAGCTTCACCCGCAAGCACTAAAATATGTGCAGTTTCAATCATACCTTTCGCTTCTCGTTTATCAGCACAATAAATTAAGTGGTATCCAAATTTGGTTCTAATTGGCATTGAAATGTCGCCAATATTTAATCTAAACGCAGCATCTTCGAACGGATAAACCATTTGAAAAGCTGAAAAATAACCTAAATCGCCTCCATTCGCTTCAACTGATGGATCTTCAGAGCCACCAGCGCTGCGTGCTACCGATTCAAAACTTTCACCTGCAATAATACGTTCACGCATTCTCAAAATACGACCATAAGCAACCAGCGTATCCTGAGGGATTGGGTCAGGATTTAAACGCACCAAAATATGGCTTGCACGAACTTCTGTTTTTGTTCGATCGTACGCTTCTTTGATTAGATTTTCATTTTTGTTTTTATCGGTAAGATAAGGCAACGAAAGTTGTTTACGGTATTCAGACAATTCACTAATTAAACGAGGAATGGTATCGTAATGCGCATCTCTAGCGGCACGCACCTTTAATTTATAGTTAATGAATAATTCCATGTAGGCATCCAACGAATCTTTGTGAAAAGAAGGGTTGGGATTGTTTTTAGAATAAATGTAGATAAATTCGGATGCACGCACTTCTTCCCCTTCGATGTTTAATACTACCGGGTCCTTAACTTGCGCACTGGCACCAATCGATAAAAGGACACCCAAAAGAACTAATTGTAATCTTTTCATGTTTTTTGTTTTTTAATCTAAATTATTAATCTGTAAAATTATATAATCAGTATGACGTATTATTTTTTACTATAGTTTGGAGCTTCGCGTGTAATTGATACATCGTGTGGGTGACTTTCTAAAACACCCGCGTTAGAAATGCGCACAAATGGCGCTCCTTTTAAGCTCTCAATATCCTTAGCACCGCAATAACCCATCCCCGCACGAATTCCACCAATAATCTGATGCATTACCTCATCCAAATTACCTTTGTAGGGCACACGTCCAGAGATTCCTTCAGGTACGAGTTTTTTAGCATCGTCCTCAACATCTTGAAAATAGCGATCTTTTGAGCCTTGTTGCATCGCTTCAACAGAACCCATTCCTCGGTAAGCTTTAAATTTTCTACCTTCATAAATAATTGTTTCTCCGGGCGACTCTTTCACGCCAGCAAACATAGAACCAACCATAATCGAATCGGCACCTGCGGCAATTGCTTTCACAAAATCACCTGTGTATCTAATTCCGCCATCGGCAATAATCGGAACACCTGATCCTTCGAGTGCCATCGCAACTTCGTTTATTGCAGACAATTGAGGAACCCCAACGCCAGCAATAATTCTGGTGGTACAAATCGATCCAGGACCAATTCCAACTTTAATTGCATCTGCACCAGCTGCAACCAAAAACTTTGCAGCCTCTGCAGTCGCAATATTTCCCGCAATAACATCTAAATCTGCAAATTGAGCCTTCACCTTTTTTAACATTTCGCCAAATGAAAGGGTATGCCCATGCGCTGTGTCAATTACTATTGCGTCAACGCCTGCATTCACTAATGCTTGCACCCGTTCAATTGTATCATTCGTTACTCCAACAGCAGCAGCTACTCTAAGCCTTCCAAACTTGTCTTTGCAAGAGTTTGGATGTTGTTTTACCTTAATAATGTCGCGGTAAGTAATTAATCCAAGCAAGGTATTGTCTGCAGAAACAACAGGCAATTTTTCAATTTTATATTGTTGAAGAATTTCTTCAGCTTCGACCAAACTAGTACCTTCTTTTGCGGTGATAATGTTTTTTGAAGTCATGACATCTTTGACCCACTTAGTCACGTTTTTTTCAAAACGCAGGTCGCGGTTAGTAAGTATTCCTTTTAAAATTCTATTTTCATCCACAATTGGAATTCCTCCAATCGAATTTTCACGCATTAATTGAAGCGCATCGCTAATTTTAGCAGTAAGGGGCAGTACAATTGGGTCAAGAATCATTCCACTTTCCGAACGCTTTACTTTTCGAACTTCCAGTGCTTGTCGATCAATTGACATGTTTTTATGAATCACGCCAATACCACCTTGTTGCGCAATTGCAATCGCCAATTCAGATTCAGTCACCGTGTCCATAGCCGCCGAAATGATCGGTGCATTTAGGGTAATGTTGCGTGTCAATTTGGATTGTAATTTAACCTCTCGTGGAAGCACTTCTGAATATCTTGGGATGAGTAAAACATCGTCATAAGTCAAACCTTCTTTGACGGTATTTATATCTAATATTGGCATAGAAATTTATTTGAACTATAAAAAATTCTAGCAAAGTTAATAAAAAGGAATTTGATGCGTTCATTAATTTTAATTTACGACTTAAAAATTGTTAAATTGTTTTGATTGTTTGATATTTATATGGACTTTTGTTAAACACAGTTCGCAAATGAAGAATTTATTACTAATTAGTTTCATGTGTTTAGGCACGATTGGATTTTCTCAGAATTCGGCACATGCTCGTAATTCGATTGATACTGTTCGGTTTTTGCAATTAACTGGAATTATCATTACGGACAGCATGATGCGCATACCTTTTGCAAAAGTAATCGATTTGTCAACACGTAGGGGAACCATTGCAGATTATTACGGATATTTTGCCTTAGCTGTGCATCCAGGTGATACCATTCAGTTTTCGAGTTTAGGGTTTAAAAAGAAACAATACATCGTTCCTGATTCAACCAAGTTATCAGAAATCTCTTTGGTTCAATTAATGACAGAAGACACCATTATGTTGCCGAAAGTAACCGTTTACCCATGGCCGTCGAAAGAAGAATTTGCCAAAGCCTTTGTTGAGATGGAGTTAGTAAATACCGAAATGGCATTGGCCCAACAGCGACTTTCTCCTCAAGAAATGGCGTTTGTGGGTGCTCTTTTGTCAGGCGATGGAAGCGAGGCATATAGTTATTACCGAACTGTTCAACTTCAACAAAGTTATACAAGAGGGCAATCACCAAGAAATAATTTACTGAATCCAGCCGCTTGGTCGGAATTTATCAACGGAATCGGTACAGGCAGGTATCAAATTAGTCAATAAATTTACTTAGTTCCTCGTAGGTTGGAATTTCGGGCAAATAACTGATTTCTCCCGTTTTTTGATCAATTTTAGCGCAATAGTGATTTTTACCGTTTGACATCATCAAAATTTGAGCTTGCAAAGTGTGTGCGTATTTTGCGATTTGATAAAAGGTGTTTTCTGTAATTGAAATGTGCACCGCTTTACATTCGATAATTACTTGAGCTTTTTTATCAAGATCAAAAACTGCAATGTCGCAACGCTTATTCATACCATTATAGACCACTTTTAGTTCTGAAATCATTCGTCCTTCTGGAAAATTTAAATGATCGATTAAATAATGAATAAAATGTTGACGCACCCATTCTTCGGGGGTTTGTTTGACATATTTTTTGCGCAATCGATCCCAAATTTGGTCGCCATTGATGCGAATATTGGCTTTCGGAAGATTCAATTGCTCACTCATAAAACAAAATTAAGCTAAAACTTGTTCGAATTACAAATTTACAGTGGTTATTTGTATCTTTGAGGACATCAATTTTTGGTGTGCTTTTCGAATTTTAGTAAATTAGTCATGTACTTAAAATCCTTATCGCTTCTTAATTTTAAGAATTATTCAGATACTTCATTCGATTTAAGTCCTGATATTAATGTATTTATTGGTGAAAATGGGGCTGGAAAAACCAATATTTTAGATGCGGTTTATTTTTTGTCCTTTTGTCGTTCATTTCTAAATCCAATTGATCGCCAATGCATTCAATTGGACCAGAAATTTTTTCTTTTGCAAGGGAAATATGTTTTGGAGGATAAAGAGGTGTCGATTACCTGCTCCATAAAAGAAGGACAAAAGAAAATCGTCAAACGCAATAAAAAAGAATACGATAAATTGTCCGATCACATCGGGCGATTTCCAGCAGTAGTTATTTCACCATACGATACCAATTTAATTAGCGAAGGAAGTGAAACTCGCCGCAAATTTATTGATAGCATTATTTCTCAATTCGACCGAAATTATTTAGAAACCTTAATTCGGTACAACAAAGTCTTATTGCAACGCAATGCTCTCCTCAAACAATTCAATGACCTGCGCATTTTTGATAACGAGTCGATTGATGTTTGGAATGTTCAATTAATTGCATTGGGGAAAATAATTCATCAAAAACGAAGTGCCTTTTTGGTCGAATTTATCCCAATTTTTCAAAAGTACTTTAACCTAATATCGAATCATAAAGAAGAAATTGATATTTCCTACCTTTCCCAATTAGACGAAGATGATTTTGAGGCTGCTTTAGAGAAAAGTAAACGAAAAGACAGTGCGCTGGGGTACACCACTGTTGGTATTCATAAAGATGATTTAGTTTTTTTAATCCACCATCAACCCATTAAAAAATTCGGTTCGCAAGGCCAGCAAAAGTCATTTTTAATCGCATTAAAACTTGCACAATTTGAAATAATTAGCACGGTTTTAAAGAGTAAACCGATTTTGTTATTGGACGACGTTTTTGACAAATTAGATCATAGCCGTGTGTCTGAATTGATGAAATTAATTTCTCAACATATTTTTGGGCAAGTCTTTATTTCCGACACCGATCAAGATCGCGTAGAAAAGGTGTTTGAAGGCATTGAAATAGAACGCAAAATTTACCGCGTGAAAGGAGGGCAACTTGAAGAAGGATAGAAATCAAAACGGAATTCCAATTAAGGAGGCAATTGCTGACTTTTTTACGGCGTTGGGGATGCAAGATAAACTCAACGAAACGGGAGTTTTGGCGAAATGGACCGAAATTACGAGTGATGCCGTGGCAAAACGGACCGAACAACTCTATATTCAAGACCAGGTTTTATACGTTAAGGTAAATTCATCAGTGATTAGAGATGAGATTTTTAGCACAAAAAAAATCCTAATTGAACGAATAAATTTAGTAGCAGGTAAAGAATTAATTACCGATATATTTTTAAAATGAAACGAAAATTTATAACTTGTCAACCTGAAAACAAAAAAGTACGAACAAAAGAGATCTTAATATGAGAAAAATAGGAATAATTTTAGGTGTCAGTGTTGTTTTAGCAGCATGCGGAGGCTATTCAGATGAACAAGGCAAAGCAGCAGAAGAAATGTGTAAATGTATGGATGCAAACACTCATAATGATTTTGACATTAACTGGTATGAGTGTGAGCTAGCAATTAATGCGGCCTACTCTCCTGAAATATTCGAGGATGATTCGTGGGTTGAAGCGTTGGAGGAAAAATGTCCTGCAATTGCAGAAAAGTTGGAAGATTAAGAGAAAATTTTAATAGAAATAAAAAAAGCAGGCCTAAAGTGCCTGCTTTTTTTCTAATTACCTCGCCCGATCTTAATCGGTAATCACGATCGATTCAATTTTATCGCGTTCTCTGATTAAATCAACCACATCAACGCCCTCAATTACTTTCCCGAAACACGTGTGGTTTCCGTCTAAATGAGCTGTGTTATTTCGGCTATGACACACAAAAAATTGCGATCCCCCCGAATTTCTACCTGCATGTGCCATTGACAAAACTCCACGATCGTGAAATTGTTTCGGAGCCGTTACCTCACAATTAATTTTGTAACCTGGTCCACCTGTCCCTGTTCCATTTGGGCATCCCCCTTGAATCACAAAATCAGGAATTACACGGTGCCATGTTAAGTCATTATAAAATCCTTCTTTCACTAATTTTACGAAGTTCGCTGTAGTAATTGGAGTTTCATCGTATAGCTCTACTACCATTACCCCTTTGTTTGTTGTTATCGTTGCCTTCATCGGTTTAAGTTTTATCTATTCTGTTTTAATTTTACAATCGAATTGTCTTTAATTCGCTACAAAATTATAAAAACAGATTGATTTGATGAATTCTGCATGCCACTTTATACCAAGGTTATCTATTTCTTGATAATTTAATTATCTTCGCTCCGTCTTTGTTGAGCATAAAAACAGTTTAAAATTGTCAACGAATTATAAGACAAAATAAATAAATTGAGGATTAAATTTAATACTATATTTTTTGGAAAATTCAAATCAATCACCAGCCAATCAATCTAATAGCGGAAGATCATCGTTCTTTAGCACCATCGTGTTACTTTCACATATTGGTAATTTTTTTACTATCCTTATTTTCGCTTTTTTGTTTATTGCGGCGATGAATAATGAAAGTATCTCAACAAAGGAAACCACTTTCTTTGGATATACATTTGCTTCGATGACTTATTTAAAATATGTTGCTTTGGGTGTTTTGTTTATATGTTTGCTGACATTTATTGGCGTTTTTTCTATGAAAAGGGGCAAGCGAAGAGGCTTTTTCATCTATGCAATTCCCAACGGGATATGGGCGTGCTTACTCTTTTATTTTTCAATGGATATCGAAACATTGGGGTTTATCATGAAAATATTTAGTGCGATAACGGTTTTATTCATCATTTTATTTGCCACTCGAATTCCAAAATTGATTTAAAATAAAGGGCACATTTTTTTTTCTGAAGGGAACTTGAATTTATTTCAAAGATTTCGTTTCAATTAAAATCAAAAGCGAAGAGATAATCTTTATTTTTGTAACATGTTTCAACAAGATTATTCTTTTTCCAAATTCGGTTTTTCGACCAAACTTATTCAAGATTTAGTGAACGAAAAGGAAACGGTTAAACCTTTGGTTGACCAATTTTTTTCGATTGAAGGACTGAAAAATAAAGCACGAAGTCGAAAATTTCACCAAGCAAATCGGCAATTGTTGGTTGATCGTCTAGTGGATCAAAACAAAATCATGCCACTTTCTGATTCAACCGCCACCAATATTCAATCCTTTATTGAACCAAATGTAGTGGCCATCACAACGGGACATCAATTAAATTTACTTACCGGACCGCTTTATTCGATTTACAAAGTGGCGCAAGTTATATCTCTGTGCACCGAATTAAATGCAACAGACGATGACTTTCATTATGTCCCAGTTTTTTGGATGGCGACAGAGGATCATGATTTTGAGGAAATCAATCATATCAACCTCTTTAATTCAAAAATTGCGTGGGAAAAGGCTGGACAAACCGATCGTATTGCCGGAGAAATCATTCCTTCAGACATGGACGAATTTGTAAACACCATCCAAGGTAAATTTTCGGATGAACAACAACGTTTACTCGTCAACGAATTTTTAGCGTTTTATATCGATTCACCAAATTTAGCTTCCGCCACACGAGGTTTGATGAATCACCTGTTTGGGAAATTCGGCTTAGTAATCATAGACGGAAATGACGCTGCTTTGAAAACCCAATTTTTACCGATTGCGCAAAAAGAACTCCAAGAAAGTTTTGTCCAAGAACAGGTGAGTAAGACAAATTCAATTTTAGAAAGTTTGAATTATCACACCCAAGTGCATGTCCGAAATTGTAATTTATTTATGATTGACGATGAAAAAATCCGACATCGAATTATTTCAAATGAAGGGGGAAATTTTACCGTTGGTTCATCAACTTATCAAAAGGCCGAATTACTTGAATTTTTGGAAAATAAACCAGAAAAATTTTCTCCAAATGCCCTCCTCCGGCCAGTTTATCAAGAATGCGTTTTACCTAACATTGCCTACATTGGTGGGGCAGGGGAAATCGCCTATTGGTTGCAGTTAAAAGGAGTTTTTGACACCAACAACATCGATTACCCTATGTTAAGGGTCCGCGATTCGTTGGTATTACTGCCAGAAAAAGAAATCGCTGAATTAACTGATTTAGGTGTTTCAGTGTTGGCATTAAAAGGCGACCCAAATTTGATTTTGAGAGATTTGGTTAAATCCGAAGTTGATTTCTCCTTCGAAACCGCTGCTGAAATCGAATTATTAAAAACCATCGAAAACCAATTGATTGAAAAATCAAAACATGTGGATAAAAGTTTAGAAGGATTAATCGCTGCAGAGTTTGTGAAAATCATCAAATCCATTGAACGGATTGAGGAAAAAATGATGAAAGCGGCGAAAGCAAAACAAGAAGGTAAAGCCAAAAAAATCGCTAAATTTCAGAAAAAAATCTATCCAAATGGAGGCTTTCAAGAGCGTTATGAAAATTTTTTACCCTATTATTTATCGGATCAAGAATTTGTCGGAAAAATTATTTCTAACTTGACAGCGAAAGATCAACCAAGTATTAAAATTATTCAAATCTAAACATTATGAGTACCTTTGAAGCATCAGAATTGACCTTAAATTCGGAAGGAAAAGTTTACCATTTAGGACTTGGCCCAGACGATATCGCCTCAACAATCATCTTAGTTGGAGATCAGCATCGCGTAAAGTTCATCGGAACTTTTTTCGAATCGATTCGATTCGAAACGCAAAACCGTGAGTTTTGCACGCTTACCGGAACCTATCGAGGAAAAGAACTCTCCGTTATCTCCACCGGAATTGGGACAGACAATATTGATATTGTGTTGAACGAATTAGACGCCATCGTCAACATCGACCTGGCCACCCGCACCGAAATACCACAAAAAAAATCATTGGATTTAGTCCGAATTGGAACCTGTGGCGCTTTGCACGCGGACATCGTGCCTGGAACACATGTTATTTCAAAATATGCCATTGGTTTAGATGGGGTTGCCCATTTTTACCAAATGCCTTACACGGTAGACGAACAGGCCGCCTTGGCAAATTTTAAACAATCCACCCAGTGGAGCGCGCACTTGAATCCGCCTTACATTAAAAAAGGAAACGACAGGCTTGTCGACCTGTTAAAAGAAGGAATGGAAGTGGGAATTACGGTCACTGCCAACGGATTTTACGGACCACAAGGCCGTGCCATTCGAATCCCCTTAAGCGTTCCTGATTTCAAAGAAAGCATCCGAAAATTTACGTGGGACAATACCAGAACCACCAACCTCGAAATGGAAACATCAAGTTTATATGCACTTTCCAGCGCACTTGGGCATTCGGCAGTTACGGTTTGTTTAGTACTTGCCAACCGTTACAGCAATACATTCGAGCCAAATTATTCGCAAAAAATGGCAAACTTGGTGGAAATCATATTACATAGATTAACAAAATAGCGTTAAAAACATTTTATTCCACTTGTTTTCTTGCAGCTTTAAGTAATTTACCTTTGCCGAGGTGAAAACTTTAGAGCCATTAAATCATTCAAGAATAAGTTCGCTTATTCGCCTTGCGGAGGATCCTGATCCACGTGTTTACAGTCACGTGAAATCAGAATTGGTACAAATGGGTGAGCGGGCCGTTCCAACACTCGAGCAGAGTTGGAGCAATCAGACCATTGACGACCTTCATCGCGAACGAATTTTTGAAATCATGCGCCAAATTCAAATCAACGAAATAAAAGTTGAACTCGAAAGTTGGCGCGCCTCTTCCAACCGCGATCTTTTAAAGGGAGCGCTCATCATCAGTCGTTTTCAATTTCCAAATATCGATTTTGAAAAAGTAGAACAAGAGTTGGAAAAAATCAAACAAAAAGTCTGGCTCGAAATTAATGAAGAGCACACCGCATTCGAAATTGTCAAAATATTTAACCACGTATTGTTCGATATTTGTGGGTTTAAACCCACCGAAAACGGTTTTTACGCACCACAAAATTCGTTCATTAACAACGTCTTAGAATCCAAACGAGGCAATCAATTAAGCTTGTCTATTTTGTATTCCGTCATTGCACAAAAATTGCAAATTCCTATTTACGGCATCGATTTACCAAACCATTTTGTGCTTGGGTTTTTGGACGAGTTTCAAACCTTGAAAATGCTCGGAATCAACAATAACGAACGCAACATCCTTTTTTACATCAACCCCTTTAGCAAAGGCCGAATTTTTGATCAAAACGAAATCGAAAATTATTTAAAAAGCTTGAATTTGCCTTTAAGAAACCACTATTTCGAGCCGTGCAGTAATTCCGAAATCTTAAAACGAATGATCGGAAACCTCACCTACGCCTATCAAAAAGTTGGCGAAGAACAAAAAGTGTTCGAGCTCAACGAAATAAAAATGGTCTTGGAATAACCTTCAAATTTCCTTTTTTTCTTTCAAAGTTTGGGCAAATAATTTCTGGCTTTCGTTACTCCAGCCACAAATTACCGGGCTGTCCCCTTTAGTCGTATTTTGGTCTCAATCCCAACAAGTTGGGAATCAACCAAAATCCTCGCTGCCAGTACCATCCCTTTTGCGAAATCTTCCAGAATTTATTGGTTATCAAGTTTTCTATTTGAATTATTGGTATTTTAGACCAATTAAATAAACTAAAATAAATCAAAATGAGTTTAAATGCTAGAACCCTAAGTCAGTTAGAAAAAGAAAATATTTTTGTCGATGTTCTTGTAGATGTATTTGAACAATCACATTATGGCTTTATCAAACAATTTAATGAAGAATACCTTCTTTTGGAACATTATAATGGAGATGCTCAGTATGATGGCATTGTGGTTTTAAAACGTGAAGATATTTCACGAATTCGTTGGGATAACAACGATATAAACAGCACCAAAAAAATAATAAACAAACATTCAGATCACAAGAAAATTGCAGCTATTAAAATTGACTCGATCAACACCATCTTAAAATCAATAAATAAAGTCTTTCAACACGTCGCAATTCACATGCAAAATCTTGATGCCGATGCGATTTATATTGGTGAAATTGAGGAAATGGACAAATCCACCCTCGTGTTACATGAATTTGGCACCAAGCGTTCGTTGGATAGAGGAAGAACCATGTTGAATTTGTCAGATATCACACGTATGGATGCAGGCGGGATCTATGAACACGGAATCTTGAAAATTCATAAAATGAAAAAGGATTAATTTTTGAAGGTTTTAATCAATTTAATTTCTTTTTCACAATTGAATGAAAGCGTTAGAACACTAAAAAAAAATCGGTAATTTAAACCAACCCTCTTCGATAATGCGAAAGCAAAATCCCTGTTGCCATAGCTACATTTAACGATTCTGTTTCACCCACTTGCGGAATCATTACTTCTTTGCTCAGTTTTCGAATTAATTCAGGTGAAATTCCGTGCGATTCGCTGCCCATCACAAGGGCCGTTTTTTTCTGGAAATTTGTTTGGTAAAGACTGGTGCCGTCTAATGTTGCCCCCAAAATATCAAAATTATTTTCTTTTAATTTTTCAATGGCTAGGTGCAAATCAGTACGGTAAAAATTAACACGGTAAACTGCCCCCATCGAAGCTTGAATTACTTTTGGGTTAAACAAATCAACCGTTAAATTGGATCCAATAATTTGTCTTACTCCAAACCAATCCGCGGTGCGAATAATGGTACCTAAATTGCCGGGATCGTTAATGGTATCTAACAGTAAAATTAAATTATCTTCAGCAAAATCAATGGGCGTTTCTTTCGGATATTTTACCACAGCAAGCACCTTGTTAGGCGTCGTTAAACCAGAAATTCGCTCCAATTCAGCAGGTGAAATTTCAAAAGTGTGAATGTGTTTGGGTAAAGGTGCTGTAAATTCTTTAGTGTAAAAAATACCGTCCACCTTAAAATGAGTTTGCAGCAATAATTCTTTTACCAATTTTTCTCCTTCAATGACAAATAAACGATTCAAATCACGATACTTCTTAATTTGAAGAGATTTGACTAATTTTATTTCGTTTTTTGAGAGTGACATCCCGCGATTCCATTATTTTTGCAAAGTTACATTTATTAATGATAAAAAGAGCACTACTATATCTATCAATTGTTTTGTGTTTTGGGCTGGCACTAAGTTGTCGCCAAGCAAAAAATGTGCAAGAAGGTAGCTACTTATTAAAAAGTAACCAAATCAGCTTTGTCGAAATAAAAAAAGGCAAGGTAAAAATGGAATCAGACCATGACTTAATTGATGCAAACGAATTATATTCATTGGTGCGTCCAACACCCAATCGTAAAGCCAAACTCTTTTTTTATAACCGAATCGACACAACTCGGCATAAAAACCAAGTCGAACGAAAAGAGGAAAAATATCGAAAGCACAACGAAAAAAAACGAGCCAAAGAAGATGCTATTAACGCTGAGCGAATAGAGAAGACCGAAATGCGAGGCGATTCGTTGTATAAACACAAAGTCGTTCGGAAAAAAGATATAAAACTCGGTTGGCGCGAATGGATGCGTTCACATTTAGGTCAACCTCCTGTTTTATTAGATACCTTTAAAGTCAATAAATCGCGCGAGCAAATAGAAATTTACTTGGTAAAAAAAGGGTTTTATTCCGGCGAAGTTCGCGACACGATTATCTACAAACAAAAAAAGCGAAAAGCTTTGGTCTCATTTGTCATAGATGCCGGCGACCCATACCGAATTCGCGATGTTAAGATTGATTCGATTTCAATGAACTCGACCCATTTAGCTTTATATAATAAACTTCAGAAAAAGGAAGATGCTTTGTTAGTCAAAGGCAATTTATTAGACCAAGACGTTTTGGATGCAGAGCGTGGGCGCTATTCACAGTACATGCGAAACGAAGGCGCAATGTTCGGTTTTAATAAAAATTATGTCGGTTTTGTAGTGGATACCACTGTTGGAAGGTCGAGTGATTCTCTTTTAGCCGATATTATTATATACATAAAACCTCGCTTAGTAAAAGATCCGAAAGACACCTCAGATAAAGCAATTGTTCAAATTCAACACCACGTTTACCACGTTAAAGATGTGACATTTTATTTGAACAATCCAGACACTTCTTCTTTCAAAAATTATCAAAAATATAAAGAACGTTGCGCTGCACTCGGTTTGGGAGTCGTGGATTCTGTCTCCAGAAAATTCCACTTATTAGACACAATGGTGATTATTGGAAAAGGAACATTTATTTATAACGAAATCCCGTTCTTGGACCCCAACCTGCTCGATCGCCAAAATTTCTTGGAGATAGAGCGCTTGCCAGATACCCTTCGCTATTTTAAAGAATATTACATCGAACGGAGTTACCGCACCATGTCCAATTTGGGAGTATTTTCAAATATCACACCTAAAGTAATGGTGGACCCTGCAGATCCTCTCGGTACTAACGTCGTAGTGTCTTACGATTTGATGCCATTGAAAAAACAATCTTTCATGATAAAACCAAGTCTTGCCAACACCAACGGAATTCTTGGAATTCAGGGTGAGATTGGTTATTCAAATAAAAATTTAAGAAGGGGTGCCCAATTATTAAAGATTTCATTCACAGGAGGGTTGGAGTCCCAACCACTGATTGTAGGGCGAGATGAAACCGGAGATGTGGAGCAAAAGTTCCAATTAAACACGTTTGAGTGGGGACCAAAAGTTTCATTGACATTTCCGAAATTAGTACCCCTCCCGAAAAAATTGACCGAAAGCATTTCAAGAAGAGCTTATCCCAAAACAATATTGGATTTAACCATTAATTATCAGCAAAGAACCGAGTTTAGAAGAAATCTTTTCCAAGCTGGATATACATGGACTTTTCAGCAAGATAAAGTACAAAAATGGGAAATAGGGATACTAAAGATCGATTATGTAAAATTGTTAAAGGAAGACTTTTTTCAAGCTAGTTTAGATTCGCTAAACGATCCATTTTTGTTGAACTCATACACCAATCACTTAACCACCATATTTAACCCAATTTATCGTTATAGTAACCTCAATTCAAACAAGCGGGATCATGACAATTTGCATGATATTATTGCCAGCCTAGATTTGTCTGGTTTAATGCTTACGCCACTTATTTATAGAGGTTTAGATGCAATTGGGTTTAATCAAATAGGTGTAAACTCAAACGACTTAAAAGAGTTTTTCGGCGTACCATATACCCAATTTGTCAAATTTGACATCCAATATGTAGCCAGCAGGCCAATCAATAAAAAACATAAAATTGTCTATCGAACATTGGCGGGTATGGGCTTTGCATTTGGAAATTCACCCTCTATGCCTTACGAGCAGTCCTTTTTTGCAGGAGGTTCTAACGATATCCGAGCATTTACGGCCAGAACCATGGCGCCTGGGTCGTATAAAACGTATGCCGATCCAAATGCCACCATTACACAAATTGGTGATACTCGTTTTGAAGCGAATTTAGAATGGCGTTTTGAAATGACGCAATTATTCGAAGGTACTTTGTTTGTGGATGCTGGAAATATTTGGAACATCCGAAAGGACACCATCTCACCGCTAGATCCATCTGTTTTAAAATTAAGTTCTTGGAAAGAAATTGCTATTGGAGTTGGCTATGGAGTTCGAATGGATTTAGATTTTTTAATTCTTCGATTGGATCTTTCATTTGCTCTTCATAACCCACATTTACCAGCTGGAGAAAAATGGTTTGGTTCATCAAAAGAGGAATATTTAACCTATTTTACAGATCCGGAAACGGGAGCAGTGAAGGATTATGAATTCCCTCATGCCTTAAAGTTTAACTTTGGAATAGGGTATCCATTCTAGCGCTTTTTAATCAAATGTGGAATATAAAAACAAAACACAACTAACTATTAAAAATGAAATTCATCCTTTTTTCCTTTTCTCTGTTGAGTGTTTTAAACTTCTTTGCTCAGGGTGAAAATATCTCATTACCAATCCCTAAAAAAGCGATTTATCTCTATTCACAAGTCGAACCATCCATTTACATTAATCCTAAAAACACGAATGAGGTAATAGCCGGCACGGTCATGAATGATTATTATTATTCAAGTAATGGTGGAAAAACTTGGAAATCAAAATCAATCTATTCGCAATGGGGCGTCAATGGCGATCCTGTAATGTTGATAGATACCTTGGGTCGCTATTACTATTTTCATCTTTCTAATGTTAAAGGAACACCGCTAGTTGGCGGAATCGTAAGTCAGCGATCAGACAAATTAAAGGGGAAATTTAAGGCACAAGGTCACACCGCTGCAAATGGAAAATTTCATGATAAACATTGGGTTGCCTTGAACAATAAAAACAACCATATTTACATGACATGGACTCAGTTTGATAAATATGATTCAAAAACTCCATCCGATAAAAGCAACATTGTTTTTTCTAAGAGTGAAGATGGGGGATTAACGTGGTCAAATTTAGTTCAGCTCTCTGCAATCCCAGGCGATTGCGCAGATGATGATAAAACCGCCGAAGGTGCTGTGCCGACAATTGGTCCAAATGGTGAAATTTATGTGGCTTGGTCGCGTAACGATTCGTTGTGGTTTAATTGTTCGTATGATGATGGAAAAACATGGCTGCCAAAAGAGAAATTTATTTCCAATCAACCGGGTGGCTGGGTCATTGATATTCCTGGGATTTATCGTTGCAATGGATTACCAGTGACAATCTGTGATCTCAGTAAATCAGCTTATAACGGAACTATTTATGTCAATTGGGCCGATCAACGAAATGGAACAACCGACACCGATATTTGGTTAATTAAATCCACCGATCACGGAAAAACTTGGAGTCAACCCAAACGAATTAACACAGATGATTCAAAAAAACATCAATTTTTAACTTGGCTCACTATCGACCAAACAACGGGTTATTTATACAGTGTTTTTTACGATCGAAGGGCGTATTCGGACAATCAAACTGATGTCTATTTAGCCGTTTCGAAAGATGGCGGTGAGAATTTTGAAAATTATAAAATCAGTGAATCGCCCTTTACACCTAATCCGAAGATCTTTTTTGGGGATTATACCAATATTTCTGTGCACAATGGTGCAATAAGACCGATTTGGACACGTTTACATCAAGGAAAAATTAGTGTGTTAACCTCTTTGTTAGATCAGGCAACCTTAAAATAGGGAAAATTAAAGAATGAAGTTATCCGTTATTATAGTTAATTACAATGTTGAGTTTTTTTTAGAACAATGCCTAAACTCTGTTTTTCAGGCATTGGAAAAAGTAGAAGGCGAAGTTTTTGTAGTTGATAATAATTCGATTGATGGTTCACTTGTCATGGTTGCTGAGAAATTTCCACAGGTTATTTTAATGGCAAATAAAGACAATGTTGGTTTTTCAAAGGCCAATAACCAAGCTTTAAAAATTGCTAAAGGAGAATACCATTTATTATTAAATCCCGATACCATTGTTGAAGAAGATACTTTTTTAAAAGTGGTGGAATTTATGGATGCACATCCAGATGCGGGAGGATTAGGCGTAAAAATGATCGACGGAAAAGGGAACTTTTTACCTGAATCAAAACGTGGATTGCCTACACCAAAAGATGCTTTTTATAAGATTTTTGGTTTATCTCGCCTTTTTCCAAAAACCAAACGATTTGGAAGGTATCATTTATCTTATTTGGACAAAGAAGAAATTCACGAAATTGAAATTCTTTCAGGTGCCTTTATGTTGATGCGGAAAGAAACCTTGGACAAAGTAGGACTTTTGGACGAGGCATTTTTTATGTATGGCGAAGACATTGATTTGAGTTATCGGATTGTTTTGGGTGGGTATAAAAACTATTATTTCCCTAAAACGCGTATCATTCATTACAAGGGAGAAAGCACCAAAAAAAGCAGTGTTAATTATGTCTTTGTTTTTTATAATGCGATGATCATTTTTGCCAAAAAGCACTTTTCAAGTAAAAATGCACGCATCTATTCGTTTCTCATCAATTTGGCGATTTATTTTAGGGCAGGTGTTGCCATTTTAAATCGGGCGGTTAAAAAGTTGACAATTCCATTAATCGATTATGCTTTGGTGGTGCTGGGATTGTTTATGATCGCCAACTATTACCAAGTGCTTGAAGGAAAAATAATTCCTTTTGATCTCTTAAAAATCGCCCTGCCAATTTATGGGTTGATTTGGTTTATCACCATTCTTTTTAGTGGTGGATATGATAAACCTATAAAATTGTGGAAAAATGGAGTAGGCGCAATTATTGGAACAGGAGTGATTTTAATGATTTATGCCTTATTGGCGAAAGATTATCAATTTTCTAGGTTGGTCATTTTACTCGGCGGAATTTGGGTACTTGTGTATTACTTAATCTCTCGGATGATCCTCCACTTTTTGATGCCTGACACCTTTCGAATTGGGGGAACAAAAAATAAACGATTTGTCATTGTGGGCGAATTGGAAGAGAGTGAGCGCGTGAGCCAAATCTTAAGACAAACCAAAAGTAAAGTTCAATCCATTGTTTTTTTAGCTGCTTCGGATGTAAAAGACAAAGAGGAATATGTGGGAACTATCAATCAATTGGACCAAGTGATTGATATTCAAAAAATTGATGAGGTTATTTTTTGTGCGAAAAACATTACCGCCGCCACTATTATTTCAAAAATGTTGCAATTAGAAGGACGAAAATTAGACTTTAAAATTGCTCAACCTGAAACATCCTTTTTAATTGGCAGTAATTCCATTGATTCGCAAGGCGATTTGTATGTCTTGGACATTAATCAAATTAACAAACCCGCAAACCGCCGTAACAAGCGAATTGGTGACGTGGTCGTTGGCTTAATTTCGCTTGTATTAAGTCCGCTAATTTGTTGGAAGTTCAAAGACAAAAGACAATTTTTAAAAAACATGTTTCAAGTGGTGATTGGAAAAGTATCCTTGGTAGGTTATGCCACCATTCAGCACAGTTCAAATTTAAGGCTTCCGCGGATAAAAAGAGGAATTTTACCCGCTACTTTAATGGTGGATCCTTTCTACCTAGGCGAAGATGCCATTTCGAGACTTAACTTGATTTATGCTAAAAATCACACGCTTTTTATGGACCTTACGATCGTTTTTAAACATTTTTGGCAATTAGATAAAAAATAGATTGCGAAGTGTTACTAAATCGGGATAGTACGAGTTTCTCGTTCGCGCCAAACATACTAGGTTTAATCGTAATTAAAAAACTCGTTTAATCTTCGGGGCACGAGCGGGACGCTCGCGCAAGCCTTAATCTAAACTAAAAATAAATCTGCGAAAATCTGCGTTATCTCCGGAAGACAAAAATTACCTTCTGTTAATTTTTAGGGAGCTCAATTTTTAGTAACTCGCATAATTTCACAAATTCAGGATCTGTTTTATAGGGATAACTCCAACTCAAGGCTTCTTGCGCCATTTCGATCGCTAGGGCCTCATCTTTCATGTCGTAATACGCAAAGGCTAAGGTTTTGTATGGGTATGGATTTCGTGGCTCCAGCTCTATCGACTTAAAGGCATCCAAAAAACCTTTCTCAACTTGGTTTAATCCAAAATAAGCCACGCTTCTATTACTATATGCATAAGCATCCAACGAGTCGAGTGCAATCACGGCAGATAAATCCTCAATTGCTTTTGCAAATTCTTTTCTTGGCAACCAAATATAAAACGTACGATTATTGTATGCGGCAGAATAGGTAGGATCCAACTCAATGGTTTTGGTATAACAGGCAAGAGCGAGTTCTAGATCATTGTTTTCAGCCGCAAAACAACCTTTGTCATAAAAATATTCGGCGATTGGATTCATAGAAACAGCAAGGTTGATTCGTCCAATCGCATCGGTATAATTCCCTGTCATCATATAAGCCATCGACAAAAGATATTGGTCATGCGCATTCTGAACACTCGGCGCAGTTTTTACTATTTTTAACAAAAGATGAATAGCCTCCTTTGGTTTATTCAACCGCAAGTTTAGCATCGCTTCAACCCGATAACGTTCGTCTGTGGTGTCACCCAAACGAATGGCTGCTTGCATGTCGCTGTAGGACTCTTTCAAAACACCTGTGTTTAAATAACAAAGACTCCGCAAAACATAATCATTCGAATTATTTTTGTACTTAAAAATCACCGGATCCAACACCAAAATGGCCTCGTCAAAACGATTTAATTTCACCAAGGCAGCCGCTTTTTTCCGGAAACAATCAATGTGATCGCTATTTAATAGTACCTGCTTATCAAAATCTTGAATCGCTTTTAGGTAATTTTTCATCTCAAAATGAACCAATCCCCGCTCGTAATAAGCATGTGGACTGTTGGCGTCGATGATAATGGCTTTATCAAAGTCGGCAAGGGCCTCCTCAAATCTGCCCATTCTTTTATACACCAACCCACGTTCGTAGTAATTAAATTCCAAATTTGGAACGTACAAAATGGCCTTGGTATAAAAGTCGATGCTTTTTTGATAAGCCCCTTTTGAAAAAGCCTTGTCCGCTTTTTTAGCTGCTTTTTGCGCACGTTCTATGTCTCCTTCACTTTGTGCAACCAAGGTAAACGAAGTAATGAATAAGCCGACGAAGAAAAGCGTTTTAAATTTCATTTTAATGCGAACTTAAATAGTTTAACACATTGGTATTAATGCGATTTTCAATGTCAGAAACATCCGACCGCACAAAAGATTCTCCCGTAATTTTTTCAAACAATTCAATGTAGCGGTTGCTCACTAGTTCCACAAAATCATCTGGCATAAAAGGAATCGTTTGGCCAGTTAATCCTTGAAAATCATTCGCAATCAACCATTCACGCACAAATTCTTTCGAAAGTTGTTTTTGTTTTTCACCTTTTAATTGGCGTTCTTCATATCCATCTGCATAAAAATAACGCGACGAATCAGGCGTGTGAATTTCATCAATCAAATAAATTTGTCCATTCTTTTTGCCGAATTCATATTTGGTGTCCACCAAAATTAATCCTCTTTCGGCGGCAATCTCAGTCCCTCGTTGAAATAAAGCGTAGGTGTATTTTTCCAACAACACATAATCTTCTTCAGAAATAATTCCTTTTTCAATAATTTCTTCTCTCGAAATATCCTCATCATGTCCCTCATCTGCTTTGGTTGCAGGGGTAATAATTGGACTTGGGAACTGATCATTTTCAATCATCCCTTCGGGCAAATCAACCCCACAAAGCGTTCGTTTCCCCGCTTTGTATTCGCGGGCTGCATGTCCTGCCAAATAACCACGAATCACCATTTCTACGCGGTATGGTTCACATTTATGCCCAACCGCCACACTTGGATCGGGTGTATCGATTAACCAATTTGGGACGATATCAGCCGTTGCAAGTAAAAATTTAGCAGCTAACTGATTTAATACTTGTCCTTTAAACGGAATTGCTTTTGGTAAAATATAGTCAAAGGCCGAAATCCGATCCGAGGCTACAATTACCAACTGATCATTATTAATCGTGTAAACATCCCTTACTTTTCCATTGTAAACACTGGTTTGCCCGGGAAATTCAAATTTTGATTCTTTAATTGCTTTCATTTTAATTTATTCGTAATTTTTTATTGCTTATTGTTCTTGCGAAAAGGCTTCGATAATTTTTTTAACTAGTTTATGCCGCACCACATCTTCAATGTTTAATTCTACAATTGAAATTCCTTTAATGTCGTGCAGCCGCTCAAGAGCTTCGATCAAACCTGATTTTTGGTTTCTTGGCAAATCAATCTGTGTGCGGTCGCCAGTAATAATGAACTTAGCATTTTGCCCCATCCGGGTTAAAAACATTTTCATCTGATTCACCGTGGTATTTTGCGCCTCATCCAAAATTACAAATGCCTTGTCCAAGGTTCGTCCCCGCATAAATGCCAACGGCGCTATTTCAATCACCCCAGTTTCCACATATTCAATTAATTTTTCGGCAGGAATCATGTCACGCAAACCATCAAAAAGCGGTTGCAAATACGGATCCAACTTTTCTTTCATGTCGCCAGGTAAAAAGCCCAAACTCTCCCCTGCCTCCACTGCCGGGCGGGTTAATACAATCCGTTTCACCTCTTTATTTTTCAATGCGCGAACCGCCAAGGCAACGGCAGTGTAGGTTTTACCCGTACCCGCAGGTCCAACCGCAAAAACCATGTCGTTTTCCATGGAGGCTTTCACCAATTTCCGTTGGTTAACGGTGCGTGCCTTAATTAAATTTCCACCATTTCCGTGAACAATAATTTCACCAAAATTTTGAAAAGGTAAATCCTCCGTTTCTTTCAACATTAACGACTCAATTTGCCCATCATTTAGCGCATTAAATTCGGCGATATGTCTCACCAACAAACTTACTTTTTTCTCAAATTGTTCAATCACATCGGGTTCACCAACCACTTTTAAATCATTGCCGCGGGCAATAATCTTTAATTTCGCGAAATAGGTACGAATCAAATTTAATTTCTGATCGTTCACGCCAAACAATTCAATTGGCGCAATTCCCGTAATTTCTATAATTTTTTCTTGCAAAATCTAAATAAATTATGACCTAATAACTCCTTATACTTAAAATTAAATATAATTTTGGGTAAAATTAAAAATTTCTCCGCACTCATGGTCATACATTGTGGGAAAACGTGAGAATAGAAGGTGAAAGAATGCAAATAATTACGCTCACAACAGATTATGGTCTTTCGGATCATTACGTGGCTTCTTTGAAGGGTCAATTATATGCAAGTTCGCACGCCATTACATTGGTCGATATTTCGCACAATGTACAACCGTTTAATATTGCCCAAGCGGCCTATTTTGTAAATAATGTGGTGCGCGATTTTCCCGAAGGTACAATTCATTTTTTGGGGGTAGACGCAATTCCGCTGATTGGCATTGGAAATCCTGACAATAATATGTACCCCATCATCATGAAATTGAACGGGCATTATTTTGTGGGCTGCGACAATGGAATTTTTTCCCTTTTAAACGATTACAAAAACGCTGAAGAAATTGTGCGCATCGACGATTTTAGTTCAAAATTTGCCTTGCGTTTTCCCTTGCGATACATTTATATTCCAACCCTTTTAGGCTTAATCAATCAAAAAAAATTAAGCGAATTGGGCGAACCAATCGACCAAGTAAAACGGGTGTTTACCACCCAGCCGGTGATTGAAAATAGTTTGATCAAAGGGTCAGTAATCCATACCGATAAGTACGGAAATGTGATCGTCAACATCACCGAAAAATTATTTAACGAAGTGGGGAATGGTAATCCGTTCACCATCTTCTTTAAAAACGGCCGGTATTTTATCGAAAGTATTTCAAAAAACTATTACGAAGTCCCCACTGCCGAAAAATTAGCCCTGTTTAACGAGGCAGGATTTTTGGAAATTGCGATTAACAAAGGTGTCAGCGGAAATGGAGGAGGGGCAAGTTCACTTTTAGGTTTAAATGTAGGCGATACCATTCGCATGGAATTTCATCCAAAGGGGTCAAAAGAAAGCATCGATTCCCTTTTTAAACGCGACCTATAACCAAGCATTATGGCCATTCAACGTATTGTAAGAATGACATTTCAGCCTGCTCATTCGGAGGAATTTGAAGCGTATTTTTATCAAATCAAAGCCCAAGTCGCCAACCAGTCAGGGTGCAGCAGTGTTCGGCTGTTAAAAGACCTATCAAACAACGGCGTTTACTTTACCTATAGTATTTGGGATAGTCAAGAATCGCTTAATGCCTATCGAGACACCCCATTATTCCGACAAGTGTGGCCAAAAGTAAAATCATGGTTTGCAGAAAAACCAGAGGCTTGGAGCACGGAGATTTTGGTTGAGGAAATTAGCAAGTAAGATAATTATTTTTCTTTGGGCGTTCCCCAGCCATCCCGACCGAAGCGCCGGGATCGTCAGGGTCAGGCCAAACGCTGTATCTTTTTTCCACGCAAAATCTTGCCCCAAAAAAGGATGCCGCTCATGTCCTTAACGCGTAAATTGTGGTTAATGTGCCCATCAATTAAACCAATTTTATCCCCAGAACCAGCGCTTGCATATTCCAACTCCGGCATACACACTAACCATTTTTTTAATTCTAAATTCGCTGTATAAATTTAATGTACCTCCAGCAGCCGTTTTGAGAATTCTGTAAAACAAAGAAATTAATGTTTTTAACCTTCCAAAACCTGCCCAACATTTTTCTGAAAAAGATCACACAAAAACAAGGCATTTTTTTTAATTTTTATAAAAGAGATCAAAAATTACGTGTAAATACCCAGTAAATAATCGAAAATGTCGCATTTTAACTGTTTTTTCAGAACCATGACATCTGTAATTTTGTCATTAAAGTATTAACGCAAGAGTTCGCTGAAAATCCGTAAAAGAGTAGACCATCGATTCGTTTCAAAAAAAACGTTGATCGTAACATAAAGTCTAGATGGAAGAGCAGCGCCATCTCGACTTTTTTTGGTTTTACCAATTTCTTATGGCGCAAATTGTGCGTAAAGTGCAACTAATTTCTTTTCTTCAATCGACCAATTATACGTGCTGATTACCAATTCTCTTCCTCGATTTCCCATGGCCTTTACGTCGGCTGGATTGTTCAAACAAAACTGAATGGCTTCTTTAATTTCCTTCGGTTTTTTCGGATCGACACAAAAACCTATCTTATTTTTTTCAATCAAGTCTTTCCACAAAGGGAAATTGGAGCCAATCACCGGCAAACCTGAGCCCATGTATTCAAATATTTTATTGGGCTGTGCATTTACGTGATTTGGCAAAGGCAAAAAGGTAACGATTCCCGCACACGCCTTGCTTCTTATTTGTCCCGACGTTTTTCGGTCGATAAACCCTAGTTCATTCACTTTTTCCCAACCTTTCATGGCGGAAAGTTTTTCTTTTAAAGCCGGTTCAATTTCTCCTGCTAAATCCAAGGTCACCTCCAAGCCTTCTAATGCCGAAATAAGTTCGACTATTCCACGAATTTCAGAAATCCCGCCAATAAAACACACCCGATTGGTGCGGTTTTCAACAGTTTCATCTAAAATTTCTATTTCACTTAACAGCGGATAATTATTGATATTAAGGGTGTTGGGATTTATTTTTTTAAAACGTTCAGCAATAAAAGGTGTTGCAGTAACAATATAACTCAATTTGCGACAGACATAATTTTCATACCGTTCAACCACCGAGGCAAAGGTTTTTTTAAAGCGCAAATATTCTTTCCCTGCCAATTGCCGCGGTAAATCTTCGTGTGCATCATAAATCACCACCTTTTTTTTGCGGCGTAATTTTAAGGCATACGGCAATAATTCTGGGTCGTGCAAGTGATAAACATCAGCATCCAAGGCCAAGGCCGTTTTATACACCTCTTTTGACGTAAATAAAATCCGAAACAACCGACTTCTTTTTTTAGAATGAGACGAGACAAATTGAACCCCGTTTACCAAACCGTCGTCTGGATTGGCCGTCACTAAATATACCTCATGCCCAGCAGCTGCCAACGACGAGCATTCTTTGTGAAAAATCCGAATATCCAGTGAGCTATGCACTGAGGTGCAATGACAAATTTTCATAATTATTTAAAAATGCTAAAATAGTCGTTTTTGGATATGAACGCTTTTAATAATTGCTAAAACTATTGAAATTGGGTTGCAATTTTAGTTAAAATGTCTTGTTTATATTTTTTAATTAATTGTTAATGAATATTTAAAATATTCTAATTTCCATTTTATTTCATGTTTTTAAAAGTAGGTGCAATTTCCTTAAAGATTTATGAAAATTGCAAGGCTCTACCCTTTTTTCGTCCAAATTTATGGTTTACATTTCTGTAGTACTTAATATCCAAAACAACTCAACCTTTGGGTTGGTTTAAGAGTAGAGTTTTTCGTGGTAATTTGGTCATCTTGACGAATTGTTTTACGCCTCAGTAAAATTAGCAAACAATAGGTTGTCTGAACAAGGCAGCCTCTTCGTTTTTTTGTACAGTCGCATTTATTGATTTTTTGACCAGGTAAAGATTTTTTTAAACGGCTGATACAAGGTCTTTAAAAAAGTATCGTAGTGTGACGATTCTTTCGACCCAAGTCCAAAACGCAACGTTTTTTGTTTTTCAGATCGAATCAAGGTGCCGAATAGCCAATCCCAAAGGGCGAATTTTGCGCCTAAGTTTTTATCAAAATGCGCAGGATTGTTGCTGTGGTGAATTTGATGTTGGAAAGGACTAATCACCAAACGCTCGACAAAATTAAAATACCTCAATTTCACATGCGAATGCCGCAAATTGGAGCCCCAAAACAAAAACAACATGGCAAATATATTCACCTCGGCATACACGGCTTGGTTGATGACTCCTTGGTAAAAATAATCGCCCACGCCCATCAATATCGCCGAAACCACGAAATAAGACAAGTTATTCAGAATTAATTCGACTGGATGTAATCGGTATTGGGTGATTGGATTTAAGGTGGTGGCTGAATGGTGAATTTTGTGAAACTCCCATAAAAAAGGCACCTTGTGCATAACTAAATGTACCAAATAATACACAAAATCATAAATAATAACCACAGCAATCGAGTAGGCAATTAAAATTTGGGTTTGACTCAGCAGCAAGGAGCTAGGTTGAAAATTTTCTTCCAAAAAATCATTCGTATAAACCCCCAAATAGCGCCACGCATTAATGGCTGGAAGGATTAATATAATTTTTAAAACCCCATTAAACAAAAACAATTTATAATCCACAAACGCCGAACGACTGGCCCAGATTTTTTTGTGAAAAATATATTTGTAAAAAGGCAAATTTTGCGATGAGCTTTTAAAAATGTAATAGGCCAACAACAAAGACGAAATCAAATACAAAACATTAATTCGCTCGCCAGGATCTGTAAAATAAAGCAAGGGATGAAGCAAGTTTTGCCAAACATCTTCAAAAACCGCCTTTAGTAAATCCATAGTCCAATTTCTAATGTACCAAAGATACGAGGAAATGATTAGAAATGGTTTTGGGGATTGAATAAATTAGAGCAAACTAAGCATTCTGAATTTCATGAAATGAAAGGACTATCTTTAAGTAATCTTAAATACTGTCGTAGCTTCAACTTATTTTATAAAAATGCTATTTGTCAACAAACTGTCAAAAAAGTCAACCACGTACAAATAGTATTCTTCAAAAACCGCCTTTAGTAAATCGATGGTTTAATTTTTTTTACAAGAAAAAGTAAAGTGATTTCAATTTTTTGTTCAAAAGGAATCTCTAAATTAAAAGCAGGGTGCATGAACATTTTTCCCAAGTATTTGTTCCATGTAAAAAATCAAATGAAAAAATACGTTTTACTATTCATGTTGTTTTTGCATTTTGGCAGCGCGTTTTCGCAAAATGTTGGGATGGTAAGAACCAATTATACATCGATGGTGTATGACAGTACCTTGATGTTAGAAATTGAAGTTTTTGATTCGGGGACGATTAGACTTGGAACGATTGATCCGTTAACAGGGATTGTTTTGAATTCTGGAACAGCTGCCTATAATATGGGTATCAACTTGAGTGGAGCTACGATAAACCCTTATTCGAATGAGTATTATATTGGCAGTGGGTTCAATTTGCTTACGTTTGATATTGACGAAGGGGAGTTGGTGAACAATGTTCCTATCACGGGCGAATTGCCTTCTTCTGCTTTCCAAAACATTCGATTTAATCCGAGTGATTCCTCAATTTATGGAATGGTGCCAAATAATTTTTATTCTTCTTATTACGATAGTACGTTGATGGAGACCATTGAAGTGTATGATTCGACACAAATTCGTTTTGGCTCTTTGAATCCGATGACGGGCGAATATTCCTTAATTGGCAGCGCATCTTTAGGCAATATTTACACCTTAGCTGGAAACTCAATTGATCCTTACCAAATGGTGTACTATTATTCGTCGGTGTCTAAATTAGTTGGAATTGATCTGTACACTGGGGAGATTTTTAGCGAAGCACCTTTTATAATGCCAGAAACGGCAATTTTTGATCACATTACTTATAGTTGCGCCGACACTTCGATTTATGGAATTGTGCGACAAAACTATATTTCAAACGTTTACGATACCTTATTGATGATGGAGATTGAGGTGGTTGATTCCACCACATTTAGACTTTCTAAAGTAGATCCAAACACGGGCGAGGTGACCTTTATATCGCCAATTAACATTGAGGCAGGTGGAAATTTAACGGGGGGTTCTTTTATCGATCCAGCCTCAATGACCTTTTATTTTAGCCATGCAGGGGATATTGTTGGGGTGTCTTTAGAGACTGGTTTGATTACCTCTTCGGTACCCAGAACGTTTGAAGCTGATGCTTTTACCTTAGACATGATGCGAAGTACCGAAAATTGTTGGGGAGCTGAGAAGATGCGCCCAAATACAGCATCGGTTAAAGAGGCAATGAATGAAGAATTTAGGGTGGATTTGTTTCCGAATCCTGCGCAAAACGAAATTAACCTTCAACTATCAACCGAATTAGACAGGGTAGAACTATTAGATTTAAACGGAAAAGTGATTTTAACTACCCAAGAAAGTCTGATTGATATTTCAAGTTTGCCAAGCGGAATTTACATTGTTAAAATAATCGCTAAAACCGGCGAAATGGCAGTTAAAAAAGTGGTGAAATCGTAAGGTTTTATTTGTTTTTTTCCGTTTGATTGGATTAAACGGTTTTGAACGAATTTTTGATTTTTCGTAGTTAAATGAAGAAATGAGGGGGAAAGCGCCAAGGATCGGAGACATTGTTTGAGCTCTTATACCAAATCTAATTATAAAATAAGCCAATCTATTTTATAATTTTAGATTGGTTAATGCCGAAACTAAAAATAAATAGTCCAATGAAATGAAATTGATATTGGACTATATTACTTGTATCTTCGGTATTATTGTCCGTTTAGGGCAATAAAGCGAGGTTGGAGAGCCTGACCCCAACTCGTTGGGGGGCGCCCAAATTCAACTGATTACTGACTGTATTGCTGTATGATTTTTTTTAAGTCGGCTGCCTGAATTACGCCGGATTGTCGCCATTTAAGTTCGCTGTTTTTAAAAAGCATGAGGGTAGGAACACCCCGCACTTGGTAGTTGGTTGACAGGTTGTTATTTTTATCGACATCGATTTTGATGATGGTGAGGGTATCGCCTAAATCTGATTTTACCCGTTCTAAGATGGGTGCTAGGGCTTTGCAAGGGCCGCACCAGGTGGCAAAAAAATCGACTAGTACAGGTTTGTCGGAAGCGATGATTTCTGAAAATTTCATTTGATTATTTTTAAACGGTTGGAAGTAAACCACATTTTTTTAATAATGCTTGTGTGGAAGGTTCTTTTCCGCGGAAGGCAATGTATAATTCCATTGGATCGGCTGAGCCTCCTCGGGATAAAATGTTTTCTTGAAATTTTTTGGCAATTGCGAGGCTAAAGATTCCGTTTTCTTGAAAATAGGCAAAGGCATCGGCTTCTAGCACTTCGGCCCATTTATAGCTGTAGTATCCAGCCGAATAGCCACCGCTAAAAATGTGTGAGAATGAGGTGGAAGTGGAGGTGCCTGCTACTTTTGGAAATAATTCGGTGGCGGCATTGGCGGCTGCTTCGAATTCATACACATTTTGCGTAGGAATTTCTTTTGAATGATGCCATGCCATGTCCAATTGTCCCAAAGAAACTTGGCGAACGGTTTGGTAAGCACTTAAAAAATTCATACTTTCTTTTATTTTTAACACCAGGTCGGTTGGAATAGGTGCGCCAGTTTGATAATGTTTGGCAAAAAGGGCTAAACATTCAGGTTCGTAACACCAATTTTCCATTAATTGGGATGGCAATTCGACAAAATCCCAAAAAACGGAAGTGCCGCTTAAGCTTTCGTAATGACCATTGGCGAGCATTCCGTGTAAGGCGTGTCCAAATTCGTGAAAGAGGGTAGTGACTTCGCCAAAAGTTAATAAGGATGGTTTGGTGGTGGTTGGTTTGGTGAAATTACATACAATTGAAATGTGCGGGCGTTGATTTTTACCGTCGTATTGATTTTGTCCTTTGTAAGAGGTCATCCAGGCGCCATTTCGTTTGCTTTCGCGCGGGAAAAAGTCGGCATACAGCACAGCCAGGTATTTATTGTTGGTGTCAACGACCTCAAATGTTCGCACGTCGTCGTGGTATTTTTCCAGGTCAAAGCGTTCGATAAACTTTAACTGAAACAATAATTCGGCGGTTTTAAATGCCCCATCGATGACATTTTCGAGTTTAAAATAGGGTTTTAATAATTCGTCGTTGAGGGCGAATTTCTCATTTTTTAGTTTTTCTGAATAGTAACTAAAATCCCATCGCTGCAATGGATTAGGACCGTTTAATTGGTCAGCCAATGCTTGTACTTCGGCAATTTCCTTTTTTGCCATTGGCAAAGCAACTTCCAATAATTCGTTCCACAATGCCACCACTTTTTCCGTTTTTTTAGCCATACGTTCCTCCAGGGTAAATTCGGCATGGGATTGATACCCCAAAAGATTGGCTTTTTGATGACGTAAGGTGGCGATTTCGAGCAGAATTTTTTCATTGTTAAAATCGTTTGTTTGCGCGCTGCGTTTGCCAAATGCCATAAACAATTGCTCTCTTAAATCGCGATTGTCGGCATATTGCATAAAAGGAATGTACGAAGGATAATCCAAATTAATCAGCCATTGATCAGGTTTTTCCTTTGCAGCGGCCATTAATTGAGCGGCTTCTTTTACCCCGTCAGGTAAGCCTGACAGGTCACTTGGGTCTTTGATCCACAATTCAAAACGATTGCTGTCTTTCAACAAGTTTTCGCTGAACTTTAAGGTGAGTTTAGAAAGTTCGGTATTGATAGATTTTAAGGTAGTTTTATCCGTTTCTGAAAGCAAAGCCCCGTTGCGCACAAAACTTCGGTAGATTTTTTCTAAAAGATAAGCACTTTCAGCATCCAACTCAGATGAATTTGTCGCCGTACGTGCTGCTTTTATGCGCGCAAACAATACTTCATCCAATTGAATTTCATTTGAATATGCGGTTAAAAGCGGGGAGATTTCTTGCGCTAATTTTTGCATTTCGTCGCTGGTATTGGCACTATTCAGGTTAAAAAAGATGGTTGAAATAGCATCGACCAATTCGCCACTTCGTTCAAATGCGGCAATCGTATTTTCAAACGTCGGAGGAGTTGGATTATTTTTAATGGCTTCAATTTCAGATTTCGCCAGTTCGATAGCTTGATCAAATGCCGGTTTATAGTCGGATAATTGAATAGATTGAAAGCGTATCGTATTTAAATTTCCGTCGTAAGGTGACAAAAGTGGATTGTTCATGGTTAAAAAATTTGTTCAGTGCAAAGTTACGAAATTCAACCCAATTTTAATTTTTAGAAATTGCGAACTATTGGATTTTTAGTGGATCATTTTTTTTGATTTGGAGTATTTTTAGATTTATTATCCTTAATTTTACGTACTAGAATAAAAGCTAAAAAACATGAAAAAACAACTTACCAAAGTTATCGGATTAATTTATTTGTCGTTTAACTTGACGTTTGCCTACGGTCAAGTGGCAAAAGTGAAAGTAGATGACGCTCAAAAGATAGGAGAAGGAAAAAAATCAGAAATTTTTGAAGCACCACTGATCAATAAAAAAAATGTGCCAACAGGCGATTTAGAATGGACCCCAACTTTGGTGGCAAAAGCCAACCGCGTAACGCACAACATGCCTTATAAAGAGGAGTTGATGGCGATGAAAGCGGAAAAATCGATTACAAAAACAACGTATGGATCAATTTCGGGAGATATTGAAGAGGAAGAAGATGATTTGACCACAGGAACGCCTGTTGTTGGAAATGAATTTAATGGGAATCCAAATAACGGAAGTTCGCCGATGGATAATTCGATTGCAATTTCAAATGGGGGCATCATCATTAGTGTTGCCAACACCTCCATTCAATACAAAAATATGTCTGGTGGAACAACTTATAATAATTCGATTGTAGATTTTATTGACGATCCAGCAATTGATTATGTTTGTGATCCAGTGGTTTTGTATGATCCTCAAGCAGATCGTTTTATCTTTTTTGCGCAAGAGTGTTCAGGAAATTCGTCTAATTCGAAATTATTGATCATGTTTTCACAGACCAACGATCCATCAGATGGTTGGAATTATTATAAATTAACTGGGAATCCATTGGCAGACAATAGTTGGTTTGATTATCCAAAATTGGCTATTTCTGATGAGGAATTGTTTATTACAGGGAATTTGTTTAGTAATTCGGGAATTTTTAGAGAGTCAGTGATTTATCAAATGGAAAAAAATGACGGGTATTCAGGTACGGCATTAACTTGGCAATATTGGTCAGACATACCAGGCTCACCAGGAACTATTTTGGTGGTTTCATCAGGAAGTGAGTTTAACTATGGCCCTGGAATTTATGCCGTTTCGACACAACCATTTTCAGGAAGTACCATTAAATTTTATGACATTACCGATGCTATTTCAGGATCGCCTTCGTTAAACTATTATTCTGTTTCTACTCCTGCTTATGAAGTCGCTGCAGATTCGGATCAACAAGGCACCAGTTGTAAATTAGACAATGGGGATTGCCGAAGTTTAAGCGGATTTTATTTAAATGGAATCATTCACTTTGTCTTCCATTCGGATGCAGGAAGTGGGTGGAATGGAATTAATTACAACCGATTAAATGTTACTTCTTTATCAAATACGTCAAATATGTTTGAAGCCGCAGGAACTAGAGATTATTCGTACCCTTCTATTTCATGGTTTGGGTTAGGTTCCGAAGACCGTGCAGTATTGATTGGGTTTGGTGTTGCGAGTAGCAGTATCTATCCTGAAATGCGTGTAGTTCATTGCGATGATCTTGGGAATTGGTCGACTCCAACCTTGGTGCATTCTAGTAATTCGTATGCTTCATTTACCTCTACTTTTGTTGAGCGTTGGGGAGATTATACAGGGATTGCCAAAAAACACAATTCACCAGATCCTTCAGTATGGGTGAGTGGATCATACGGAACAGGTTCGCATGTTTGGAATTCTTGGATTGCTGAAATTCATGAAAATTACAATGCTGGAATCACCAACAATACTCTAGAATCAGGCGTAAACATTGGACCAAATCCGGTAGTTGACATGTTTAATTTGTGGTTTGAAACTCCACAAGACATTCCTGTAAAAATTGAAGTTATTGGCGTTGATGGACGTGTTGTAAAATTATTGTACGAAGGAACTGCCTTTGCTGGAAAAAATAGTTTTGCGTTTAACAAAGCAAATTTAGCGGCTGGCACTTATTTTGTTCAGATCATGTCAGAACAAAATCAAATTGCCAATGAGAAAATTATTATTCAGTAGTTTATTGTTTCTTGTGTTGAGTTGTCAACAGGTTACGCCAACTGAAAAACCTATACCTGAGGAAAGGAACACAGATGTAGTGGCGGTTGAGGCGATTGAACCGATTGAACCAAAAGTGTTAGAACCTGAGCGTTCAATTGTTGATCCAATCAAACAAGATTCATTCCGCGCCATTTATCACGGCAGTCCAGACCAAGAAAAGTTGGACAGCATGAAGCGAATAAAAGGCGAAAAGAAGTCGAAAGGATAAGATTGAAGAGCGATTTAGAAAGGGTAACAACTTTTTAAATCGCTTTTTTTTGCAAATAATTGATTAACAAAGAAGGAGTTTGAAACGAAGAAAAGTTTTGGTTTTAACGATATTTAAGTAACAAATTTGACAGAGTTGATGGGGTATAAAGGGAGTTTCTGTTGATTTATCCCATAAAGTCGCTAGATTTTGTTTAGCTTTACGCAAAAATAACGAAATAGTAACAAATAGTTAATATGATTGAGCTAGCCGTGTTCCCTCATAAAAACTTTTAGGTGTATGATGGAAAAAATAAGTTTTAAGAAAAACTCTTTATTTATCCTGTTTTTGCTGGTCATGTCAATTTTGACTTTTGGGCTTGGAATGACCTACGGCACAAAGTACCTGCCCAACATCTTGATTTTCGTCGGCAGTTTCGTTGCGGCTTATTTAATTTTTGACAAATGGTTTTTTGTAAAACGTGTTTTTGTTGAAAAATCGATTTTTACAGATAAAACGCTCGGGTATTTGTTAAATGCACTGATTGTATTTGTGTTTGTTTTTCAAATCACCCATTACTTGAGTTTAGGAAGCGTACCTGTGATAAAAGCGGCATTAAGCAATGATTATTATGAAATTGCCTATATTCGCCAAGATATTAAAAATGTGGATTCATGGATGATTCGGTACATCGCTTCGTTTTTATTAAAAGCAGTAATTCCAGTTTTAATCGTTCTACTTTATTTTCGCAATAAAAAACAATTTTGGATCTTTGCTGTCATTGCCATTTTTTACGCACTTGCTTTGATGCAAAAAGCGTACATAGCTACCATTTTCATCCCCTTAATTTTAAAACTAATTATGCTCAGGAAATGGCTGAGTGTTGTTTTGATGTCCTTGATTGTTGGGGTGGGGATAATTTTCTTGATGTATGTGGCAAATCCTGAGAACAGGCCAAAATTTCAAGAGGTGCAGCCAGAAGTTGTTGAGGTTAGTGTCGGAGTAGTGGATGATTTAGATAAAAAAGTTCCCGGAGGAATTGCCACAGCGCTTTACCAACGAATTTTTGTTACCACAGGTGAAATGGTGGGTAATTGGTTTCATTATGTACCCGATTCGTTGGCTTTTTTAAATGGACAAGGATATCGATTGGTTGCTCCAATGGTGGGCGGAACTTATCATGATTATTCCCGCGAGATTTATGATAAAATTTATTTGAAAGAAGCCGCTTTGGGATTAACAGGAACCACAACAACTGCTTATTTCATGTATGATTATGCCAATTTTGGAAATGTAGGTTTGTTAATTGCAGCGATTTATCTGGCTTTTTTCTTGATTTTAGTTAAGCGTTTATTCAAAGAGGATTACCTCCATTTATTTGCACTCAACGGATTATTTGTCTTGTGGTTAAGTTCGGCTGCATTTAGTACCACATTTTTTTCGGGTGGATGGATTTTAGTTTTATTTTTGTATTTCATTTTTCAACCATTTTTTAAAGATCTAACTACCACAAAGGATGCTCGGGAGAATAGTAAATAAACTTCGTAGTAGCAACAGAGATGTAATGATTTTGATGGTAGGGACGATTGTTTCCCAAGCAATCCCCGTATTGGCTTCGTTGATTTTGACCACTCTTTTTAGTCCAGAAGATTTTGGTCTTTTTCAAATTTATTTTAGCCTTTCGATGATCCTAAGTGTGGCAGTTACGCTGAGGTTTGAAATGGCGATTATACTGCCTGAAAAAGACGAAGATGCCCGTCATTTACTGGCTTTGTCTTGTTTATTGTCACTAGGATTTTCCGTTGTGATTTTGCTATTAGTGTTTTTATTTCGTGACCAATTTTCAGTATGGATGAAAGAACCTCGCCTGTCTGAAAGTCTTTTTTTATTGCCGTTTACCTTATTGGTGATTGGCTGTTACCAAGGATTTAATTATTACAGCAACCGTTTAAAATATTATAATCAATTATCCTTTAGTCGTGTGGCAAGGTCTTTAAATAGTGCGGTTTTTAGTATTTGGTTTGGATTTTTCAGTCTTTTTAAGAGTTTTGGTTTGATTTTAGGCGATTCCTTAGGTCAAGCAATGTCCACCATTTTTATTGGTTGGCGAACACTCAGAAAACATCCTGATTTATTTAAAGGAATTAAACAAGTAAAAATGAAAGAATTGGCGAAACGTTACCGCCAATTTCCACTTTTTAATGTGCCTTCGGGATTATTAGAAAAACTTTCAGGCAATTTACCATCAATTTTGCTTTTACCCGTTTATGGGAGTGGTATGGTGGGATTTTTATACCTCTCTCAGCGAATGATCAGTTTGCCAGGAACAGTGGTAGCGCGCGCCATTGGGGATGTTTTTAGACAAAGTGCAGCCGAAGCATTTCAGCGGGAGCAACAATGTAAAGCACTCTTTTTGAGGACATTTAAAAAGCTTTCTTTACTTTCAATCCCCCCCTTTGTTTTACTTTTTTTCTTTGTCGAAGATTTATTTGCCTTGGTTTTTGGGGAAGAATGGCGAGAAGCGGGCAAATATGCACAGATTTTAATGCCTATGTTTCTGATTCAATTCATTGTTAGTCCCCTTAGCGCCATGTTCTTAGTCGCAGAAAAGCAAAAAATAGATTTTCTAATCCAAATTTGTTTAATTTTGGGGATACTTTCGGCGATTTATGGCGGACATTATTTTTACAATGATCCCAAAATAACGTTGATATTATACAGTGCCGTTTATTCGGTTAAGTATGTGGTAGAGTTTTTTTTGTCGTATAAATTTAGTAAAGGAAAATAGAATGAGCCTTGTGGAAAATAAAGCATATCAGCAATGTACAAGATGTATCATGGATACAACTGATGTTGAAATTCTGTTTGATGAAAAAGGGCAATGTAATCATTGCACAACTTATTTTGAGGATGCTAAATTTTATGTCTACAGCGGAAAAGAAACGGATGAAGCTTTGGCGGAGTTGGTTGCAAAAATCAAAGAAGACGGTAAAAATAGCGAATACGATTGTATGGTTGGTGTGAGTGGAGGTGTTGACAGTACTTATGTGGCATATCTTTCTAAACAATTGGGATTACGTGTATTGGCTTTTCATTTTGACAATGGGTGGAATTCGGAATTGGCGGTCAAAAATGTCGAAAACATTGTAAAAAAATTAGATTTTGATTACCAAACTTGGGTAGTTGATTGGGATGAATTTAAAGACATTCAATTGTCTTTCTTAAAATCTTCTGTAGCCAATGCTGAAACTCCTTCTGATCAAGCTTTTTTAGCAGCCACTTATCATTTGTGTAATAAATATAAAATTAAATATTTATTGAGTGGGAGTAATTTTGCCACCGAAGGTATCTTGCCAAAAAGTTGGGGATACAATGCAAAGGATGTAAAACATCTGAAAGCTATCCACCGTATTTTTGGAAAAGTTCCTTTTAAAACCTATCCTTTGTTGGGATTTTATCGCGAGTTTTATTATACCTATGTTAAAAAAATCAAGATGGTTCGTCTGCTTAATTACGTTCCTTACGTTAAAGAAGATGCCATGAAAGTGATTCAAAATGAACTTGGTTGGGTTTATTATGGAGGAAAACATTACGAATCGGTTTTTACTCGATTTTTCCAAGCCTATTACCTCCCTAAAAAATTCAATTATGATAAACGTCTTGCGCATTTATCTACCTTGATTTGTTCAGGCCAAATAACCCGAGATCAGGCCTTGGAAGAGATGAAAAAAGACATATACCCACCTGAATTATTGGAACAAGACAAAGAATATGTCATGAAAAAATTAGGCTTGGACAAAGTGGAATTTGAAAAAATTCTCAACGCCCCAGCTAAAAGTTATAAAGATTATCCAAACGACGAGAAAAAATTAAAATTCATTTATCGCGTTTACAATAAACTCCGCGGAAGATAATGATTACAATAATCGATTACGGACTTGGCAATTTAGGTTCGATTAAAAACATGCTAAAAAAAATTGGCTCTGAATCCGAAATTACTTCGGATTTGGAGAAAATTGCCCAAGCAGATAAATTGATTTTGCCAGGCGTTGGCGCGTTTGATAATGGGATGTCGAATTTGCACGAACTTGGTTTGGTTTCTTTGCTCAATAAAAAAGTCTTGGAAGAAAAAGTGCCGATTTTAGGTGTTTGTCTTGGCATGCAATTATTTACGCAACGCAGCGAAGAAGGCGAAATGCCAGGTTTAGGTTGGGTGGATGCAGAAACCATAAAATTTGATGCTTCTAAATCTGAACAACAATTTACCATTCCGCACATGGGATGGGAATATGTGCAAGCAAAAAAATCAAGCAAACTGCTTGAAAATATGTACGAAGAATCAAAATATTATTTTGTGCATGCCTACCACGTAAAATGTAATCGATCGGAAGATGTTTTATTGACAACGGATTATATTTTAGAATTCGACGCCGCTTTTGAAAAAGATAATATTATCGGGGTGCAATTTCATCCGGAAAAAAGTCATAAATTCGGAATGCAATTATTTAAAAACTTTGTTCACAATTACTAATGGCTATTCCTCGCGTAATCCCTGTTTTATTGCTGAAAAATACTGGTTTGGTAAAAACAGTCCAGTTTAAAGATCCTAAATACATTGGCGACTCGTTAAACGCCGTCAAAATATTTAATGACAAGGAAGTGGACGAACTTATTTTTTTGGACATCTTGGCAACGCCAGAGAACAGAAAACCACCCTTGGAATTTTTAAAAGAGATAGCCGAAGAATGTTTTATGCCCTTGGCCTATGGCGGAGGAATCAAAACAATTGATGAAATTAAAGATATTTTAAAAGTTGGGATTGAAAAAGTCATCATCAACACCCAAGCAGCCGAAAATAAAGGATTTATTGCCGAAGCGGTGAAACGTTATGGCAGTTCAACGATCTGTGTCTCTATTGATGTGAAAAAGAATTTTTGGGGGAAATATGAGATCTATACTCGTGGTGGAAAACACAATACCAAATTAGATCCGCTCTTGTTTGCCAAGGAAATGGATCAAGCAGGTGCTGGTGAAATCATGATTAATTCCATCGACCGAGATGGGACGCAAAAGGGCTATGATTTGGAGCTGATTAGCTTGATCAGTAAAAATGTAAAAATGCCCGTAATTGCCTGTGGCGGAGCAGCCAATTTAGATGATTTTTCAAATGCGATTCACACCGCAGGTGCTTCGGCTGTTGCGGCTGGGAGTATGTTTGTTTTTCATGGAAAATTAAGAGCGGTATTGATCAATTATCCAGAACAAGAGGCACTCAAGACAATTTTTACCAAATAAGATGAGCAGCGAACTAAAATCGAGTAAGTTCCAGCAAATAAGACGGTTGAAGTTCTCATTATTCTAGTAGGTTATGATAAAACGTCATTTTGAATCGATTTTTTATTTTACCCTCGCACTTTTGGTTTATTTGCAAGTTGCTTTTCCCAAATTAATTCCAATTGGAGTCCTCGTTTTATTGGTGGTTGTCATTCTTGGTTATCAAACTAAAAACTTGGTTTTTACAATTAAAAAACCCTTGCTTATCATGGGTTTGCTCTATATCGCTTATGGAATTGCTTATTTCTTCACGCACAATCCTGAATTGGCGAATTTTTATTTGATGAATAAACTCACTTTTTTCTTATTTCCCTTGCTTTTTATGTTTCAAACGCGGTTTCAATTTCAATTGGCGCCTATTTTTATCGCGTTGACAATCGGGGTGGCGCAAGTAGGAATTTTGGGATTCATTCATTCCATTCAATGTCATCAAGAAACCGCCTTGGGATTTGATTGTTTTAAAAGCAGTAATTTCTCACATCTTCACCACCCAAGTTATTTTGCCATGTACATTTTGTTGGCAATTTATGGGGCTTGGATGGGATTGCGCCAAAAATGGACTTATTTTAAACGAACGTGGATAATTCCTACCACTGTTCTGTTTCTAGGATTTTACGCACTTTGTTTTTCTTTAGCAGGATTGCTTTTTGGGTGCTTTTTACTACTTTTTCTTGCCTTGCGTTGGATTAAAAAGAGATATGGAAAAAGGACTTATTTTTCAGTAATGATCCTAAGTCCTATATTACTGATTGCGTTTTTATTGAGTATTCCGAGATACAATGATGAAATAAACTCGACTGTAGGATCAACGTTTAAATTCATTAAAGCCCCTTTGCACTATGTTCGGCAAAATACAGATTATCATACAGGGAGCGAAATTCGATTGATTTTATGGGCGGTTAGTACCAAAATTTTACTCGAAAATCCACAAGGCCTTGGTTTGGCAAATATTGATGTAGCTATGGAAAAGGAATTGCGTACCTATGGGCAATATGGCATTGCGCCCAATCATTACAATCCGCATAACCAATTCTTACAAACCGGCTTAGAATTGGGTATTGCAGGGTTGATTGTACTGATCGGTTTATTTTGGTCCCTCATTCGCTGGGGACGGCAACATAAACTTCCACTTTTAGTTTTATTAGCCTCCTTTTTTGCATTCAATGCCTTGTTCGAATCCGTTTTTCAACGCCAAAGCGGAACCGTATTTTTTGCCTTAATGGTTTGTGTTTTAATGATTCAAAAAATTAAAAGCGAATCATATGAAGACTTGAATGGAGTAGAGGAGTGATTTCGAAGAAGGGGGCTTCCGCATATTAATTTCCTAAAAGGTTAATTCGAGCAAGGTCGGCGCTAGTCCACCGCTCGTGCCATACAGATTAGATATTTACTCAAATGTGGATTTAATAACAGCTATCACTAGTGTCTAGCTCCTGCCTTGAATCTAGTTCCTACGCTCCAATTCTCTTAAAAAAGTCAATTGCTCAAACGCTTTAGCCGGAAACTTATCCATATCCAACGCTTTTAACAATTCAATCACTTCATCTTCAATCGGTCGCGGTGAAAATCCATGATCTCGCACATAATGGACAAACTTTAGAACGGTAAACGCATCCAACCACCTAAAAAAACGTTTTATAAAGGCATCCTCCGTTTTGGCATTCGAACGAATTTCGGTCAATTTCGAGTCGAAATTTTGAAGTTTCAAAAATTCAAAAAGCACCGATTTATCTTGGTCGTTTAAGTTTAATTTTACATCTTCTAAGGTTTTGGTCCGTAGGTCGGGAATCACTTCCACAAGCGCCTTTAAAAGTGGAAAACTAGCAAAAGAATAAGTGGTAAAAACTTGCTTTCCACTTGAAATCCAATCACCAATCGCCTTGCCAGTTCCAAAAGGCACCCTGTCAGAGATTCGTGGTGAAGGAATTATGCTTGTGGTGGTTAGATTCGTAAATCCCCCCAAATCAATGATCTTATGAATAAAATAAAAGTCTTCCCCCGCCTTTCTTTTGTTCATTCCCCCTTGTTTTTGATACGCTGACGATCGAACAGCCATACTCGAACCAACCGTGTGAAAAGCATACGGTAAATTACAGAATTTCAAGGCCAAATTATAATACCGCAAATGCAATTCATAAAACGTAATTCCTTCGTAAATCTGTGTTTCAAAAACACTTCCCCCCAAAGGATGCTCGTAAAAAATCGAACAGCCTGGCGAGCTTGGATGTCGGTCAAAATGCCGTTCGAGCTCAGTTAAGTAATTCGTTGTGCACGTTGCATCCGCATCAAAACAAACAATAATTCCATCTTTTTGTAATAAATCAAACCGATGAACAGCTTCGTCCATGCCAATCTTACGCGCCAAACCAACACCTGCGTGTTTTTGAGGTAAATTTTGAACGTCTATCCAATGAAAATCGATCCATGTGGACGCTAATGTTTTTTGCCATTCTTTCCCAGCGGCTAAGGTACGTGTGTTTTGTACTTTAATTTCGTTCGGGTGATGCTCACCTGAATTAATCACTATAATAACCTCAACAGCGCAGGTCGTCGGAAAGCAGTTAGATAAAGCATTTAAAGTTGGCAATAAATCGGGTTCATTAAAACAAGGAATCACCACACAAATCCCTAAATTTTCCTTGGGTAAATCAACAAAACTCGCCGATTGAAAACCAAATTTTTCTAAATAAAAATTCATCGATTTTAGGGCGCAATGCGATACGATTGCCAGTCATTTTCCTTTTCAAAGCAAATCCGATCGTGCAAGCGGCCCAAGCGGCCTTGCCAAAATTCAAAATAACTTGGTTTAATCAAAAAACCACCCCAATGTGGCGGGCGTGGCACTTTAGTTGGGAATTTATTTTCAAAAAAAGCTACCCGATCTTCCAAGGTTTTTCTGTCCACAATCACCGAACTTTGTTCTGATGCCCAAGCACCAATTTGACTAATGCGGGGTCGTCCGGCAAAATAATCATCCGAAATTAACGGATCCACTTTTTCCACCAAACCTTCCACGCGTACTTGCCGTTCTAAACATTCCCAATAAAAAAGCAGGGCAACATTTTTATTTTCAGTAACCTCCGTTCCTTTTCTGCTCAAGTAATTGGTGTAAATAATAAAACCTTCCTCCACCAGCTCACGCAAATAAACCACTCTCGATGCTGGAAACCCCTCAACCGATACTGTAGTAAAAACCACCGCATGCGGGTCGGGACAATTTTTTTCAATCATTTCTTGGTACCAAACACTAAACATTTTCATCGGATCAGCAAATTCAACCCCTTTCAATTCCCCTTTCAGAAAATCGCTCCGTTTAATATGTTTTTTGTTGGCCGCCATGGGGTTTTATTCCTCCTCGTCGCTGGCGTTAAATGCCACGTTAATTTTCGGGGAATTAATAATTTCTTCGTCCATTTTTGGCGTAGCTTTGGCATTAATCGCCTTGTCAACTTCCTCCATTTCTTGAGCCGAGTATGGGTAAATTTCAACAATCGGCGTTAAGGTAATCATCGGAATTTCATACGAAACCATCAAACCTTTCAAACTTTCTTCAATACGCTCGTAAGCTTGTTTTGCGTTGTGCGCCGAAACTAAAAATTGATTATTTACCTTTTTTTCTTTCCCAGAATCATCCTCGGTGGTGTACGAAACTTTACATTTATACCAAGTTTCAGCGTCGTCGTAATGAAAAATATCCGCAAAATCAGTTTTTGCAATTGACGTTACCAAGAATTCACCGCGAACAAATTCGCCTACCTCCTGATAAATACGCGCTTCGGCCTCAGTAAAAGACAATGAGCTCACCAAATACGGCTCAGTTACACGCTTCAACGTGCCATCTTGAAATTCTTTTGTGAATTTAACCTTCACAGTATACCAATTGTTCATTTTCTTAAATGTTTTACACAAAAGTAAGGGATTAATTGCGATTCTCTCTCGTTTTTCCAAACCAATTTCAATCAAATTTATGTCCTTTAATTCGTTGTATTTTTCTATGCCACCATTTCCCGCTTTGCACTTTAGTTGTGGTCTTCCCGCATAAGTCAACTAAATTTTTTTTTCAGTTTCCTTTGGTCACTGTCAAACAATAAGTTTCCCAATTGCGCCAAGCCACCAAGCTATCGTTACAATCGGGGGCAGGAAATGAGAAAGATCATTCGGACACATGTCCCTATAAAATTTTTAGATACGGACGATCATCTTTATCAGATTTCAAGAAGAATAATCAGCGCACTCGCGCAAGTCATCCTGCTCGCGCCAGCGTTGCTTTAATTGATCTTTTGGTAGAAAGTTTCACTTATATGACGTACCTTTGTCGAAAAATTGAGTATGGTGACGTTTGAAGAACTGAATTTGGGTAAACCTTTGATAAATGCGTTGAACGATTTGGGATACACGCATCCAACCCCAATTCAAGTGCAGGTTTATTCTACCATTTTGGCGGGTAAAGATGTGGTTGGGATTGCTCAAACTGGAACTGGTAAAACCTTTGCTTATGTTTTGCCTTTATTGCGTCACCTAAAATATTCGGAACAAAAACAACCGCGTATTTTAATTTTAGTTCCTACGCGTGAGTTGGTGGTGCAAGTAATGGGTGAAATTGAAAAATTAGCTACCTACAGCAATTTGCGGATAAAAGGAGTTTATGGGGGAACAAATATCAATACACAAAAACAAAACGTGTATGATGGTTGTGATGTGTTGGTGGCTACTCCTGGGCGTTTATTAGATTTGGCTTTGTCGGGCGTACTTCGCTTAAAATCGATTCAAAAATTGGTGATTGATGAGGTGGATGAAATGCTCAACCTTGGTTTTCGAACGCAATTGACCAATTTATTGGACATTTTACCAGAAAAAAGACAAAATTTATTGTTTTCTGCCACCATGACAGCCGATGTTGATGCATTGATTGATGTGTTTTTTAATTCGCCTGAAAAATTTACGATTGTGCCAGAAGGTACGCCACTTGAAAATATTGAACAACGAATTTACCACGTCCCAAATTTCTTTACAAAAGTAAATTTGTTAATCCACCTGTTGGATAAAGATGTGGAAATGACGAAAGTGCTGATTTTTGCGGAAAGTAAACGATTGGTGGATCGTTTGGAAGAAAAAATTGCAGAGAAATTTGAAAAAAATATTGGGGTGATTCACTCCAACAAATCACAAAATTACCGTTTGCGGTCGATTGATCGATTTCAGAAGGGCGATTATAAGATTTTGGTAGCAACCGATTTGATTGCGCGAGGGATTGATTTTGAAGAAGTTTCGCACGTTATTAATTTTGATACGCCTGATTTTCCAGAAAACTATCTTCACCGAATTGGCCGAACTGGTCGTGCCGAGGCGAAAGGGATTTCGATTACGTTTACCAATGAGGTAGAAGAAACCTATCAAGCGGCCATCGAAGGGTTAATGAATTATAACATTCCTTTGTTTCCGTTGCCTCCTGAGGTTGAAATTTCTGAAATTTTCACACCCGAAGAACAACCAAATTTGGCGGATAAAAATTATTTGCCAGAGGTCACTCGTAAAGGGGTTCGATTGGTTGCTCAAAAGAAAAAACCTAAGAACGAAAAAACCAATCAAGGGGGGAGTTATCGCGCTAAGATAAAAGGGAAATACAAAAAGCCAAAAACACGTGGGCAAAAGCCTAGAGGGAAGGATAAATAGGCGTTTGAGTTTATTTATTTTTGTAAAGAAAACCAATGAGTTGGATGATTCAATGACTTGAAGCAAACCATTGCAAATTCTGATTAGTCTGAAGACAGCTCATCAAAAAATCCAACTCAAAATATAGGTGTCAGTCTAACCTTATTCCGCCGAAATCAACGAAATCCCACTTAAATCCGCTTTCCCATTTCTTAAAAGTTCGTAGGTGATTCTATCCGCTTGGCAGTCAATAAATTTCACCCGTTTTAAGTTGTTGTATTTAAAAAAGGTATTGATAAATTTAACCTGTTGAAAGGTGATTTTGGAAAAAGTACATTTTTCGAAAGAACAATCTGCAATCGGACCTTCAAAGATTAAGTTTACCAATTTTACACCGATAAAACTTGTTTTATTCCAGTTGGCCTCGGTGAGCGTACTTTTCGCTATGCCGCATGTTCTGAATATAGCCCCGCTGAAATTTGCGTGTGTTAAATCACAATCTCTAAAATAATTTACTGCAAGTTCAGTTTTGTTGAAAGCGCAATTTTTAAACGAATTGTTTGAAAAATTTGAGACGTGCAGGTGACTTGAACTCCAATCCGAATTGGTGAAATCACATTTATCAAAATTGTTGTTTCGGATCGTTAATTTTGAAAAGTCGGAATCTACAAATTTGCAGTTTCGTGCATTCGATGAATTGAATTTCTCTTGAAGATTTTTTAATCCTGAAAAATCTAAATTTTCCCAATTGCCTTGGGACATGTTCCAAAGGGGATTTTTTGGATCTTCTTCTTGAATTTTATTCATTTCATTGGTCTCTTCTATTTCTTTTGATGGAAATTTATCGGATAAATAATTGAGATCAACTCCTACTAATTCGGCCAAACGTATGAGGGTAGAAATGTCCTGCAAAGATTCGACACGTTCCCATTTTCCAGACGCTTGCGGGCTGATGCTGATCTGTTGCGCCAATGCGGCTTGTGAAAGATTTTTTTTTTTTTTGCTTAGGTAATCTTATTGCCAATTGATTTTGAATTAAACATCGTTTTAATTTTAAAAAGTTAATGGGACAAAGTTATTTCCATCAACTCCGAGCTACTAAAATTTTAAGCTACTCTTGGTTGTAAATTAACTACTTTTAGTTGTTTTTTACGCAGTTGACACTTCCTTTTTTGTCAAATTTGATAATGGAGCCATAAAAATTGAAAAACACCTCTCAATGAAGAAAAATAAATCAAAAAAATCAAAGAAAAAAACTAACTTTATTCCGGCAAAATTCATAGGTATTAGAATGAATTTACCTAAATCATCAAAATAATTAAAAAAATGAAAGACCTAATCTCGGCAAAAAAATTGCTCAAATTAAATGGAGACATTGATTTGGTTATTTTGGATGTGAGAGGTAGTAAAACTGCCGAAGCTCAGTATTTAGAAGGTCATTTAGTTGGAGCAATATTCGTTGATCTAAACAAGGACTTGACTGTTATTCCGGAAAATCCTGCGTTAGGAGGTAGACATCCATTGCCGTCACCTGCCGATTTTGTTCAAAAGTTGGGGAAGTGGGGAATTCATCGAAAAACTCGAGTGGTTGTCTATGATGACATGGCAGGAGCCAATGCCGCAGCGCGTTTATGGTGGATGCTTAAATCCATCGGTCATTCTCGCGTACAAGTGTTGAATGGTGGTTTTCAGGCAGCTGTAGTATTTGGTTTTCCAATTTCAACGGGTAACGAAGAAGCGAAATCAACGAGTGTTTACCCTGAAAGCACTTGGCGTCTTCCAGTTGTAAACCTTTCCGAAGTTGAAAAACACGCATCAGATCCAAATTTTGCAGTGATTGATGTTCGCGATGCATACCGCTATCGAGGTGAAAGTGAACCAATTGATTTAATTGCAGGACACATTCCAGGAGCAATCAACCTACCTTATTCGATGAATTTGGATGAAAACGGGCTTTTTCATGCACCTGAAAAATTAAGGGAAATGTACCAACCACTTTTCGAAGAAAAAGGACTTTCTAAAATTACCGTTCATTGTGGCTCAGGCGTAACCGCATGTCATACGCTATTAGCCATGTCTGCCGCTGGATTTCAAATCCCAAGTTTGTACGTAGGTTCATGGAGTGAATGGAGTAGAAATGACAAGCCGATTGGGACTTGTTAGCTTTTATCTTTCATTCTCAATTCTAAGCAATCGCCTTCGGCTGACTTACCTTTTCTTTCAGTAAAGCTAAAGACAACACTTCGTCCATCGTATTCACATAATGGAATTTAAGACCCTTTAGATACGACTTGTGGATGTCCAAAATATCCTTTTCATTTTTAGCGGAAAGAATGATTTCTTTAATGTTTGCCCGTTTTGCCGCCAAGATTTTTTCTTTGATTCCTCCAACTGGTAAAACAGCCCCACGAAGAGTAATTTCTCCCGTCATCGCTAGAAATTTCTTAACTTTTCGTTGCGTAAATGCCGATGCAATTGCTGTTAACATCGTGATTCCAGCAGAAGGTCCATCTTTCGGTGTTGCTCCTTCAGGTACGTGGACATGCACATCCCAATTGTCAAAAACTTCGGGTGCTAAACCAACAATATTTGCATTGGCTTTCAGATATTTATGTGCCAAAATTGCCGATTCTTTCATGACATCTCCCAAATTTCCAGTGAGTGTTAAAATCCCTTTTCCTTTGGATAAGCTGCTCTCGATGTATAATATATCTCCTCCAATTTGCGTCCACGCCAATCCCGTAACTACCCCAGCAAATTCATTTCCAAAATATTTATCTTTTCCATGCGCTGGTCCTAAAATTTTGGCAATTTGAGCTTCGGTGATGGTTGGATCGTATTTTTCTTCCAAGGCAATTTCTTTTGCACGGTTTCGAATTAAGGCAGCTAATTTATTTTCTAATCCTCGCACGCCAGATTCGCCTGTGTATTCCTCAATTACTTTTTCCAATAACTTAGGCGATAAATTGAAGTCGTTTGCTGTAATTCCGTGCGCTTCGAGCTGTTTTGGAATTAAATGACTGATTGCAATTTGTGTTTTTTCTTCAACCGTGTACCCATTTACCTCAATAATTTCCATTCGGTCGCGCAAAGGCCCCTGAATATTGGATAAATTATTTGCGGTGGCGATAAAAAGAACCTTGGACAAATCGTAATCAAGTTCAACAAAATTGTCATTAAAATTTGCATTTTGTTCAGGATCAAGTACCTCTAAAAGTGCTGAGGATGGATCGCCTTGATGACTTCTTCCTACTTTATCTATCTCGTCTAAAACAAATACAGGGTTCGATGTTTTCGCTTTTTTGATGTTTTGCAAAATTCGGCCCGGCATGGCACCAATATAGGTTCTTCTGTGTCCTCTAATCTCTGCTTCGTCATGAACGCCACCCAAGGACATTCGAACGTATTTTCTTCCCAAGGCCTCTGCAATGGATTTCCCCAAAGATGTTTTACCAACTCCCGGAGGACCGTATAAACAAAGAATCGGCGATTTCATATCTTTTTTTAACTTGATGACCGCCAAATACTCTAAAATTCTATTTTTTACTTTATCCAATCCAAAATGGTCACGATCAAGTATTTTTTTCGCTTGTTTTAGATCAAAATCATCTTTAGAAATTTCGTTCCAAGGCAATTCTAACAATAAATCGATATAATTTAATTGAACCGAATATTCAGCCCCTTGGGGATTCATTCGACTCATTTTTTTCAATTCTTTTTCAAAGGCTTTTTGAACTTTTTTAGACCATTTTTTATTTTTAGCTCGTTTTTCAAATCCTTTAATTTCTTCTTCAACAGGGTTTTCACCTAATTCATCTTGAATTGTTCGAATTTGTTGATTCAAAAAATATTCGCGTTGTTGACGATCCATGTCCATTTTTACTTTGGTCTGGATTTCATTTTTCATGCTCAACATTTGAATCTCTAAAGACAATTGCCCAATTACCTTTTCAATTCGTCCTGTTATTGAGGAAATTTCTAGTAATTCTTGCTTTTTTTCAACTTCGGTGTTGAGGTTGGAAGCAATAAAATTCACTAAAAAAGTAGGACTTTCAATATTTTTAATGGCAAACGTTGCTTCACTCGGAATGTTCGGTGATTCTTTGATGATCCGCATCGCCATTTCTTTCATGGCATCAACCAATGCACGATTTTTGTTTTTCGTCAAATCAACTTTTTCGTCATTTAAAGGGCGAACAAGTGCTTTAAAGTATGGAGTTTCTTCGAGGTACTCCACAATTTCAAAACGCCGTTTCCCTTGAATGATGATGGTTGTACTTCCATCAGGCATTTTTAATCGTTTCAAGATTCGTGCAACGGTACCAATTAAATTCAGGTCGTTTGACATCGGATCTTCCACATTCGTTTTCTTTTGAGAAATCACCCCGATGGTTTTATTTCCGCTATACGCTTCATCAATTAAGCGAATCGATTTATCTCGACCAATGGTGATAGGAATTACAACACCTGGAAAAAGTACATTGTTGCGCAGCGGCAAAATCGGAAGACTTTCTGGAATACTTTCATTATTTAAATGATCTTCTTCCTCTTCAGAGATTAAAGGAATAAATTCCTGTTCTTGGTCTATTATATTTGATAAGGCAATAAAATCCACTAAGGATGAATCGGACATATATTCAGTATTTTTTTTGTCAAATTGTCACGTAATTTCAGAATTTTGAATTTTTGACTGTCAAATGGTTCAAAATCGAGACTATCGCACATTTATTAGTATTCTCCGCTAATAACTCAATCACTGTGCCAAGTTATCATTTAAAAAGGTGAAGATTTCTTTGTCAAAATCACTTAATTCAAGGTGTCTTCGCGACATCATATTTTCGGCGACTTCGTAGGCTTTTTCTAATTCAAATCGGTCACTGTCTTCAAATCCACCCCATGAAAAAGAAGGGATAAATTTGGGAGGAAATCCACCTCCAAAAATATTGGCATGAACACCAACCACTGTGGCTGTATTCAACATGGTATTAATCCCCGTTTTTGAATGATCGCCCATGATTACACCACAAAACTGCACATTTGTTTGTTCCAAACGATTGGTTTCATACGAATAAATTTTGACGGGTGAATAGTTATTTTTAAGGTTACTCGAATTGGTATCTGCTCCAAAATTACACCATTCTCCAACCAACGAATTGCCCAAAAAGCCATCGTGACCTTTGTTGGAATAAGCTTGAAATAGAGAATTTGAAATTTCACCTCCCACTTTACAATGGTCGCCAATCGTAGTAGCCCCGTAAATTTTAGCACCCATTTTTACCACAGCCCCTTCGGTCATGGCAAAAGGGCCACGAACCATACTTCCTTCCATTATTTCCGCGTCTTTTCCAATATAAATCGGCCCTGTGGATGCATTTAAAATAGCGCATTCCACTTTAGCACCTGCTTCTAAAAAGACATTTGAAGGATTAACTACTTGGTTGGTGGTGGACAATGGTTGAGAAATTTTTCCGGCAGTAAGAAGTTCAAAATCAATCGAAATGGCTAGATGATTTAGTTGAAAAATTTCCCAAGGTTTTTCAATTTTCACTAATTCGTTCACCGTTAAATCAATCCGATTGGAAGAATTTTTTCCGTGCGCAGCGATAAAAGTTCCATTAACATATAAGCTTTGCCCCTGTGTTAACATCCCAACCGCAGCGGCGATTTCTTTGGATGGTTTAATTGATCCATTAATAGTTAAGAAATCTTGTGCAGCATAATCAATTGGAAACTTTTTGGCTAAATAGTCTTCGGTGATGTATCCAACCGTTAAATTTTGAAAATTAGGTTGAAGCATTTTAACCCAGGTTTCTCTAATCGTTAAAATTCCAACTCTTATTTCAGCCACCGGACGAGTTAACGTAATCGGTGCCAAGGCTTTATGAAGCCCTCGATCATCAAAGACAATTTGCATAATTGAATAAATAAAAAAACCCGTATCGACAAGGTCAATACGGGTTCTAATGTACTAAATAATATCTTATTTTTTCATGTTATTACCGTAACGGCTCTTGAATTTATCAATTCTACCAGCGGTATCCACAAATTGCATAATTCCAGTAAAGAATGGATGAGATTGTGAGGAGATATCCAATTTTATTAAAGGATATTCATTCCCGTCTTCCCAAGTTTCTGTTTCGTCAGAGTTTGCACAAGAACTTGATATAAATGTATAACCATTAGACATGTCTTTAAATACTACTAATCTGTATGATTCTGGATGTATTCCCTTTTTCATCGTAAAAAATTTTATTCGTCTTATCTTTAAAATGCCAGTGTTTATCAGATTTTCCAATTTTCCTGGCTGTACTTTGCTCTTTCAGCGGGTGCAAATTTAGTATTTTTTTTTAATACAAGTTTATTTTCGCATATAAAATAAAAAAACTAAAATTACGTAGTTAACTTTGTACAATAGTTTACTTATGCGGATTGTCTTAATTTCTATCGTTATCGCCTTTGGTCTAATAGCAATTTCTTGTAAAAAAGACAAGGGTTTTACCAAGAATCACCTTGATTTTTCGGAAGATACCTTATTGTTTGATACTGTTTTTACCACCGTTGGTTCGGTGACCAAAAGATTTAAAGTGTACAATAATAATGCAAGTCCTATTCTAATTGATGAAATTGAATTGATGGGCGGCGAAGATTCTCCTTTCCGAATTAATTTTGACGGTGTACCCGGAATTTATCATCAAGATATCGAAATTGATTCAAAAGATTCGTTGTTTGGATTTGTCGAAGTAACCTTAAAAGTGAACAATGCCACCAATCCAATGGTAATTTCTGATTCGATTCGTTTTTTAACCAATGGGCTCAATCAATACCTTAAATTAGATGTTTGGGGTCAAGATGCTTATTTTCATTCAAACGAACTAGTGGCTGACGAAATCGAACTTTGGAATAATGACAAGCCACATGTATTATATGGTATTGTAGCTGTTGGTTATCCCGGGCTCGATTCGAATTTGACCCTAACAATTCCTGCAGGAACGGATATTTATGCGCACAAGAATGCACGCTTACTCGTTTACAAAAGTTCAATCGATATTAATGGTAGTATAGGCAATGAGGTTACTTTTCAAGGAGATCGATTGGAAAGTTTTTATGATGATGTGGCTGGCCAATGGTGGGGCATTCATCTGATTCAAGCCCAAACGAGTTCGATTGAATATGCGAATATCAAAAACGCCTCGGTTGGATTGCGGGTGGACACCACTTTTACTGGCTTAACGTTGGATATGGCAAATACCATCATTGATAATTCAAGTTTCTATAACCTCAATTTGGTGGCAAGTCCGAATGTGAATGTAGAAAATTGCGAATTTGGTCGGGCGGGCTTGGCTTCCGCATTTTTGTTTGCTGGTGGTGAGTACAATTTTAAACATTGTAATTTTGTGAATTATTGGACAGGAGGTAGAGGAGGACCAGCATTTTCAATTCAAAACTGGTATCAATTTGAAGAAACTATTTATGTGAGTAGTATTAAAAATTCGCGTTTTGATAATTGTATTTTTTACGGGAATAGTTTGAACGAATTTAATGTTGACACCTTGATGGGATTAGAAATGGATTTTCAATTTAACGCCTGTTTGATGAAAAAAGAAGAAATCTACACTTATCCGAATTATTCAGCTTCGGTGATTTGGAATATAGATCCTTTATTTATCGATCCTAGTTTACAAGATTTTCATTTACAGGAAGGTTCTCCTGTGAAAGATGCAGGTGACCCACTATTTTCAAATGGTGTGGACATTGACGGAGTTTCACGAACGATTCCAGCAATTGGATTATACGACCTTTAACGGTATTAATTAACGCTGATTGTTTTTTGCAAGGTTGCTTTGTCGCCAGTAAATGAAAAATTCCGAGAGACATTTAATGTGATCACATAAGACCCTGGAACGGTAAACGAATGACTAAAAGATTCGTCCGACCAACCACGACTATTTTCAGGTGCACCATCAGGGCCATCCATAAACCATTCAAAACTTAAGGCACGTTTTGAACAGGACGTAAATTGAATCGGCGTTCCTATGGACGTACTTTCGGCACTGAGTTCCAAACACACTTCCGGAGGACGACGACATCCGATAATAATTAGGGAGCAGAAGGTTAAGAGTAGGTAAAAATTAATCTTCATAAAATCCAATATTGTACACGAAATTAAGAAAGAAGTTTGGAATTACAAGCTAATCATAAAAATTTGGGTTGACGATTCCAAACATGCAAATCTAAAATCACCAAACATTTGGCGAAATATTCTCTGAATTTGTAGTAGGGTTCTAGTTTCATTCGGATTTTTAGCTGGAAATTCAACTGCATCGATTCCAAAATAATTGGCAATTTAAGAAGCTTTTTGGTGAACAAACTTGTATAAATCGTGGTGAAAAAAATAATTCAAAAAAAAAAAGCAATTAAATCAACTTTTTTATTCGTTCTTGTTTAACCTGTAAAGCGCTTTAAATCAATTATTAACTTGAAATGTGATGCGTGCAATATATTATTTTTTTCGACGTTTACAAATTATGGCAAAAAAATTGTATTAAACCGTGTAACCAAGTACAATTGAAGTGTTATATAAGTGCAAAGAAATTAAAAACCAAATTAGATTATGCCGACTAACCCCAATTATCACCATACGGAGGAGAAGCTGTTGAAAGAGCTGCAATGGATTAAGTATGCTCAAGAAAATCCTCGGGGCTTTGAGCCTTTGTACAATAAGTACTACGAACAGATATTAAGATATATCTATCAACGGATAGATGACAAGGAAATCGCTTATGACATTACAAGTCAGGTTTTCTTAAAGGCATTAAACAATATTCATAAATACGAATACAGAGGCGTGCCTTTTGCTTCTTGGTTGTATCGCATCGCTAAAAGTGAGCTTTATCAATCATTTAGAGATAAAAAAGCGGAACGAACTGTCAACATTGACAACGTAAATCTTACCCATATCATTGATGAAATGGAGGAAGATACAAGCGAAGAAACAAGAAAAGTTTTGATTGATAAGATTGGTAAATTGAAAGAGGACGAAGTTCAAATGATCGAACTCCGATTTTTCGAAAAAAGATCTTTCAAAGAAATTGGAGACATTCTTGAAATTACAGAAAATAACGCCAAAGTAAAGGCACACAGAGTTATTAATAAGTTGAAATTACTATTGAATCAATAAAAGATGAAGGATAGAAAAATAAACGTGGATCGACCACAATTAGATGCCAATGAGATAATGGCAGGAAAGAATTTCGAAGCAATCATGAGAAGCCACCAGATGATGTCAAAACCATTTTATAAACAAACTTGGTTTTATGGCACCACCGGGCTGGCATCTCTCGGTTTAATCATTGGTGGAACGCTCGCCTTTCAAAATGCCCCGGATTCGCGGCAGGAGTTAAAGGTTGAGCAACTCGCCACCACCGAAGTCTCGAAACTCGAAATCCCAACCTCAAATCTTTTCGTGGCAGATGGCAATCCAAAAGGGATTTACGTCGAAAAAGTAAAGAATACAGTGAATACAAACCCTCAAAACCAGAAATTATTTGATAAAAATACTACTCAATCAGATCCAAAAAACACCAAGAAAAATTTAGTTAATTCGACTGAGCAAACACAAGTTGTGACAGTTGATCCTAAACCTTTGATTAACGCTGTGGATAATCCAGAGACTGTAATCAAAAACGAACCAATCGCAATGGAGCTTTATCCGCGCATTAGCGGTAAAATGGGCGGATCAATCTCACGAAGTGAATTGTTGAATAATAAAGGGATCACCACCGAAGCAGATGTTAATATCATTCATTTTGAATTACATTTAATAGACGGTTTGGGCGGAAAAGTATTTGTAGAAGATGGCAATCAACTAAATTATGAAATGAAAAACGCACTTAAGAATGCTGCACCCGGTGAGACAATTTATTTTGAAAACATACGAGGCAAAATTAAAAATGGAACTGAGGTGCGATTAGAACCGCTTAGGTACGTGTTGATGAACTAAACAGAGATTTCTCAAAAGGAATTAAAAAATTTTAATCACTTTTTTTCTTCGCGGATAATGCCATTATTTTTAGATTAACCTTTTAAATAGTCTAAAAATAATGGCATATTTTTTAGTTTTTAACGAACCAAAGGTGATAATTTCATTAAAATTCTATTGATTTAAAATTGCCTGTATTACCTTTGTAGAAACATTTTTAGTATGTATAAATTTTTGATCAGGCCAATTCTCTTTCTCTTTGATCCTGAGACGATTCATTATTTTACATTTAAAATGATCAAACTAACCGCCAAAATTCCTGGTGTCAGTGCTTGGCGACGAAAAAAATATTCAATTGCCGATCCTAAATTAGCACGAACGGTTTTCGGATTAGCCTTTAAAAATCCCGTTGGAATTGCCGCTGGATTTGATAAAAACGCCTTGCTTTTGAATGAGTTAGAAGATTTTGGATTTGGATTTATCGAAATTGGCACCGTAACACCTCGTCCACAAGAAGGAAATCCTAAAAAACGATTATTTCGCTTGAAAAAGGATCAAGCCTTGATAAATCGAATGGGCTTTAACAATCAAGGAGTTGACGCTATCGCTGCCCGATTAAAAAATAAAAAAACCAACTTAATAATTGGGGGAAATATCGGCAAAAACACCAGTACTTTAAACGAAGAATCAAAACCCGATTTCTTGGAGAATTTTGAAAAACTTCATCCGGTGGTTGACTATTTTGTCGTGAATGTAAGTTGTCCAAATGTCGGTGACACGGCGAAATTACAAGACAAGGATTTTTTAGTTGATTTATTATCCACTTTAATTGCAAAAAATAAAACATTTGCGCTACAACGTCCCATCTTACTTAAAATAGCGCCGGATTTAAATAAAATTCAGTTAGATGAAGTGGTAGAAATTATCCTTGAATCTGAAATTGATGGGGTGATTGCATCAAACACTTCCGTAAATCGCCAGGGTTTATTGACCTCCGAAGAGGAGTTAAAAGCAATTGGAAATGGCGGATTGAGTGGTAAACCTATCACCTCTCGTAGTACCGAAGTCATTCGATACCTATCAGAAAAATCAAATCATGCATTTCCAATAATTGGGGTGGGTGGAATTCATTCGCCACAAGATGCCTTGGACAAAATTGCTGCTGGTGCGACCTTGGTACAATTATACACAGGATTTATTTACGAGGGACCTCAATTAGTGAGTGAGATTAATAAAGCCATTTTAAACACGAATTAAGATGTTAAAACTAATCGAATGTCCACGTGATGCGATGCAAGGTTTGCACGATTTTATTCCAACGGAGCTTAAAGCAGCCTATATCAACCAATTGTTAAAAGTAGGATTTGATACCATAGATTTTGGTAGCTTTGTCTCTCCGAAATCCATTCCACAATTAAGTGATACGGCGGCAGTATTAGGTAAATTGAATTTGAATACCACCTCCAAATTATTGGCCATTGTAGCAAATAAAAGAGGAGCAGAGGATGCCTGTAAATTTGAGGAAATCAATTATTTAGGATTTCCATTCTCCATTTCAGAAACCTTTCAAAAGCGAAATACAAATTCAACTATCGACCAATCGTTGGTGAACGTAGAAGAAATTCAAAATCTTTGCCAAATCAACAAAAAACAACTGGTGGTTTATATTTCGATGGCGTTTGGAAATCCGTATAACGATCCGTGGGATCTTGACGTTGCGGCCTATTGGAGCGAACGTTTATCGAAAGAATTAGGAATCTCAATTTTAGCTTTATCAGATACAATTGGGGTATCTAATCGTCAAAATATTCAGACTTTGTTTACAGGTCTTATTGCCAACTTACCGCAAGTTGAGTTTGGCGCTCATTTACATTCGACCCCAGATTCGGTAGTAGAAAAAGTAAGCGCAGCTTACGAAGCTGGTTGCCGAAGATTTGATGGGGCGATTAAAGGATTTGGTGGATGTCCAATGGCTTCGGATGATTTAACTGGAAATATGCCTACCGAGCGAATGCTAGATTATTTTGAAACGAATAAAATTGGTACTAATCTTGATAAAGATGAATTTAAACGCGCGATGGAATTGGCGGTGACGGTTTTTCCGTAAGCCAGAACGCATAAAAAAAAAGAAATGAAAAAGTATATTGGAGCATTCGTTTTAGTGATTTTATCAGGATTAACAACCTTTGCAGGAACTATAAATCCTGAAGTGACTTATTTTAATCAGGTTAGATTTTTAGGGAATTACAAAGTACACTTGCAAAAAGGAACCACGCAAAAAGTGGAGATTAAAAACAATGATGCTAGTTTATTAGATGAAAAAATAGTTTGTGAGGTAGAAGACAGTGTGATGACGATTCGAATTAAAGGAGATACGTATAAAGCCAAAAGGATGGAGGTGGTAGTAACTTATATTAACCTCAATGAGATAAGCGCAAAATTTGGATGCGAAATAACAACGAATGATGTTTTTACAAACGATATCACATTCAATTCAGAGTCCGGTGGGAAAATTAAAGCAGCTGTGGATTGTGCCAACGTGACTGCTACAATTAATGCTTCTGGATCAATACATTTAAACGGAACAACAAAAAACGCAGTGTATAAAGTGGGCGCAGGCGGAACCATCGGTGCTATTAATTTAGCTGCAGCAAAGGTTTTTGCCCAAGTTTCTGTAGGAGGCGAAATTATCTGTGCCGTCATTGATGATTTATCAATTAAAATTACCAGCGGCGGAAATGTTTCCTATTATGGAAATCCCGAAGCTTACGAACAAAATATTGCCTTGGGTGGAAAAATCACCAAAATGAAAAAACCAGAAGAAATTATCGCTAAATGAAAAAACGAACCATTTTATTGCTTTTCAGTCTTCAATTCCTAATTTTTGCGTGTGGATCAGAAACCAGCAGCGACCAAATAGAAACAGCCGAGGAATTTCTATCAACGAAAACCTTGATTGATTCAACGCATCCACCTATTGATACGAGTATCTTTCAAATTTTGGACAAATTGCAGATTTGTACGTTGTCGGATACTGTACAAAGTATCGCACCATGCAAACCTGAATTGTTCCGTGTTTTTCCTTTCCGAACCGAAAAAAAGCTATCAGATGCCTTTATTGTAGAAATGGTTCCAGGTTTGTATGGGTCGCCAGTGCATCAATTGGTTTTGGTAGAAAATTATTTAGGTAAATATCGAATTGTGAATCAATACCTTGGTTATTTGATCGAAATGAGAACGACGATTTCTGGGTACAATGATTTATTGATTGGATACACCGATCCAGACATTGGAATTGTTGCCATTCGACATGAATGGCAAGGATCGAAATACGATGTGGTAGATGTGGAAGAGATTAATCATCACTTTGTAAAACCAGAATTTAAAGATTCTATCAACGCCATTTTCTTGCCAGCTTTTGCCGGGGGACACTAGTTTTTTCTTTTTTGATTGTCCAACTCCCGGTATTTTTAACTGATTTATAAGGTCTTAATAAATTGCCTTGATTTTATTTCGACAATTTCGTCTAAACAAGCAATTACTTTTTATTTTTGTCAAAGATGCAAAAAAGGATTAGCGGAATAATTATAATTTTACTCCTGTCAATGAGTTCAATTTGGGCGGCAGAATTTAAGGTTGAGGTTCCTAAATTTGTGTTATCCGATATCGCGACACCGTGTGAAATTAGCGCTATCAATGGGCATTTACCAAGCTTTGTTTTTCAAGTAAGAGAGGGTCAAATAATTTCCGATACTCTTTTTTTGGACACCACTTTAATTACAGCTTCGATTCCATTGGTATTGTTCAACGATGAAAAAATCGAACTACAAGGACATATAATACAAAATGACACGTCGACGGGGGTTGTGCCCTTATGGATGTCCATTTTACCACCTTTGTTTGCGATATTTTTAGCACTTGTTTTTAAGGAAGTTATCTTTTCGTTAGTGACAGGGATTTTTGTTGGCGCTGCAGTGATGGGCTTTTATGCTGAAGGATTTATCGGAATTTTCACGGGGTTATTTCGGGTAATCGACACCTATGTCATGCATGCGCTCAATGATTTTAGTCATTTAAGTGTAATTGTTTTTTCAATTTTGATTGGTGGAGTGGTTGCGTTGATTTCTAAAAATGGAGGAATGCAAGGCATTGTGAACCGAGTTTCACGATTTGCGAATTCAGTGAGAAATGGTCAATTAGCGACATTAGGCATGGGAATCATTATCTTTTTTGATGATTATGCAAATACCTTGGTCGTTGGAAATACCATGCGCGCAGTCACTGATAAATTAAGGATTTCGCGCGAAAAATTAGCATATATCGTCGATTCGACAGCAGCTCCAGTTTCGGCAGTTGCATTTGTAACGACTTGGATTGGAGCAGAATTGGGGTATATCTCGGACAGTATTGCGATAATAAATGCGGATGGAGTAGTGGTGCATGAGGGTGTTTATTCTATCTTTTTGAACAGCTTAGCCTATTCGTTTTACCCAATTTTCACCATTTTCTTTATTTTTTACATCGTCATGCGGGGTAAAGATTTTGGACCAATGTTAAAAGCCGAACAACGTGCTCGAAAAGGAGAAGTCGTTAACCCAGAGGTGAACCAAGCGGATGCGACTGAAATGGAAAATCTTAAGCCAATCGAAGGAATAAAATACCGGGCAAGAAATGCGGTTATTCCTGTGGCGGTGATTGTTTTGGGAACGATTGTAGGATTGATGTACACTGGTTTTCAAAATCTTAAAGGACAAATAGCCGCCGTTGATCCAGGAGCAAAATTAGATTCTTGGTCTTCGATTTGGGCACAAATGAATACGCTTGACCCTACGGTTGTTGGTTTTACAAAAAAATTAGGAACCTTGATTGGCGCTTCTGATTCGTATTATTCGTTGTTGTGGTCGTCCTTATTAGCGCTGATTGTGGCGGTTTTTCTGACAGTCGGACAAAAAATCATGAATTTACAACGTTCGGTTGAAACGGCTATTTCTGGATTTAAATCGATGATCCCTGCGATTTTAATTTTGATTTTAGCATGGGCATTGGCAGGAGTGACGGAAGAAATGCACACCGCCGACTTTATTACCCGAGCAATTGGCGATTCCATTCCACCTTGGTTAATTCCTACAACAACTTTCATCTTGGCATCGTTTATTGCGTTTTCGACAGGATCTTCTTGGTCGACAATGGCCTTGGTGTATCCCTTAATTTTACCGGCCACATGGGCAATCTGTCATTCAGATGTTTACCAATATACCGATGTCGATTCAATGACAATTTTCTATAATACGGTCAGTGCTGTTCTTGCGGGTGCTGTTCTTGGAGATCATTGTTCACCAATTTCTGATACCACCATTTTGTCGTCACTCGCCAGTGGAAGTAATCACATTGATCACGTCAAAACACAAATGCCTTACGCCTTATTTGTTGGTTTGGTTTCTGTACTTCTTGGAAGTTTATTAACAGGATTAGGGCTAAATCCAATCATTGCCATTATTTTGGGAATGGCGGCAATTGTTGGGGTGGTTGAACTCATTGGGAAGCGTGCCGAGTAAAATACGCGTAAATTTATTTTAAACGAAACCATTAAATGCCAAAGTTAATCGCATTAGATTACGGATCAAAGCGAACAGGAATCGCTGTTACTGACGATAGTAAAATAATTGCATCCGGTCTTACAACGGTCGATTCTAAAGATTTGTTGAAATTTTTACGCACCTACTTTGAAACGAACGAGGTGACAGATATTATTCTTGGTCTTCCAAAACGACTAGATGGAAGTGAAACACACAGTTCGCAAGCAGTCGAAGAATTGCGGGTAAAACTAATTAATGTCTTTGGAAAACCCGTTCACATGGTAGATGAGCGTTTTACGTCAAAGATGGCTTTTCAAACCATGATTGACAGTGGAATGTCAAAAAAACAGCGCCAAAACAAAGCTTTAATTGATGAGATAAGCGCAACGATTATTTTGCAATCATTTATGTCGTCTCAACGATTTTAAGGAACTATTTTTTTACCAATCGAATTCCTTCTTCTTCAATCGTGATTTGCTGATTGCGGTACAAAGCACCAATCGCTTTTTTGAATACTTTTTTACTGATGCCAAAAACATGTTTAATCGTTTCAGGAGACGATTTGTCACCCGCTTCAATATATCCGCCTCGTTTCGCCAATTTATCTAAAATATTCTGCGCAATGGCATCTACTTTTTCATACCCTGCTGGCTGAAGAGAAATATCTAATTTTTCATCTTCCCTGACCTTTTGAACGAATCCTTTGATTTTTTGACCTGGTTTGATGATCGTAAAAATCTCGTTATGATAAATCAATCCTGAATATTTTTCATTCACGACTACTCGAACACCTAAATCTGAACGTGTACCAATAATCAAATCAACTTCATGACCAACTTCAAAATCATGGGGCGAATTATCCAAAAACTGATTGGTTTTAGAACTCGCAACAATCCGCTCTGTTTCTTCATCCAAATAAATCCGAACAAAATAAGATAAACCTTCTGACATTGGGTGCGCTTGTTCTCTAAATGGGACAAACAAATCCTTAACTAATCCCCAATCTAAAAAAGCCCCGATTCCTGTAACGCCGATACATTTTAAGTATGCAAAATCGCCGACTTCGGCATAAGGCAAATCGGTTGTTGCAATAATTCGATCTTCAGAATCTAAATAGACAAAGACATCTAAATAATGATCCACCTCAGTATCAGCAGGAACATAGCGTTTTGGGATCAAAATTTCACCATACTTTTCACCACCGTCTAAATACAATCCAAAATCAACTTCTTTGATTACTTTCAACGAATTCGTCTTACCAATCTCTACCATAAATTATTTTCTTTGATACAAGGTGTAAATATAAGGTCTTTCGTCGCCATTTGGATTAATAAATGTATGTTCGAACGATTCTTTTAAGATAAAATCCGAACCCAGACGTTGAGAAATCATGGTTGTATCATATTGTAAAATTGGCAAACCTGCGCAACGTTCAGCTCCTCCTTTTGAAAAAGCGGCGATGATCACAAAGCCTTTCGATTTTACTTTTTGTTTAAGCAAATTAAAATAAGCCAATTGGTCTTTATCACTTGTGAAAAAATGCAGAACTGCCCGATCATGCCATAAATCGAGTAGGGGAAGTTGTTTTAAAATAGTTGGTGCTGTCAAATCATCCACCATCCATTCGACATTACATTCTTCTTTTCCCAGGGATTCTCTCAAGAGATCTAAGGCAACAGGACTGATGTCATTTACGGTAATATTTTGAAAACCATCTTCCAATAAAAGATCAATTAAGGTACTTACACCCGCGCCAACATCAATGATTTCCGCATATCGACTTAAATTCAACGAGCGAATTAACTTCATCGAAGGGTCGGGGTTTGGTTCGTGCCATCCTAATTGAACAGGTGTCCTTTTTCGATAGGCCGCATTCCAATGATCTTTTAATGTCATTTTAGATATAGTATTTATCGAGCAATAATTCCGATTTAATCGTTTAAGATAACCGATTTAAGCCAAAATTAGTTATTTAATTTTTTTATTCAAAAAAAGAGGACTGTCAGACAATCCTCTTTTTTAAATTTAAAGTAAACTATGAAATGTAAACTCTTTAAACGATCAACTCTGCTTTCGGATATAATTCCATCCACTTGCTAAGTTGCTCTTCAGTTTTTAATGTTATCGTTGTTCTGCTGTCTAATTGTAATTTAAATTTTGGAACATTTGATTTTATGTCGTTGATGATCTTTTCGACCTTTGCATTTGATTTTTTTCTAGCCATTTTGATAGTTTTAATAAATAAACTCTCTGTCACAAAGATAACACCTAAATAAGGATTTTGTTGTGATTTTTTTAATTTTTCAGTGTTTATTTAGATTAATTAACATTTAAATAAGTTTCAGTGTATATTTCATTGGTTAAATTATATATCAATAGGCACATGTTTAAATAAACAATACAATTTAACAGTAATAAGGTCGCATAAATAAAGAATTCCTTACAAGAGGTAACAAATTTTTAACATTAATTTCAGCCATAATTGTGGCCGATAATCTAAACTTGGTTCATTATTTTTCTTTTGGCGATTTCGTTCATTTGTTTTAAATGCAAAGGCGACCAGCTGAAGAAAAACTGGGATTATTCTATAATTTGACACGATAGATTTTGCCATCACTTTTTATTTCGAAATATAATAAAAAGGAGCGCATTTCGTTATGCCGTTTATTCTTCATGTAAGAAAACCATTTAAACGGTTATAATTATTTATTTTTGTCGAACTAAATATAAAAAATGAGTCAAGAACAAAATTTTAATTCAGGTGAACTAATCAGTTTTCTTTGGTCAAAAAGAATAGCTCTATTGATAATTACGTCCATTGCTTTTGTGGGGTCGATTTCCGTCAGTTTATTCATGACTCCTTATTACATGTCCAGGGCAGTTGTATTTCCAACAAAGTCTAATTCCGTTGATTTTAATTCGAATAGCCGAAATAGTGTGGTTGAATTTGGAGATGAATCTGATGCCGAGCGTTTGTTGCAGGTATTGATTTCACCCGAAATTAGAGATAGTTTGACAGAGAAATATGATTTGTACGCGCATTATGAAATTGACTCGGCTGACGTTCATGCGAAGTTTGAATTTCAAAAATCGTACGAAGGGAATATTAAATTTGACCGAACGCGTTACAATTCAATAAATATTGACGTTTACGACACGGATCCGCAAATGGCGGCTGACATGGCAAATGACATCGTTCGTTTGGTGGATACGGTTATGAATCGGATGATTCGTCAAAGAGCCGTTGGACCAATGTGGGCTGTTGAATCAGAAGTAGGTTTGATTAAGCAAGAAATGGGTGATTATTCGGATAAATTAAAAAATTTGAGTGATTCTGGTGTTGTAAGTAAAGATGAACGTGGAAACATGTACACTGATTATTTAGAAGCCCTGAGTGCTGGTAAAAATGATTTGGCGGCAGAAATCAAACGAAAAATCGATGCGACTCAGGCCTATGCTACCGATTATGATACTTATTCAAATTTGTCGGAATTTTTTAGTTTACGGTATTCTAACATTTTAGATGTCAACGATCAAGCGCATCAATATGCAAGTACAAATATCCAACAAACCATCCGGCATAGTATGGCGGAGGTGCCAGATAAAAAGGCAAAACCAAAACGTGCGATTATCGTTCTTTTTACAACTGTATCTGTTTTCATTTTTGCCATATTCGTTCTTTTAGGAATTGAAAAGTTAAGAGAACTGCGTGCAAAAGCTTAATTTAAGGTGAAAGCACTCTTATATAAGCGTTGGTTTTACGCGCTGGTTTTTTTATTCCTCGCGGCAAATTTATATTACACATATCGGGGTGAAGTGATCTTGAATGCACTTCCATTTGCTTTTCTTTTAATGTATGCTGCTTTTTATCATTTTGATAAGTTGTTTTTATTTGTCGTGTTATTTACTCCTTTATCTATTAATATTGAGGAGTTTGTATCCACTCAAGTGGGGCTCTTTTTACCAACTGAACCCTTGTTGTTTGGAATGTTATTATTGATTTTTTTCAAACAATTACAAAAAAATCAATTCGATACAGGCTTTTTGAAACATCCAATTACCCTTATTTTTATTAGTCAATTTTGTTGGATTTTACTTACTTCTATCACCAGTACTCACCCCGAAGTTTCTTTTAAATTTTTGTTGACGAAGTTGTGGTTTATCATTCCAATTTATTTTTATGGTGTAATATTCTTCAGGAATGAAAAGAACATTTATCGATTTGTGTGGCTTTTTATAGGTTCGTTAGCGGCGGTTATCGTTTACACACTCTTCAATCACGCATTAAACGGGTTTGACGAAGAAAGTGGGCATTGGGTGATGTTTCCCTTTTTTAAAGATCACACCTCGTACGGGGCTATTTTAGCCTTAGTTTATCCGGTTTTGTTTGGATTGCTTTTTGCTAAAAAAAATAGTCCTTTGGTTCGACTTACAATTATCTTTTTAATCGCACTTTTTGGATTCGCTATATTTATGAGTTATACTCGAGCCGCATGGTTAAGTTTAGTAGGTGCGCTATTGGTATATTTACTGATTCGATTTAAAATTCATTTTAAATATTTGGCTGTCCTTGGGATAATTGGAATCATTTATGTGTCTATGTCTTGGACAGCAATTATGCATAATCTCGAACGGAATCAATCGGAACATGCTACGGAAAATATAGACGAACGGATAGAATCAATTGCTAACATTAGTACAGACGCTTCGAATTTGGAGCGATTGAATAGATGGGGTAGTGCTATTCGGATGTGGCAAGATCGTCCAATTCTTGGTTTTGGACCAGGAACCTATGCAATGGAATATGCGCCTTATCAACTTTCTGGGGCTAAAACGATCATTTCTACTAACTCAGGCAATATGGGGAATGCTCATTCTGAATATCTTGGACCACTATCCGAACAGGGTTTACTCGGAATGCTTTTGATGATTCTTTTGGTGATTTATATTATTTATAAAGGAATCACGCTTTACATTCGCATGCCTGACATTGAATTAAGAATTATTATGCTTACTATGGTGCTTGGGCTTATCACGTATTTTACTCACGGGATTTTAAATAATTATTTAGACACAGACAAAGCGACAATTCCTGTTTGGGGCTTCACAGCTATAATGGTGATGCTTGATTTGAAATATCCTAGAGCTCCTAAAAACCTTCCTAAGCATAGCTAACATTCGTTTTTAGATAGAATTGAATGTGAGACCTGTGTCCGTTTAATTTTTGTTCAGCGAATCCAAACAAATTCGAAAATGATGTTTGGATTGTTTGCGTGGAGAAATATCATTATAATATTATTCGTCAAGATTTAACATTCGCTCTAATAGCCTTTATTCTTCTGGTTGGAGATAGACTGTGTTAATGACAATTTCGTACGATTGGTCTGTTGATTTTTCGAGTCAGTTTTGTTTAACTTTCAAACATTCTAATTGGATAAGCTAAGGGATATGGTGATACTTCATCGTATTTTTTCTTCTTTGGTGAAATTGGCAACTCACCATCACTATTCATTGGGTATGATAATTGATCAGGCTATTCGATTTGGTTATTTATTCTAACCAGAAATTAAACCACCATCGCTTTACAATAATTTTCAATAAATCTTAGAATCTCAAGTTGTAAAAAAAAACACCCCTCTTAGAAAACTAAGCGGGGTGTTTTAAAGTATTATAAATGTTTTATCTGATAATAGTAACATGTCCTGTGTGCATGTGACGCTTGTCAGAGTGTTTCTCTTTGAAGTCAATTTGCCAAGTGTACACGCCGTCTTGAACTATTTCACGAGATCCGTAAGTTCCATCCCATGCACCATTTACATCGTATGATTCGAATACCATTTCACCGTATCTATTGAAAACCGTCATATGAAAGTCATAAGGATCGTAACCAGATTCAAACACAGGCTTGAAAACATTGTTAAACTGATCACCATCAGGTGAGAACGAATTAGGAATATAGAATAAGATGATTCCTTTTACGTTCATAAATTGTGTTACTGTATCAGCACATCCTAAATAGTTACTAGCAATTAATGTAACTGGATAGAAAGCATCTCCAAGATCATCTGGGAAGAAGTGGATAGGATTCAACTCATTGCTTAAAGGAGACGCGTCACCAAAATTCCAGATATAATCAGAAGCATAAAGTGATTGATTAATTAAATGAACCTCTGTATCGTTTGTGAAAACTGAAGTTGGATTCATTTGGAAGGCTGCAATCGGCTGATTTTCTACAGTGATATAGTCATTGTATTCAACTGAACTAACACATCCATAAATATCAGTTACTGTTGCTCTAATATCATATAACCCACCAAACAAGTAAGTATGTGATGTCGTAGGGAAGGTAACACCAGTTGCGATGTCACCATCTCCAAAGAACCAATCAGTAGTTACGATTTCAATATCCGAAACGATTGTAAAATTTACATTGAAAGGTGTACATCCTTCTAAATCAGAAGCAGTAAATGAAATTACTGGAAGCGGGTAAACCGTGATTTCCAAATCATCCGTGTTAATACATCCATTTGCATCAGTAGCCAAAACAGTGTAAGTTAAGGTCAATAATCCTGGTGTAAAAGGAACACCGTTAAATATACCTCCTGGAGTCCAAGTATAAGTTGCTGGATCACCAGAAGCAGTTACTGAAGTTTCATCACCGATACAAATTAATTGATCAGGACCTGCATCAAGAGCAGGCTCAGGAAGTACTGTAATTGTGAATGAAGATACATCGTCAATACAAGGAGCTGTTCCAATCACTTTATATTCAAATGTATAATCACCAGCAGCAATTCCGCCACCTACTGTTAAAACACCTGTAGCTTCGTCAAAAGCACCACCAGTAGCAGTTATCTCAGACCAAGCTCCACCACCATCATGTCCAGAAAGTAATGTGTTTAAGTCGAAGAACAGACCTGGCTCATTACAAATGATTCCATCTCCGTCAGCACCAGCACTTGGCTGATCATAAACGGTTATTGTATGAAGTGAGGTATCGTTATCACACAAATCACCGCCAGTTGCTATAAATCTTAAAACATAGTCGCCAGCAGGCAATCCAGTAGGATCAAAAACACCCGTTAAAGGGTTAAACGCGCCTCCAGTTGGAATAACTTCTTCCCATATAAATCCATCCTCGATTAACATAGTGTCTACTAAGAAATCAAAAGCATCTACGGTCAAAAATCCGCTGTTGCACAATAAGAAAGGTACGTTATCTTCACCAGCGCTAATTTCAATAAAATCTATGTCTAGTAACTCGACATCATAACAACCACCCGTTGGATCTCCCATTAATACCCAAATTTCGTCTGTTGGACCAATTGGACCACCAGGCCAAATATCCGTAGGGTCATCTATACCATCAGGATCTTCAGTGTAAAATTCAATGAAAGTTCCAGGGATTCCTTCTAAATCAGTTATTACTAAATCTCCCAGATCAAATGAACCACATTGCGGACCGATTGGCGCAATTACCATGTCAGGACCTATTCCTGTTGCAACTACCACAACCTCACGAACAATATCTAGTATAAAACAAGCACCAATTGGCACTCCTGTACAAATATAATGAGTTGTTCCAGCAGGTGTCACTTCAATTTCTGGACCTGTTCCAACAATTTCACCAGTAATAGCGTCAGTCCAAGTCCAAGTATAAGAACCTAACATTGGACCTGCAATCGATAAAGTAGTAGAACCAGCGCAATCTGCGTACAAAGTATCAACTTCAACTTCATCTGTACAAAGAGCATAAGGATCGGCACCATCATAATCTAAATAATATTGAGCTAAAAGTGCTTCTTCTAATTCTGCCTCAGCCATAACAACCACAAATTCAAATTGAGATGAAGCACCAGCAGCAATAGATATATCTTTGTGGGCAATACCTATTGCTTGATCGGCAAAAGTTACATAACCTGGCGTACCAATCATTGGACCTGTTCCATCATAAACGTCAGAACCATCAGTAACAAAGAAGCTTCCTGTTGAAACACGGATATCAGCACCAATACCTCCTAAACCAAACCAAGCAGGAGTATCACCACCACTTACAGAAAGTGCTGAAACCAATGATTTAGGGCAGAAAGGTGTTGGGTTAGCTTCGACTGTATTTGTTGTTGCAAATCCCCAACCAATATCTTGATTGTTGTCTGGGTCTAATGATTTGTAAAAGAACACGTTATTTTTAGCAATAGGATTGGTGTTCGTCAACGTAATTATAATTCGGTAATACGTTTTAGTGGTATCCATAATATAGTTCATGTTGATTTGGATACCAGCGTAGATTCCATCCCAATCTACTGATTTACATTTTCCGTAAATCGTATAGTTTGAAAGACCAAAACTTGTAATACCTGATCCAGCCGCAGAACTGTTAAATTGTGTAACCCCATCAACCTCCATTCCGAAACGTCCTTCGGGTGAACCTGGCATAATTACATCTCCCATATAGTTAAGAGTCGACCAAGGAGAACTTAAATCCGCATTAGATAAAAACGCTAAACGTGAAGTAAATCCTCGATAATGAGTTGGGAATGGCGCTGGAATGGACCCTGGAGATGTTCCTTCGTAACCTAAGGTATGAATTCCAATCTCTTGGTTAATCCCCATTAAGAATGCATTCGTACCAACCATTTGCCCGATCGCATTTCCTGCGAAAAGACCTCCAGTTAGTAAAGCTATAAGGGTGAGTTTAATTGATTTCATAAATATATTTTAAAGTCTTAATAAAATTAAAATTATTGGGTTAGCGCTTAGTGAGCCGGAGGTTTAGGAAGATGACCTAAATAATCTTGAAGATCAGCTCTATCCATCATTACTCCACCAGGCATATACTCCGCGTGAATATGAATAATCATATAATGTTCAGGATAAAAAACTTCACAAGTGATCAAATTTGCTTGACAATAAGCACTCAATAAATACACCGCTTCTGCTTCGTCCGCAAAAACCATGTGTGAAATATCTATATAATAGTAATTCTCCACAGGGATTTCGGGTAAGGTAATGTAGTAATTTGATGCAATTGTTGCAATCGGTAATTCTTCTACCGGAACGTCTTGTGCAATTGAACTTATAGAGGTGAACCCTAATGCAATTGCGAGAATTCTGAATAGTTTCATATTTAATTATTTAATTAGTTACCTACTAGACTGTTTTTTTTTCAAAGAGTTGCCTCTAAGATCGGATTAAAATTAAACTTTGATCATATTTTAATAAAAAAAAAGATTAACAATTTTATTAAGTGTCTTTAAATCAATTAATAAAAGATGTTATTTAATTACCTAAATTTAACTTAAATCTACTTTAATTCAATTTTCCTTACTTTTCTTTGTACCTAACTAGCCAATTGATTTTCGCGGAATTTATCCAAAAAAAAAACACCCCACTCGGCAAACCAAGTAGGGTGTTTAGAGAAAATCAATTTTTGTCTCTATCTTAAGATTGTGAGATGGCCTGATGATGAAAGCCTAATTTTTAACTAGTTATTGGAAACTCAAAAAAGAATTAAAAATCAAATGGATAAAAAAAGGCGATTCACAAGTGTGATCGCCTCTTACTATTTTAAACTAAAGTGAATTTTAGTTAGTCGTTTTATTCGGTGTTTTTGAGCAGCAGGTTGATTTCTCACACTTTTTCTTTTTCTTTTCAGTTTTAGTGGTTTTGCTTGCTTTTTCACCATCTTGGGCATAAGAAATTACTAAATTTCCACCTAGGAATGCAGTTAAAGCGATCATTGTTATTATTTTTTTCATCTTATTTTGTTTTAATTAAAAGCAATTTGAATCTTTCGATGGTTAAGTTATTAATTTTATTTGATTGCCAGTCAAATCTTAACTTTTCATTAACAATTTTAGGCCAATTTTCCGATAATCGTTGTCTTACCTTGAACGACATCACCGATATTGATTGATAGTTCAGTATTCAGCGGTAAAAAAAGGTCGATTCGCGAGCCAAATTTAATAAAACCGAATTCGGATCCTGCAACCACTTCTTGGTCTTTTTTCGCGTAACAAACTATTCGTCGCGCTACTGCACCAGCAATTTGACGAAATAAAATTTCTTGCCCATTTTCGTGTTTTGTCACCACAGTCGAACGTTCGTTTTCTGTCGAAGATTTTGGATGCCAAGCAACTAAAAAAGTACCAGGATGATATTTGTAATAGGTCGTTAAACCACTGATTGGATTCCAGTTGGCATGTACGTTTAACGGAGACATGAAAATTGAAATTTGAATCCGTTTGTCTTTAAAATATTCTGTTTCTTCTACTTCCTCAATCACCACCACTTTTCCATCTGCAGGGCAAATAATAAGATTATCACCAATCGGACTGACCCGCGTTGGTACGCGAAAAAATTGAATCACTAAATAAAGCATCACTAAAATAAACGCAGTGACTAACCAATAAATGATTAAATAATTCATCAAAAAAACATGGTTAACGATATACAATGCACCTGCTATTACTAGCGTTATAAAAATGATTAAATATCCTTCTTTGTGGATTTTCATAAATGAATATTAGTACTAGATAAAAATAAAGTAGTGAAGGTAAAAGATGATAGGAATGATAAATAAGACCGCATCAAAACGATCTAAAATTCCTCCGTGTCCGGGAAGAATTGTTCCAGAATCTTTGACATCTAAACTACGTTTGAGCATAGATTCGACCAAATCTCCTAAAGTACCTATGATACTGATAATAAATGCGTAAACTAAATATTGAAAAAGGGATTGTTCTGTGAAATAAGCAATGATGGTGCCGCCAGCTAAGGTGAAGATCAAGCCCCCAATAAATCCTTCCCACGATTTTTTAGGGGAGATTCGTTCAAACAATTTTCGGGTTCCAAATTTTCGTCCAACGAGGTAGGCAAAAGTATCATTACACCAAACAAGAATAAAGATGCTGAGTACAGGCCAAAATTCGGTGATTTGATAGGTTTCTGGATCAAATTTGATTAAGAAATTTAATAGGATAACTGGCAATAAAATGTAGAAAATTCCTAAGAAAGTGATTCCAATATTTTCAAACGGTTTTTTTTTATTTCGATATAATTCAGCGAGCATCACCGTGGTGAAGAGGAAAAAAATGAACCCAAAAAGATATTTGCTTGCTTCTGGAACGTATAAAAAAGCAATGGCACTCAAATAAATTAACAAGCCAAATAAATTCCCAAGTGTTTTATTGGGTGAGGTGGACGATTTTTTGAAAAGTCCGTAAAATTCATTGAGTCCCAACAATCCAACTAATCCAAAAACAACGTTAAAAAGCCAACTTTTGTAGATTATCGCCAGCACTATGACTGCGACAAAAATAGTTCCTGTGAGCGCCCGTTGCCAAAAATTACTCATGACCGTGTGGTTTCAATAATTGCTTTCGCTTTTTCCACATCTACCGACTTCACATACAATTCGATTTCACCAAGATGGGTGTAACTTGAATCTTTTTTGTTCAAGAGAACTACCTCAATACCTTCAACTTCGAGCGCACCTTGGAGAAGATACGCTTCGAATTCGTCGGTTGTGGATAAAATTAGTTCTTTATTGTCCATTTGGCGGTTCATTTTCATTCGATGAATCGTCTTTCGGTTTATTTTCAGGACTTTCCTCCGAATTTTCAATTTTTGTATTCGCTGTTGGTTGATCTTCTTCGGTCGTATCAGCAACGATATCGTCATTTGCGAATTTAGTTTCTTCGATCAATTCGACATCCCATTCTCTTTTGCCAAAAATTTCAATTAAATTATCTTTGAAAATCACTTCTTTTTCCAATAATTTTTCAGCTAATTGAATCAATTTATCCTTGTTTTCAGTCAAAATTTTAATTGCACGTAGGTATTGAATTTCGATCATTTTAGAAACTTCATCATCGATCAAACGTGCTCTTTCTTCTGAATATGGTTTTGTAAATGGCGATTGTCCTTGTGGATCATAATAACTGATGTGTCCAAGTTTCTCACTTAAACCATAGATAGATACCATTGCATAGGCTTGTTTGGTTACTTTTTCCAAATCACTCAATGCACCTGTCGAAATTTTGCCAAACATAATTTGTTCCGCAGCACGTCCACCAAGCGTCGAACACATTTCATCTAATAATTGCTCGGTAGTTGTGATTTGTCTTTCTTCTGGTAAATACCAGGCAGCTCCTAATGATCTTCCACGAGGAACAATGGTCACTTTGATAAGCGGTGAGGCATGTTCGAGTAACCAAGACGTTGTTGCATGTCCAGCTTCGTGGAAAGCGATGGTTTTCTTTTCTGTTTTGGTAATGATTTTATTTTTCTTTTCTAATCCACCCACAATACGATCGACAGCGTCTAAGAAATCTTGTTTTTCAACTTGTTTTTTCTTTTTACGGGCAGCAATCAATGCAGCTTCGTTACAGATATTTGCAATGTCTGCGCCGGAAAATCCAGGTGTTTGTCGGGCTAGAAAATCCACATCTAAATTTGGCGCTAATTTAAGCGGTTTTAAGTGGACAGCAAAGATTTCTTTTCGTTCATTAATGTCCGGCATATCAACATAAATTTGACGATCAAATCGACCAGCACGCATTAAAGCAGAGTCAAGGACATCGGCACGGTTGGTGGCTGCTAAAATAATTACGCCACTGTTTGTGCCAAAGCCGTCCATTTCAGTTAACAATTGGTTGAGCGTATTTTCACGTTCATCATTCGATCCCATGTTGGCATTTTTCCCTCTGGCTCTACCAATCGCATCAATTTCATCGATGAAAATAATCGAAGGAGCTTTTTCTTTTGCTTGTTTAAAAAGATCTCGAACCCTTGAAGCACCGACACCCACAAACATTTCAACGAAATCAGATCCAGATAAAGAGAAAAACGGAACTTTTGCCTCACCAGCAACTGCTTTTGCCAACAAGGTTTTACCTGTCCCTGGAGGGCCAACCAAAAGTGCTCCTTTTGGGATTTTCGCTCCTAATTCGGTATATTTTTTAGGATTTTTCAAGAAATCGACAATTTCTTCAATTTCCTCTTTTGCGCCTTCTAATCCTGCGACATCTTTAAAGGTAATGTTCGTTCCTTTTCCTTTTTCAAAAACGGTTGCACGTGATTTACCGATGTTGAAGATGTTTCCACCTCCGCCGCCTCCGCCACCTCCGGACATTCGCCGCATCATAATGATCCAAAAAATGATCAAAATAGCAGGGAATAATAACCAACTTAATACACTTCCCAACACATCTGTACGGGTAGTATAATCAATCGTAAAATCAAATTTTGGTCCTTTTTCAAGTACCAATTTCTCTTTTGTAACCCGCAAGTGATCGTAAAACGATTCGATTGGAGGGGTTGAAAATTCCAAATCGGGTGTACGTTTTCCAACACCTTCGGTGCTTTTTTTCAGCGACTTAAATTTAACGGAATCCGAAGCGATTACTGCCTGAATTTGATCTTGTTTTAAAAAAACTTCCGCTTTTTCTTCGTTTTTGATCAAATCAATTCGTTCAACAAATCCATTTTCTGCTAAGACAAAAAATCGATCCGGATCAATTTCAATGGTTTGAGGTTTAATTTGAAATAAACTATATGCAATTAAGAAAACGACAATGATTGCATAAATCCAATAGGCGTTAAAGCCTTTTTTATTTCCAGTATTTTTATTGTTGTCAGTCATATTTTTTTAATCAATGTTTGGAATGTCAATTCGTTCGGCGTCAGCCCAAAGTCCTTCCAAATTATAAAATTCTCTAATCCCTTTATAAAACACATGAACCACGACATCCACATAATCAAGCAACACCCATTCAGCATTTCGAGTTCCCTCTTGGTGCCATGGTTTTTGTTGAACTTCTTTACGAGTTCGTCTTACGATGGCTTGGGCGGCAGACTCGACTTGTGTGCTAGAATCACCGCTACAAATAATAAAAAAATCGGCAATCGCGTTAGGTAATTCAGATAGGTTTAGAATCACTATGTCTTTTCCTTTTACGTCTTGAATCCCATCAATGATAGAATCTATTAAAAGTTGAGTTTCGTGTTCCTTTTCCTCGAAGGTTTTTAGCATCAGTTATTTTTTGAAGAACAAAATTACGTTTTTTGTTTTATTTATACTTAAAATTGGCACATTTGTTTTTATGAACTTAAAAAGATTGCATTTGAATCTTGTTCGTCTTGATACCGTCGATTCTACGAACAATTATGCTGCCAATTTGTGTAAATTGTCAAAAATGGTCAACGGAACGACAATTCTGACAAAACGTCAGCACAATGGACGAGGACAACGGGGTGCAACTTGGCATTCTGAGCCCGATAAAAATTTGATTTTTTCGACAGTCATATACCCCAATCTTCCAATCAAACGAATTTTCTATCTCAATATTTGTGCTTCAATAAGTTTGGTAAAGACATTGAACGATATAGGAATCCAAGCAAAAGTGAAGTGGCCCAATGATATTTACATCGAAAATCGGAAAGTTGCAGGGATTTTAATCGAGAATCAATTAGGAGGAAATTTGGTACAAACTTCAGTTATTGGGGTAGGGTTAAATGTCAATCAACTTAATTTTCCACCTGACATCAACGCCACCTCTTTGTCACTTGAAAAAGGCATTGAATTCGAATTAGATATCATCTTCAATCAATTTTTTGGGTACCTCGATTTTTATCTCGATAAATTAATGGAATCTAACTTTGAATTCCTGATGTCGCGATACTATAAGGATTTTTATCAGTTGCATGAATGGTGTCGCTACCAGGATTCGGATGGGGTGTTTAATGGTATGATTACTGGTATTGATGGCGATGGACATCTCCTTGTAAAACAGATGGATGGACTTAAGAAATATAGTTTAAAAGAAATTCAGTTTTGTCGTTGAAAGCTTAACTATGCACCTCTTTTAATCGGTTGGCCATGTAATTAAACAGGTTGGTGAGAGGTTTCATCACCATCATTTTTAAAAACGCATTGATTTCGCCTTCAAATTTAAAATAACCTTCGCAAGTGTTGTTTTCAGCTGGATTGATAAAAACCTCAAGCGTAAACGGAAAGGGAGTTTTATCGCCAGATTTGATGTTAATTTTCTCATTAGGTTCGACACTCGATTTTACCAATGCAATGGTGGCAGCGTTTTGAATTTTAAACGAGCAAAAATCAACATTCCCCATCCACTCACTAATCTTATCTTGCGGTAGTAATGTTTGGATATTATTAAAATCACTTAAAAACAAAAAAATGGTTTCTTGCGAAGCATTGATTTGAACGTGATCACTTTCAATGGGTGTAGACATTAGTTCGACCAGTTTTCAGGGTTTGTTTTCCAACGATTTAACGATTCAAGTTCTTTAGAAGAAATATAATTTTCTTTTGCGGCTTGTTCGATAAGTAAATCGTAATTACTCAAGGTAAAATAAGGACATTTCGCTTCGGCAAATTTGACATTTGCTTTTTCAAATCCATAAGAAAAAATCGCTATCAGACCTAATACATTTAATTTAGCATCTCGCAAGGCTTCTACCGCTTTTAAGCTACTCCCTCCTGTTGAAATTAAATCTTCAATCACAACAATACGTTGTCCAGAATGATATTCACCTTCGATTTGATTGCCTAATCCATGACCTTTTGCTTCAGAACGCACATAAATAAATGGCAAGCCCATTTCTTCGGCTACTAACGCACCGATTGCAATGCCACCTGTTGCAACGCCAGCAATCACATCTACGTTACCAAACTCTTTTTTAATCTGCTCTGAAAACGTTTGACGAATCGCAGTTCGGATGGAAGGAAATGACAATGTTTTTCGATTATCGCAGTAAATGGGAGACTTTAATCCACTCGCCCAAGTAAAGGGTTCGGTAGGGTTAAGTTTAACAGCTTTTATTTTTAACAAAAAATCTGCTATCTTTAAGGCTTTATCCTTATCTAAAATCATAGCTGCAAATGTATAAAGTTTTTATCGAAAATAAACCTATAATTTTCCAATTTAATTCAGAGGAGAACATAACTGAAACCGTGGAGGAAAGTTGGATAAAAATCATAACTTATTTAGAATCAACGGCTAAAGAGTTAATTATTGAGATAAATAAGGAGACCGATTTTTGGCAAATTTTTAAAAAACATAAATTTATTGTCGCAGCAGGAGGTTTGGTACAAAGTGGGTCACGCTTTTTATTTATCAAAAGAAACGATGTTTGGGACATTCCAAAGGGAAAATTAGACCCTGGTGAATCACCTGAAATTGCAGCAGTTAGAGAAATAGAGGAGGAGTGTGGTTTGATTGCACCAATCATCACTGATCAGTTGCTGCAAACATATCATACCTATCACCACAAAGGAAAAGACGTTTTGAAATTGACCCATTGGTATTTACTCGAAGAAGGATCACAAAAGAGTAATTTAAAACCGCAATTAGAAGAAGGAATTACCGAAATTATTTACCTCGAGCCAAACGAATTTTCCTTAGTTTTGGAAAATACATACAGCTCAATTAAGGAAGTAATCGAAGCGTTAAAATTAAAAATGAATTAAGTGTGTTACTTTTTGAAATTTGTGCATTTGAGGAGTAAATAAAAGATAAAGATTTGAAAATAGCACCAGAAATATTCTCCGATGATCTTAAATTGGTAAAATTAGCTAAAGGGGATAAACGGGCTTTTTCTTTGTTGTATGAGAAATATTTTGAAAAAATTTTTCTTTTTATTTTTAAACGGGTTCAAGATGAAGCAGCTTCGGGTGATATCTGTCAAGAAACAATGTTAAAGGCGATGTTTAATATTGATAAATATGAAGATCGTGGGGTGCCGTTTTCGGCTTGGATTTATCGCATTGCTTCAAACGAAGTGAATCTTTATTTTCGGAAATCGGCAAAAGTGAAGACCGTAGAGATTCAAGAAAAACATGTAAAGGAAATTCTGATTGAAATTTCAGTGCATGATCTTTCAGATGAAGAGGAGCAAGAACGATTGATTAAGGCATTAAATTCGTTGGAGCCTGAGCAGTCAGAAATTATTGATTTGCGATTTTTTATGGGATATTCTTTCAAAGAAATTGCCGAATTTTATGGAATCACAGAACCAAACGCAAAAATGCGGGTTTATCGAATATTGGAACGATTGAAGAAAGGTTGGGACGCTAAATGAAAAATTATAAAATAAATAGAACCGATCCAAAGGAAACGCCAAGTCCTGAGACAATTGCTAAATACAAAAATTTTGTACAATTGTCGCATGAATATGACCGACTGGTAAAACCACCTAAAGTGCCCATTTACAAAGACAAGTTGATGTTTTTGGTGCTTTTATTAATTGTGTTGATTGCATTTATTTTATCCGAATTAAGTTCAACTTCTTCGGATGATCCAAAAGATCCTAAATCACAAGATACTGTAACCTTGAATCCGAATCCTTAGTGAATTGTTTCTGCAATCAGTTGTGAAATTTCTTTTTGAATCGATTTTCCTTTGTCGGCATTATACAATTTTTGAAGTTCGATGTTAATCTCTTGGTAAGGCGTGTTTTTACTTTTTAGCTCAAGGTAAATAGTTTGAATTTCTTTTGGACGCGGTCCCCAATTAAATAGCTCCTTGTTTGACGCATCGGTGACAATTAATTTCGGGATTGATCGGCCGCCGTTGGTGAGGTATTGATCCATTAAGTCTAAATTTTCATCCCTTAATTTCCATTCAAACGTAATTAACGGATTTAAAACGGCCATTTTATACATAAAACCAATCGAATGAGCCGCGTCGCCGCACCATGCTTCAGTTAACACAGTCCAAGTTTGGGGCAAGCTAATTTTCATCACTTGATGACGTGTTTCTTCCATGATTTCACCAACAGCTAACCAACGGTCCATCCGTTTGACATTTAATCGGGTATAATTTAACATGTCCTCGCTATGGTTGGTACCGGTTGTTTTGTTTTGGTCGAGGAGATTTTTGATGTGATTTAAATAATTTTTCATGTTTTCTGGTCGTTTTTGTTCGATTTTGCTTACAATAGACTAGTATTAATTTGTGTTTTATTGGATAATTCTGATGTTTTTGTTCCGCGAATCCTCCTTAAATTTAATTAATCCGATGTTACACCTATCTGAATTGCAACGTTGTCTTTGGAATGACAGCAGAGAAAAGAAGGATCTTGCTAACCTATGCTGCAAGATCCTTTTTAATTTATAAAGACCGTCTTTTTTATCGAGTCTTTTATTCCATCTGCATTTGAAACAGTTAAACTTACTTCGTAAACACCACTCGTATCGTAAACTGACGAATCAGACATGTTCGATGAAAAATCGCCATTTCCAAACCGCCACGACCAATCAGCTTCATTAATCGAGTTACTATAAAAGTGCAATTGACAAGGTGCAGTACATCCATTATTTTCGACAAAAAAATCTGCGGTAGCCAGTGGCAACGCTTCATCACCTTTGCATCCAGTTAGATAAAAAATGGATCCACTTAAAATTATCGAAGCAACTATTTTCGACACCTTAGTTTACAAATTTCATTTCATCAATTAAATGCGCCGCGCCGCCGTAAACTTCAATCACCCACAGTACATATCGAATGTCCACCACAATATTCCGGCACCTCGATTCGTCAAATTGAAAATCACTCATGGTACTTTCCCAACTTCTGTCGAAATTAATTCCCATTAAATTACCCTCAGCATCAATCACAGGACTGCCAGAGTTACCGCCTGTGGTGTGATTGGAAGCCGTAAAACAAACCCACAATTCACCATCTTGGGTATATTTGCCAAAATTTCGTTGGTTGTATAATTCAATAAAACGGTCGGTCAACTGAAAGTCAGGATTGGTTGGATCGTATTTTTGCATGATCCCGTCAATCGTTGTAAAGTGGTTGTATTGCATGCCGTCGTAAGGCGAAGATCCATCCACTTTTCCATAAGCAATCCGCAAAGTTGAATTGGCATCTGGCCATGATTTTTTATCAGGGAACATTTCCATCATTCCTTCGACATAAATTTTCATCAACTCTTTTTCTTTCGCTTCAAACGCATCATATTCAGCACTTACATTAAATAAATAAGCCCGATAAATTTCCATGACGTATTTAAAAGCGGGATCTTTTAACATGGTTTTTGCCGTTTTTTTGGAGCAAGTTGCCAAGGCAGCTTTTAGTTTTTCAGCATTTAAAAAGAGTGATTTTTCATAAATTAGATTACCCGTGTTTTGCCAATCCTCACTTGAAATAGCAGGTAAAAGACTTTGATCCACACGTTGCAAATAGATTGGGGTTAGCGCATTAAAAATGGAATGATCCAATTCCTTGTTGTAATTTTTGTAAAAACCATCGGTTTTTGTTTTTAACCGATCGATTTCTTTTTGAAGTGTACCTGCCGAATCTAAATCGTCATAATTGGTGGCTAGGTTGTAGAAATCAAACGTGAAATTCATAAACTCAGGTCCTATAAAAAAATACTCGATAAATAAAGCATCTGCTAATTCGTATTTTTCATTTTCAGCTTGGAGTTGATTGAGTTCGTTGACAACCTTGTAATATTTTGTCTTCCATTCAGTCGATTCGGCAGCGCGGGCCATGTATTCTTCCTCAAATGCTTTTTTCTTATCAATCGATTTTAATTCTTTTAAACCTCCAAGTTGACCAATCCATTTTTTCCACGCATTGGCAATTCGGGCTTGTTTAGAGGCGTATTGAATACGAATTTCGTCGCTACCCTCCATTGCAGGTTTCATCAAATCCAAGGTTTTTTGACGCATTAAAATTTGAGATGGACGAACATGGTCGATGTAAAATTTCAATTTTCCGGAAATATAATGTTGATCAGTCGTTCCAGGAAATCCATACACCATCGTAAAATCGCCCACATTTTTAGGTTTTAAGCTGATTGGTAACGATTTGTTTGGGGTATAAGGGACATTATTTACATCGTATTTCGCCGATTTATTTTCTTTGTTGGCATAAATTCGAAACACGGAAAAATCGCCTGTATGTCTAGGCCAAATCCAATTGTCAGTATCCCCGCCAAAACTCCCTATCGACGAAGGCGGCGCACCTACTAGACGAATGTCATTAAAATCCTCGGTGATGAGCATATAATATTGATTACCCAAATTAAACGGTTTAATTTTCGCCACCACCGTACCTGAACTGTGCAATAATTCAAGTGCTTTGATTCGATTTGCTAATTCAGCTGGATCGCCAGTTAAAATTTCTTTCGTCACATCTCTGATCTCCTTTACAAAAGTTACCTTTAACCAAGGACATGAAAGTTCTTCGCTGTGATTTTTTGACCAAAAGCCATCTTTTAAATAATCTTTTTCAACGGACGAGTGCATTTGAATCGCATACAATCCACAGTGATGATTAGTTAATAACAAACTTTTGTCCGAGACAATTTCAGCAGTACAACCACCATTAAATTGCACGATCGCATCTTTCAAACTTGTTTGGTTGGTGGCATAAATCTCTTCGGCACTTAATTTAAGACCATAAGTTTTCATGTCCGAATGAAACATTTCAATTAAAGAAGGAATCCACATTCCTTCCACAGCCGAAGCCACGAACTGGAAAGTAAATAGGAGTAGGAGGGAAGTTGTAATTTTTTTCATCAATCACTATTTTTAATGCAAACCTCAAAGATAATATTGTTTTGGCAATAAGATCGCCGATTTTTACTAATTTGGTTGGGCAAATTGTCTTGCTTTATTGTCAATGGTGGTTATGAATTTCGAAAAATATATTGCGCACGCCAAAAAATCAAAATTTGGTTTATTTAAATTAAATCTCGCTTTGGGGTACATGATTCCTTTTAATCGTCTCCATGGCATTAAAATTGCGGAGCTAAGCGATGATTTTGTACGCACTAAAATCCCCTATAAGAGGAGAAATTTTAACCATATCAAAGGAATTCATGCCTGCGGTTTGGCAACAGCGGCTGAATTTGCGTCAGGATTTTTATTGTTGACAAAATTAGGAAGCGAGAATTATCGCCTGATCATGGAGTCAATCGAAATGAAATATCATTACCAGGCAAAAAAAGACGTGTATGCAAAATTTGAAGTCACTGAGCAATGGATGAATAAAAACTTGTTTATGCCCTTAAAAGAAACGGATGTTTTCTTTATTCGGTGTGAGATTTTATTACACGATATAGAAAATAACCATGTGGCTACTGGTTATACGAATTGGCAGATAAAACCCTGGAAAAAGGTAAAGACTCAACTTTAAACCGTCAGGCTGTCATATTTTTTGTGAATTTTGGCAGAATAGTAAATTTAGCATGTTAATTGTCTAATTTTGCCATAGAATTAATAGTATGGAAGAATTAATATTTGTATTTCGATTAGGGATTGCCTTTTCAATCTTTGTTTTCATTTGGGGAATTATTATGATTTTGGTGAATCTCTTACGTGGATTTTCATCCGAAGCAAGACAAATACAGCGATATGTTTTTCGCATCATTCACAACTTTTTATTGGTTTCGGTGGTCGCGAATTTTATTGTCTCTGGTAAGGACGCCACGGGACAAGCGGCTGAAATTAGCACCGCCAATATGGTGATTGGGATTTTAGTACTGGCTTTGTATCTATTTGGAAAATTGCGCAAACAAACCATGATGAGTCAGTTGGCTAAAAATCAATTATATGCACGTTTGATTCCGCCAGTTGATCTGAAATTGGAGATTTATTTAATGGTTGGATCCATGTTGTTTTTTGCCATTTGTTTATTCTACCCAGCGTTGGTAAGTAACGATGTGGTGAATTGGTTTAACGATTCAATTGTTTCTATTTATGATACAGCGATTTTGGGATGGATTTTTAAAATTGTGGCTTTCTTCTTCTTGGTCAATATTATTTTGAGAGCGGCAAATGTGATTGGACGATTAGTAACCGGTCAACCGATTAATCCAATTAATCCTATGGGTGGAATGAATGGTGGTTCAAATCCGTTTGATCAATTTAATGCACGTCAATCAAATACAGAAGAATTTGCCGACTATACCGATGTGACAGATGAAGAAAATGACACCGATAAAAAGGATGACTCGACCAACCGAATTTCTTAGGATTCTAAGTTACCGTATAAATCGTAATGATCGGCTGAGGTGATTTTCACGTTGGCAAAATCGCCAATTCGCAAGTGATTTTTTTCAGTAATCTTTACCAATACCTCATTGTCTACCTCTGGCGAATCAAATTCGGTGCGTCCAATAAAATAGTCGCCTTCTGCCTTGTCAAACAAAACTTTGTAGGTGTTTCCAATTTTATTTTGATTTAATTCGTGCGAAATGCCCGCTTGAAGATCCATAATGGTGTCGGCACGTTCTTGTTTAATTTCGGCAGGCACATCGTCAATTAACGAATAGGCCGAGGTGTTTTCTTCATGTGAATAGGTAAAGATCCCTAACCGTTCAAAACGCGAACGCTCCACGAAATCATACATTTCATCAAAGTCTTTTTCAGTTTCACCCGGAAAACCTGAAATTAAGGTCGTTCTAAGTGCAATTTCAGGAACTCTGTCACGAATTTGGCTGATTAAGGTTTCTGTCTTTTCACGTGTAATCCCACGTTTCATCGCTTTTAAAATGGACGTTGAGCCATGTTGTAGCGGCATGTCTAAATAATTGCAGACATTCGAACGATTTTTCATCACATCCAACACATCCATCGGAAATCCCGACGGAAAGGCATAATGTAAACGAATCCATTCAATGCCGTTGATGTCTGAAAGTTTATCCACAAGTTCGGCTAAATTTCTTTTTTTGTAAATGTCTAATCCGTAATATGTCAAATCCTGTGCAATTAAAATCAATTCTTTCACCCCTTGATTGGCCAAAGAATTTGCGTTCTTAATTAATTGCTCCATAGGGGTCGATTGGTGTTTTCCGCGCATCAACGGAATGGCACAAAATGAGCAAGGGCGGTCACAACCTTCGGCAATTTTAAAATAAGCATAATGTGCAGGTGTCGTAAGTAGACGTTCGCCAATAAGTTCTTTTTTATAATCCGCTTTTAAGGTTTTTAATAAACGGGGTAGGTCGCGGGTTCCAAAATAGCCGTCAATTTCAGGAATTTCAGTTTGTAGCTCGTCTTTGTATCTTTCAGAAAGACATCCAGTCACATAAACCTTATCTACCAATCCATCCGCTTTTGCATTGGCATACCGAATAATCGTGTCAATGGATTCTTGTTTGGCATTGTCAATAAATCCGCAGGTATTTATGATCACAATTTCCGAATCATCTTGCTGCGCTTCATGTTCAACCGTAAACTTATTTGCTTTTAACTGTGCCATGAGGATTTCAGAGTCAAAAATATTTTTTGAACAGCCTAAAGTCACCACATTGACTTTATTTTTTTTAAGAGTTTTAGTTTTCATTCGGTTGATTATTGCAATAAACGGTAATATACTGTGGATTTCTACCACGGGTTTTTAAATGAACGGTATAATAGGTTGGAAAAACATCCAGTACGGTCATAATTACATCATTTCGCATGGGATATGGTTTTGTGCTTGGATTGTAATGAATATCGCGCAGAATACATTTGTCTTTTTTAGTCCAAATAACAATTAATTGGTAAGTGATATCCGAGCCTTGGCATTTTTCAATTTGTCGGTCGGCTGTGCGTGTGATGTAGCAGGTATCTTTGCCATTAATGACATAAAAATTCCCAATTTTATAGGAGGTGCATCGATTTATCGAATCATTAGATTGACCAAAAGAAGCGAAATTCACCAGAAATAGCGCGAGCAAGAGAAAAATTCGCATGTTTAGTTAAATAACGATTCTACGAAAGCCGTTTTATTAAACACTTGTAAATCTTCGATTCCTTCACCAACGCCGATATATTTAACAGGAATGCGCATTTGATCCGAGATGCCAATCACCACACCGCCTTTTGCCGTGCCATCCAATTTAGTAATGGCGAGTGCATTAATTTCGGTGGCCAAGGAAAATTGTTTGGCTTGTTCAAAAGCATTTTGACCTGTTGAACCATCTAACACCAAAAGGATTTCATGCGGAGCGTTTGGAACAATTTTCCCCATGACATTCTTAATTTTTGTCAACTCGTTCATTAAGTTGATTTTATTATGTAAACGACCAGCGGTGTCAATAATCACCACATCGGCCCCTTGCGATTTTGCAGATTGTAAGGTATCAAACGCCACCGAAGCAGGATCAGCACCCATGCCTTGTTGAACAATCGGTACATCCACCCGTTTCGACCAAATAATTAATTGTTCTACAGCTGCTGCTCTAAACGTGTCTGCTGCACCCAACACAACTTTGTGTCCCGCTTTTTTAAGTTGGTAGGCTAATTTTCCGATGGTGGTTGTTTTTCCAACCCCATTTACGCCAACCACCATAATTACATAAGGGGTGTTCTCAACTTTTGGGATTGTAAAATCGTGAACATCGGTGGTATTATTTTCTTGAAGTAGGGTAGCAATTTCTTCTTTCAAAATCCCATTGAGTTCTTCTGTGCCTACATATTTATCTCTAGAAACACGTGCTTCAATTCGATCAATAATTTTCAGCGTTGTTTCCACCCCCACATCCGACGTAATCAGCACTTCTTCCAAATTGTCAAGCACCTCACTGTCCACACTGGATTTACCAATTATGGTGCGTGTTAACTTGGATAAAAAACTTTGTTTTGTTTTTTCGAGGCCCTTGTCAAGACTCTCTTTTTTATCCTTAGAAAAAAAATCAAAAATACCCATATTTAAATATAACAAAAGCTTCTTCCGAAAGAGGAAGAAGCTCACAATTAGTCTATCTAATTAAAATTAGTTATTGTCAAACCAATCATTCACTTTATCATTGTGAACAATTTCAGTTTTAAAGTTATATGATCCAGTTTTTTCATTCTTGACCATTTTAATAACTTTGGAGTATTCTTTACCTCCTCCAGTTTGTAACGATGCTACTACTTTCTTAGCCATATCTTAGTTTTTAGAAAAAAACTAGTTCAAATTTTCGTTCAACCAGTTCTTTGTCGTATTAATTACTTAATTTCTTTGTGAACCGTCATTCTTTTCAAAATAGGATTGAATTTTTTCAATTCCATTCTGTCAGGAGTGTTTTTTCTATTCTTAGTGGTTACATATCTTGATGTACCTGGCTTTCCAGATTCTTTGTGCTCAGTGCACTCTAAAATCACCTGAATTCTATTGCCTTTACTTTTCTTAGCCATTTCTAATTTCTTTAAAAAAGATTATTTTAAAAATCCTTGTTCTTTTGCTTTTTTCATTGCAGCAGTAATCCCGATTTTATTGATCGTTCTTAACGATGAAGTACTAATCTTCAAAGTAATGTGACGATCCTCTTCAGGAATATAAAATTTCTTTGTGATCAGATTAGGTAAGAATTTTCTTTTAGTTCTTCTTTTTGAATGAGAAACATTATTCCCAGTCATTACCTTCTTTCCTGTTAATTGACAAATTTTTGACATTTTATATATTTTAATTGTCCCCTAAACCAACGATAAAACCCATTTTTTGTTTAGAGGGTGCAAAGTAACGTACTATTTTCTGATTTTACAAATAAAAATGTAAAAAATATTCACTAAAAATTTATTGTCTAATTTAACCCATTCACAGCGTGGGTTATTCTTCTCCTTCGTCCACTAAATTTAGCACTACCAAACGCAAAAAATTAAGTGCCGCTACGCTGGTTGCTTGAATATTTCGTTCACGATTAAATCCAAGATTAAATTTTTTGGCATAGGTTTTACTTTCTGACGAAAGCCCAATCCATACCAAACCAACTGGTTTTTCTTCGGTGCCTCCTGTAGGCCCAGCAATTCCTGAAACACTAATACAATAATCAACCCCTAATTTCTGGCGTCCATTGTCCGCCATTTCAATCACTACTTGTTCCGAAACGGCGCCATATTTTTCCAAGGTCGCCTTTTGAACGCCCACCATTTTTTCTTTCAGCTCATTCGAATAAGAAATCATTGAGCCTTGGTAAAATTCACTCGACCCTGCCACCGAAACCAATCGTTTGGCAATGCTTCCACCGGTGCAACTTTCCACCGTTCCCAATTTTTTCCCCGCGCCCACCATTAATTTTCCAATTACCTTTTCAATGGTGTCAAATTCGCCACCCACTACAAATTTAGGATACGTTGTCGCTAAAAAATCCAACCGTTCGTTAATCTGATCTTTCTGATGCAATTGCCCCGTTAATCGCAATTTTAGCATACCAACAGAGGGTAAATAAGAAACACTGATGCCTTCGTTACGGTTTGTTTCTTCCCAATCTTTAATCAATTCGGCCAAATACGATTCCCCAATACCCGTTATATTTAAGGTACGGTGGTAAAAATCACCAATTGGATATTCTTTCTTAAGTTCGTCTAAAAACTTTGTCAACAATCCCTTCATCTCATAAGGAACACCCGGCATGGAAAAAACCTGACATGTTTCAGTTTTAAACCACATACCACTGGCTGTCCCCAAATCATTTTCAATAATTCGTGCATTTTTTGGCAACATGGCTTGGTACTTGTTTACCTCCAACATTGGCTTATTAAATTGCACAAAAAATGCTTCAATATTTTTTAAAATTTCAGGATACAATACCAATTCATCGTCAAAATAATTGGTGAGAACTTTTTTAGTGATATCATCGTTGGTTGGTCCCAATCCACCGGTTAAAAATATAAAATCACAGCGATTAATCGCACCATCAACGGCACGAATGATATGTTCAGAAGTGTCAGAAATACTTACAATTTCAGCCACCGAAATCCCTAGTTCATTTAATTTTTTGGAAATATGTGCCGAATTGGTATCAATCGTTTGACCCACGAGAATTTCATCTCCAATAGTTATTATGATTGCTTTCATTTTATTTTTAGGATCGCTCCAATTTAAATCTTGGTATTCTTTTTGCTAAACTTACAGAAATTATTAAGTTTGACAAATATAAAGAAACAATAGAAATGAAAAAATTAGGAATTATTTTTGGACTGTCATCGCTTTTACTTTTCACACAATGTGAAATTTTAGATCTATTAGATGATGCTTTAACATCTACCGATGGCAACTCTACAAGTGCTTCATTAACAAACGATGAGGTAATTGCTGGGTTAAAAGAAGCTTTAACAATTGGCATTCGAAATGGAGCAACCGCAGCCAGTGCTCAAGATGGTTTCTTTTTAAACAATGCCATTAAATTACCTTTTCCAGAAGATGCCGTTGCTTTACGAGACAAAGCTATCGAATGGGGATTACAAAATAAGGTAGATGAAATTACCCTCACTTTAAATCGCGCAGCAGAAGAAGCTTCAAAAACGGCAGCACCCATTTTTGTGGATGCGATTACGTCAATGAGTATTTCTGATGGATTTGCAATTTTAAAGGGCTCTGATTCTTCTGCCACCATGTATTTGATGGAGAAAACCACAGCACCGCTAACTACAAGCTTCAAACCAATTGTTCACAATGCAATTGAAACGGTGAAACTAACAAGCTATTGGGAACCAGTGGCAACTCGTTACAACAAGTTTGCAAAGATAGCACAACGCCCACAAGTAAATCCAGACTTGGATCAGTATGTTACCTCCAAAGGCATCTCAGGACTTTTCCATTTAATTAAAGGAGAAGAAAAAAAGATTCGCCTAAATCCAGCAGCACGTGTCACCGATTTATTAAAAAAAGTATTCGGAAGTGTCTTAAGATAAGGCGATAAAGAACTAATTACAAAGGCGTTTATTTTTTAATAGACGCCTTTTTTTATGCACCTGTTCCTGCTCTTCGCTATAGTTGGCTTACACAAAACATTTCAGCTGTCCGCCATCCATGTTTACCTAAAGTCAAAATGGTTTGCGGTGCTTCAAATATTTTCTGCTGCGCCAAGGTACCGCTGCTATCAGGAGTGCAAATCTTACTTGGTTGTTCATTGGGACGCGATGAATCACGTCCCTGCAAATGGGATCTTAATTTTCATACAGCACCAATACAACAAACAAAATCCAACAAATAACCGCCATTATTTTTTGAATTTTTTTTAGGTTAAAGCCAATCAAGAACAATGCAGAAATAAAACTACCTAATAATATTCTCGCAAAATCATAGGCCTTATACGAAACACAATTCGAGTTAGAAACATAAAGAATTCCGAAGACAATTAGAACCAAAATTAATCCTAAAATTTGAAGCAAGAGCGGTATTATCAATTTAATTTTTTCCATGGTTTGCTGTGGTGTCGTATTAATTTCTTCGTGTTGTTTTCTAAATTAAATGCTTAAACAAAAGTAATTTATATTTATTTAAATTATCACCATCTTCATTCACAACAATTCTTGAATTGGTCACTCATTTTTTTTACGAAATAAAAAACCAACCGCTTAATACGATAAAAATAACGCCCCAAAGCCAAACTGGAATCCAAAAAAAATCATGGTGGGTTTTTGGAGGATTTGCACCTAGGGTGCGATCTGCGAGTCGCATCCCAACAATCACCAAGGCTTGGAGGAGAGTAATAAGTCCTGACCACAAAAAAGTACAGGCTAAAAATGAGGCATTGCTCAAGGCCTTTCCCACAATTTCCGCTCCTTCAAACCAATGGGTAGTGATCCTGGCACATAAAAATAAAATTATAGGCACAGAAATGCCAGATCCACGCCAAATAAACACCATAATGCCTAGTACTTAATTTTGTCGAACGAAGCTACTAGATTTTTAAAGGTTGCTGGACGGGACTTCTACTGGTCAAACGGATTATAAGTACCTCGATTATATTACTTCAGCCGAAATTTTGTATTATAAGTTAAGTCAAGTTGATTTTGATGGGGAAGTTACCGAGTTGGGTGTTGAATCGGTGAACGCTTCGGCTGGAAAAACGGTGATAAAAGTGGTGAAATTGATGGGGCAAGAGGTTTCTGATGACTACCTTGGTATTAGGGTAATCATTTATTATGATGGTACTTATCTCAAAACGTTAAAAAAACAAGAACTGTTTTTTTTAGGGGGTTTAATTTTAACCAAAAATCCGCATAATCGAATTTTGAAGTTTAATCTTGTTGATTTATTAATAAATAAATTAGCCATCCAATTGAACTAAAATGGTTAATTTTAGGCAATGAATGTCTTGTTATTGACCGATGGAATTGTCCCTTTTCAGTTAGGAGGGATGCAGAAACATTCGCTTTTATTGGCTAAATTCCTTGCTCAAAAAGGTTGTAAAGTGGTGGTGTTGCATTGCGGCGGTGTGGATTATTCGCCCCAAAATTTTCAAGCTGCTTTTTCGGACGAAGAATTGAAGAATATCGAAGAGATTTATATAAAATTTCCAAAAACGGATCCTTTTCCTGGTCATTACATTCGTGAAAACAAGGTTTATTCGCGAAATGCGTTTGATGAATTAGAAGAGCGGATTGATCAATTTGATTTGATTTATGGGCAAGGGTTTACGGCTTGGCATTTTATTAAGGAAAAGCATAAGCGTAAATTTAATTTACCGATTTTGGTCAATTTTCATGGGTTTGAGATGTTTCAATCTGCTCCTAGTTTGCGAATGATGGCCGAATATGCGCTTTTAAAAAATTCGGTAAAGTGGAATGTGCGCAATGCCGATTTTGTTTATTCGTTTGGGGGAAAAATTGATTTGATTTTAGCTGATTTAGGTATTCAACCGCATAAAATTCTTCATCAATTTAATGGAATTCACCGCGATTGGTTGGTGGAAGGGATTAAACCGTCTGCACCAATTCGGAAGTTTGTTTTTATTGGCAGGGCCGAACGCCGCAAAGGTATTGAGGAATTGACAGCGGCTTTACATCAATTAATTGCGAAAGATTATTCGTTTGAATTTCATTTTATTGGGCCTGTAAATGACAAATTTCGGGTCAAAGATGCCCGTGTTCATTATCATGGTGAAATAAGAGACCAAGCTACCATTAAGGAAATTGTTCAAGCCCAAGATTGTTTGGTTTGCCCAAGTCATTCGGAAGGAATGCCAACCGTCATTTTAGAAGCGATGGCAAGCGGTTTGGCGATTATAGGTACCAACGTCGGCGCGATTGAACGTCAAATTAATGAAAATGGTATTTTACTTGAAAATCCTGAATTGAAAGGCTTGGTGAATGCCCTTGTTAAACTGATTGAATTAGATGATGAGGCTTTAACAACCATGAAATCAAAATCAATTGCTTTGGTTGAATCCAATTTTTTGTGGGAAAAAGTGATTGAAAAGAAATTGGCAGATTTTAAAGAATGTCTGTCTACCGATTTATCACAAAACAAAAGCGATTCAAGTGATACTGAATAAACTTGAATGGTTGCTATCTTAATTCCGCACCTAATTCTTTCTCCAATTGTGTTCTGATTTTCCCCATGATGGCATCGATTTGATCGTCTTTTAAGGTTTTTTCATCATCTTGAAAAATAAAAGAAACCGCATACGATTTTTTTCCTTTTTCCAGATTTTTTCCTTCGTAGACATCAAACAAACCAATTTCTTTTAAAATTTTGCGGTCCACCTTTTGTGCTAAGGTTTGAATTTCGTTAAAACGCACTGGTTCATCCAATAAAAGTGAAAAATCTCTGCGTGAAAATTGCGTTTTAGGAATGGGCTTAAAGTTGATTTTGTTTAAATGAGCCAGTTCAATCACCAAATTCCAATTAAATTCGGCATAAAAAACGGTGTTTTTAACCCCAAATGTTTTTAAGATTTCTGGTTTCACCCATCCCAATTGAACGACAGTTTTATTGGCAATTGAAATGCCATATCCGTCTGCAAATAAATCGTTTTCTAGTTCAACCGTGCGTGGTGCTTTCAAAATTCCAAGTTTCGCCAACACGGCTTCAACACCACCTTTTAACACATGGAAATTGGTTTTCGTTTGCTGAGTTGTCCAGTTTTCTGGCTGATTGGCCCCACAAATCCAAATGCCTAATTTTTTGGCTTCGGTATAATTTCCGTCAATTTTAGCATACACGTTTCCAAATTCAAATATCTTTAAATCAGGGTTTTGTCGATTTTGGTTAAATTCAATACTTTTTAACCCACCAAATAAAAGTGTTTGGCGCATGACATCCAATTCGTTTGACAGTGGATTTAATAAAGTCACATCATTTCCAGCAACATAGTGGGTGGATGTAATTTTTTCCCACACATTCGAGCTGGTTAACGAATTATTCATGATTTCAAAAAAGCCATTGTCCACCAATAAATTCGCTGCTACGACGTAGATTTTTTCTTTATTTGGCTTATCTGGGTATGATAAGGAAGTATTCAATTTTTCCGGCAAAGGAATTTTATTAAAACCATAAATTCGTAATACTTCCTCAACCACATCGGCTTCTCTTTTAACATCTACGCGGTATGCAGGTACATTTAAAAGCACTTGATCGCCATTTGCTTCAATAATCTGAATTTCTAGTTCGTTTAATATTCGGGTAATTATCTCATTGTCAATATAAGTCCCAATTAATTTTCGGCAACGATCAAAGCTAAAAGACACCTCAGAATTTTGAATTGAACTCGGATAGAAGTCGTACAATTCGTCTAATGTTCCACCAGCAATTTCTAAAACTAAAGAGATTGCGCGATCTCTGGCCATTAAAACCGAATTTGGATCTACCCCTCGTTCAAATCGAAAAGATGAATCGGTGCTTAATCCCAATCTTTTAGCCGCTTTACGAATCGTGACAGGTTCGAAATAAGCCGCTTCGATAAATATACTTGTGGTCGTTTCTTTGACACCCGAATCAAGTCCACCAAAAACACCTGCCAAGCACATCGGTGCATCGGCGTTACAAATAACTAAATCAGTTGTCGCTAATTGACGGACAACACCGTCTAAAGTGGTTAATTGTTCTCCTTCTTTGGCATTTCTTACCACAATATTTCCATCCAAATTTTGCAAATCAAAGGCATGCAACGGATTGCCTATTTCGTGCATCACAAAATTGGTAATGTCCACAATCGAATTAATCGGCTTTAAACCAATAATTTTCAATCGGTTTTGCAACCACGCTGGCGATTCACCCAAAGTAATTCCAGTAATAACCGCACCCGCATAACGTGGGCAACCAAGGGTGTTTTCAACTTTTAAATTTATTTTTGAGCTTCCTGCCTTAAAATTATTTTCGCTAGGAAGTTGAAGGGTAAGATTTGCGTTTTCGTGAAAATTTAAATAAGCCTTTAAGTCACGCGCCACACCAATATGTCCCATTGCATCTGCGCGGTTAGGCGTTAAGCCGATTTCTAATAAGTAATCGTCTGAAATATTAAAGAAAGTTTTTGCTGGTATTCCAATAGGAGTAGATGGGTCTAACACCATAATTCCGGCATGTGAATGTCCCATTCCCAACTCGTCTTCGGCGCAAATCATTCCGCACGATTCAACTCCACGAATTTTAGATTTTTTAATTTGTAAAGGCGTATTTGGATCAGGATATAAGGTACATCCAACGGTTGCTACCACTACTTTTTGGCCAACTTCTACGTTGGGAGCACCGCATACAATTTGTAAAATTTCTGGTCCACCAACATCAACCGTGGTAACATTTAGTCGATCAGCATCTGGGTGTTTTACTTTGGTTAAAACGTGTCCAATCACCACTCCTTCAAGTCCATCCTTGATTGTTTCTACTTTTTCTATGCCTTCAACCTCTAAACCAGTTTCGGTTAATATTTCGGCCAATCTTTCTGCTGAATGTTCAGTAGAGATGTAGTTTTTGATCCAATTGTATGCTATCTTCATGCTTGTAACAATCCTAATGTTGGGCAAAGTTAATGATTAGTCTCACATTTTAAAATTCCAGCTTCTTAAAATCTAGGAATTGATCAGACACCGTCGCAATTTAAACGTCTTGGGAGTTGGTGATAAATTTTATGATTTGTTGATTTTGCGTGGTAAATATTTTCGATCAATGGTTTTTTTTGGAGTAACTTCGCATAGGTTTAGGTATGGTCAATCTTTGATTGTTTAAGTCGATTTCATTTATTTAAACACAAAATAATTGGAATAATATTGACGAAGTAAAGAACTCATTAACAAACTTGGATATGGAACATTGGAAGAAATTAGGATTTGTTTTGGCAGGGGTATCCTTGCTAATTGCCTGTGAAAAAAAAGAAGTTCCTAAAGTGGATTATGCCTCCGAAATGCGCACATTTGTCATTGAAATTTCGCAAGCAGCCAAGGCCGTTTACCCCGAATTTTTAATTATTCCTCAAAATGGGAGTCCTCTTGCGACGGTCTCAACCAATCAAGATGGTGTGGTGGCCAGTGATTATTTAGCGGCAATCGATGGGCAAGGTCAAGAGGATTTGTTTTACGGCTATAACCGAGATGATAAAAAATCGATTCCTGATTTTACTAATTCGATGGTGTATTATTTAGGTATTATGGAAGCAAATGGGGTAGAGGTATTGACGACAGATTATTGCTCAACTCCAGAATTTGTTACCGATTCGTATCAAAAAAACAATGAAAAGGGGTATATAAGTTATGTGGCTACCGAACGTAACCTAACTAAAATTCAGGCTTATACTGAAAATCCTTACAATGAAAATGCGGACAACATCACCAACCTTTCAGAAGCTAAGAATTTTTTGTATTTGATTAATCCAACCGAGGAATTTGCGGATAAAGGCACGTTTATTACATCGCTTAAAGAAACAAATCATGATTTATTGATTGTAGATTTGGGTTTTAACGAGCAACAATTAGATGCAGCGGATATTGCCAGTTTGAAGGTCAAAAAAAATGGAGGAAGTAGGTTGGTAATTTGTTACATGAGTATTGGAGAGGCGGAAGATTATCGCTGGTATTGGAAAAAAGAATGGGAAAAAAAGGCAGAAAGTCCTGCTTGGTTGTACGAAGAAAATAAAAGATGGCGCGGAAATTATAAAGTTTTTTACTGGATGGAAGAGTGGAAACAGATAATTTATGGCACACCAACATCTTATTTAACACGTGTAATGGAGGCAGGATTTGACGGAGTTTATTTAGATATAATTGATGCGTATGAATACTATAAAGAGTTATAAATTAGGGATTGTATGTCTCATTTTATTTACTTTGGTTGGTTTCGACAACCCGCCAAAAATTGAAAAACAAGACATTGACGAACAAGCTTTGTTGGATCGTCATAATTATTACAGAAAATTGGTAAACGTTCCGCCGTTGGTTTGGTCGGATGAATTGGCAATGGTGGCACAAGAGTGGGCGAATCATCTGGCTAAAAGTTGCGATTTAGTGCACAGAGATTCCGAATATGGTGAAAACATTTATTGGGTAAGTAGTTCATCTAGCGAAGCAGAGGTGGTAGATTCTTGGGCCTCTGAGAAAAAGGATTTTAATCCTAAAAATCGAATTTTAACGGTAGCCGGGGCACGAAAATATGGACATTATTCACAAATGATCTGGCGAAATACCACCGAAGTAGGCGGGGCAATGCAAAAATGTCACCATGGCGGCCAAATGTGGGTGTGCAATTACAATCCTGCGGGCAATATGCTTGGCGATCCAGTTTATTAATATCGCCAATCGAATTTGCCATATTATTGTAGAAAATTTCCAAGGTAAGGAGAAGATAATTTCAGATTTTTTTTGTAAACTTGTGTGCTTAGTTTTTTCATTTCATTGAAAAATATTAATTTAGTACACTATGAAGACATTCAACTTTTTCAAATTAGGAGGCTTCCTGACACTCAGTTTAGGATTAACCACCGTTTTTGGTCATGCACAAGATTTTTCTTACGCAAATATTTCGGTAAAAACCGCTACTTTTTCGGGGGGTAATTTAATTATTCGACGAGATGTTGGGGGAAGTTTTATTGGCACGCCTCAATATATTGCAGATGCCCCTGAACAATTACCTGTGGCTTATGTAAGTGGAAATGCTGCTCGTGTAAACGCTAACTTTGAATTGCTTTGTGCCAATGCACCAGATTCGATTTGGGTGCGAGGAATTGGTCCGGATGGAATGAATTTTCAACCAAGAAAAGTGCCTGTTGACGCTGATGGCCCCGGTTTTTTTAGTTTTTATTATCCGTCTACGTATGCCGATGTAGCTTTTGAAGCATCGACTGCCGGGTTTTATAAACCATTTAGCATTGGTTGGGATGTTTCGTTTGATGGAGGAGATTCGTGGGATGCTGCGGATTCGACTCATAACACGATGTACGTAACTCGCTCAACACCACAACCTGAAGCAGGTCATTTTAAATGGTACCAATCAGTTTATGACATCAGTTGTCGAAATGCGGCTGGAGAAAGTTCAGATGCAGATGTAATTGCTGCTGTTTGGGGCGAATTTACGGACAATGTCGTTCTAAATTACAAAGATGACAGTCTTCATTATTACAGTCCTAAAAACACCTCAAATACAAACTTGGGTGCATTGTTAGAATTTCAGAATGCACAATGTTATACTTTTGCACAACTGTTTTTATCGACTATAAAAATTCAAGGTGTTGTGCGAACGAATAATTACGTGTATATCACCCCTGTTTATTCGACAGCTTGTGGCGGAAATTCAGTGAATCGCTTTTTGGTTAAAAATTGGGATTTTGCTGATCCAACAGGCGCAGGGTGTGTAGAATATCCATACCAAAATACCTACACCGATTTGTTGCCATTTCCGTACACCGATTACAATTTCATATCCGCAGATGTGACCGATCAAAATGGTTTACCAGGAAGTTGTTCGGCTAATCCAAGTTCGTTTTTCAATAACCATCAAATTGCTCTTATTGATGGGGTTTATTATGATGCGTGTTATGGAGTAAGCTTCGCAAGTCTTGATGATATTCCTTTCGAAGCTTTTGATGCATGGGGTTATCGTTACACATCGGGAGGAGTTACTTACGCTCGTTTTACCAATGATATGGGAGCAACTTCGTTGGATGCTACCATCACCACTTTCTAAATGATTAAAAAGTTTTCCATACTGTTATTTGTGCTGCTTTTTATAGGCGGTTCGTCCCTGTTAACAGCACAACAGGTGGAAAGGAAGGTAATTGTCGAAAATGGCCAATATTATTATGTGACAATTGATGAAATGCACCAAATTGGCACCTTGTACATAGGTAAATACGATCAACCGCTTCATCAATCTAAAGCATTTGGTTTACCCGCTGGAAGAGGAATTAGTGCACAAACAAATCCATTAGCTTGGGATCTTGCTGACACTAAAATGTATGCGGTTAATTTTTTGGATCATTCTTTAAATGATCGGAATGAAGCCATCAAACGATTTGAAATTTCGGGTTTAAAAGAATGGAGTACTAATCTTCGTGTTGAGGATTTATTGATGGAAAGTGCGGAGAAAAATATGTATGTTCTCAATGAACCTTATTTGTTTATTAAAAGCCGTTCAAAGTTTTTGAATAATTTTTATTTCGACGGGATTTATTTTGACAATGCTTATTGGATGGTAATTACCAACAATGACGAATTAACGATTTGGAAATACGCCAACGAAGAATGGAAACATAGCGAGGTGAAAAAATTTCCAGTAACTGGATTTTTTAGTTTGGTGGTTTTGAAAAAGAGTTTGCATTTAATGACTAATTCAGGAGAGATTTATCAAGTCACGCTTGAAAGCATGGGTTTAACTTCGTCCTCATCGATCAATTTAAACGAATATATTTTGATTGATGACAGGGATGAGAAGGTGGCGTATTACATGAAAAACAATAGTTTCAACTTTGAAAAAAGTTTAAAGACACAAGTAATTGAAAAAGCAATAAAATTGAATTAACAGGGCATTAAGTTGCCTGATACGATAAAATTAAAAATTAGCGATATGAAAAAAGTGATTCTTGGTATTAGTTTGTTATTCTTGATGGGATCAGGAATTTATGCAGCCGATTTAGAAGCGACTACTGTAGAAACGGATCCGTTTGAAAATACGGGTGAAATTGACTTAATTTTAAATGGAGGAGCAGCTCCGTATATTTTTTCATGGACCGGTCCTGGAGGGTTTACCTCTACCGATGAAGATTTAACCGGATTGGCGGCAGGAACATATACTGTAACCGTTACCGATGCCTACTGCGGAACTGCAACGCTCGAAGTAGTGGTGGAAGAAGGTGAGGTTAATAATGCTTCGGTGATTGAAGAAAAGGAATTTTCAGTTTCTATTTATCCAAACCCAAGTAACGGTGTACTTTTCTTTAAAAGTGACCAAGTGTTGGATGTAGAGATTTATACGATTATTGGGGAACGTGTTTTCGCTGGGAAAAATGTAAAACAGGTTGATTTATCTAGCCAAGCTAGTGGTATTTATTTGGTTAAAATAAATTCGGAGCTAGGTTCCACTACTCGAAAAATTACGATTAATTAGTTTTTAATCTAAAGGTACGAGCTTTGCGCTCGCGATAGCCTTAATCGAATTAGACGTTTACTAAGATAGGTTTAATCTGCTTGGCACTAACGAGACACTCGCGCCAGCCTTGTGCGTTAAAACAAAAAAACCAACCTCAAAGAGATTGGTTTTAAGCTTAAATCGCTTGATTCTAATGATTGGTTAGAATGTGCGTATATTTTTGAATTAAAGTAATTCGCTGATAATCGTTTCGGTATCTTCGCCGCGAATGATTAGGGCTAAAATGCTTTCGACATCCACTTCATCTAAATCGGTATAACCAATTCCAACAGCAACGCGTTCTAAAACATCCATTTCTTTTGCGTCAATTTTTCCATCAATGTTTACCATTCGGACCAATTCGATCATTTGCTCAAATCGTTCTTCGCGGCTAACTGGAGGAGTAATTGCTAGTTTGCTAGGGTTTTTAATAATCGCTTTAATTTGATCGTCAGATAAACTTAAACGGTGTCCCATTTTGTGCAATAAATTCAACTCTTCAGGAGTGATTACTCCATCAGCTTTTGCAATTAGCACCATGTTTCTAAAATGGCTTCTATCCTGCAATCTTTCTCCTGATTCAAATATTTCTTCAATTGACATCTTTACTTTTTTTTGCAAAATTAAGATTTAAGCCGAATTATTCAAAACTTATGTGATTATTTAATCCACATTTATTTAATCCACATTTATTTAATCCACATTTATTTAATCAAATCTTCTTTAAAATTTATTCTTTCACCAACCTCAGGGTAATTACCCCTTTGCCGGTTTTAAGATGCATAAAGTAAATTCCACTTGGCAAATCGGCTACAGAAAAATTGTTGGTGTTTTCTTGTTTTACCAATTCTCCAATCGAATTAAAAATTTGAATGTTTTCAATTTTTTCGTTGGTTTGGATGTTGACCAAGGAAGTAGTTGGATTTGGATAGATTTTGAATTGAATGTTTGAATTTTCTGCAACGCTAAAATCTTCATAAATAAATCGTACGTTATCCAATTAAAAATATGCCCCAGCTTCTTCGTCGCCATCAAACATCATCAAAACTGAGTCGGGTATAAAATTAAGTTCGATTGCAATGGAAAAACTGGTCCATTCGGATGAAAATTAGAGTTCTAATTTTTTTAAAAGATCAGGGCTTAGATAAAACAAAACTTGAGAAAAAGACTTAATCTACTTTATGAAAACGTAGAATAGGATTTTGTTGAGAATCATACATTGTTAGCGTGAGCTTTTCGTTGCTGTAAGAAACAACTTTACCTAGGGCTTCAAAAAACAAGGTTTCTTGATTGTGATTGGTGCACATTATTTTAGTGGATGAAATTTGCTCAAAACGGATGCTTGAATCTGAATAATTGGTGATGTTTCCAGAAAAGTTATTGCAATTTCCTTTGCCTAGTATTTTCATAGTGGTCAGGTTGATTTCGATATTTGGGCGTGTATCACTAATTTCAAGTGTTTTACTGTTCATTTCGGTAAGCGCCCATAAATCATGAATACGGTGATAATTTGCATCCCATTCTTTTGAAATTAGGCTGTCCATAGCTAATGTTAAGCCGTCGGAGGAGGTGGCATGGACTTTAAGTTTATATATGTAACTTGGTTCGTAAGTAAATCCTGAAATTTCTTGGTATTTACATTCCCATTTGGTTGGATCTATTTCTGGATTGGTTTGTGAGGATAAATAATGCACCTGACTCGGATTTTCACATTTTGCATAGCTGCTATTGACCCAAATTTCCGTTGGATGGATTTTCATAATCAAGTCCCCGTTTTTATGAATTTTTTTATAATTGTAACAGCTGGTAAGTGATACAATAGAAAGAAGTATGAATACTTTTTTGATCATTATGTTGATTTTAAATGGCTATTGTAAATACTGTGCCAATAGTTATAACTAAGATATTAAGTTTTTACCAAATTGTTAAAACAAATTGTAATTGTTTACGTATGGGAATAGTTAGCTTGTAAGATGCAGAAAAAATTTTTATCGAATCTGTTGTTAATTGTGTTGCTGAACCTTTTGGTAAAGCCCTTTTACATTCTTGGTATTGATGCGGAGGTGCAAAACAGAGTAGGTGAGGCAGCGTATGGCAATTATTTTTCGTTGTTAAATTTTTCTTTTTTATTAAATATTTTATTGGATTTTGGGTTGATCAATTACAATACTCGAAACATTGCACAACATCCCCAGTTAATTGCCAACCATTTCGGGAAAATTTTAGGAATCCGATTTGTCTTATTTTTTTTATATGCTTTTGCCACCTTGGTTTCGGGGTGGTTTATAGGTTATTCGGGACAAGAGTATTATTTGCTTTTTCTGTTGGTAATGAATCAGTTTTTAGTAGCGATTATTCAATATGCCCGTTCTAATTTTGCTGGTTTACATTTGTTTAAAACCGATGCGGTAATTTCAATTTTGGATCGGTTTTTATTGATTTTTATAACAAGTGCCTTGTTGTGGACGAATTTATTTGATGGGGAGCTTAAAATTGAATGGTTTGTTTATGCGCAAACGGTGGCTTATGGTTTAACTGCTTTGATTGCTTTGGGCTTAATTTATTTTAAGATTGGTCATTTAAAGATTAGGTTTCGATTGCCTTTTTCGCGGTTGGTATTAAAACAGAGTTTGCCTTATGCTTTGCTTATTTTATTGATGATGATGTACACCCGAATTGATGCGGTGATGATTGAGCGATTGATGGTGAACGGGGATGAAGCGGCTGGAATTTATGCCCAAGGGTTTCGGTATTTAGATGCGGTGAATATGTTTGCGATGTTGTTTGCTGGGATTTTATTGCCGATTTTTGCCCGTTTGTTGCGCCAAAAGGAATCGGTGAATGAAATTACTAGTTTAGCGTTTAGGTTACTTTTTGGTATGAGTGTTTTAATCGGAATTACTTGCTTTTTCTTTCAAAAAGAGCTGATTGAGTTGAGGTACGAAAATACGGTGCCGGATGCTTCTGTAAGTTTTGGTTTGTTGATTTTAAGTTTTATTCCAATTTCGATGACCTACGTTTTTGGCGCCTTGTTAACAGCAAATGGAAGCCTCAGTCAATTAAATAAATTGGCCATGATTGGGGTGGGAATTAACATTTTATTGAATTATTTCTGGATTCAATCCTATGGCATCGTTGGGGCGGCATTTGCAACTTTAATAACGCAATTATTATCAGCTAGTGCACAAATGATTTTGGCTTATCGCACGCTTAATTTGACTTTTTCTCGGAAAGTTTACTTAGGAGTTGTTGGCTTACCAGTTGGACTAATTGGAATTTATTACCTGTTCAACCATTTTTTCGGAAGTGGTTCGCAGCTCATACTTCCGTATTTTATTGCAGGGATCGTCTTGGCTTATTTGCTTGGTATTTTTAAAATTAATGATTTAAAAACAGTTTTATCCAAATAAAAAATTACCCTAAATTAGGTTAAGGTAAGGATAATAAGCATGATACCCAAAAGTAAGGTAATGGCCACCAAACCTTTAGTGAATTCAATCATGTTTAGCCTAAAATTAGAAAAGTAGAAAAGAAACATGTTAGGCAACATGCAGAAAATCAAGATAGTTTGCCGTTCGATTCCATAAATAGCATAATACATATATCGTTGAAAATCCCATTCGGCATGTCCGGGTCCACGAGTTAAAATTGGATAGGAAATTAAAAATCCAAGGATGGGTAGGATTAATCCGATGATCAACCCATACATTGGACGATCGTATTTTTTTAATTTTTCTTTCATTTTATTTATTTAAATCCCATTCATTTAATTGAGAAATTAGGTGATGGGCGGTCATGTCAAATTGAGTGGGGACGACGGAAACATAGCCATGATCCAAGGCCCACATATCGGTGTCTTCGCCTTTGTCGGTACTGCTAAAATTTCCGGTGAGCCAATAATAATCTCCTCCAAATGGGTCGGTGCGTTTGTCGAATGAATCTTCCCAAAATGCCCGTCCTTGGCGGCAAATTTTTGCGCCTTTAAGTTCTTCCAATTTTCCTTTTGGGATATTGACATTTAAGCAGACGCCTTTTTGGAGATTGTTGGCTAAACTGGCCGCAGCGATTTGTGAAGCATAATATCCAGCCGCTTCAAAATCGGCATCACTACTGTGATCGAGCAACGAAAAACCGATGGAAGGAATGCCTTCAATGGCCCCTTCGACAGCGGCAGACATGGTGCCAGAATACAACACATTGGTGGCGGCATTGGATCCGTGATTGATGCCAGATACCAACAAATCTGGTCGGCGTTTGATGATTTCGTAAATTCCTAGTTTAACACAATCGACAGGGGTGCCTGAGCAGGTATAAGCCTCAACACCTGCGAATTGATTGGATTTGGACAAACGCAGGGGGTGATGAATGGTGATGGCGTGTCCCATGCCGCTTTGCGGTTTGTCTGGGGCAACAACCAAAATGTCCCCAATTTTTTGCATTGATTTTACCAATTGTGCAATTCCCTTGGCGGTAATGCCATCGTCATTGGTGATTAAAATGAGTGGTTTTTTTGCCATGCTTCAAAGCTAAGGCTAATTTGGGAATTTTATGAAGTTGAACTTAAAATTGTTTAAATTTTCGCAAAATTAGCAAGGGGATGAAATTAGTTTAAATGCCCGCAATAGGGATATGAGTGGAGCTCATTTTTTGTCAAAAAAAATAGCAGGAATGTTAGCCCGACCCTGACGAATTACCGCACATACGGTAATTTTCTGGGGATTGCCAACAAATTAATCGGTTTATAATCTTGGTCTTAAATAAAGTAAGAGTCCTTTGTAAGGAATTAATACGACCTCATCTGAAAGGCGAACGATGCCATAACATGCCAAATTATCTGTTTTTATAACATTCACGTTTAAGGGTAAATCGTCAGGAATAGAAGCAGGAATTTCACCAAAAATGCGGTATAAATAATCTTCGGTATTCATTAACTCGACTTCTGTAACGCGGTAAGAAACGCTGTCCATTTGCGTGCCTACGATGTCGGTTTCGCTGATAATGATTTCTGTACCTAAAATATCTTTTGCTTTTTTAGTTTCAGTGGTATTTAATTGTACCGAAAAACGATCGACTGTATAAACTCCTGCAATATTGGGAGTTCCGTTTTGAGGCTCGGCTTTTTTGAAAGAAATATTTGATGGGCCTGTGGATGCTGCCCCCACACGTTTTTGTCCGACTGGTTTGGTAACTTGCGTGGTATCTTGACCAAAAGAAATGGAAACCGTTCCAATTAAAAATAAGGCAAAAAGTACTTTCATAATATTTTTTTTACAGGACAAGTTTACGAAAAAAAACGCACTTGACCATTAGTTTGTTGTTTTTATCTGTTGACAAATGCTGTGCCAATTTTTTTTTGAGTATTCCTGATAACTTCGAAAAGCTTGATGTTGGCATTTGACTGCTCCCCTTCCAATTATAAAACGTTGGTTCCGAAATACCAACATCTCGGTAAATCTCACTTACTTTTTTGCCTTGATCTTGTGAATTAAGCACCTTTAAAATCTGTACTTCTGTAAATTTTGACTGTTTTATACTTTTTTCCTATTTTAAAATTAAAACTCTATTTTTAACTTGTCGTAAAAAAGTAGCCCTTTACAGCACGTTCGAGTTCTGTCCCCCCAATAGTAAAACTTTAGGTTTTCAACAAAAAAGGCTGCCTAAAATAGACAGCCTCTTTAATTTTGTGAGTTTTAAGATTAAGCCAGATTTTCTTCTGGTTTAGGCATTAAAACTTTGCATGATAATTTGTATTTTTTAGTTTTTGGATCTTGTCCAATCACTTTAAATTTCAAGATATCGCCTTCTTTGCAAACATCTTCTACTTTATCCACACGTTTGTGATCTAATTCAGAGATATGAATTAAACCGTCTGTACCAGGCAGAATTTCCACAAAACAGCCATACGCTTGAATTGATTTTACTTTTCCCTCGTAAATTCCATCCACTTCTACTTGAGGCGGGAATGCAATTAAACGAATTCTTCTTAAAGCAGCAGCCATATCTTCGGCATTGTGCGCAACGATTTGAACACAACCTTCACCTTTATCGTTTTCTTCGATGGTAATTGTTGTATGCGTATCTTTTTGCATTTCCTGAATGATTTTTCCTCCAGGGCCGATAATTGCTCCAATACAATCGTTTGGTACAATCAATGCCTCAATACGTGGTGCATTTGGTTTTAATTCGGGATTTGGTTTAGACAAGGTTTTTAAGATTTCTCCCAAAATATGAAGTCTTCCAACACGTGCTTGCTCTAAGGCTTGCGTTAATACTTCATATGATAATCCATCCACTTTAATATCCATTTGACAAGCAGTGATTCCATCCGCTGTTCCTGTTACTTTAAAATCCATATCACCTAAATGATCTTCATCTCCTAAAATGTCAGAAAGCACACAGAATTTTCCATCAGGATCTGAAATTAGTCCCATTGCGATACCAGATACTGGTTTTTTCATTTGAATCCCACCATCCATCAATGCTAATGTTCCTGCACAAACAGTTGCCATCGAAGATGAACCATTTGATTCAAGAATATCCGAAACCAAACGAATGGTGTAAGGATTATCATCAGGTAACATATTTTTCAAAGCTCTTAATGCTAAATTTCCATGTCCAATTTCTCTTCTTGAAACACCACGAATTGCACGTGCCTCACCAGTTGAAAACGGTGGGAAATTATAATGAAGCATAAATTTCTCAAAGCGTTTTTCCGCCATGGTGTCAATCATTTGTTCATCCAATTTACCGCCAAGCGTTAAAGTGGTTAATGATTGTGTTTCACCACGCGTAAAGATTGATGATCCATGAGAAGAAGGAATATAATTCACTTCAGACCAAATTGGACGAATTTCATCCATTTTACGGCCATCTAAACGAATTCGTTCATCCAACATCACTCTTCTAACCGCTTTTTTCATTGTTTCTTTATAGTAAACGCTGATAAATGGTTTTTCGATCGCTAATTCTTCTTCGCTTAAAGATGAAATGTATGCTTCTTTAATTTCACCAAATAATTGACCTCTTTTTGCTTTGTCAGCTAACCCTTGACGGGCAACGGTCATACATTTTTCGTAAGTTGCCGCATAAATTTTAGCTTTCACTTCGTCATTATGTGTTTCGTGTGAATAGGTACGTTTTACCAATGATTTTGGAACTTCTTTCCCTAATTCAACTTGAAAAATACATTGTTGTTTAATTGCTTCGTGTGCCACTTTTATGATTTCCACCATTTCAGCTTCAGAAATTTCGTGCATTTCACCTTCCAACATGACAATATTGTCTGCTGTTCCAGCAATCATTACATCTACATCCGAATTTGCAAATTCGGCAAAAGTTGGATTAATAATCCATTTTCCATCAACCCGGCCTACGCGAACTTCAGACATTGGCCCATTAAAAGGGATATTTGAAACAGCTATTGCAGCAGAAGCGGCAAAACCAACTAACGAATCTGGCATATTTACCCCATCAAATGAGATTAATTGCATCATTAATTGAGTTTCAGCGTGGTAATCATCCGGAAACAAAGGTCTTAACGCTCTGTCCACCAATCTCATTACTAACACTTCATCATCCGAAGGGCGAGACTCTCTTTTTAAGTAACCTCCAGGTATTTTTCCACCTGCTGAAAATTTCTCTCTATAATCTACCGTTAACGGTAAAAAATCCACACCATCCTTCGCTTCGGTGCTTGATACCACGGTAGAAAGAATCATGGTACCACCACATTTTACGACAACGGCGCCATCGGCTTGTTTCGCTAGTTTTCCAGTTTCTACTGAAATCTCTCGGCCATTTCCGGCGTCAATTGTTTTTGTTATTACATTCATATTTGTTTGTTTTTTGAAACGGGACTTCTTCTTGCCCTATTCTTTAATATGTTAAAGTGCGGGTTCCGTTTCGATTGTTTATTTTGATTATTTATTATTTCTTCTCTGACCTATTTTTTAAAATAAAAAAAGGCAATTAAAACCTAAATTTCAATTGCCTTTTAATTATCGTATGTTGAAGTTACTAACTATCTTCTTAAGTTTAATTCTTTTACAATAGCTCTATAACGCTCAATATCTTTACGTTTTAAATAGTCTAATAAACTTCTACGTTTACCAACTAATAATTGTAACGATCTTTGTGTTCCAAAATCTTTTCTGTTTGATTTCAAATGTTCTGTCAAATGAGAGATTCTGTAAGTGAACAAAGCGATTTGTCCTTCAGTACTTCCAGTGTTTTTTTCGTCTGCACCGTACTGTTTAAATATTTCTTGTTTTTTATCTGTTGATAGATACATGCCAAAATTAATTTTAATGAATATTATGTATATCGGGTGCAAAGATAGTACAAATTTTACAATCTCACCTAAATTTAAAAATTATTTATTCAGATACTGATTCAACCTCAATTTCTTTTACCTCAGGATCTTTAAACATTCGTAATAATTGTACCAAGGTTGATTTAAGGTCTTTTCTTTCGACAATCAAATCAAGAAATCCATGTTCAAGTATAAATTCTGATCGTTGAAATCCTGCTGGTAAATCTCGCCCAATGGTTTCTTTCACAACGCGCGGACCTGCAAAAGCAATCAACGCATTTGGTTCGGCAATATTAACATCGCCTAACATCGCAAATGAGGCAGTAACACCTCCAGTAGTTGGATCGGTTAATAAAGAAATATAAGGAAGTTTAGCCTCAGACAATTGATTCAATTTTGCCGAAGTTTTTGCCATTTGCATTAAGGATAATCCTGCTTCCATCATTCGGGCACCTCCTGATTTTGAAATAATCATTAAAGGCGATTTTAATTCGATGGCTTTATCTACCGCTCGCGCGATTTTTTCTCCTACCACTGAACCCATCGATCCCCCAATAAAACCAAAATCCATTGCTGCAATCACAATTTGTTCTCCATCTAATTTTCCATGCGCTACACGAATAGCGTCTTTTAATCCACTTTTCGCTTCTACTTCAACAATACGATCCTCGTATTTTTTAGTGTCTTCAAAGTGCAATGGATCCGCAGAAGAGATTCCTTTGGCAAATTCTGTCCCTTTTTTACTATCAAATAAGATTTCAAAATAATCCGCTGCCGAAATACGCTCGTGGTGATTACAGTTTTTACATACAAATAAATGTGATTTGTGTTCTTCACTCGTAATCACAGCTTTGCATTTTGGACATTTGTACCACAAACCTTCTGGAGTCTCTTTTTTATCTGCAGTGGAAGTTGAAATTCCTTCTTTTTTTCTCGTAAACCATCCCATAAATTTCCAAATAAATTAAGTGAAGCCAAATTGGCTATATAATTAAGCTATTGTAATTGATTCGTCTAAATAAACGTCCTGAATTGCATTTAGTAATTCAACTCCTACCGACATGTCTTTTTGAAAGGCTTTTCTTCCAGAAATCAATCCATGTCCAGCGGCACGTTTATTAATTACCGCAGTTTTAATAGCTTGAGCAAGATCCGTTAAGCCATTACCTGTCGAGGCGCCACCTGAATTAATTAATCCATTTCTTCCCATGTAACAGTTGGCCACCATGTATCGGCATAAATCGATAGGATTATCAGTTGTTAAATCTGTGTAGACTTTTTTATGTGTTTTTCCGAAATTAATTGCGTTGTAGCCGCCGTTTAATTCAGGTAATTTTTGTTTAATAATATCAGCTTGAATGGTCACTCCAAGATGTGTAGCTTGCGATGAAATGTCTGTTGCAGTATGGTAATCAATTCCATCTTTTACAAAGGCAGGATTCCGCAAATAGCACCATAAAATGGTTGCCATGCCTAATTCATGCGCACGCTCAAATGCTCTAGCGATTTCTACTATCTGACGCTCAGAACCATCCGATCCGAAATAAATCGTTGCACCAACTGCGGTGGCTCCTAAATTCCATGCTTCTTCAACCGAACCAAATTCGATTTGATTGTACGTATTCGGATAGGATAAAAATTCGTTGTGATTTAATTTTACAATAAATGGAATTTTGTGCGCGTATTTTCTCGAACATGCAGCTAATACGCCAAAAGTTGACGCAACACCATTACATCCTCCTTCGATCGCCAATTTGACAATGTTTTCAGGATCAAAATAAATAGGATTTGGCGCAAATGAAGCCCCAGCCGAATGCTCTATTCCTTGATCTACCGGTAATATTGAAACATACCCCGTTCCCGCCAATCTTCCATGATTGTACAAGGCTTCTATACTTCTCAACACTTGCGGGCTTCTGTTGGTTGGACCAAACGAACGGGTCACAAAATCACTTCCTGGTAAATGAAGTAAACTTTTGGAGATTGTTTTACATTCGTGGTTTAATAATGCTTCACCTTCGGTGCCCAGTAACTCAAGAACTTTATTTACAGCCATTTCTGTTTTTTATAGATAATTGTGCACAAAATTATAAAAACTTTCGACTTAGCGATGCAATAGAGGAAACGATTTTGGCGCAAAAAGGGTCAAATTTATACGTAATGTAGACAAGTTTATGGCTGATTTTGATTTAAGAAATCAATTTTATCTTGAATTATTTGCATGACATAAACCAATTGATTTGTTTTATTTAAATCGGTATTATCTATTAAAATGGCGTCTTCGGCCTGTCGGAGTGGACTTTCTTCGCGATTCATATCGAAATGATCTCGTTTTTGTAAATCTGTTGCAACTTGGTCGATACTAATGTTTTCCCCTTTTGCTTTTAATTCTTTGTACCTGCGCTCCGCACGAACTTGATTTGATGCTGTCATAAATAATTTTAATTCAGCACAAGGGAAGACAACAGTTCCTATATCTCTACCATCCATAACTACACCACCTTCGGCGCCTAGATTTTGTTGAATTTGCACTAGTTTTTCTCGAACGCTTTTTACGGCACTTATACCACTTACATTTTTTGAAATTAGCGTATTGCGAATTTCCTTTTCGACATTTTTACCATTTAAGAAAGTTTCAGATCGCTCAGCAACAGGATCAAATTTGAAAGAGATTTCAATGTTTTCTAATTCATAAATGACTTGATCTAAAATGAATGCCCCATCCTTTAAAATTCCGCAATTCATCATGTGCAGTGTCACAGCTCGATACATTGCACCACTGTCAACATAAACGTAATTTAATTGTTTAGCAATTTCTTTGGCAAGTGTGCTTTTTCCACACGATGAATACCCGTCTATGGCGATTGTTAATTTTCTCACTTTTCAAATTTAGTAAATCGAGCGAAATTTAAACCAATTCTCGTTCAGAAGTTAGAATAAATTCATAACTAGTTCCGTTTTCAGATGTACGGGTAAATGTACCATTTAATTGTTGTGTCAGTGTATCAATGAGTTCTAATCCAAATGAATCTGATTTTTCAGGGATCTTCCAATCTCCATCGTCCGTAAATAAAAATTTAATTGTTCCGTCTCTATCTTCTAATATTTTTATGGTAATAGTTCCTTCTGATTTATTTAAAAAAGCGTGTTTTAAGGAGTTAGAAATTAATTCATTAAAAATAAGCGCAATAGAAACGATAACATTTGATGTGACGTATTTCAACTCGATTTTAAAGTTGGTGTTAACGGGAATATTTAAAATATATGAATTTAGAATATTTTTAGAAAGCGATTGTAAATAAGGTTCTAACTCAATTTTATTTAAATCCTTTGATTGATACATTTGATTGTGAATCAATGCCATGGCGCTTATTCGATCAATAGCTTCGTTGAAATGAGTGACAGCTTCTTCATTTTCAATATCACGCGATTGCAGACGTAATAAACTGGTTATTACTTGTAAATTGTTTTTGACTCGGTGATGGATTTCTTTTAACATGGCCGTTTTTTCCCTGTTTTGGTTTTCCACCAATTCGTTTTTAAATTCGAGTTCTTTGTTTAGTGTTTGATATTGCTCAGCTGCCCTCGAATTTCTTTTCAAAAATTGGTGAATTAAATAACCGATAACAATTGCACATAAAAAAGAGTTCAATGCAAGGGAAAACAATTCACCTTGAGAAAGCTCTTTAATGAGCGAAAGGTTGTGATTCGAATAAAAAATGATGTACAAAGCGATCGCAGAAAATTGAATCAAGATGGAAATATTTCCTGCCAATTTTCCTAAGGTGAAATAAGTGAAGAGGGCAATGATAATCATCCATAAAGGATCAACAAAATGAAAAGAATCCTTTAAAAGCAAAAGGGTCAAAATTGACAGTGTGTTGCCAATGATGGACATTAAAATCGCTGGCAATTTGTAATTTTTGGTGGTAATTTGAAGAATCGTTAACGAGATACAGCTCAAAAGTCCGATTGAATTTAAATAAATGACATCCTGATCTAGAAAATAGAAACTGATTCCCAGAATCGCTAAAATTATCCCTAAAAGGATATTTAATTGGAGGGTAAGTTGATACCTACTTTGTTCAAAAAAGTCAGAATTTTTTTTATTGGTAGCTTCACCCATGTTTCGACATACGTATTTTTTTTGATTAAGTTTCGCAGAAGATATTGAATTGGGATGAATTGTTTAAATTTGTGATTTATGCAACAAATATTTGAAAACAAGGTTGTTTGGATTATAGGAGCCTCCTCTGGAATTGGTGAAGAAACCGCCCTTCAAATGAATGCGTTAGGTAGTTTTGTTGTGCTTTCAGCTCGAAATTCAGACAAATTAAAGACGGTGCAAAATCAACTTGACCATCCTTCTAAGTCGCTGGTGTACCCGCTTGATTTGGAAGATCAATCAAATTTTGAAACGGCTGCAAAAGAAATCTTTGATTCGTGTGGAAGTATTGATATTTTGGTGAACAACGGTGGTGTCAGTCAACGAAGCGATGCAAGTGAAACGACGATTGCAACCGACCGACGAATTATGGAAATTAATTATTTCGGAAATATAGCGATCACCAAGGCTGTTTTACCTTATATGCAAAAACAAAAATCAGGGCATATTGTGGTCATTTCGAGCATTGCAGGGAGTTTCGGTTTTTATTTGAGGTCTGCTTATTCGGCATCTAAACATGCACTAAAAGGCTTTTATGAAAGTTTACTGTTGGAAGAGGCGAAAAACAATATTTCTGTGACCTTGGTTTACCCAGGTAAAATTAACACCGAGCTTTCCATTTCAGCGTTAACAGGTGACGGAAAAATTCATGGATTAATGGATCACAATCAAAAAACAGGAATGCCTGTGGAAGAATGTGTAACTAAAATGATCAAAGCGATCAAACGAAAAAAGAAAGAAGTTTTTATTGGAAACAAGGAAATTTGGGCGGTTTACATTAAACGATTTTGTCCTCCACTTTTTTGGCGAATTATTAAAAATCAACCCCCAACTTAAATTAATTTGTATGACGGAGTATTCTCCCATTTCATTTTACCAAGAAAATTGCACTCATTTTACCGAAAAATTAAAAATAATTAAACGAAAATTACTCCGTATTGGGATGCTGCGGCTAGTGCTTTTTTTGTTGATTGCTGGCCTTGTTTATCTTTTAAGAGTTCAAACTAATGTTATGATATTGGCAGGTTTAGGCGGATTAGTTCTTTTTTTAATCCTTGTCTCTAAAACTACTTCCATCAGATCAGAGAAAAAAAGGCTTGAAAAATTACTTGAATTAAATAAAAAGGAACTCCGAATTTTAAATCGTGACTTAACAGGAATTGACGAAGGGCGTGATTTTTTGGATGATAAACATTTTTATAATCAAGATATTGATTTATTTGGAGCAGGTTCTATTTTTCAGTTGATTAACAGAACAGGAACTGTAAAAGGCCGTGAAAAATTAGCTGAATTTTTGAATGCGAATGAAATTGAAGGTGTTAAAGTTAGACAAGAGGCGATTAAAGAATTGAGTGAAATGGCTGCGTGGCGCCAAGGTTTTCAAACAACTGCTGAATTGATTGAGACACAAATCGAACATAAAACGATACTTAAATGGATGTTGAACTACCGAGCCAAAATTCAACCAATTTTTCGTTGGCTCCCCGCGGTGATTTCGATCGGATCGATTTTAGTGTTTGTGGCTTATGGTTTCGGGTTGATTTCGGGTGGTTTAATTCTTGTCTGGTTTTTTGTTGGGTTGATAATTACGTTATTTTATATCGGACAGATCAATAAACTCTATCAATCGGCCACGCAAATGACGGAGACTTTTGCAAGTTATTCAAAGTTGTTATTAGAAATTGAAAATAAAAATTTCACATCAGAATTACTTATCAATCAACAAAATAAAATAAAGGCTAACGAACAAAAGGCGTCATTTATCTTTAATCAACTTGCAAAAGATTTAAATAGTTTGGATCAACGAAATAATTTCTTGTTTGCCTTAGGAGGAAATGGTTTTTTATTGTGGGATCTTAAATACGCTTTTCGGATCGAACGTTGGATTGAAAAAAATGCTAAATTAGCGACAGAATGGTTTGAGGTGATTGCCTTTTTTGATGCGTTCAACTCGTTGGGGAATTACGCTTTTAATTACCCGCATTCAATTTATCCAACCTTAAGTGAAAGTGAAAATATCTTGATTTCTGCCGATTCAATTGGACATCCACTCTTGAAAGAAGAAGCGCGAGTTACCAACGATTTTAAGTTGGATCAATTGGATTTTTTTATCATTACTGGCGCAAACATGGCTGGAAAAAGTACTTTTTTGCGCACCGTTGCCATTAACTTAGTATTGGCGAATGTGGGTTTACCAGTGGTAGCAAAAAGGTTTGAATATGCGCCTATCAAATTAATTTCGAGTATGCGTACTTCTGATTCGTTATTGAATGACGAATCGTACTTTTTTTCGGAACTGAAGCGACTAAAATTTGTTGTCGATCAAATGAAAGTGGATCGTTATTTTATCATTTTGGACGAAATTTTGAAGGGGACTAACAGCAAGGACAAAGAAGAGGGTTCTAAAAAGTTTGTACAAAAATTAGTTTCTACACAATCATCAGGAATAATTGCCACGCACGATTTAAGTTTGTGTGAACTGTCTAACGAGTTAAGCCAAATTAAGAATTACTATTTTGATGCAGAAATCGTAAACGACGAATTGTATTTTGATTATCGCTTTAAAAAGGGAATTTGCCAAAATATGAACGCTTCCTTTTTATTACGTAAAATGGAGATTGTCTAACCTTGAGCGCAAAAAAAAAGCCATTCTAACGAACAACTTTTTTAATGATTGATTACAAAAATTGATTAGCCTTTCGGTCCTAATACATTTGCTTTAATTTCTAATACCGTCGAAGATGGATTTGTATTTGCAATTACAGTAACTTGTTTTGATACAGGAGTTCCTTGTTGGCCTTCTTTTGGTGAAAAGATAACGTCCAATTCTCCGATTTGCCCAGGTAAAATAGCTTCTTCTGGTTTGTTAGGCACTGTACATCCACAAGAAGCAGTAGCACTTTCAATAATTAAAGGCAAGGTGCCTGTATTTTTAAATTTAAAGGTAAAAAGATTTTCACTTGGATATTTTACATCCCCAAAATCGTGAACCATTTCCATAAATTGAATAGAAGTTTCGCCTTGTGCTTTATTTGGATTGGTCACTTCTTGTCCAAATTCGGAAACACCTTCTTCAGGATTAGTGGTTGCAACGATTGAATTTAAAGTATCTTCATTGGATGCATCGTCCCCATTTCCTCCACTACAAGCGATTAACGCTAAAAAACCAGTTGCTACTAAATATGCTTTCATCTTTTATAAATTTTAAACAAAATTAATAATCTAATCCTAATTGTGATATAGTTTTACCTTCTATTAATGCTAACGCACGAATAAATATTTCGTTTTCTGTTTCATTAAAAATAGGGTAGAACTTAGAAGACTCAAACAAATTTGAAGCAATTCGTGCTTTAATGAGCGTTGTAATCAGTTTTTTAGAAGTTTGATAATCTGTTTCGTTATATTCGATTTCCTCGGTTTTAGTCATCTCCCAAAATTCGTCCATAACTGTACCTTCAACTTTGAAATTTTTTCTAAAGTCTTCAAAGTTTGGATATTGTTTTTTCAAACTTTCGCGGTTATTATCAACGTAAGACACAGTAAACGTGTTGATTACTCCAGCTCGATTAATCTCTTTGTAAAGATCCGAAAATTCAGTTGTGTCCAAGGGCACAAAAAAGTCTGGCATAATTCCACCGCCACCATAAACGGTTCGTTTAAGTTTTAGAGTTTCAAAACGCAATGAATCAGGCAGTTTGATACTGTCTTCGTGCATTAATTCTCCGTTTAAATAGCGATTCATATAATCATCTCTATAGGCATCCACACCATCTTCATAAGGTTTTTGAATAAAACGACCTGCAGGAGTGAAATAACGCGCGATGGTAATTCTAATTTCTGATCCATCTGAAAGTTTATAAGGTCGTTGAACCAATCCTTTGCCATAACTTCTTCGTCCTATAATTAATGCACGATCCCAATCCTGCAAAGCACCTGAAACAATTTCAGAAGCAGATGCTGAATTTTCGTCGATTAGTAGGACAAGTTTCCCTTTTTCAAATGAACCTTTTTTGTTAGGATTGTAGGGTTTACCGCGACTATCAATATCGTTAGCGATTAAATCAGTTCGTGGCTGTGCACGTCCTTCTGAATACACAATTAATTTATTGTTAGATAAAAATTCGTCTGCCATGATTTTTGCCACATCCAATAATCCACCTCCATTGCCCTGTAAATCAAGAATTAGATTTTTCATCCCTTCTGATTTCAACTTGTTAATCGCTTCCACTAATTCGGCTGGGGTTGTACGTGCAAAAGTGGTCACCTTAATATAGCCCGTATTTTCTGTCGCCATATAAGCACTCGCCACGCTGTAGATTGGAATTTTATCTCGCCTGACGTCAAAATCAAGGATTTCTTTTTCTCCTTTTCGTTTGATACTTAAAACAACCAACGTATTTTTTTCGCCCATTAACCGTTCTCGAACACCCGATGTTTCAAGGCCAACGCCAGCGATGTTTTCATCATTGACTTTCAAAATCTTATCACCAGCCCGCACGCCTACTTTTTCGCAAGGACCACCTTCAATTGTGTTTATAACAGTTAACGTGTCATCAATAATTTGAAATTGAATCCCAACTCCGACAAAACTACCGTTGATTTTATCATTGGTTTCATCCACTTCATCTTTCGGTATTAAATAAGTGTGCGGATCTAATTCCTTTAACATGGCAACGATGGCCGCATCTGTAATTTTTGCTCCATCAAATTCATCCACATAATTTGATTGTAAATAACCAAACACTTCTTCAAATTTTAAAGTTGTTTGGGTTTTATCCACTTGGGCGCTCACAATGCCAGTGCATATTAAGAGTGAAATTAAAAGAATCTTTCTCATTTATGTCGTTTATTTTATAATGTACACTTTCCCCGCGTCTGCTCAATTCTCAACCCTATAGTTCAATGTAGTCTTTGAGGTTACGAATTTACTAAAAATTAAGTTCAAATCATTGGTATTTGGACAAGAATTGTGCCTAGTTTGATAAACGCTTTTTTTTTAGGATCAATGTTCGTGTATCTAAGATTCATTTGGGTAAAAAGGAAAAATAATACCTGATTTAACTTGAATTCAATCGGATTAAATATTCAGAAAATATTTATTTATCAGCGATTAATAAGTTGATTTGGATCTAATGTCGATTTTATTTTTTTTAGGTAAATTAAGAATTAATTTTGGTGCATGAATTTGTGGACAAAGTTAAATTTCTTGTTTTTATTTATTGGAACAGTTTTGATGACTGCTTGCTCGGAAAAGGAAGTGGTTGAGCACAGTGTTTATCATTGGGAAACGAATTTTGACTTAACCGAGGAGGAGAATTTGTTTTTGGAGAGTAACAAGATTGAACGGATTTACGCAAAATATTTTGATCTCAAAGTATTACCATCCAACAAAATTGGGCCGGTTTCACCTATAAATTTTGTTTATCCACCCAAACAAGGGCGTGACGAATTTGACGCCTATTTTGAGAAGTGGAAAGATGCGTAAAGGTAAGTAATGTGAATTAAATAAACTCATTAAGCGGAGTTTACAAGGCTCGCAAAAGGGAGTAGTTCGAAAAATAATTGATTTTTTAAAGGTTCTCATGAATGTGCTGCGCCCATTTGCAGTGGAGCTCTCTTAAATGTTTACTTAATCGAACATTTAAGAAGCTGGAACGATTGCGCCCGACCACGACGCGCCAAAATCACGAAGAGAAGTGAAGGAATTTTAGTGCGTCGGGGATTTGCCCAAATAATTCGTATTTTTACCCAAAATTTACGTTTATGACAAAAATTGAGTGGAAAACTGCCATTGAATTTGAAGATATTACTTATAAAAAGGTGAACGGGGTGGCACGAATTGCTTTTAATCGTCCGGAGGTGAGGAATGCGTTTCGCCCAAAAACAACGAGCGAATTGTACCGTGCTTTTTACGATGCACAAGAGGATCCATCGATTGGGGTGGTTTTATTGTCAGCGGAAGGACCTTCGCCGAAAGATGGGGTGTACTCGTTTTGCAGTGGAGGTGATCAAAAAACACGTGGTCATCAGGGTTATGTGGGTGAAGATGGGGCACATCGCTTAAATATTTTGGAAGTTCAACGCTTGATTCGGTTTATGCCTAAGGTAGTGATTGCCGTGGTGCCAGGATGGGCTGTTGGTGGAGGACATAGTTTACATGTGGTGTGTGATTTGAGCTTGGCTAGCAAAGAACATGCAATTTTTAAACAAACAGACGCAGACGTGACAAGTTTTGATGGTGGGTATGGGTCGGCTTATTTGGCGAAAATGGTTGGTCAAAAAAAGGCCCGTGAAATCTTTTTTCTTGGGAGAAATTATTCGGCGCAGGATGCTTTTGACATGGGCATGGTGAATGCCGTGATTCCACATGACGAATTGGAAGACACCGCTTACGAATGGGCTCAAGAAATTTTGGAGAAATCACCAACGTCCATAAAAATGCTCAAGTTTGCGATGAATTTAACCGACGATGGAATGGTAGGGCAACAGGTTTTTGCAGGTGAAGCGACTCGTTTGGCTTATATGACCGAAGAAGCCAAAGAAGGTAGAAATGCCTTTTTGGAAAAAAGAAAACCCAATTTTAAAGATGTGAAGTGGATTTCTTAAATAAAACCGTTTAGGATTTGTAATGACTTGCCTAAAAGGGCTGATTATTACTTATTTTTAGCCTTTATTTAATGTGAAAAGTGAAATTATGAAAGATGTTTTCGAACCAGCCGTTGTTGCAGAATTAGTTGAGAGAATTAATAAGTTAACTCCTAGTACGCCTGCTAAATGGGGAAAAATGAATGTGGCGCAAATGTTAGCGCATTGTTCGGTGACCTATGAAATGATTTTTGATGATAAACATCCAAAACCAAGCGGTTTTGTGAAGTTTATGTTGAAATTATTTGTAAAATCGACAATTGTGGGGGATAAACCATACAAAAACAATAGCCGCACAGCGCCCGCTTTTGTCATTGCGGATGAACGTGTTTTTGAAACTGAAAAAGCGCGTTTAATTGACTTTATTCAAAAAGTTCAAGGGTTAGGTGGTGCATATTTTAACAATAAAGAATCTCATTCTTTTGGAAAATTAACGACAAAAGAGTGGAATACGATGTTTTATAAACATTTAGATTACCATTTGGATCAGTTTGGGTCAGAATTCGATAAAATAAATTAACTTATACCATTAATTGGTTTGACTTTTGATTAAGTTCCCTGATTACAATTAAAAGATTTGAAAAAAATTAGCTTACATACCATTAAATTTGCGGTAATCGTAATCAGTGTTTTTTTGAACACTAGTTTTGTCTGCTTGAGTCAAGCATTGAATCGCGGGAATAGCAATGGATTGAATTCGAATTTTTCTGAAGTTCGGGTTTATAGTAGTGCAATGCCCGATGTCGTGCTTTGGTTAATAGGTTTTGGTGGAGTATTTTGTTTAGGCATATTGATTTTTCGCTTGATAAAGTCGCGTCAAAAATTTAGCCAAATTAACCGTCAAAATGAACTTTTTTTGCAAAGCACCATTGAGAGCGTGATTTTTTGCGATTTGAATTGCGTGATTATATTCTGCAATGACGCTGCGTTAAAGATGTTTGGCTGCAGCCGAGAAGAAATGGTAGGGCGGTCCATCAGCGAATTTTACGCATTGAGCAGTCAATTTGAAATGGTGAATGATGCCTTAAAGCACCGCCATGAATTCAAAGGCGAAATTGTAAACCTTCGGAAAAATGGCGATCAATTTATTTCCCAGCTTTCGTCTAATTCTATTTTTAACAAAAATGGTGTTAAAACGGGTACCATGGGGATTTCGCGCGACATCACTGAAAAAAAGGAAAGTGATGACCTATTTCAGCATATAATTGACAATGCAACGGATATCATTTACACCACGAATATTCAAGGTGAAATTACCTATATAAATATGTCTGCAAAAAGCGTTTTGGGCTATTCCAACGAGGTTTTTTTAGGAATGTCGTTCCGCAAATTAATTCACCCAGACGATTTGGAATTTGTACAAAATCATTATAATGAACAATTTAAATCGAGAGTCAAAGAAACTTATCTCGAATGCAGGATGGTGAAAGCAAATGGTCAAGCTATTTGGATTGGTCAAAATGTTAAAACTCGATTTAGTCACTCAAATCCAAATTTAATCACTGGTTTTTTTGGAATTTTAAGAAACTTGGATGATATTAAACGAGTTCAGTTAAGTTTAGCTGAAAGCGAACTGAAATATCGTGAACTTTTTGATAATTCGACTGATTTGATTCAAAGTGTTGATCCGAATGGTCAATTTTTGTTTGTAAATCCATCCTGGAAGAAAACATTGGGATATGAGGATCATGAAATAAAGACTTTAAATTTTTACGACATTTTGCATGCAGATAGCAAAGAACAATGCGAATTATTGATTGAGGAGATTTTGAAAGTAGGTGATGTTGCAGATCATAATGAACATACCTTTAAAATGATTACCAAATCTAAACGAGAGGTGGTTTTAAAAGGAGGTTTAAGTGTTCAATTTGAAGCGGGTCAGATTATTGCCATCCAATCATTTTTCCGTGATGTTACTCAGCAAGAGTTGATAGAAGCGGCCTTGGTTAAAAGTCAAGAAAATTTCAAGATTATTAGCAGTTCAATTAACGATGTATTTTTTCTATTTGATTTATTAGCTGGACAATACGATTACATTAGTTCTAATTGTGAGACGGTACTTTCTGTTACTCCTCAGTATTTTTATGAAGGTAAGAATTTCGCTAAAGATTTTTTAAGTGCCGAGGATCAGATTTTGATGTCAGAAATGCATGAAAAGTTGAGAAATGGTGAAAATGCCAATATTGAATATGGTTTGATGATTGATGGCGAAATTCGTTGGATTAATGAGGATTGGTTTGCCATAAAAGATAGCAACGGCAAAACGGTCAGTATTTCAGGGATCTGTAGAGATAGTACTAAAATAAAAGTAGCGTATGATATTATTTACCATCAAAATACAGAGATAAGTCAAAGTATTCATTACGCTAAAAATATCCAAGAATCAACCTTGCCAACACCCACTGAGGTTAAACAAATTTTGCCAGAATCATTTGTTTTATATCGGCCAAAAGATGTGTTGAGTGGAGATTTATATTTAATTGATGAGGTTCATTTGCAAGATGGGGAGGTATGTCCAGTTTTTGTAGTGGGAGACTGCACAGGACATGGTGTACCGGGTGGATTGTTGAGTTTACTTTGCAGTGGATTATTGACTGAATCAATTACGAATCCAAGAATTCAAACCCCTGCGCAAGCGCTTGATTTTGTTCGGGAAAAATTGATTAGGTTATTTCGATCCAATCCTTCGAAGTATATTTTAGATGGAATGGATGCTGCTTTTTGTGTCTTAAGTCATGCGAAAAAAGAGCTTTATTTTTCTGGCGCAAATATTTCTTGTTATTTGGTTCGTCAAAACGAAGTGATTGAAATTGCAGGGGATAAACAACACATTGGTTATAGCTCAGAAATGGAACCGTTTGTGCCAATTACCATTGATATTGAGGTTGGGGATATGGTGTATTTGACAACGGATGGGTATGTCGATCAATTTGGGGGCGAAAAGGATAAAAAATTCTTGCGCAAACGGTTGACGAAATTATTAGCTGAAATCAATAGTTTAGAGATGACAGAGCAACATAAACGTTTGGAGGATGCTTTTCTGGATTGGAAAGGAAACGAAGACCAAACCGACGATATTGTGCTGATTGGGGTGCGAATTTAAACTGAAACAACACGTTTATAAAATGTTGTCGATAAAATGAACTGAGAACGTGTTGTAAATTCTTGCGAAATCAGTAATTTTAAAGCGTTAAATTAAGGTGGTACCGAAAAACCTTACGAGTAGGAAACATTCAAACGAAATGATTATGAGAAATAAATTTTTAACATTAAGTATTGCCTTAATTGGAGCAGCTTTTTTATTTTCTAGCTACCAAAAATCAACGCCGGCTGCAGCAGGAAATTTGTCGGTAACTTGCGCACTAAACGGCGCGTTTGCAAGTGGTGTATTGGTTGGTGTGGCAACATCCCAAGAAAATTTGGACAATTCTGAATATGTTTTAGAACAAAAAGAAACTAATTCAGCTGGAAAAGTAACCTATAGTGCGGTTGCTGCAGGAACCTATTTTATTGATGCTTATTTGAACCGTAATGATGAAGATTTTTGGGCTTACGGTGAAGTAACAGTAGGTGACGGTGTTTCTGATCTTTATTTGAAATTGGCTGTTGAAGAATACGAAGAGGAGGATTAATTAGTCCTTTAACTTAGTTTATAGCAGGCTAGTTTTTGCCATGAGTTCGTTTTAGAAACATATCAAAACTAGCCTTTTTTAATTGATGAAAAATTGCTGATCTTCTGGTTTAGGGAGCATACAGTAACCGGCTCTAAGTTTATGTCGGTACTTCGCAATTAAGGCGTAAAAAGGATCCCGCAGAAATTTAGGAACAAAATAAAACACAAATAACAGTCGATATCCTCCTTTTAAACCACGCGCAATTTGCAAAGCCGCACTCGAACGGTCGTACAATTTTCCTTTTCGGATGTAATAAATTGTGTCTAAAGCTATGGTTACATTTCTGTCACCCAACCATTTTTGCGACTTTTCTGCTTGAAGTGGAATAAAAAAGAAATCCAGTTTTCTTTTTTCTAAAATAAATTGAACGGAAGAATTACAGAAGCCACAATCTCCATCATAAAAAACTAAGTGCTCAGGTATTTCTTCTTGTAACATTCTCATCAAAAATAATTAAATTTATCCATTATATCAAAGAAAGTTAAAATGAAAATAGGGATTTTATTATCAGGTTGTGGAGTTTATGATGGGTCGGAAATTCAAGAAGCGGTTTTAGCGATGTTGGCAATTCAAGAATTAGGACACGAATATGTTTGTATTGGACTAAATGCGAATCAATACCACGTGATCAATCACTTGACAGGAGAAGAAATGCCTGAAACTCGGAATGGAATGGTAGAGGCTGCAAGAATTGCGCGCGGAAAAATTTCTGAGATTGGAACCATTCACCCTGCGGACATTGACGCGGTGGTGCTGCCTGGTGGATTTGGCAATGCAAAAAATTTCACTGATTGGGCCTTCAAAGGTGCGGATGCGAAGATTGATGATGCAGTCAAATTATTTTTAGTCAACATGGTCAATGTAGGCAAACCAATATGTGCACTTTGTGTGAGTCCAATTGTGGTGGCAAAAGCCTTGGAAGGTTCTTCAATTAAACCAAGTTTGACGTTGGGAACATCTCAAGAGGCATCTCCTTACGACATTTTAGCCTTTAACCAAGGAATCGAAAAAACAGGCGCTTCGAGTGTTCAAAAAGGAATTACTGAAATTCAAATCGATCGCGAAAACAGAATTGTATCGGCACCTTGTTACATGCAAGAAACCGACATTTTATCAGTCAGAAACAATGTTAAAATGGCCATTGAGGCGACTATTGGGTTATGTTATTGATGGGATTAAAATCTTCTTATAAACTATCGAATTCGTTTTGCAGGTTAATTCTTGCTTGCGCTTCAAACTTACCAATAAAATAATCAGTTTTATAGATTTTATCCATTGATAAAAAATGGGTTAAGACTTTTTTACGACCTGGGTTATAGATTAGATTTGGGTAGATAGCATATTCTTTTCGCACATCTTCGTAATATTTTTGATAGATTTCCCAAGGCTGTCCCAAGACAGAAAGGTCGGCATCTGTAAAATAATTGGTATCGTTATTAAGGGATTTAACATGGGTTTTGGTGGCAAAAATTTGATTTTTACAAAGTTCGATTAGTTCTTGATCCACTGCTATTTCTTTCATTCGTTGCTCAGCCAAAATCGCACTTTTTTCTTCGTTATCCGATTTCAACGAATTGTAAATGATGTCATGATAATACAAGGTGAACAAAACCACATTCCAATTTTCTATTTCGCCTTTTATTTCCGTTAATTGGTTTAAAAGGTTGTCCAAATGATTTAAGGTATGATAATGTCTTTTTTTGGATGAATAGTTTTTTACCAGTTCGTTCCACAGGTCATTGATGACGCGTTTATTATCTGTGTAATTTGATAAAAGGTTGATGAACGTTTCTTTTAGCATGGTGGTTTTTATTGTTTTATTAAAGTTTAACCCAGCCATAGTAGTAAATAGGCAAGTTTTTGAGAACTTCAGTATAATTGTCTTCACACGTGTTGCTGGCGAATAAATTTGGATCCATTCTTAAAAATGTCCAGCCGTCTGGTTTTTTAAAGAGTATTGTCCCAGATGAGCCTTGCGGGTAACGGCAGATTCGATTAGTACCTACATTTTCACAAGTTTCAGTCGGATCCATATCTGTTAAATTGGCAGACCACCGCAAAGCAATTTCTTGTGGAGCGATAAAAGGGAGATTTAATTTTAATTCACTCGAATTCGGAAAATAAGGACCACCGAGCATTGTTAAATGGCCAATTAACAAATGAGCTCGAACTGCGGTTGTTTCAAAATTTTATGGGTCAAAACGATACTCAATTAGGTAATGTGTTTGTTGTGCACAGCAGGGATAATCGTGAATCACGAATGTTGAATTTAGAAAGTCGAAATTTAAGAGGGTTCCTTCTGATCTATACCTGAGTAGCAAGGTATCGCCTCGGTTTTCATAAATTTCTACCAATCCCGCCTCTTCACCAGAACATTCCTTTCCATTAAAAATGATGTCTTGATCTCTATCCTTATCAAGATCAACAAAATGAATACTTTCTCTATGCATGGTCATGTATTCGAGATAAGACTCATTAAAATTTGCAGAATCTGATACGCAATGATCACAGTGATTTGCCAAAAGACAAATTTTTTTAAGAAGTGCTTTTTGTTCAATTGTGTCTGTTCCTTGATCTAAATTGATCGGAGAAAATTGGGGGTAGAAAAAATTTTGCACCGCTTGCTGTGTCAAATAGTTTTGTGCCTGTCCATTCAACGAATTTCCTACAAAAGCCATTATTGATAAGACGAACAAAAGTCTAGTATTTTTCACTTTTTATTACTTTAATTCATTACTCAATTTACTCAGTTAAATTTAACCTTTAGTCTACTATTAGTTAAGTAACCACCAAATTAAACCGCAACCCATTTGCACGAATTTCAATACAACGCGGGGCAAAATTTAAGGTAGCAGCATCTATATAGAGGTTTTCTAAGTTTCGCATTAGACAAATTTCGTAGGCTATGACCAAATTTGGACCAGCATTTGACAAATCCAAGGTATGTAATTGGGTGAGGTTATAAAATTCGGGAGGCAAGGTAACAAGGCGGTTTCTGCCAATGATTAATTCTCTTAATCCGGTCATTTTTCCAATTTCGTTGGGTAAATATTCGATTAAATTATAATCTAAATAAAGATGGCTTAACGAATCCAATTGACCGATGCTTGGGGGTAAATACGTCAGTTGATTGAAACTTAAGCGTAGCAATTCTAATCGTCGTAATTTGCCGATTTCTGTGGGGAGGCGGGTGATTTTATTTGCTTTAAGTGAAAGGATTTTGAGGTTTTTTAATTCACCAATTTCAGGGGGGATTTCTACTAAATCATTCCGACTAAGAATTAGTTTTTCTAAATTGACTAGGTTTTTAATTTCGGGGGGAATAGTGGTAAGTTGGTTGTGATGTAAATTTAAATACCTTAATTCGGTGAGTTTAAAAACATAATCTGGAATTTCTGTCAGATGTTTGTTACTTAAATTTAGTTTAAATGCCGATTTCCGAAAGAGGTTAGGGGCAGGTTTTGCACCAAATCCAAAAAAACTTCCGATTAGAAAAATAACAAAAAGAAAAATCAACATTGATCGTATGCTTTTGTTTACCGATATGGAATTTTCTGTCGTAATAAGGTATGGTATTTAATTTCCATGCAATTTAAGGAATTTGTAGATTATGCGGATTGGTTTTGCAATGGAATGTTAAATAAAAGTCGGCTAAGATTCAAACTCGCTAATTTTAAATTTTAACCTAACTCCGCAAAAGGGATTGCAGTGGAGCTCATTTTTTAACCTTAGCCAAATGGTTGGCGAAGGATTAAAAATAGCGGGAGTGGAAAGCCCGCCCGCACACAACTTGTTGGGGGGGGATTTGCCCAAAAAAGTTTACATTTGGTTGTTCTTATGAAAGATTTGCCAACGATATCGATTTTAATGCCAGTTTACAATGCAGGGGATTTTATATCAGAATGCCTTGTTTCGATTGTCGCACAAACCTACACCAATTGGGAATTGATGGCTGTTGATGATTTTTCGACGGATCAGAGTTTGGCTATTTTAAAGGAATGGGAGGCCAAAGATCCTCGAATTTCGGTGCTTGAAAATTCTCAAAAAGGGATTATTCCTGCACTCCAATTGGCCTTTAAACGTTCTAAAGGTGATTACATTTCACGCATGGATGCTGACGATAAAATGCCTGCCAACAAACTCGAATTATTAATGGGGGCGATGCCGTTGGATAAAAAAACAATTGTGACGGGGATGGTGCGGTATTTTTCTGATTCGCCTGTTAGTGAGGGGTATGTACGTTATGAGACTTGGCTTAATTCGTTGATTGCTGCTAAAAACCATTGGCAAAATATTTATCGCGAGTGTGTAATTGCTTCGCCTAATTGGTTGGTGCACCGATCGTGTTTTGAAGCTTGTTTTGGCTTTGAACAGTTGAATTATCCAGAAGATTATGACATGGTTTTTAAGTGGTTTGAACATAGATTTTCAGTAATTGGCGTGCCCCAGGTGACGCATTTATGGAGAGAGCATCCAAATCGAACGTCGCGAACGGTGGAAGCTTACCAACAACAGGCATTTTTTCAACTAAAAACTAGGTATTTTATTCAAAATCATTGGTCGAACAAAAAGTTTCAGTTGATAGGTGGGAGTGAAAAGGGTAAATTGGTGGCGACTATTTTAATCGAAAATAACCTAGATTTTGATTGGTTTGACGTGAATGCCAGTAAGATTACTACCTTGATTTTTGGAAAGGAAATTCGTGATGTGGAGCAGTTGAATGCAAACCAAATTTCAATTTTAACGGTTTGGCCAACACAAGAAAAAATGCAGGTTGAAATTATCCAATATTTAGCGAAAAAGGGCCTTGAAATAGGCCGAAATTGTTGGTTATTCTAATTCAAAATCGATTTTTTTAACCGAATTTCCATTCACCTTAAAAAGGATATAATGGGGGCCTCGGTAATGTTTTCTGGTGGATAAATCCTTGAATTCCAATTTTTTTTCGAATTGAATAGCTTCGTCTTTTTTAAGTTCGCTTTCTTTTAATTGAAACACTTTTTCGTTGTGGCTGCCGTTTTTTTTGTAATAACCAATGGCATATTCTAGCCTGAATTTGGCTGATTCTCCCTTATTTTTGACATGAATCGCTAATTTAGATTGTCCACCAAATGGGATTTTAGTCGCTGCAATATCTACTTGATGAATTTTTAAATTGGCGATTTTTCCAAACCCAAAAATTGACATGGCCTGTTGATTTCCTTTTTTTAATAAGGTGCGTAAGGCGTGTTTAGCCACCCAATGGGTTGTTTTCGATTCATTTACCCATTTTTCACACAAATCAAGCACTAGGTCGGGGTGATGTTTAGAAATATCGTTCAAATTATTTGCAACACTCCGATAAACATAATCTTCAGGGTCGTTTCGTAGCTTTTCAAGAATGGGGATGATTGGACTTGGATCGTTAACATATTGATGCAATTTCATCGCCCAAGGCAAAAGAGGGCGACAACCTTCGCTGGCCAATCGGCGGACATGGTGGTTTGGATCCTCTGCCCATTTGTAAAATTCTTGAATGGTGGAGGGATTGGTTTTTAAAAACGGGCGAATGGCAAATTCGCTGGTGGAATAGGTGGTAAAAAATTTAAGTGCCTTGAGTGAATTTTCGGCGTCATCTTGTCCAAACAATTCGACAAAAGTGGGGAAAATGGTGCCAGTAAACCCAGTAAATTTTGGCGCGACTTTTTGCAAAATTTCGAGTTGTTTAAGGTACGAATAAGGAAGAAAAGCACACAATTGTTCAGAAACACGTTGCGTTCTTGCTTTTAACTCCTTGTCGGCCCAATCTTGATCTAAAATGGCCTTGATAAATGCCTCTTTTTTAAACGATGAATCAACCTCATAAACAGCATTTGCCAAGTTTTTGATAAGGGAAGGCGAATATAAGTTTTTAAGTAAATCAGCCATGTTAGAGTTGTGAAATCCATTCAAAATAATTGGATGGAAGTGTTGTGTTTAGAAGCGAATTTGGTTTGTTTTTAAAGATGCCGTAAACTGCCGATCCTGTTCCTGTCATACTTGCATAAATTGCACCGTTTTGATATAATTGGTCTTTAAGCTCTGCAATTTCAAGATGGTTTGGGAAGATGGTATTTTCAAAATCATTGCTAATATTGTCTTTCCAAGATTCGATAGGCGCTTGAATTTTATTCACCAATGAAATAGTGGATGAATGAAACCCAATTCCACTAAACGCTTCTTTGGTACTGATGTGAATGCCTGGGTGAATGAGTTGAATGAAATAAGCAGATAAATCCAACTGAATTTCTGAATGAATTTCACCTTTTCCTTGGACAAACAAAGGTTTACTTTTGACGAAAAAAGAACAATCGCTCCCCAATTGATCCGCCAAGCGTTCTAATTCGAGGGTTGGAATTGTTAAATCAAACAATTGATTTAACGCAAGTAAAGTAGCTGTTCCATCAGCCGATCCTCCTCCCAAGCCTGCGCCCATTGGCACTTGTTTGTGCAAATGAATTTTGACAGGAGGCAGGTGATACATGCCTTGTAAAAGATAATAGGCCTTTACAATTAAGTTGTCCGAATGATCACCATCAATTGGCAAACCAGTTGTTTCAATGGAAAAATGATCAGATTGAATTATTTCTAACACATCGGTTAAATGCAGCGGAAAAAAAATACTTTCTAAATTATGGTAGCCATCAGGGCGTTTGTTGATGACATTCAGCCCAATATTAATTTTACAACCCGGAAAAAAAATCATCTTAAAAACATTTTAACGAAGATAATCTTAAAAATACAAACTAAGTTCAAGGGTAGATTCAAAAAAACACTAAATTTGAAAACTGAAAATAAAATACTATGGCAAATTATTTACCTTTCGAGGAACCAATTCATGTAATTGAAGAAGAAATACAAAAAGCAATAGGGATTGAAACAACCAGTGGGGTGAGCACCGCAAAAATGGTGAAGGATTTGGAGCGAAAATTAAAAGACACCACTGAAGAAATATACAAAAACTTGACACCTTGGCAACGGGTTCAACTTTCTCGTCATCCAGACCGACCGTATACCTTAGATTATATTAAAGCCTTAACAGGTGGAAATTTTGTCGAATTTCATGGAGACCGGAACGTAAAAGATGACAAAGCCATGGTTGGAGGATTTGGAACCATTGACGGAGAAACCGTCATGTTTGTCGGTCAACAAAAAGGGTCAAATACAAAACTTCGTCAATATCGAAATTTTGGAATGCCTAACCCAGAGGGTTATCGCAAAGCTTTACGTTTATTTCGTTTGGCAGAAAAATTTAATAAACCAATTGTTACCTTGATTGATACCCCGGGAGCATTTCCAGGTTTAGAAGCGGAAGAACGTGGACAAGGAGAGGCGATTGCACGAAATATTTATGAAATGATGAACGTAAAAGTTCCAATCATTTGTATCATTATTGGTGAGGGTGCTTCGGGTGGAGCCCTAGGAATTGGGGTAGGTGACAAGGTCATCATGTTAGAAAACTCTTGGTATTCGGTTATTTCACCTGAAAACTGTTCGACTATCTTATGGAGAAGTTGGGATTTTAAAGAACGCGCTGCGGAAGCTTTAAAATTGACGTCAACCGATATGAAAGAATTGAATATTGTGGATGAGGTTATTAAAGAACCAATCGGTGGTGCACATCGATTTAGAGAAGAAACGTTCTTATCAGTTAAAAAGGTAATTCAAAAACACTTGGCTAAACTTCAAAAAATGGATCCGGTTAAACGTTGCGAAAAAAGGATCGAGAAGTTCTGTGAAATGGGGGTATACAAAGGCAAATAACCAGTTTTTTTATTATGTTAGTTGGAGTAGATTTTGAAAAGATCCAGTTTGTTCTTTTTGGATTGAATTTGACCGAGCCGATGGCTTTTATTACAGATTCATTATTGTTTATTATCAGTTTAATCCTTGCTTTTTTATTAAATAACGTAAAGAGCAATCACCCTGTAAAAACCTATTGGATTTGGTTTTTTATTGTGTTTGGAGTGGGTGCTTTTTTAGGAGGGATTGGGCATACCTTTGTGAATTATTTAGGAATTGGAGGCAAATTTCCATCATGGCTCGCCGGTCCAATTTCTATTTATTTATTGGAACAAGGGGTTATTGCAGCGCATACAGACGAAAATAAATTGTCCTTCTTTAAGATTATCTCATTTTGGAAGATGATTTTTGTTTATGTCGCATTTGGCTTGGTTTATTATTTTGCACCAGTTGATCGTGTTTTTGAACTACCATTTCTTCCAATTGCTATTAATACAGTCGTTGGGGTAATTTTAACTGCGGGATTTTTGGCAAATTCGTACCGACAAAAGTTAGATCCATCCTATAAATACATGATTTTTGGGGTACTTGTTCTATTGCCCACAGCTTTCATTTTTTTACTCAAAATCAATATAAATCCTTGGTTTGACAAGAATGATTTTAGCCATGTTTTAATGGCCATTGGGATCATATTGTTTTACCTTGGTGTAAAAAAAACCTTGTTGAAATTGAAGGTGTAATTTTTCACAGTTTCAATTCACGGAAGTTCCTTTTCTAGACAATTAATATTATTTTAGCGATTTATTTCTTTTGAATGGCATTGAGACACCCTAAATGAAAAATTGAATGTCGTCAGGTTATCAACTCAAAAGTTGCAGATAGTGTTTGAATCAAAAAAATGGACTATCCTAATGGTCTTCTATGCGAATTCACCAATAAAACCGGCCGATTTTTTGATTAAATGATTCTAAAAAGGTTAAACATGTGGACCCTTTTTGTGAATGGCTCCTCCAAAACGCCGATAATTCTCAAAGTTTATATGACGAATATACCCACCCAGAAGGAAGGCCAAAAATCGTGGTTGAAGAGGATTAGGAAAATGGGCCGGCAATCTTCAATATAATAAGTGTTATTGGTTCAATTATCTCGATTTTAATAACATTGTCGGAGTGCAAGTGGTTTTTTAGTTTCAAAATTTAATGAACTTTAAAAACGTCTGATATTTTGATTTCAATCTAAATTAATAAAAGACCTTTAATTCTGATGAAAATTTAATATTTTATCTCATCGAATTTTGTTTTTAATTCAAGCTAAAACTATATATTTGGCACTTATTAAAAAATAGGTAAATCAAACGATTGTTATTTGCCAAAAAATTGAAACCAAACGTATATGAATAATCATTCAATAATTACTGATCACCCAGGTCTTGTTGTAATTTTTGCAATCGCAATTGTAGTAATGCTTTTGTTAGACCTTGGTGTATTTAACAAAAAAAGTCATGAAATTTCGAGTAAAGAGGCCGTGACTTGGTCCTTAGTTTGGATCTCTTTAGCAATGATATTTTCTGGCGTTGTCTATTATGTTTATAACCAAGATGCAGGTCCTCTTGCGCATGAAGTGGCGCTCGAAAAATTTTATCAATTTCAATCAGCTTATTGGATCGAAAAGGCGCTTTCCGTAGATAACCTTTTCGTGTTTATCTTAGTTTTCAAATTTTTTGATGTTCCAAGTACGAGTAAACACAAGGTATTATTTTGGGGTATTATTGGCGCTTTAGTACTGCGTGCAATTTTTATCTTCTCAGGAACGGCGTTAATCGAAATGACTTATTTGAATAGTATTTTAGAGGGATTAGGTGCTTCTCCTTTAAAATACAACATTAATCTTGTGATGACCTTATTCGGGTTGTTCTTAGTGTATGCTGGGATTAAATCTTGGTTTTCTAACGATTCAGATGATGATGAAGATTTTAACAATACACGTGGTGCGCGATTAATTCGTAAGTTTTTTAAAGTGTCAGATAGTTATGATGGCGACAAATTTTTCACGATTAAAAATGGAATTAAATTCGCAACTCCTTTATTAGTGGTGGTGGCCGTAATCGAGTTTACAGATTTATTGTTTGCCGTTGATTCGATTCCTGCGATTTTCGCAATTTCAAACGACCCGTTTATCTTGTACACTTCTAACATTTTCGCGATTTTAGGTCTTCGAGCATTGTTCTTCTTATTGGATAATTTCATTCATTTGTTCAATAAATTACCTTACGGATTGGCCATTATTTTATCCTTTATTGGGGTAAAAATGATCATCGCTCCTTTTTATCATATCGACTCTGTCGTTTCTTTGGCCGTGATCGGTATTGTATTGGTAGGATCAGTGATTTTGTCAATTATGTTCCCAGATAAAAAAGAAGAGGGAGAAGAAACAACTGAAAAAGCTGAATAAGGCAGATCCACGATATTAGTGTTCCTGTTATTCGACAATAATTTAGGTTGAGAGTATCCTTGAAAAAAAGTGTTATCTTCAACCTGAAAGATTTGGATGTATGAAATTTAATTACTTGTCTCTTGCTGCCAGAAATGCGTTTATTTATTTTGTACTTTTCATTGCAGGACTTGGAGTATCTGGATATATTCTTTTTCGTTACAGTTCCGAGGAAATTCTTGAGTTAACCGAAGACGGGCTCGAACACAGCAGCGACATGATTTCGTTGAAATTTGAGACCTATCTTGAAAATCTAGAAACAGACTTAAATCAACTGGCAAATAGTCCTTTATTAGATCATTTTCTGAAAGATAATCGCACAGAAAATTTGGATTTGTTGACCAAAGAATATTTAGCTTTTTTGGGCAGTAAAAAAATCTATTTTCAATTGCGACTCTTGAGTATTGATTCAGGAAAAGAGTTGATTCGTGTGGAAAGAAATAACCAAATCGTGCGAGTCACAAGCCCATCCGAATTGCAAAATAAAAGTGGTCGGGATTATTACAACGAGATTATTAAACTTCCAAACGATTCGATTTATTTCTCAAAAATTGATTTAAATAAAGAATTTGGAAAAATCAGTGAGCCAATAACCCCCACACTGCGAATTGCAAAAAAATTACCCGGAAATATTGATGGTGGGGTAATTGTCATTATCAATGTCGATTTAAATAAGCTGTTTGATGATTTAAAAAATGCTTTGCCAGATGCTTATGATTTAAGGGTCGCCAATCAAGATGGACATTATTTAATTCACCCCGACACGGATAAAACTTTTACGTTTGAATACAATAAAAAAGAAGCCTATTCAAGTGAATTTGAATTGTTCCTGGAAGAAATAACGGAGAAAAACGCACCTGTTTTTTCCACTGAAACGGCCGTACATAAGTTCATTCATTTACCCTATCAACGCTATGATTATAAATTATATTCGGTGGTGAGTGCTAATAAGGAAACGGTGTTTGGTTCATTCTATTCGTGGCAAAAAAAGGTTTTGTTAATTGTCATTTGTATCGCCTTGGTTTTTTTATTGTTAGCGTTTGGCTACATGCGGACACAAGTAAACGAATTGAAAAAAATCACACGACAATTAACCTTGTTTTCTCAAAATCCAACCCCGCATAAGTTAACGATTAATCGAAGGGATGAAATAGGGGAATTAGCGAAAGTATTTGAACAAATGTCTATTCAAATCTCTGAAAGTCATACCTTAATTGACAATGCCAGAAAAGAAGCTGAACGTGCCTTTGAAGAGAAAAATGAGTTTTTGGAAAACATGAGTCATGAGATCCGGAATCCTCTTCAATCGATTATCGGTAATGTCAAAATTCTGGAACAAAATCAAAAAAACGAGCAGCAAATTCCCTTTATCAACTCCTTAAAATTCAGTGCCGAACAATTAAAATCACTAGTGACAGACGTACTTGATTACGCAAAAATTAAAAAGCACCAAGTACAACTTGAATCAGAATGGACAAATTTGGCCCAATTTAGCGAAGAACTTGTAAAAGGGTTAAACTATCTAGCAAATTCCAAGGGCATTCAATTGACCTATCATCCGCCACACGATTTCAGTGAATTTAACTATTTGGTCGATCGAACGCGCTTGTATCAAATAATCAATAATCTATTAAACAATGCGTTAAAATTTTCAAAAGAAAAAGGAGTAGTCAATTTTGTAATTTCTTATCAAAATGAATCAAAAGAAAAAATTCGATTTCAAATTGAAGATGATGGGAAAGGAATTGAGAAGGAAAATTTAAAACGAATTTTGGACCGTAATTATGCCACAAACTACACGACTGGTGCCGGATTAGGTTTGACGATTGTGCAAGAATTATTAAAGTTGCACAAATCAGAATTGAACGTTGATTCGGAAATTGGCCAAGGCAGTCGATTTTATTTTGACTTAGATTTACCCAATCAAATCAGTCAATCCAGCCAAAATAAAGTGGAAACTGAACGCAATCAGTATGCTGCATTTAAAATTGTTGTTTTTGAGGACGATCTTGAACTGCAAAATTGGTATTGTTATGTATTAAAAGATTTTGATTTGCAGGTATTTTCAACCCGTGAAGAAGCTGCTGGAATAAAAGAGGTGATGCTCGTTATTTGCGACCTTCAATTGAACCACGAAATCATTGACCTTCAAACATCATTGGCGAGTATTCGACAGATTTGTTCCAAAAACGGCGAAATTTTGGTGGTTTCCGGTACTTCCATCGCTCCAAATCCGCCCCATTTTGATGCGTTGACAAAACCAGTGTCGAAAGAAGATTTACTTCACCGTATTCAAGAAATTATGCGCAAAGTAGAATTCGGCCTGCCCGATTTTACTTCCATTCAGCACGATTATGATTACCAAGATGAATTGGTGAAAAATGCCATCAAAATCTTGGCTGGCGAATGGAAAAAAGAAACCATAAAATTAACGGAGGCGATTGAAAATAAGGATAAGCTTCGCTTTGATGCTGTGACCCATAAAATTATAACCTCTGTGAAACGCTTAAAACTTGTTCAATTTGAAGAACATTTAAATACGTTAAATACAGGATTTGAGGAAATGTCACCCGAAAACTGTCACCAAGCATCTGCAAAAATCAAACAAATGTTGCAATACTATACCGATGCCATGCTGACGTTTATTGCAAAATAAAGTATCGAATATTCTTCAATCATTCCATTATTTCGCCCAATTGTCAAGGACGTCGTGGATGATGGTTTTGTAGGTTGGACCAATCGGAATTTCGGTGTCTCCCACCAAACATTCTTCTGTAGAAACGGAAACCAAAAAATTGAGGTTAATAATAAACGATTTGTGAATGCGTAAAAAATAGGAAGGTAATTCGAGTTCGAGTTTCTTTAAACTCATTAAACTCATCACTTTTTTATCCATTAAATAAAAAACCACATAATTCGCCTCTGATTTAATGTACCTAATTTCTGGGGTATTAATCAAGACAGTTTTTGTCCCATCTTTCACAAAAAGTCGCTCAGAAATTACTTCTGTCGGTTGATTTGGTTGAATGGTTACATTTTTTCGCTGGAACCGTAAGACAGCTTTTAAAAATCGCTCGTAGCTAATCGGTTTTACAATAAAATCGATGATCTGATCATATTCATACGAGGTAGAAGCAAATTTTTCTTCACTCGTAACCATAATGGTTGGGGTTTTGTGGGCCATCAGGTCTAAAATCTTTTGTCCTTTTAAATCAGGGAGATTATAATCCAAAAAAATCAAGTCAAAATTTTGGTTGACAAGGGCTTGGAGAGCCTGATTTCCATCTTCGACACTTAAACACGAACCAATCCAATCTTGCTTAGAACAAAAATGTTTTAATAAATCTACGATCAAGGGATCATCATCAATAATTAAGCATTTCACCATTTTTTCAAACTTTCATCAATAATATTTCCACTTTCATCAATAATTGCTCCAAGGACGAAAAAGCGCTTGTTAAAAACAAATGTAATTATTTACTTTTACCCCGTGTAATCAAATTTAGCATAAAATGAAATTAAAATTAACATCGATCCTCGCGCTTTCGCTTCTTTTCTTAGCGAGTTGTGGATCAGAATCTTCGGAAGGTGAAACTTCAAATACAGACAGTTTAGCAACCGCCGAAGAACCAACAGGAGAAAACAATGTCGCCTATATTTGGGGTGCTGCTGCTTTAGAGGGTACAGCACGAGACACAGATCGATTCCGTCCGAGACCAACCGTTACTTCTCGTTATTTAGGTTTAACATTTACTGCAATTTTTGATGCATGGTCACGATATGACGAAACCGCCATTCCTGTTTATGGAACAAGCGTTGAGAGACGACCAAAAGAAGAATGGACCTTGGAAAATAAAGAAAAAGCAATTAGCTATGCAGCTTATGGCGCCTTAACTGAGTATTATTATTCAGATAGCGTTTATTTTCAAGGAATCATGAAAGATTTAGGGTATGATCATGCTGTAAAATCAACCGATGCAACTACGCCAGAAGGTGTTGGGAATTTGGTTGCGCAAGCGGTGATTGATGCACGAAAAGATGATGGATCAAATCAATATGCAAGCCACGAAGGTTCAAATGATCAACCATTTTTTGATTATACGAAATATAATCCAGTGAATTCGGCGGATAAAAGCAAAGATGTCATGCGTTGGCAACCAAAATATTTTGACGATGGAAAAGGGGGTAAATTTGCTCCTTCTTGTTTAACAGCACATTGGGGCAATGTTGAAACCATTGCTTTGGATTCAGCATCTGAATTCAGACCCGCTGCACCGCCAGCTTTAGGCTCAGAACAATTAAAAAACGAAGTGGCTGAAGTTGCTGAAATTCAAGAAAAAATGACCGATCATGACAAAGCTTTGGTAGAATTTATGCGTGATGGTCCAAAATCAGTGCAACAAGCGGGACATTGGTTAAAATTTGCTCAATTCGTTTCAAGAAGAGACAAACATACGTTGGATCAAGATGTTAAAATGTATTTTTTGGTAGAGATCACAGCAATGGATGGATTCATTGCTGCGTGGGAGACAAAAATGTATTATGATTATGCCCGCCCGTATGCCTTAGTTCACCAATATTATAAAGGTAAAAAAATCAAAGCTTGGGGTGGTCAAGGCAAAGGAATTGTAGAAATGGATGGAAGCCAATGGCAACCTTATTCACCCCCTTCTTTCTTATGTCCTCCTTTTCCAAGTTATGTGTCTGGACACAGTGCTATTAGCGGTGGATGTGCTGAAGCCTTAAAATTATTCACTGGTTCGGATGTATTTGGTGACTCGGCAGTAAGTGTAGCAGGAACAATGACTGAAATCGATCCGGAATTTTTTGGTGACACGGTAGTGTTGCGTTTCCCGACTTTTACCCAAGCGGCAGAAATGGCTGGACAATCACGTGTAATGGGCGGTTACCACATTCAGGCAGATAACGTAGCGGGTTTAGAATTAGGAAGACAAGTAGCAAGAAAGGCGTGGGCCTTCTACAACGAACATTTGGGAAAATAATAGAAAACGGTCAATTTTAAATGAACGAGGGCTTTGTAGATTTAGCGCTCGTTCATTTTTTTAAACTGAAAGAAAATGAATAAATTAAAGTATCTCGCCCTATCGTTTGGATTAATTTATGTGTGGTTTGGTATACTTAAATTTTTCCCAAATTTAAGTCCTGCCGAAGATTTAGCGTCCCAAACAGTAGAGGTGATTACTTTTCATTTAATCCCATCAAACGTTGGGTTCTTCCTCTTAGCTTTGCTTGAAGTGGTAATTGGGGTGGGTTTAATTATTGGATATAAACGAACGGTTTTTGTTAAAATCGCCATAGCCCACATGCTTTTTACCTTTGTACCTTTGTTCGTTTTTCCAGAATTTTCTTTTACAAGGGTGCCTTATGGATTCACCATTGTGGGGCAATATATCATGAAAAACGTGGTGTTTTTAGTGGCACTATTTCTTCTTTTACCTTCCAAAGAAATTCAAAAAACGCAAGGTTAATTTTTTAATCTTCTCAACAATAACCTCTTTCATTTTTTTATTGGTCGTTAACTTATTATTAATTCTATTTCTTTCCTAGTGGATTGGATGAATTAATGTAACTTTGTAGTCACAAATATAAAAACAATGGTTCGTCTTCTAATTTCAACAAAAATCACGCTATTCGTTTGGCTTTTAGTTTGTTTTGAATTTCAGGGACAAGCTCAATTAATATTTAATGAGACCTTTGGCGAAGGTGATGATGCAACTACTGGTTCAGATGATTTAGGCGGCGTCTCCTGGTCAACTGCTTGTCCAACTTGTCTCGATGGTGGTGATTATTTAAAAGTACTTGGAGGTAAACTCGAAGGGCAAGATACCAATGGTCCTGCAAAATGGACTTCTTCGTCTATTAATATTTCTTCCTGTGATTTTATTGAAATTGAGCTCGATTTAGAAGAGTTGGGAACCATGGAAGGTTGTGGAACAGGCTGTAATTCGGTAGATTGGGTCATGTTAGAGTATAATATAGATGGAGCTGGCTGGGTAACGCCTCCTGATGCAACGTATTGTGCTGGGGAGTGTGCCGATGTTTTTGTCATTCAAGCAGATGATATTTTGGCCGGTTCGATGCATTACACTACCGGTTGTATTGAAGGTGGTTCGACCTTATTACTACGAATTTCTGTGCAAGCCTGGGCAGCCTCCGAGAAATGGATGGTGGATAATGTGACGGTTTCGTGTGCCATTGGACCTGAAATTGATGCAGGAGAAGATCAAGTGGTGTGCGAAGGTACGGCAGTTGTACTTACTGTTGACAATCCTGATGGTGCGGTGATTGGTTGGAATAATTCGGTGATTGATGGTGTGGCTTTTACACCTGATTTGGGAAGTGACGATTATATTGTAACGGCTTCGTTAGATGGCTGTGTGGCGAGAGATACGGTGGTGATTACTGTGGTAGACGAAATCACGGTGACTGTTGATCCTGCAGGACCGTTTACTACGGTGAGTGGACTTCAAGCGCTCGAAGCCCTTCCTCCCGGTGGAACGTGGTCAGCAACTTGTGGCGTTTGTGTAGATCCAACCACAGGGGAATTTGATCCTGCGATCGCAGGGCCCGGCACTTGGACAGTTTGTTACGAAGCTGGTATCGCTCCGTGTAGCGATGAAGAATGTATTGAGATTGTCGTAACCACCGGCGAATGTGAAATGGAGGGAAGTATTATTTCGAACGATCCTACGTGTTTTGGTTTTTCAGATGGTTCGGTCACCATTAACGTAACGGGTGTGACAGGTGATGTAATCTATGTGATTACTGATGAGACAGGTACGGTTTTAAATGTGGACAATAGCAATACCGCAAATTCCTTGAACGAAGGGTGGTATTATTTTAATATTTCGGATGAATTTCCATGTGTTTTAATCGATTCGGTGTATTTGACCGAACCACCACAAATGGAGGTGTCGTTGACTATTGAAAATCCGCTTTGTTACAATGATTTTTCTGGTGCTGTATACGTTGATGAGGTGCTGAATGCTCAAGGAGATTTAAATTTGATTAGTTACGTTTGGAATCCTAATCCAAGTAGTGAAAATGGAGTAGGTGTGGATACTTTAATCAATTTAAATGCAGGAAATTATATTCTTATTGTGACGGATGCTAACGGTTGTTCCATCACCCAAGAATTTTCATTGATTAATCCTGATTCGCTTTATTTTATTCAATTTGGTTATTTACCAGCGCAATGCAGATTGTATGGTTACCAAAACGGGAATGGTTCTGTTTATGGAGCAGCTGTTGGGGGCGTTCCGGATTATGATTATTTATGGGAAAATTTAGAAACTGGCTTAACTTCCAATAATACAACTTGGGGTGGTTTAAATCCTGGATTTTATGCATTAACCGCTACGGATGCCAACGGTTGCCAATTAGTTCAAACTATTTATGTCGATTCGTTGAATCCAATTGCTAATTTTATTGCAACTTCACCTAATTTCACAGGTGAATTGGAAGGCACTTTGCCTTTAGATGTTCATTTTGTCAATGACTGTGTCAATTATACCCAAGATGGAAATCCCTTTGCAGATACCAGTTTCTTTTGGAATTTTGGGATTGGCGATGATATTTTCACTAAAGATTTTTTTGAAGAATTTGATGTGACGTACGATGTTGCTGGCACTTATGATGTGTGTATTGCGGTGATCAATAAAAATGGTTGTGCAGATACGGCGTGTAAAATAATTACGGTCTACGATCCTTTTTATTTCAGTCCTGTCAACATCTTTTCACCAAACAACGACGGAATTAACGACGTTTTTTCATTCGATTTTAAAGCGCTGTCTATTGTTATGTTCGAATGTCTTTTAGTGAACAGATGGGGAGTAAAAGTGGCAGAGATTAACGCTATTAATGGTTCGTGGGATGGCATTTTGCAAAACGGAATGGAGGCGCAGGAAGGGGTTTATTTCTACACCTACAAAGGCATCACGGCTGACAATACAAATTTTGAAGGTCAAGGTACCGTGCAATTAGTGCGGAAATAAAATTTCAAAAATTTAATTCTCTCTAATTTCTTTTGAAAATTGTTGGTACATTCTTTGCATTTCGTTTTCAGAAGTGGATTAAATCGTAATTTGATCGTTGAATTTCAAAACTTGAACGATAATATATTGGAATACACAGAAGTTTTGTTATTTTAGCCGAACGAAAAATTTGACCATGATACGCATCCTACTGCTGTTATTCATGTTATTGACACTTACCATAAATGCACAAACGTTAAAAGTTTTGCGTTTAAATCGTGACGCTTTTCGACATACAAAGGTTGAAGGGTTTTCTTACCTTCATGAGGATTTAAAAACAAGTGGTTACGAGTGGATTGGTGATATTCGCGTCGCCTGCGACAGCATATATCCAACCACCTTGAAAGAAATTTATACAATGCTCGCCACAAAAGCAAATAAAATAAGTGGTAACGCGTTTCGAGTCATTAATTCAGATATCCACAAACAAGGAAAAGAAAAATTTATCGAACTTGGGATTTATTATTTAAACATCGAAAATCACAAAGAAAACATCAATCTTTTTGAAAATAACCTCATTTATCTATTTGGTTTTATTGGCCATCATCAAGATATCGAAGGGTATAATTTAGAAATTAATGGAAAAAAAATCCTCTTGGAAGAATTGACTGTTAAAACGATTCGACCAAATGCGAACGACGTATTGCAAATTAAATTGATGAACGGATTTAAAACAGATGAAATTCAGGTGAAAATTGAACCGAAAATGCTTCCAAAGTACTTCAAATTTGAAATTTTTCGTGGTGCATTTAGCCGTGGATTAATTAGCGAATATGGATGGAGTTATGGTGAATTTTTGGCGCGCATTTTCAAAAAGCAAACCATTTCGTTGTAAAAACAAAGTATCGATGCATCTTTGTAACTGAGTTTCTCTAAATTCGTGTCCAACAACTAAAAGATAAACAGCCCGGTTGGAAATTTATTAAGTATGAAAAGCATTCTTGCCTTATTTTTATTCTTGATTCTAGGGATGACCAATACGGTGCTGGCCGCTAACCATACAAAATTATTCGGCAGTTGGAAAGGAGTAAAAATGTTCCAAGACCAAGAGTCGTATGATGGACGTACTTTTTTTCTCCCAAACGGAGGCTAAATCACGTTGGATGAAACCTCAATTCACGCTTATTATTATCCCTATTTTAAAAGTTCAGAATACAAGGTCACTTATACTGACCAATCCATATTTTACAACATCAACGATAAACAAATCAGGTGCGATTATTCCTTTAGTCACGATACATTGATGTTTAAAATGTATTATAGCAACAAAGTATTTATCAAATTATTCATCCGAGTTGATTTAAACGAATTTATCCTTGCCGATCTCAATAAATGCGGATTTCGTACCTATAATTTAACCTACGGATTTGAATTAGACCCCCTAAATCTCCGCCAAAGAAAAGCTTTTATCAATTACGATTCACTTGGATTTGTTCCGTTTCTTCACATTTCCTTTAAAGGGGATAATACCTTAATTCTTGATCGACAATATAATGTATCTTTTGATCGAGATTTTATAAAAAATCAAATTTAGTTACAACGGCGTGCCACACGAAATCAAAATTTCGCATTTAGAGCGAACCCAAGACATTTTCCTCACCCCAAGCACACAATGCCAATGTGATTCTATTGTGTTGCCCTACATGTCGCTCGAATAGGCAAACCGAATGCGACAGGCTATTATTGATGAGGAGAATTATTAGTTAATCCTTCTCGCCATATAATCCGACTGCATCGCTAAAAGTACGGCAATAATTTCGGCTCGTTTTTGTTTTAAGGTTTCAATCAATTCAACATTCGATCGCATTAAAAACCGCAATTTTTTTCGTTTTAAACTTTGCGAAATCCCTGTTTTGTACAATAGGGCATACACCCCAGAAATATACATCAAAATCGGATAAAAAATAGCGGGCCATCCTAAAACAAAATAACCTAAAATAAAGGAAATCAAACCATACCAACTCAAAAAAGTAAACAAACCAACCGCCAAAATGATCGAGCCCGTAAAATTGGCGTTTAACTTAATGCGACGCGAGATCATTCCAACACCTTTATACGGAATGTAATTATTGAGCAACCCAAAAATAAAAAGAGGACTGCCCAAAATAAGTGATAAAAATTCCCTTTTTAGTGCGCGTTTTTCAACATCTCGAATGTCTTTATCGCTCAAACCAATTCGTGCTAACTGATTCAAATAAACATCCACCTTGTCCTCAATTTCTTGAAAAAGGATAGCGGAATTCGTTTTTGTCTGCTGAATGGCATCAATAAAATCTTTCTGAATTTTAAATTCACCCGCTTGGTTGGTGTACGAAATGTTGAGCTGGGCGTGTACCTCAGGTGAAAAAACTGCTTCTAATTTTGCCAATAAAAGTTCCTCATCTGACGATTCCACATGCAAAATACACGATTGTAATTCAATTTCAAGGGCTTCGGTTAACCTCCGCGCAGCTTCAATTTCTAATTCTTTATCCCCAACAATCGACGGATCAATAAAATCATTTACAAAAATCGGTTTGCCCACATTCACAAATAAATCGCTCCTAAACGTGTGCGGATCAGAATAATTTAATCCAATGGGAACAATCTCTACCTCCAATAAAAAGTCAGCATCAATTACCGCCCCAATTGCAATGCGGGCAGCCCCAGTTTTCAGCGGTTTCAATTTTTTTTCAGTCAAACTCAACCCTTCGGGAAAAATCAACAAAGCCCCTTGATTCGACAAATGAAGCTGACATTGCTCAAAGGTGTTTTTGTTTTTATGCACATCCTCCGGTCGTGTCGAAGGCCTAAAAACGGGAATCATGTGCAAAACATGTCTAAAAAACCAACCTTTAAATCCTTTGCCTACATATTCGCCTGCCGCAATAAAATACAAGGATCGCTCTACCGAAGTGGCCACCACAATCGGATCCATAAAAGCACTCGGATGATTGGCAATAAAAATGGTCGCCCCACTTTTAGGAATTTGTTCTTTCCCAACAATTTGAACCTTTCTAAAATAGCCCCAAATCGTCAACTTGGTCAGAAACTTTAAAATTTGATAAACCATCAAACGAAGATACATAATCAAATTAAGAGAAACATCGCATCAGCAAATAATTTTTAAATCCTTCACCACGCAGAAAAATCGACCTAAACACACATAAAATTAATATCTTTAACTTTTATACACACGCACACAATGCCAATCGAATTAATAAGAAAAAGTCAACAAAATTCCGCCACTTGGTCGGGAGGAACTACCACGCAATTATTTATTTATCCGCGAAACGAAACCTATTCAAATCTACAATTTGATTTTCGTATCAGCACCGCAACTGTCGAGGTAGAAACCTCCACGTTTACCCAATTGCCAGGCGTTCGCCGAACTTTAATGGTGCTCGATGGCACCATGGGACTCAACCACCAACATCACCATACAAAACAACTTCAAAAATTTGATATTGATGAATTTATGGGCGCTTGGCAGACCAATTCAATCGGAAAATGCACCGATCTAAACCTCATGTGCCGCGGAAATGCAAATGGTCACATGTTTGGGCATTCCTTAGCATCCAACAGCACTCAAACTTATCCAATTCCTCAAAATTCAATGAGTTTTCTTTATTGCGTTAGCGGAGAACTGGCGATTTCGATACATTCATCCTCAGCAGACACCAATCATTTCAACGAAACCATCACCACCAGCGATTTTTTGGTAATTGATGATAAATACTGCGCCGAAATCTCTTTAACAGCCTCAAAACGGTCTGATTTTGTGTTGATTCATGTGAATATTTAAACCAGATCATCAGTTTTAAATCTTTAATTTATTGACAATTAGTAGGGTGTTCGCCCCAACGCGTTGGGGGTCACGTCGTCCGCTATAGTTTGGCGCCGGTTTCGTACCTCCACCAACACCAAAGCTGTCGCTTCCACCGTTAACACGAAATTGTGGTACAATTTCCATCCACGTTCATCTGTAAAATTGGTTGTATTGGTTGTGGTTAATTGTAAAATTTATTTTTCATCGCCATCCGGGGACGGACAACCGTCCGTCCCTGCGGTTGTTCTGTGCTACGGGATATCATCCTTCGCAAACCAAGAAACCGGGCGATGTTTATCGCCCAACTAATTAGCATTAATGGCAAAAGGCCAAAAAAATGACAGAACATTTTCAATCTATCAAAAACGGAAAATAACTTTTCAACAATTATTATTTTAAATAATTGAATTTCAATGTTTTGAATATTGTTATGTAATTTTGTTTAATTTTTTTGTAAAAAAGTTAAACAAAAACTTGGTGGTTTAAATTTTGCGAGTAATTTTGTTTAACGAAATAATAAAAAGATTAAACAAATGACAACATCAGACTTTCAAGCGCAGATAGTGGATTTATCGGGGTACATCAACGGATTCGCCATGAAATACACCCGTAACAAGGAGAATGCGAGAGATTTGGCTCAGGAAACCATTCTCAGGGCTTTTGTGAATCACGATAAATTTATTACCAATACCAATCTTAAAGGTTGGTTAAAAATTATGATGCGAAACATTTTTATAAATGGCATTCGCAAGAAATCAAACCAAATGATTCACGCCGCATCCGACAGTTATAAACTAATGACTGGAGAAAGTGACGAGTTTACGCCAATTGATCAATATATGGAGGGTCAAATTATTCGTGAAATTCAGTTATTAAACGTATATTTAAGACGTCCTTTTGAATTATATTTGGAAGGCTTTAAATACAAAGAAATTGCTGACGAACTTGACATTCCGATTGGTACTGTAAAAAGCCGGGTGTTTCAAGCTAGAAAAGTGCTTTCACATCAATTAAAGAAATGAAAAAAGTAACTATTATTGGAGCTGGATTTGCTGGATTGTATGCTGCGTGTTATCTTTCTAAAAAAGGATATTCGGTAGAAGTGTATGAAAAAAATGAAAGTGCTGGCGGTCGATCGCGTGTCTACTCTGAAAATGGTTATACCTTTGACATGGGGCCATCTTGGTACTGGATGCCCGAATTAATCGATTCTTTATTTGATGAACTTGGTGAAAAAAGAACCGATTATTATCATTTGTCCCGATTGAGCCCTTCGTACAAGGTTTTTTGGAAAGATGACCTGCCAACTGAAGTTCCTTCGGACATGAATGAATTATTTGCCTTATTTGATACGTTCGAACCTGAAGGTGGTCGTAAATTAGCGACTTTTTTAGCTGATGCAAAAACGAAATACGACATTGCAATTCCTGAATACCTCGAAAAACCGGGGTTAAAATTGGGTGAGGTCATTAATTTTAAAGTAATGAAACAATCTTTAAAATTAGATGTTTTTAAGTCGGTGGACAAGGACGTCAATAAACGTTTTAATTCGTTAAAAGCAGTAAGTCTTTTAAATTTCCCTGTGTTATTTTTGGGTGAAATGCCTACTAAAATTCCTTCGTTATATACCTTAATGAATTATGCCGATATGGGCTTGGGGACGTGGTATCCCGACAAAGGAATGGGGCAATTAGCGGATGCATTGAAACAAATCGCCGAAAAAAATGGCGTAGTTTTTCATTTTAATTCGCCTGTTTCAGCGTTTGATTGTGTGGAGGGAAAAATTAAAGGAATTCGTGTTGGCGAACAATTAATTCCTGTCGATCAGGTGATTGCAGGCGCGGATTATAATTTTGTTGAACAAAATTTAGTGCCAGAAAAATACCGTCGTTATTCGAAAAAATATTGGGATCAACGAAGACTTGCACCAAGTTGTTTAATTTACTATCTTGGGGTCGATAAAAAAATTGAAGGTTTACTGCATCACAACCTGTTTTTTGATGAAGATTTGACCGCACATGGAAAGGAAATTTACGATGATCCAAAATGGCCATCTAAACCATTATTTTATGTGTGTGCTCCATCAAAAACAGACAAAGAAGTAGCACCTGAAAATTGTGAGAACTTGTTTATTTTGATGCCAATTGCACCAGATTTGAAAGATACGCAGGAATTGCGCGACAATTATTACGAAATAATCATGAATCGCTTGGAAAAGCATACAAATAGCTCCGTTAAAGCACATGTAGCATACCGACGAGATTATTGTATTAACGATTTTAAAGCCGATTATAATGCCTTTAAAGGAAATGCCTATGGATTAGCAAATACCTTGAGACAAACGGCGAATTTAAAACCAAAAATAACGTCTAAATTGACGAATTTATATTATTGCGGGCAACTAACAGTGCCGGGACCAGGAATTCCACCTTCGTTGATTTCAGGGAAAATAGCTGCTCAGATTTTAATGAAAAATGTATGAAAAAACTTTTCGATAAGTATTCTCAAGAAGCGAGCGTCGCTGTTACTAAAAAGTACAGCACTTCATTTTACAAAGGCGTTAGTTTTTTAGATAAAAAAATTCGTAATGATATCCATGCGGTGTATGGCTTTGTGCGTTTTGCTGACGAAATTGTTGATTCATTTCACGGGTTTGAAAAGGAAACCTTACTCGCCGAATTTAAGGCAGATACGTTTAAAGCCATCGAACGAAAAATTTCACTTAATCCAATTTTAAACTCGTTTCAACAAACCGTTAATTTGTATCAAATTGATCATGAATTGATTTTAAGTTTCTTCCATTCGATGGAGATGGATTTAAATCCTTTAAAATACGACAACGAAAAATACGATGAATATATTTTTGGATCGGCTGAGGTAGTCGGATTGATGTGTTTAAAAGTATTTGTCTTTGGAAAAGAGGATGAATATCAAAAATTGAAACCTTTTGCAAAAAAATTAGGCTCTGCTTTTCAAAAAATTAATTTTTTAAGGGATTTAAAGGATGACATGGGCGATTTAGGTCGCTTGTATTTTCCAGGAATTGGTGATAATGGGATTTCGACCGAAGACAAATTGCGAATTGAATTAGAAATTGAAAATGAATTTCAAGAGGCGTTAATTGGGATTCGCATGTTACCAAAATCCTCGCGATTAGGGGTCTATGTGAGTTATGTTTATTATACAAAACTCTTGTCAAAAATCAAAAAGAAAACCATTCACGATTTGATGAGCGAACGCATTCGAATTTCGAATGAGAAAAAAATGATTTTGTTGTTTAAATCATACGTTCGTCATTCATTAAATGGGTTGTAGCCTGATTTATACTGTAAAAAAGGGATAAATGATTCTAATGTGGGCATTTCTGAGCACTTTTCATCTGACGGGACAACCGCCATTAGAAAAACTCCGCAGTTTATTAGAGGTCGCCAGCACCAACGAACAAGCCAACAAAGATTTACTTGCTTTGACCAAATCGGCCAGTTTAAAAGAAAACGCACTTCATTACGCCTATCACGCAGCGGCATTAACCACTATGGCAAACCATGTGTTTTGGCCCACCGAAAAATTATCCTACTTTAACGAAGGCAAAGAAAAACTCGAAAAAGCAGTCAATTTCGATTTGCAAAATGTAGAAATAAGGTTTATTCGGTATTCGGTGCAGGCTGGTTCGCCATCGATGGTTGGATATAAAAGTAAAATGGCGGAAGATAAGCAATTCATTTTATCGCATTTAAACGAGTTTAAAGCTACCGAGGCGTATAAACAAAAAATCAAACAATTTTTAAACAAAGCGTGAATGGAGCAGGTGATTTTGGTAAATGAACACGATGAGCCACTGGGCTTAATGGAGAAAATGGAAGCCCACGAAAAGGGAATTTTACACCGCGCTTTTTCTGTTTTTTTGTTTAACGATCACCATCAACTTTTACTTCAAAAACGAGCGTTAACGAAATATCATTCGGGTGGTTTGTGGACCAATACGTGTTGCAGTCATCCCCGTGAAAATGAAGAGGTGCTGGATGCCGGCAATCGGCGGTTGAAAGAGGAAATGGGCATTCAAAGTCAATTAATCAATGTGTTTAGTTTTGTATATCGAGCTGAATTAGACAACGATTTGATAGAACATGAATTGGATCACGTTTTAGTTGGTTCTTTTAACGCGGCTCCTCAACCAAATCCCAAAGAAGTAGCGGAATGGAAATACATTGATTTGGAAGATTTGGCGGCCGATATTCGCATCAATCCTACAAATTATACGGCTTGGTTTTTGAAAATTTTTGATCAAGTACACGATTATTTTTTAGCTGAAATTAGAAAAAATGAACAATAAATACGACGTCATTGTCATTGGTGCGGGGTTGGGTGGAATTTCAACAGCCTTGCGTTTAAGGTACCAAGGGTTCTCTGTCTTAGTTTTAGAAAAAAACGAAACCTATGGCGGAAAATTAAGTCAATTGGAGTGGGAGGGATACCGCTGGGACAAAGGCCCTTCGTTGTTTACCTTGCCTAAACAGGTAGAGGAACTTTTTGCCTTGTTTGGCCAAAACCCAGCTGATTTTTTTGACTATACCTTTTTAGACGATATTTGCCATTATTATTTTAACGATGGCAGTCATTTCTTAATGCGGGCATCGGAAATTGATCGGAACAAGGATTTAGTGGAATTTTTTGGTAACGAAGAAGGGAAAAAAACCATCAATTATATCCAAGAAACAAAAAAAACCTACGACGCCATTGGTGATTTATTTATCGATCATCCTAAATATGGGATTCAGAATGTGTTTGATAAAGCGCTGTTGAAACGATATCCGATGTTTGCTTCTAAAAAATTAGCCTATTCGTTGAACAAGTACAACGCGTCCATTTTTAAAGATCCTCGTTTGGTTCAATTATTTAATCGTTATGCAACGTACAATGGTTCAGATCCTTACCGTATGAGTGGATTGTACAGCATGATCGCACATTTAGAAATGAACATTGGGGCTTATTTCCCAAAAAAAGGAATGCGTTCGATTGTGAGTTCGTTATATGATTTGGCCGTTCGGCAAGGAATTGATTTTAAGTTTAATCAAGAAGGAATTACCGCCAAAGAAATCACAAAAGGTAACTATGAAGTAGCCACCACCACAGAAAAATACACCGCCGACAAATTGGTTTCCGCAATTGATTGTGTGACCTTTTACAAGAATGTCTTAAAAGACGAAAAATTGGCGCAAAAATATGCCAAAAAAGAGCAATCTGCTTCGGCACATGTTTTTTATTGGGCGGTGGAAAAGGTGATTCCAGAATTGTGTTTACACAATATTTTTTTCGGGAAAGATTATAAAGAGGAATTTGATGCGATTTTTAGAGGGAAATCGGTTTCAGAAGCCCCAACGGTTTATTTGCATGTGAGTTCGATTGTTAATTCCGAAGATGCACCTGCAAATGGTCAAAATTGGTTTGTGATGATTAATATTGCCGCAGGAACGGTGATTACTCCTGAACATAAAGATCAATTAAGAACCTATGTCAAGCAATTGATTATTAATAAATTTGGAATTGACATTTCGCCCTACCTTTTACACGAAGATTCGTGGGATGCAATGGCATTGGCAGAATATACCGGCGGATTCAAAGGCGCTTTATACGGGGCAGCATCAAATGATAAATTAGCAGCCTTGACCCGACACGGGAATCATTCTAAAAAGTACAAGAATTTATATTTTAGTGGAGGAACCGTTCATCCAGGTGGTGGAATTCCATTGGTGCTAAAATCGGCAAAAATTGTCGCCAAATTAATTGAAAAAGGAAAATAATGCGCCGATTTAGTCCTTACTTTCCCTATATTTTACTGCTCTTTCATGTCATTGGATTGGTCTTGTTTATCCGTTCAGAGTCGGCTTCGGATTTGACTTGGATGAACCTAACCCTCTGTGGCTTATTGGTGTTTTTAGCCGAAGAAAATTGGAAAAAGAATATCCTCACGTTCTTAATTATATTTTCGGGTGGTTTTTTAATCGAATTAATCGGCACAAAAACGGGCTATCTCTTTGGAAATTATCAGTATGGCAATGTATTAGGATTTAAACTGTTCGATGTTTCACTGATAATTGGAGTTAATTGGTTTGCAATCGTTTTAGCCTCATCCAACTTGGTACGTAAAGTCAACGTTCCGCTAATTTTTCAAGCATTTTTGGCCGCCTTTTTGGCAGTTGTCTTAGATTTTGTAATTGAACCAATCGCAGTGAAATATGCTTTTTGGACTTGGAAAAATGACATCATTCCGCCCTATAATTACGTAACATGGTTTGTTTTTGCCTTTATTTTTAGTTGGATTTATTTAAAAAATAGCATCGCGGTGAATAAAACTGCGGTGTGGCTTTACTTTATATGGCTTACATTTTTTATCATTTTAAGCTTTGTTTAATACGTAATAACAATATTATCAATGAATTCACTCTATTTAATAATTGATTTGTTAACCATTTGTTTTCCGCTTTTATTGAGTTTTGATAAAAAAGTGGCGTATTACAAACACTGGCGTTTTTTGTTAATGGGGTATTTGTTTGTCAGCGTTCCTTTTGTGTTTTGGGATTTATTTTTTACCGATTTAGGTGTATGGGGCTTTAATCCAACCTATTTAATAGGTTTTTATTTAGGTAATTTACCCATTGAGGAGGTGCTATTTTTTATAGTCGTACCTTTTTCGTGTACCTTCGTATTCGCCTGTATGAAAGCCTATTTCCCCAACATTCAGGTAACAAAATTTAATCGGATTTTTTATGTCGGTTTGGCCTTGTACGCGGTTTTTGTGCTTGTGGTTGGATTTGGCGGCTGGTATTCTTCGGCGGCAAGTATCATTGCTTTAATCACCATTCCTGTTTTAATGCGGGCAAAAATCAACCTGACCCATTTGCCAATTTCTTTTTTAATCTCCATGATTCCTTTTTTCATCGTGAACGGCGTTTTAACGGGGACAGGTTTGGATGCCCCAATCGTGTGGTATAACGATCTTGAAAACACAGGAATTCGGTATTTCACCATTCCAATGGAAGATGTGGTGTACGGTTGGACCCTAATCGCACTGATTATTGCCGTTTTTCAATTTTACCTCGAAAAAAGTCAAAAAGTATAAATTCATAAGTACGTATTTAATTAAATCTAACTTGAATTCGTTGGATTGTCTTGTAATTGCCAAAGTATCCTTACTTTTGATAAAAATCAGTTAAAAACTAGCACATGAGTTTCAATTCAGATGATATCATTGACAATTACACCCGTCCGCAAAACGTAACCGCAATAAGGGATTTTCAGTTTCCGATGCAGTTTGAATTTAAAATTGGCACCTTGGCGAATGATTTTATTGGGAAGGATGCCAGCGGGCAACCAGTGGTTTATGTGTATCAAAAAATGTTCAAATTCAAAGAAGCCATTCAGGTTTTTAACAACGACCGTAAAGAGCATTTAATTTATACCATCGATGCCGATCGAATCATTGATTTTAATGCTTCGTATCATTTTACCAATCAAAATAATCAACAAATTGGGCGAATTGGCCGCCGTGGAATGCGTTCCATTTGGAAATCGACATATGAGATTTATGACGAGCAAAACAAATTAGAGTTTAACATTTCAGAAGAAAACCCTTGGGCAAAATTTTGGGACGGCCTTTTAAGCGAAGTTCCATTACTATCCCTATTTTCTGGCTATTTTTTCAACCCACGTTATGTGTTAAAACGAGAAGGCAGCGAAGATGTGGTGATCAGAATGTCCAAAGAAAAATCCTTTTTTGGCAGAAGATTTAAAGTAGAAAAAATCACAAATCTGCAAGATGGCGAAGACGAACGCGTTGTCCTAGGATTAATGATGATGTCGTTATTAGAAAGACGTAGGGGTTAGAGACGCGTTGATTTGCGTCTAACTATTGCGTAAGGAAAATGAAGTGTTTCTAATATGACGTACAATTAGATTCAGTTATTTATTACGTTAATAAAAATACATCAGGTCTAATAGGATGTACAATTATTCGCATCTAATTATTATTAAAAATGTAAAACATCGCCTGGTTTCGCCTCTTTAATTCGTGCAATGATTTCTTCACTATGTTCATCCGATCTGCATTGAAAATAATTTTTTTTCTCTGGAAAGGGCAACCTTTTTACTCATCTTTTGTTGATTTTCTGTACTTTCAAAAAAGGCGTAATGCGCTTGCTCCTTTGTATAGAGTATGTTTAAAAACTATCCACGATTTTTAACGCTGAAACTATCGCACCTTCCATATATCCTGCAAATTCAGTTGAGGTTTCTGTTCCCGAAAACAGTAATTTTCCGTCCATATAGGCGTGCTGCAACATAGGGTGACCATTGTTTTGGTGTGGTCTTTGAATAAATGGATTTCCAATTACTACATATTCATCATTCCAAATTTTATCAAAATAGTTAATGGGATTTTCAACTTCTTTGCCTAACAGTTCTGTTAATTGTTTTAATACGAACTCTTTTCTTACTTTTTGAGAATAAGAAGCCGCACCGCTATTTAAAAAGCCAGTGAAACCAAATTTATTTTCTTCAAAATTGGTGTGATCGTACATTTCTGAAACAATTCCTGAATGACTATAAAGCATTCCAGAATACCCATTATTTCTCCAAAAGGGTTTTTCATATTCCAGGACAAATTTTATTGCTCCAGACATCCACGTTTGAACTGTTGGTAAGATATCAGACAAAACATCAGATAATTCTGGATAAAAGTGAATTTGTGAACCTACTAATTGTGGTGGAATGCATACTATAACTTTATTTGTATGCAACTTTTGACCGTTAGCTGTTTCCACAATAATTTCATTTTCATGTTCTGTAATTGAAATAACTTTTGTGTTTAATTTAATGTTTTCGGGTGTTATTTTTTCGCTCAAATTGTTAATTAACATTTGAGTTCCACCAGCTATTCTGTATGAAGGGCTTTCGGACTCAGGTATGAAAAATTCTTGAGGCGGTTCAAATGATTTAGTTTGAAATAATGAAACTCCTTTTGAGAATTGTGGATATTTTTTCAGTCCTAATTCTTTAATTAAGCGCATTAAATTTGTATGCATTTCTGAAAACCAAGTTGCACCCAATTCTAAAGGGGTTTCCCTTGTACCTTTTATAGTTTGTATTCTACCACCTAATCTTGACGATGCTTCTAAAACAGTAGTATTTATATTTTTTTTTGAAAGTAAAAACGCTAATGTTAATCCGCTTAATCCACCTCCAACAATTATAACTTTCATCGGTAGTTTTATCATGTTATTTTTGTTTGAATAGTTTGAGACATTGTTATAATTTTAGTTACAGGAGTATATTTAATAGCTTCAAGTAGCAGAATCTTGTCTGCTACTTGAATTTCATTTTCAAATGATATTGTCCTGTCAAAAATAAAGTTACCAATTTCATCCTTTTTAATTTTTATTTTAATGTCAATTCTGCCAATATCTATATTGTTTTTGAAGGCATATTTTCTTAAAAATATTGCTGTACAACTAGCAAGACTGGCATTTAGTAAATCGAAAGGAGTTGGTGCTAAATCAGTTCCCGAATTTGAAATTGGTTCATCTGCATCAATAGTAAACTGACGCACTTCTGATACAGTATAATATGTTTGTGTATTTGAGGTTTTCACCAAGCTTAAGTGCGGTACAATCATCGTTTAATACTTATTAAAATTACTTGCAATTATGCGTAAGAACAACTCTCACTTTATCCGCTATAGTTCTATAATTAGGTGAGAACTGTTGAACATTTTTAATAATTTCATCATACTGTTCTTGTTCACCATTACCTTTAACATCAAAATTAAATTGTATTTCATCAAATCCAATTGGTGCAGTTGCATCTACATTCAAAAATCCACGTAGATTTAATGCTCCTGTAATATGCAATTTCACACTTTCTAATTTAATTCCTTTAGCTGAAGCTCCTACCACAAAACCTACCATCATACAACCCGCTATTCCACCTAATAAATAATCTTGAGGAGTTGGAAAACTATTACTTCCAAGTAATTCATTAGGTTCGTCAATAGTGAAATTAAAATCTTTTACAATTTCAGTTGATCCTATTTTTTGATTATGTGTTGAAACTTTTG
>JBIKJA010000009.1:0-176840 GCA_044361315.1 Crocinitomix sp. | reverse complement strand
CTTTTGTTTGAAAAATTTCTTGAATGCTCTCCCCTGCCATTTTCTCAATTTCACGGTCAGAATCAAAAAACGAATAACCAAGTCCTCGTGCAATTCGTTTTCCGAGCTGCGTTTTGCCAGCCCCCATGAATCCAATTAAGTAAATTCGTTTGTTCATTCGTCATCAAATGTACGAATTTGGATGTATTCCCAAAAAATTATTCATCTGCGTAAATTATTTTACATTTTTTTTGAGAAAAGGACTAATTTTATTCGATTAACTATCAAATATTTAAAAGCTGTTTTTAGCCATTCTAAAAAATCAATTCAAAAATAATGACGTTTTTTTTGCTTTTTATTTTGGTGGATGAAATAAACCCAGTATATTTGCACCCGCAATAAGGAAGATTTGGTAGCTCAGCCGGTAGAGCATCTCCCTTTTAAGGAGAGGGTCCTGGGTTCGAATCCCAGCCAGATCACTAAAATTGTTTAAAAAGCCCTGACGGTTACGTCGGGGCTTTTTTGATTTTATCACTTTCTGCTTTTTACGCATTCCTGACCTTAAATCAAGCTGTAAAGAATATTAGATGAAGAAATTGTTAATTCTCTTGATTGGTCGACAAACTTAGCTGGCCGTTGGATTCATGACCCGCCCCATAAATAAGATGGATTGGGTTTGATCATCTAAAATATAGATCAAAAAAGGATGATCCGCATTAAATACTTTTGGTAGCGGCCGATCGTCGTGAGAGATTGAACTTGTCACCGCCATAACTACTGCTGTCGCTGCAGCGGCTTCTGTCCCCTTTTCATCAACTTCTATAAACGCTTTGTGAATGACTTCTGAAACATGAAGTTTAGCCTGTTCTGTCATTTTAGAAAAGTTAGCTCCTGTTTCAAATGAAAGTTTCATTCCCATGGCTTTTAATTGTGCTTTTAGTTTTAATGGTAAGGTCATTTTAAATTTTGGCAAGGACAAAATCACTTCTGGTTTAATTCCTTTGTATAAATCCGCAAATCTGTTTGGGGTCATTTGTTCTTCCAACATTGATAAATCAGTTTGTTGATTCGGCAAAGCGATGATCATGCTGTGTTTATCACCATTATAAGGTAACCGAATAAATTTGGCATTGGTTGTTTCGGCATAATTATATGATCCTCTAGCATTCATAAACGGAACGGTAATTTTTTTCGCATCAGCTAATGAGAATGCTTTGTCCTCGGTTAATTCTTTGTCAAATTGATTTTTCCAATCTCCTTTGAAATAAATCGCGTTGGTTAAAATCAATCTCGTTTCTGGTGTAACGGCTCCTTGTGGAATCAAATCTTTAATTTTATCTTTTGTTTTTAAGGCCACCCACTCATTAATTAAAATTCGACTCGCTTCGTAATTTTTAACAAAATCCACTTTCTCTAAAGGCGAATTATAAAGACGTTCATTTAAATCCAAGAAAGCGGCTAAAAATTTCATATTTGCTTCTGCCCATAAACGATTAGCGATTTCTAGTTCGATATTCCCAGCTGAATTGGCCAAAAGTGTTTTTAAGTATTCGCCATATTCGGCATGAAAAGCTTCATCATTTGGTCCAAAATAAAATGTGTTAGCGATTTCTTCGGCGGTGGTTTTATCGGCACCTGCATAGGTCATTGCTAAGGCTGTTGAAATACTAAACGGCGAAAAAAAGACATTTTCTTTTTCCGTTTTGATCAATTCGCCGTAAAATTTAAACGCAAATAAATTGTTTTTTACAGCGATGCTCGGCTTTTTGTCATATTCAAATGAGGTTTTTGCAAATCCGGATGTCGCCATTAAAAGAAAGCCAATCATTAAACTAAGGTTGATGTAATTTTTCATTTTATGTTTTTTTTCTACTTTATACAAGTGCCGTGCCACAAAGTTCATTTTTATTTAGTCAAACTTAGAGATAATTTCTATTTTTATCAAAAAACAACACGTGAATAAATTTACCCTTTTTATTGGCATTGCCTATTTATGTTTTTTATTCTTTTCAGCCTGTAATTCAGCGGCATCCAATCAAACGGAAGACTTAAAAAAACTAGTTGAAGACAGTGTTCAATTGGAAGTAACGGATACCAATCACCTTCAATTTATTGAAAATATTCCCGTGGCGCCGATTGCAGGCAGTGGCTATTCAGCTGGCTATCGACATGGATTTATGCTCAAAGATCAAATCGACGATGTCCTAGAAATTTTACACACAGAAATCCTAAAAACAGGAACCTTAGAAGGTGATTTTATCACGTCTCTCTTTGTCGAAAAATCGAAAGTCTTGGAAAAATTTATTCCTACAACCTACAAGGATGAAATGCGCGGAATTGCAGATGCTTCGGGTGCAACGTATCAAGAAATTTTATTGATTAATACCTATGATGACATTGTAAATTTGATGGGATGTTCATCGATTGCCATGCCAAAAATGAAAAAAAATCAATTGTTTTTTCACGCACGCAATCTGGATTATCCGTTTGATTTATTGGCAGATAAAAATGTGATTTATCGCTATTTAAAACAAGGTGTTATTTCTGTGACCTTTCCAGGTTATATCGGGGTGTTATCTGGAACGAATCGTGCAGGAATTTCGTTGAGCAGTCATACCTCGCACAGTCCTGACAATCAAGACGGGATTCCAAGCGGTATTTTGTATCGGATGATTTTAGAAAAAGCCACCAGCATTGGGCAAGTAGATTCGATGCTTCGGAAAAACCAACGTACAATTGGAAATAATTTGGTGATTTCATCCCTGCACGAAAATAAGGTGGCTGTTTTTGAAATTACCGCTGCTTCTGTAGTTCAACTGCAAAGTGCTGAACGAGTGGTGTGCACCAATCATTTTGTGAGTGATGAATTAGGATATCCAATAGATCCTTTGAGTGGAAGTTTTTTACGGTATGATTATTTGTCCAAGGCGTTTAAAAATGAATCAGTGGTGTTAGAATCGGTTGTAAAAACCATGTCCTACTGTGAAAAAAATGCCAGTGAACAATGGGCCTCGGTATCGAATGAAGGTACGGTACAAAGCGTTATATTTCTTCCAGAATTGCACTTGATTTATGTGGCAAAAGGGACAGAGGCCCCAACCACAGCAGGCGGTTATATTTGTTACGATTATGGGGGTTGGTAAGGCGAATTTACGCTATTAATGTTTACTGACGATTCGCTGTTAATATTCTTGTTGAGTTTTGAGGCAACCAATTCTAAAAAAAATCGTAATATTGTGGAATAGTAATGGATTTTTTATAATTTAGTCTTTGAAATGAGAAAAATAACTAAGATAGTAATGATTACCGTGGTGGCAGTTTTCGGGTTTGCGAGTTGTTCAAAACCAGGCTGTACAGACGATAAGGCTAGTAATTTCAATGCCGATGCAAATGAAGATGATGGGAAATGTACTTACAGAGGCGACATTACGTTTTGGTGTCTTCCAGCCGTTTCAAATGATCTCCTTGTAAATGGCCATACCATGTTACGGTTTGAATTGGAAGGTAAATTAGTAGATTCAATTGCAACTGAGTTGTTTTTTGCACCAGGAGGTGAATGTAATACCCCAGGAGTTAAAACGATTCCTCAAGAAGAAATGCCTTACGAATACAGATATTACAAATACCGCGTTAAAGGAGCTGGTTTTGTAACACTTTGGGAAGATTTTATTAAATTGGATGCAAACAACTGTTTGGCTATTAAATTAGAATAATAAAGTAATTGATCATAAAATTGCAAAAAAGCGTGTTGAAAATTCATCACGCTTTTTTTTATGCAAAACGGTTTCTCAATAAAAATGTAGTATATTTGCCCCGCGAATAGCCATACCTAAATTAATTATTAAGTAGAAGTTAAATGCAATAATTGCCCAGGTGCTGAAATTGGTAGACAGGCCATCTTGAGGGGGTGGTGTACTACGTGCGTGCGGGTTCGAATCCCGCTCTGGGCACAAAAGAAATCCGATTCGTTTTTTACGAATTGGATTTTTTAGTTTTTTACGGAGTCGAAACGCAGTTTCAGCGCAGGGAAAAACTAAAAAAGACAACAGAAGGTTAAAAAGGCGATAAATATCGCTATGGTTTGTGGTTTCGAGAAAGATGGATATCTTTCGCAGCGAGTAATTTCAATCATCGAAAACGATTTTAACCCAAGCTTTACGAAACAAAAAATCCAGTAGATTGTTAAAAAAAGAAACGTGACAAAAAAAACAAACCAAATCACTATTGCTTATCTTTACCTAAAATGAAAGGTAATTAAAAGCATGGGAGGATCTTTGTGTACCTAGATATTAGAACTAATTAGCAAAGAATTAGATAGTGTATGAAAAAGTGGATTTTATTATTTTCCCTCCTCCCAACAATTACAATCGGGCAAAAAGAGGTTTCAAATTGGTTTTTTTATTCCTCTGGATTAGACTTTAATTGCGATCCCGTTCAACCGATCGCTCCAAGCGCAAATTTTTTCCCAATTGAAGGTTGTTCATCAATTTCGGACGAATTTGGGAATCTATTATTTTATAGTGATGGCTATTTTGTCTTCGATAAAAACCATGACATCATGTTAAACGGCATTGACATTGGCATAGATACCACTTGCGGAAGTTCGAGTACGCAAGGGGTATTGATCGTAAAACAGCCAATGCAAGATTCGCTTTACTACATTTTCACCACCGATTGTGCCGAAAACAAATTGGCGGATGGATTTTGCTACAGTATTGTCAACATGAACCTCAACGGAGGAAAAGGAGAGGTTATTTTGAAGAAAGAAGTTCTGTTGCCTAAAACCTGCGAAAAACTTTGTGCGGTAAGACATTCAAACGGAATTGACAGGTGGATTTTAACCCACGAATGGGGCAATGCTAATTTTGCTGCCTTTCTCCTTTCCCCTGCTGGCATCTCTTTAACACCCGTAATATCTGAAACTGGAAGAATCCAATTACCAGAAGACTTGACGGACCTATATCCCGCGTATCCTTATCCCGAAGCCGCAGCACGGGGACACCTCAAATTTTCGCCACAAGGCGATAAACTAGTGGCTGTATCTACTTCGGATGGACATGATTCCGAATGGCATGCCGAATTGTTTTCATTTAATGCTACGACTGGAAGTGTTGTGCATGATTTCGATATTCCAACTTCAGACACCGCTATTTATTATGGTGCATCCTTTTCGCCAAATGGCGACCTATTATATACTTCTGGTGGTTGGTATGGCGATTATATTCATCAATTTAACCTCGTTCCTTATGACAGTATTTCTGTCGCAGAATCAAAATATATCGTTTACAAAGATCCCTTGGATACAATTCCAGGTGTGCCGAGTGCCTTGCAAATTGGGCCTGATGGAAAAATCTATAACGCGATTAATTTTCTGAATTTGAATGTAATTGCCGATCCAAATCAACCCGGCGCCGATTGTGACTTTCGATTGAATGAAGTAATATTACCAATCGACACCTGTCATTTTGGATCTTCTGTATTTGGCCTTCCAAACAATGATGAAAGTTTTTATTTAACTTCCTTCATTGGATCTGCCTGTGAACCAATCATGCTAACCGATTTTAATACCCTCGACTCTTGCCCAGGTTTACCAGTATATTTTTTCGATATTTCAAACTACTATCCGTACTCCGTCAATCTTTGGTCGTGGGATTTTGGCGACCCGGATGCTGGACCACTTAATTTTAGTGACTTGCAAAATCCAGAACACATCTATTCGGAGAATGGTTTGTATGAAGTCACCCTCATCGCTTATTCAGATACGTTTAGTTTTTGCAAAACAGATACCATCACCAAAATGATTGCAATCAATTGTGCCACAGTGGTTCAAAATGGTATAGATCAATTAAATTCATTAGACGATGACGTGAATATTTATCCTAATCCGGTAAATGACCTATTGTATATAGCTAGTGATCAGCACATAAAAGAAGTGCGCATCTTTAATGCACTAGGAGCGTTGGTGTTCCAAAAAAATGACAATTTCAACATCGAAAAAATCGAATTGAACCTAGCAAACGGTATTTATTTCTTAGAACTCTCAAACGAAAACGGAAGCACACAAAAGAAAATACTCGTCAATCGGGGGATTTAGCTGTACCATAGAAAGCAGTTCGATCACATTTCGTCAGGCTCAATGCTCAGATTAAGAACTCAGCCCCCTATTCCAACCCAATATGATCTACCGAACGAATCGCATTCACCGCTTCGGGCTTTAAATCGCCGTGAATTCCTAATTGATAGCCCCCCACAAATAAATTATGCAAATCAAAAAACGAATCAACGTATTTAAAAAATAATTCAAATTCCTCTTCATCCATTTTTGCCACCAAACTTGTAAAAATATACCGAGGTTTTAATTGCCGTACAATTTTTCTCAAATCGCCCACTGGCAACGACTGACCTAAATAAATGGTGTTGTATCCTTTTGATCGCAGGTAATAATTGTAAAAAAGCAACCCAATTTCGTGGTATTCGCCTTCTCTCAAAAACAACAAGGCCGTTCCTTTTGCCTCCAATGGAGGCTCTTGCGAGGTATGGTTTATCAAAAACGATCGCAAAATATTTGAAAAAAAATGTTCATGCGTGGTATTAATCGAATCTACCTGCCACAATTCACCAATCTTTTTTAAAACCGGAATCACCACATTCATAAAAACATCAGCCATCGGCATTTCTTGAAGATACTGCGCTAATTGCTCTCGCAAACCCGCTTCGTCAAACTCCAGAATTTTTTTAATGATTTGATCACTTTTTGTCGCATCACAATCCACAGGAGCGGACAAAATTTTACTCGCCAAATTTAAAATTTCTTCATCGTCCAATTGAGCAATTTTAGAAATTTTTAACCCGTTATTGTAAAGTAAATTAATGTTTAAAATCCGCTTCAACTCCTTATCCGAATACAGGCGAATATTCGTGTCAGAACGATCCGGCGTCAATAAATTGTACCGTTGTTCCCAAATCCTCAGCGTATGCGCCTTAATTTGCGTGAAATTTTCTAAATCTTTAATCGAATATCCTCCCATATTCTATCAAACCATCTCCCTTTAAATTTGTTCGTTAGTATAACATTTAAGGTTCATAATTGTTCATGCAAACCTAAAATTTTAATAAAAACGTTCCAAAGATAAAAACAAAACCACAGCACCAGCGCTATTTTCCCATTCATTTCAATCAAGGGGTCTATAAAAATCAGCGGATTGATTTGAATCATCACTTGGGCGCAAATTTCCGGCTATCCATTATAGTCCCGCCTTAGTTGATTTCGAGAGCCTCAATCAACCAATGCGAGAGCTGTCATTTCTATCCGGTGCGCACATTTTTCTTTAATTAATACCCTGCCGCTCGGTACAAGGCCGCTTGAATTTTCGTGCGAATGCCTTGCGAAAGCAAAAGTGGGTTTTCAGCATTTGGATAAATGCGGTTGCTTAAAAAAACATATACAATTCCTTTTTCCGGATCTGCCCAAGTAATAGTTCCTGTAAAACCTGAATGTCCAAAACTTGACAACCCTACTTTATTGCAGGTCGGTCCCCCATCTAAAGAAGGCACAGGACGGTCAAATCCAGCTCCTCGCCGGTTGGAAGAACAATATTGGCAACTGGTAAACGCCGCAATGGTTTCCTTGTCTAAAATTTGTTTACCTCCGTATTTGCCATCATTTATCAACATATACATCAAGGTTCCTAAATCAAGCGCATTGGAAAAAAGTCCTGCGTGTCCTCCTACTCCTCCTAACATGGCAGCACTTTGATCGTGCACATCTCCCCAAACCAATTGTTTTCTGTACACTTTATCGTCTTCTGTTGGAGCAATTCTTTCCTTATCCATTCGTTGCAAAGGATTATAACCCAAATTTTGCAAACCCATTGGCCGGTACACCAACTCATTCAAATAAACATCCAAGCGTTTGTTAGTAATTTTTTCTACCATCTTTTTAATAAAAAAATAGCCCAAATCCGAATATTTGTATTCTTTCGCTTGTAATTCTTTATCTGTAATTTGTCTTAAAATGGTGGTATCATAATCCGTGCGAATGTAAATTCCTTGGGCCACGCGGTAAGGAAATTTAGCACTCGAATCGCGGCTGTAAATACTAGGGTCCAATTCACCTTCTATCATACTTTTTGCGTGAAAAGGAATCCAAGGTGCCAAGCCCGCTTGGTGCGACATCATTGCCTTAATCACCATATTCGAATACGGCGTCGAATCTACAATTTCAGGAATGTAATCATGTAAGGTTTTTGAAATATCCATCAAACCCAATTCTTGTAATTTTATCATCGCTAAGGTAGAGGCCGCAATTTTCGTAATCGACGCTAAATCATACAAATCGGACGTTTTTACCGCGCGCGCATTCTCGTAGGTATGAAAGCCAAATGCACGATTATAAAACACTTCTCCATCCTTAATTCCAAGTATTTGACAGCCAGGATACGCGCCAATTTTAATTCCTTCTAAGGCAATGCTATCCACCGCCAATAAATCAGCCGACTTAATCCCAATTTCTTCTGGCAAAACATGACTCAACCGAATTTTCTCTGGGTAACTTAAACCCGTTCCTGCTGGAAAATATTCCGAACCACTCACCGGCAATTTTCCAATCGGTAATATCCCACCAAAAATTAATTGAGCCGCCGCCTCTTGTGTCAAATCATTGTCTTGATACGCCACCACCATCGCTGTTGTAGCTTCGGCTCCTTCAAACCTATGCAATACATACGGATTTCCAAAAATCACGGAAATTACATCCTGCTGTTTACTCAATTCTTCATGAATTTCAATGGATTGAATCGTCACCCCAAAATTTCGGGTTGGGTCGTTATTGGTTCGATGAAAACCAATAATCACTTGGTCGTATTTCGCGCATCCTTTAATCAAATCATTTTCTTCTTTTGAAGAGAGCGACCGAGGAATTTGAAGCATGTCCGCCGAAGCATAAAGTTTCATGGTCTCTCTAAAAACATTGTTTTCGGTGCCGCCAATATTTAAATAAAGCGTTTTTTTCTGATCCAAATTTTTGAGCGGAAGTGTATTCACTTCGTTCTTAATCAAGGTCAAGGAAGCTTTTGTCAACTGACGGTTTAGAGCATGGTATTTTATCTGCAATAAATCGTCCGTCAAATTGGTCAAGTCAATTGGTTGATAATGATCCAAATTTGCCCATTCTTTCGCTTTTAGAATCTTCATACACCGCGCATCAATGTCCGCTTGGGTAATTTTTCCTTGTGCAATGGCTTCTTTAATCATCTTTATCCCAATCGGCACATCTTCCGGAAAAAGTAAAATATCATTCCCTGCTAAAATCGCTTTTACATCCACCTCTCCGGGCGGGTAATGCGACGAAACACCCTTCATATTTAAGGCATCCGTAAAAACAAGTCCTTCAAATCCCAACGAATCTTTTAATAACCCATTCACAATTTTAGAAGATAACGTCGACGCCAAATTATGTGTTTTATCTAAACTTGGAATGTATAAATGCGCTACCATTATACTCGCTAATCCGCTATTTATTAATTCTTTAAATGGATATAATTCCAACGTATCCAACCGTTTATACGAATGGTCAATCTTTGGTAGCGCCAAATGCGAATCCATGTCTGTGTCTCCATGCCCAGGAAAATGTTTACCACAGGCAATTATTCGGTTGTCCTGCATTCCTTTCATATACGCCAAGCCAAGTTTGGTCACATTCTTTTTATTTTCCCCAAACGAACGGTTATTGATCACTGGATTTTTTGCATTGTTATTTACATCAATAACTGGGGCAAAATTGATATGAATTCCCATTCGAGTGCATTGTTCGGCAATTTGTTGCCCCATTTCGTAGACCAATTGTTCATTCTGAATCGCTCCTAAAGACATTTGTCTTGGATAAATCAAGGTCGAATCTAACCGCATCGACAATCCCCATTCACCATCAATGGCAATCAATAAGGGAGTTTTTGCTTGACGTTGATAAAAATTAGTTAACAGTGCTTGTTTGCTAGGTGTGCCTTTAAAAAAAATCAAGCCACCAATTTTATAGTCGTGCACTAATTTATTAATCGTTTCCACATGGGCAGCATCTTTGTCCGAATAAGCTGCTACCATAAAAAGTTGCGCTATTCGTTCGTTTGGGGTTAAACTTTTAAAAACGGAATCGGCCCAATGCCCTTTTACTGCTAAAAAAGCAGGTGGCACTTTATTTACTGCACTATTGGCAGTTTGTTTTTGCCCCATCACATCATTACTCGTTAAAAGCAATAACATCAATGAAATAACACCAAATACGAACCTAAATCTATCCTTCATCTCCTTCTAAAATTATCCAAATTCACAAAAATATACTTTACATCTACCATAAATCTTGCCATGGCATCAAATTTGTCCACAAACGTTCGTGTATTAACTTTTATACTGACCTATAATTGAAAATTTGCGAATCGTTTCATGTTTCACAAATGTCACGTATGAAGTTAATCTCATTATATTTGTAAAGCAAGTAGATTTTATTATTCGCTAAAATTAAACGTATGAATTGGAACAGAATTTCATTATTTAAAATGCCTAATAAATATAAGCGTTTTGAATACATGCCGCGTTATTACAATGAGGATCGTGAAGCACTTCAAGCAAAAATTGACCGCGCGAGAGAAGAAAATTTGGTAGATGAAAATGGCAATTATGCGCGTTCCATTTCTTTTCAATCTAAAATACAAGATCGCTGGGGAAATCCCGACCATAAAGTTCAAACCATGCGTTCAAATTTTCGATTGATTATTATTTTAATCATTCTGCTGGTTGCTTTTTATTATGTATTTATAGGTTTAGATGGAATTGGGTATTTTATTGACGCCAACAAAGAAAAATTGCATTAATCGTTCATGTCCGATTTAATTAAATTATTGCCTGATCATATTGCGAATCAAATCGCGGCGGGTGAAGTGGTGCAACGCCCTGCTTCAGTGGTCAAAGAATTGGTTGAAAATGCCGTAGATGCAGGCGCAACAAAAATTAATTTAATCGTCAAAGATGGCGGACGTACTTTGGTTCAAGTCATTGACAATGGTTCAGGCATGTCGCCTACCGATGCGCGCATGTCGTTCGAACGGCACGCAACGAGTAAGATTAAAAATGCAGATGACTTGTTTTTACTGCATACCAAAGGGTTTCGTGGAGAGGCGCTGGCTTCAATTGCAGCGGTGGCGCATGTGGTGATGCGGACCAAACAACAGCACATCGAACTAGGGACTGAAATCGTGATGGAAGGTTCTAAAATTGTGTCGCAAGAACCTGCAACCATGGCAAATGGCACAAGTATCGCCGTGAAAAACTTATTTTTTAACGTCCCAGCACGCCGAAATTTCTTAGGAACAAACATCACCGAATTTCGAAAAATATTGGAGGATTTTTTGCGTATCGCCTTGGTGCACACCAACATCGAAATGACCTTTCATCATAATAACGACGAAATATACAACCTTCCAGCACAAGGGCTTCGCCAACGAATTGTTCAAATTTATGGCACAAAATTTAACGAACGCTTAGTTCCTGTCAATGAAGAAACGGACTTAATTAAAATCAAAGGTTTTGTTGTAAAACCAACGTATGCCAAAACCTCTAAAGATCAATCTTATTTTTTTGTGAATGATCGGTATTTTAACGACCGCTATTTTAATCACGCTATTGTTGCTGCTTACGAAGGTTTAATTCCTTCGGGCAAAATTCCGCCTTATTTTCTTTATTTTGAAGTTCCAACAAATTCAATTGATGTCAATGTGCATCCAACGAAAACGGAAATTAAATTTGAAGAAAATAAAGCCATTTACGCCATTATCCGAAGTGCCGTTAAACAAGCGCTTGGACAATTTAACATAGCGCCAAGTTTAGATTTTGACCGCGATACCACCTTTGATTATCCTGCTCCCAAAGAAGATCAAGAAATTAAAATGCCTGAAATTAAGGTAAATCCGAATTTTAATCCTTTTAAGCCCGAAACTGCCACACGCTCGTATGGAAATTCGAACAGTGCCATTGCAGCAAATGGTTTTGGGGGATCAAAAGCCGTGAATCCTTCTGTTTGGGAAAATTTTTACGAAAATATTCGACCAGAAACGGTCGAACCTACCTTGAATAAAGAAGTTGATTTTCCGCAAGATCTAGAGAGCCCGACATTCTCTCAAGAAATATCAGACGGTGAAGAACATCAAGAAGAAATTGGAACAACCATTGCTTCTTCGATGAACAATGAAATGGCGGTTGAACAGAAAAAACCAACCCAAATTCATGAAAAATATATTTTAACCTCCATTAAAAATGGATTTTTATTGATCGACCAATATCGGGCACATTGCCGTATTTTGTATGATCAATTTATGGCAGGTGAACCAGCCGAATTAGCTTCGCAAAAAATGATTTTTCCAGAAGAATTAGAAATTTCCAAAACGGAGATTTATTCATGGCAAGAGTTAATTCCTGCCTTAAACAATTTAGGATTCGAATTAATCCTCGAAGGTCATTTCTTGAAAATTCATGGTGTGCCAGTGAGCCTCAAAAATAGAAATCCACAACGCACATTAACGGATATTTTTGAAGAATACAGCAACAACCATCAAATGGCCGATCTTAATCCAAAATCAACCGTTGCGCGTGCGATGGCGAGTGCGATGGGCACCAAAGCAGGCACCAAACTGACCTCCGAAGAAATGATGTATTTGACCGATGCCCTTTTTGGATCCACATCACCACAAATTTCGCCCCATGGCAAAAAAATTATTGAAACTTTTACTTTAGACGAACTCACAAAACGATTTTCAGATGTTGGATAACCTTTTTAGAAACATGCAACCGGTAGTCAAAAACTTATTGATTATCAATGTACTATTTTTTCTTGCTACCTTTGTTTTTGAACGGCAAGGGATTGATTTAGGACGAATTTTAGGCCTATTTTATTTCGATTCACCCGAATTTAGACCGTATCAATTAGCGACGCATTTTTTTATGCACGGTGGATTTATTCATCTTTTATTCAACATGTTCTCATTGGTTGTTTTTGGCAATTTATTGGAAAACTTGTGGGGGGCTAAGCGGTTTTTAATCTTTTATTTTATTACTGCTTTAGGCGCGGCGTTCTTGCATCAACTAATCCAAGGAATTGAGATCTATAATGCTACTGGATCCTTTATGCCTGGATTAGATCGATTTATGTCAATAAGCGAAGGGACTATTTCATACGACCAAAAATATGCGTATGCAGTCGATTCATTTGTCCAAATGTATATCCCAGTAGTTGGAGCTTCTGGTGCTGTTTATGGCTTGTTAGCTGCAACTGCTATGTTGTTCCCTAACAATGTTATTTATTTATATGGAGCCATTCCTTTAAAAATGAAATGGTTGGCATTGGGATTAGCTGGAATTTCATTGTTTAGTGGATTTTCAAACAATCCCGGTGACTCGGTTGCCCATTTTGCCCATTTAGGTGGCATGCTATTTGGATTTATCATTGTAAAAATTTGGAACAAAAACAGAACAAATTTTTATTAGGATGCAAGGAGAAAGTTTTGGACGTTATTTAAAAAGGGTTTACAAAGAATCAGGTATTATTGGGCAATTAATTCTTGTTAACACCTTGGTTTATTTCTTTTTATTAGGAATTCAAATCGTAGGTAAACTATACCTTAAACCCGACCTTTTAGATATTGTATTGCCATTTTTGGGAGCGTCTTCCGATTTATCAGTTTTAGCAGTCCATCCATGGACAATCATCACCCATTTTTTCACGCATTTCCAGTTTTTTCACTTTTTGTTAAACATGCTGGTGTTATATTTTTCTTCCCGCTTGTTTTTACTTTATTTCAGCCAACGCAAATTGATGATCACGTACTTTTTAGGCGGCATTTTTGCTTATTTCATTCATGTGGCAGCTTCAAATGCTTTTCCTCTAATGGCAGCGGATGGCAGTAATAATTTGGTGGGAGCCTCTGCTTCGATTATGGCGATATTCTTTGCCATTGCTATTCATCAACCAGGCTTAAAAGTCAACTTGTTTGGAATTTTACCCGTTCCTTTATTAGCCATTGCAGCCTTGTTTCTGTTGTCCGATTTAATTGGCATTGGTGCAGGCGATAAAGTGGCTCGTTTTGGACATTTAGGAGGCGCCTTGTTTGGAATGCTTACCGTTGTTCAAGCCAATAAATATGGGAGTTTTATGAATCGTTTGGATCGATTTTTTGGCACATTCAACCTCAAACGGAAATCATCCAGAAATAAAAGCAAATTGCGCGTGACTTCTTACCAAGCATCTCCAGCCACAAAACTCACCGACGAAGAATATAACGCCACCAAAGCCGAACGGCAAAGACGCGTAGATGCCATTTTGGAAAAAATCTCTGTGAAAGGGTACGAAGGTTTAACAAAAGAAGAAAAAGACATCCTTTTTAATGAAAGCCAACGATAATCCCGAAAACAAACTCCATTTCATTCTGTGGATATTCCTTTTCGGTAATCTCCTCAATTCGTTTGCGTTATATGCGGCTTATCTTTCAACACATGTTTCGCCTATCCGATTTGTTTATTTTTCCTTTTTTGGATTAACGTACCCTATTTGGTTGGTGATTTCACTTATTTTTATTCTTTTCTGGATCTTTTTTCGACCGAAATTGGTCTTGATTTCAATTCTGACTCTTTTGCTGGGTTTTAATCATTTTAGGCATTTTTTCACCTTCAATATTTCTCAAGAAAAATTGACTAACGAAATCAAAATCATGTCATACAACGTACACATTTTTAACCTGTACGATTTAGAAAATCGGATATCGAAACGCAATGAAATGTTTCAATTTTTAAAGGAAGAAGATGCTGGTGTCTATTGTTTTCAAGAATTTTTTCACCAAGACATCGAAAATGATTTTGTGACCAAAGATTCCATGATCGATTTGCTCAACACGCCTTATTATCACGAACGTTACACCCACGAAATGTCGGATAAACGTTATTTTGGTGTGGCCACCTTTTCTAAATTTCCCATCATTAATAAAGGTGAAATTGCCTTTGAAAATGACAAAAATAATTTTTGTATTTATTCTGATGTCGTGCATGGGCAAGATACCATTCGTGTTTTTAACGCGCACATTGGCTCCATTCGTTTTCAAGATGATGATTACCGCTTTTTTAATGAAAATTCGCCTGATGACATGTACCGAGACGAAGAAGCTGGACAACGAATTCTAAAACGACTTAAGATTGGTTTCGAAAAAAGAGCCACTCAAGCACAAGAAGTTGCCGCAGAAATTGCCAAATCGCCCTACCCTGTTATTTTATGTGGCGATTTAAATGATACGCCAGTCTCCTATTGTTACCGTCAATTTTCGAATCTTTTAGAGGATGCTTTTGTCACCTCTGGAAATGGAATTGGAACAACGTATATCGGAGAGCTACCTTCAAACCGAATTGATTATATCTTTTATTCAGATCATTTTGAAAGTAGTCAATTTAAAACCCACGGCATTACTTGCTCTGATCATAAACCAATTTCTTGTTTTATTGGCAAGGAAGAATAGACGAAACCTAGCTGGTTGGATTAACCTTGGTTTTCCCTTCAATCTTTAAACTATACTGAAAAACAATCGAACGCGGTGCTTCTATTTTTAATGGACGTAACGAATAAGTGCTATTCATAAAGTTTTTCGCCACTACTGACAATTTATGCTTATCATTGGTGCCGATGGAATAGGATAAACGCAAATCCATGATTGTATTCCCATTGTTGTTCTGGTCATAAAAATCATTGTATAAAACCGCTTGAAGGGTTCCGCCTGTTGCCACCGTTATTTTTTCAAAATCAATAATCGCTTGGTCTAAATTCTCTAATTTGCTGAAATATTTGATGGTATAACCAACACTAATTTTTTTGTAAGAAAGTTCAATATCCGCTTTAAAGGTGTGTTTAAAGCGGTATTTCAAAACCGTTGTGGTCGTATCGTAACTTGTGTTTTTAAACGTATATTCTTTTGGATTAACAGGATTATAATCTTCGGCAAAAATTTTGTCAGGCTCCAACGTCACTGGATTGATATAATTATACCCCAACATATTATTGATTTTAAAATGTTTACCAATTTTTCCTGTTCCGTTTAAGGTAATATCAAACCCCGATATTTTAGATTTTCCAGTATTTAAAAATTTAAATCCTGCCAAGGGATCACCCGCCAAAAAATCAGGATCTGGATCCCAAAACCCAAATAAATATTCAATGGTATTTTCGTAATGTTGCAAAAAAGCAGCGATGTCCAATTGCCCCATGTATTTTCCGATCTTGAATCCTTGGTTCACTCCAATTTCAGCATTCCAACTTTTTTCTGGTTGCAAATCTGGATTATCAAACACACCAAACGATCCTACACTTGTTCGAATGTAACGTTCGGTAATGGTCGGAAAACGAAACCCTTGGCCGTACGAAGCTCTTACAAAAGTAGCTTGGGACAATTTCAAATTTGCGCCAGTTCGGAAAATTGGATTCCACGCCGTAATCGTGTCATTCATCTGAAAATATTCTCCCCTTGCCCCCACAGAAAAATTAATGATGTCAAAAAAGTTTTTTTGAATCTCAGCATAACCTGACAAATTAAATAGTTGATTCGTAGGATCATTATCCCCCCGATAAATTTCGGCATACGAATCGTTATATTGAGAGGTCACCCCCCCAATAAAGTCAAATGATTTATCCTTTAAAAAATTAAACTCCTTTTTAAATTGATAATCGGCATAATACACCTCCGCTTGGTTGGATTGATTGCCCGACATTTGATTATCCGTATATAAAAACCGCGTTCTTAAACTGTGTTTAACCCCAAACCTTGAATTAAACGAAATAAATGGATCCACATTAAAAATCGTCTGATCTTGCAATAAAACTGCCCCCGGATAGCCTCTAAATAACCCCGAAGTATCATCTAACCAAGCCAAAGTTAAGTTCGAACTGCTCAACATAAAATTTCCATTCATTCCATATTGTAAACCTTTGATTTTCTGCGAACGGTGGCGCACATTAAAATTCACCCGTACGCGTTTGCTTTGCATCTGATCGTCCGTAAAATCTTCGGTAATGGTATCTATCAATTCGACACCCTTGATTGGTGCACCGATATAACTATGCTCCCAATTCAAATTTCCGCCGATTACCAAATCAGTATTCTTTTTAATAATGCGGCTGTGTAAAAAATTTGCGCCGTGGATAAAAGCATACGAATTGTACAAGGCCTTATCAATCGAATCATTTTCCTTCCACCAATGCTGTGTTTCATCTTCTGGAGCACTGTAAAAACCTGAATAGACATTCACCTTGGTTAAAGGTTTGGATTTTGGATACGCCGTTCGAATAGAAATGGCCCCACTCAAAGCCGATGAACCTGAAAGCACCGACGAAGCACCTTTTGTAATCTCGATTTGTTCGATATTTTCAACCGGAATAAATCCCCATTCTGGTCGTCCAGCATCGCCCGAAAGAATGGGCATATCATCTACTAAAACCGCTACCTTACTTCCCACACCAAAGGTGAATCCACTTCCCCCCCTAATTTGAGGTTCGCCATCCATAATGTTGAGTCCCGGTGTCTGATCCAAAATACTCTCAATACTGCGGGTATTCTTACTCTCAATAATGGCGGGTTTAATGATTTCTATCGAATAAGTAATTTCTTCAATTTTTTGGTCAAATTTCCCCACCCGAACTTCTACCACATCCATGATCTGTTCTTTCAAAGTCACATTTTGAACCAAATATTCATTCGAGCGAATAACAACCGTGAGCGTGTCATTAACTAATCCAGTGTATTTATAAATTAGTTCGTGTGTCCCAGGTGCTAAATTTAAGACATAATCGCCATCAATATCAGAAACTGCCCCTTGCGAAGGATTTCCTTTTAAGATGACATAACCACCAATAATAGCAGAACCATCTTCGGCGAATAATTTGCCTTTTATTCCACTTTGGACAAAAGCTGTCGAACTTGAAAAAACAAGAAGCCAAAAAAGAAATTTCCGCATGTCGAAGGATAAATGGGGAAAGTGTAAAATTAATTGCGTTAATTTAACATCACTTTGCCTGTGATCAATTGATTTCCTTGGATAACGCGGTAAATGAACAACCCACTTTCTGTAATTGTATGTGTACTAGTCGCATCAATTAAAGGAGCTGAATAAACCAAACGACCGTCGGTATCATACACGTTAAAAATAGCACCACCATAAGTCGCATGATTGACAATTAACTCGTTCCCTTTTATAATCACTGAGAATTCTAAGGCTTCAGTTTGAATTCCAGCACTTCCAGTAACAATCACAACCACCTCATTCGAAATCACTGCTTCACCGCCAAAATTAGATTCGCAAACCACATAGTAAGTATCAACCGTTGCAAAATTTGGTGTATAGGTCATTCCGGTTTCTGGTGCGCCAAACGAAACATAGCCTGTTCCTGAAGTTAACGAATATTTCCATTCTCTCGAATCAGCTGCTGCTGGCGATTCAGAAACAGTTAATTCATCACCATCTTCGTCTGTTAAAATGCTTTGATCTGCCGATGGCGATACAATTACCGTGTTCACCGCTGGGTCAATTACAATTACTTCAATTTCATTGGATAAAACAACTTCTGTTCCAAAATCAGTTTCACACACCACGTAATAAATACTTGGTGCATCAAAATTCGGGGTATATGTCATTCCTGTTTCAGGCGCTACAAAAGAAACATAACCAGTTCCCGGTGTTTCAGAATATTTCCACTCACGTGTAATTGGATCAACCACCCCTGCATTTGAAGTTTCTGTTACCGTGAGTTCATCGCCATCTACCGCAACATCAATTGTTTGAGAAGCTGCTGGTTCAACCACCACTGTATTCGGATTGTAGACAAAAGCTAAATCATCAATCCACATTTCACTGCCATCTACGGCAATTGTACTGTCACCAGATGTCACAACAATCAAGGCATAATTTGGTGAGTTGTCATTGTAATAATTAAAAGGAACAGAAAATCTTGTCCAGGTTGGAGCCGCATTTACATCGTAACGTGCTTTGCCTACCCAATGGTCTGTTGAACCTGGCTCAGGTACAATCCCTGGGGCTGAATTGTCGTGTAATAACACTTCAAATTTTCCACGATCTGAACCAGATGGTGCATATTTAAACCACCCAACTAAACTATCTGGACGGTCAGACATTTCTAAATTCCAAATTGGATTTGTCACATCCGAAAAAACATTCCCTAATTCTGGATCTAAATCGGCATGGATTCGCCCATTGGTCATAATTCCATTCGCAACTACCCCAAACGAAGTCACATTTTTTAAACGTACTGAAAATGCTCCTGAATGCGCATCCGTACTTTTAAACATCACAATTGGCGCTAAGGCTGCTAACGCATCCGCACTTTTTAACGAACTCCATTGAGTCGGCTCATCTTCCGTTCCTGAGACATCTTCCCAAGCTCCTTCAAAACCACCATTTTCTATTTGTGTTTGACCAAAAACAACTGATCCAAACGCTAATCCAAGTATTAGTAAATATTTTTTCATAATTCAAATTTGAGTTAAATCTAAGTATTTTAAGTTAATATTCAATATTTAAACGAACAAAATCAGCATTTTGTAACCTAACTCTTTAATTTCGTTTGCAAAATTTGTAAGGTTTCAAACGGATTGTCTACAATAAACATATTGATAATCCAGTCTGGCAAACTACCCCCAGGATTCGCAAAATACTGAAAATGCAAATTTGTTTTAGTCCCTTGTTTGGTTAATTTCCAAAATCCATAACTTTTGGTAATCCGCACATAGTCTGGGTTTTTAGGTTTTACTCCATTAATGGCGACAATCTTAATCATCGTTTCGGCTTCTGTAATAGTGATATTCATTTTCGAAACCCCATCGCGGTCAGAAGTCGGCCAGGGTAAGTCAATCACATTGTATAAATAATACTCATTCGAGTTTATTTTCTTAATAATTTTTGCCTCGCTAATTTGAGGGTACCAACTGGAATAATTGTTAATATCTAAAATAATGTCCGCTACCTTTTTTACTGGCGCATCCAACAATACCGTGGCTTTAAATTCACGAATATCCTCTCCTTCAATGGTTCGGGTATAAACTTTTATGCCGGATTCATTTTTTCCCAATTCCCAATCCCCATTTTTCGCAACCGCAACCAATGAAAAAACGCTCAAAATTATTCCTGTCAAAATTATTTTCATTGCATCTATTTTCTACCGAAATCCGCTGGAATTTCACCCCAAACTTTGGTTTCCCATTTTAAAATTTTGTTTTCAAATTTATTGTTTTTCAACCAATTTTCGGCACGTGCAATCAAATTCTTCAATTCTGGTGTCAGCGTTTGGTTGGTTCGGCAAGTCTTTAATTGAATCCACTTCATGGCAATCCGCGAATCCGAATAAATGGGTAAAACCTTCATTTTTGGGTCTTTATGCCCATTCAAAAATGCCAGTGCATGCACCAAGGCCAAAAACTCCCCAATATTATTCGACCCCTTTTTGTAAGGCCCCACCCTAAAAACGATTTCCTTATTAAAATTCCAAACCCCTTGATATTCAAAATCTCCCGCTCCATTGCAAGCGGCATCCACGGTTAAACTTAATTCAAGTGGTTGACCAATTTTAGCTAATTCTGCCTCACTTAAATCTTTCGTTTTTTTAAAATCGCCCTCTTTATACAAATCCGGATGCTCTTGAAACGCCTTCTCTGCCAAGGTTTTACTTCCAAACGTTTTGTAAATCGGCCGGTCAAAACCAGAAATTTGTTTTAAAACATCATTCCATTCCTCATAAATACCCGGTTTAAAACCATGCCAAACAACGTAATAATAGGCTTTTTTAGTTTTTGTGTCCACTTTTACTGACAATGGATCCTTAAACGCTTTTTTTGCCACTTCTAAAGACTCAAAAGCTCGAAATTTAGCATTTGTATAGCCTTTTATTTCACGCTGGCAATGTTCCCAACTCGAATAAATTCCGGGCGTATTACCTTCCCAAACCACATAATATTTTGCCTTTTTGGCCATGCGTCAAAATTAGTATTATTCTCTTAAACTTTGAGGTTGTCCGTATTTCTATTTTATTTTTTGAGCGCCCGAGCGGGCTGCGTCGGGCTGCGCTTCGCTCCGGTTTTTTAATTTGCCGCCCCTAAACCACTCATTATAATGCAATTTTAAGTTTATATCTCACCAGAAATTCACGCGCAAAAAGGAACTTTTTCGTTGATCAAAAACGCCCGTTGGTTGAAATCTACCTTTTTTGGAAACTAAAAACACATTTTTTGTTTCCTGCTTGAAAAAGTGTATTACTTTTGCGCCATGGAACAAAAAAAAGTGGAAATAATTAAGTCAGCGCTTAATGTTTACATGAAATATGGAATCAAAAGCGTGACAATGGACGAAATGTCAAGTCAACTTGGTGTTTCAAAAAAAACCTTGTATTTGCATGTCAAAGACAAGAATGAATTGGTTGAACAATGTCTCACATTAATCCTCGATAGCAACGTGTGTGAAATGGAGAAAATTTTTGAAAAAAAATTAAACGCAATCGCAGAACTGCTAGAAGTTGGTCGTTTTATTATCAAAACCTTAGGATCAATTCATCCAGCCATTTTCTTTGATTTAGCAAAATTTCACCCCAATGTACTCAAACTTATCAACGATCATAAAGAAGAAATGATGTGTATGAGTATCGAAAATAATCTCGCAAATGGTAAAAAAGAAGGACTTTACCGCGAAAATTTAACTCCATCAATTGTGGCGCGTTTTCACATGAATTCGATGGAATTTATTATGTCCGCCGCATTTATGGAAGATACCAATGCACGAATGGATCAAGTATATGCCGAGTTTTTCAGGTATCATATCCGAGGAATTGCAAGTGAAAAAGGAATAGAATGTTTAAAAGAAATAATACAAAAAGATGAAAATTTATAAAAATGTAGCGCCAATTCTGCTGACACTGATTGTTGGTAATTTAAGTTTTGGTCAAGAAAAAACAAATTTTTCGTTACTCGAAGCCGAGGAATATGGCGTTAACAACAATGAAAAAGTAAAAAATTCAATGTTAGACACTGAAATTGCTCGAAAAAAAGTGTGGGAAACACTTGCAATCGGACTTCCTCAAATTAGTGCCGAAGGTCAATTTCAACAATTATTAGACATCCCCGTTTCAGTAGTCGATGCTAAATTGTTTAATCCAAGTGCCGCAGATGGAGAGCTTCTGGAATTTAGAATGGGGCAAGAATTTAGTTCTTCGTTGGCATTCAACGCTACTCAATTAATTTTTGATGGTTCGTACATCGTTGGCATTCAGTTCACCAAGTTTTTTGAAAAAATGGCGTCCACGCAAGCGGATAATTCAAAACAACAAGTAAAAGCAATGGTGCGCGAGGCGTATTATAATGTTTTGGTTGCCAACGAAAATTTAGTCTTAATGGATTCAATTTTGTTGTCTACTAAAAGCCTTTGGGAAAAAATGAAAATTTTTGCTTCTTCAGGACTTATCAAACAAGAAGAAGCTGACCAAGTGGAAATTGCTTACAATCGAATTCGTGTGTCAAAAGCAAGTGGCGAACGCCAAGCAAATGTTGCCTTAAATTTATTGAAACTTCAAATGGGCTATCCATTCGATCAACCGTTAACGTTGACGCAAACTTTAAGCGATATTTTAACTGAAATAAATGGCAATAATCCCTTGTTGGCCGCCACTTCGGTAAAAGAAAATCAAAATTTCATTTTGATGGAGCAACAAAAAGAATTGGATGGTTATGCACTTCGAAATCAGAAAGCAGCATATATGCCATCAGTTGGTGCGTTTTTTACCCATTCTCAAAATGCGTTTCGAAACGAATTTGACTTTTTTGAAGATAAACCGTGGTATCCAACTACTATTTTGGGGGTCTCTGTTCGCATTCCAATTACCAGCAGCGGACAAAAATTAATGCGTGTTCAACAAGCTGAAATAAAAATTGAGCAAGATCAAAACAACTTGGACAATCTAGAAAAAACTTTACAATTTCAAGAATTACAGCTAAAAACTTCGTACGAGTCGGCCTTGGAAATGATGGAATTAGAACAGTCTAACGTGGCTTTGGCGCGAAAAATTTATGCCAATGCCATCATCAGAAATCAAACAGGCGTTATTTCTGCGCTAGAAGTTACCCAATTACAAAGTCAACTTTTAACTGCCGAAGGAAATTATATCATGACCATTATGGAAATGCTAAAAATCAAAGTGCAATTAGATAATTTATATAACAAGTAAAAAGCTTAACTCAGATTTATTCAGACTAAACAAAAGAAAATGAAAAAGTACATTTATTATTTTACCCTAATCCCATTTTTGATCGCTTCGTGCGGCCAAGAAACACCAACAAAACTTGATGAATTAATTACCAAAAGAGATTCGTTAAAATTAGTATTGGCCGACCTAAACGCGCAAATAGAAGCGTTAGATACGTCAAAATCTTCAGTAATTCCTATGGTAACTACTTCGGTGGTTAAAATCGAAGATTTTGTGCACAAAGTTCGTGTCCCAGGCACAGTCGAAACGGATGAAAACGCATTAATTAATTCAGAAGCAAGCGGCGTGATCAAACAAATCCATGTAAAAGAAGGAGCACGCGTAACCAAAGGTCAAGTGCTGATTACAATTGATTCTGAGATTCTTTCCGCTACAATGGACGAATTAGAAACTTCTTTAGAACTAGCCAACTATATGTTCGAAAAACAAACCTCCTTAAAAGAAAAAGGAGTTGGTATTGAAATCGAATATGAGCAAGCAAGAAATCAAAAATTATCGCTCGAACAAAAAATGAAAACCTTGCGTTCGCAACAAGGAAAAAGTATCGTTCGTGCACCGTTTTCTGGAATTGTAGATGATATTATGTTGAACCAAGGCGAAATGGCTGCTCCACAAATACCTTTGTTACGAATTGTAAATAATGACAATGTCACCATTACTTCTTCTCTTTCTGAAAACATGTTATCAAAAGTGTTTGTTGGAACAAAAGTTGAACTGAGCATCCCTTCAATGAATGATACCGTTATTTACTCGGTTATTTCAAATAAAGGAAACTATATAGATGCCACTAACCGAACATTCAGAATTCAGGTAGCTGTAAAAAACAATAAATTATTGTTGCCAAATCAATTCGCCGAATTAAACGTGACAGATTTTACACAAAAAGCTGCAAAAGTAATCAATGCAGAATCCGTTTTACAAGACACGAAAAATAACAACTATGTCTACCGCTTAAAACCAGCAAAAGAAAGTGGTTTATATGAAGTGGAAAAGGTATTTGTAAAAGTGATCATGAAATTTGAAGAAACCGTGTGTATTGAAGGAGAATTAAATGATGGCGACATACTTGTTGTTAAAGGAGCCAAAGGAATCACCATTTCTGATAAGGTTAAAATCCAAGCATAATGAAAAGTAAGAGTTCAATCGAAAACCAAAAAGAATTTGGTCTGTCTACTTGGGCAGTAAACAATCGTAAAACAGTCTATTTATTGATTGCGATTATCCTAATTGGAGGCTTATTTGCGTACCGAAGTATGCCAATTGAAAGTTTTCCTGAGTTAAAAATTCCGGAAATTTATGTAGGAGTTGCTTATCCAGGAAACTCGCCAAAAATGATCACGGATAAAATTACCGATCCTATTGAAAAGGAATTAAAGTCGCTGAAGAATTTGGATGAAATCAATTCCACTTCAATTGACGGTTTTGCCTCAATTCAAGTGAAATTTGACTTTAAGGTTTCCCCCAAACAGGCGCTTCAAGATGTTAAAGATGCGGTGGATAAAGCGCGTTCCTCAAAAGATTTCCCGAGAGATTTACCAGTTGAACCTACTATTTTTGAAATGGACATCTCCCAAATGCCCATCATGAATGTCAATCTTTCAGGCAATTATTCGATTACTCAATTAAATGAATATGCCGAATTGCTGAAAGACAAAATTGAAGACATTCCAGAAGTATCAGATGTAGATATCCGTGGAACCCAAGAGCAAGAAATGCAAATCATGGTGGATCCTCGAAAAGCAGAAGCAGTGGATGTTTCTTTTCAAGATATCCAAGGCGCAATCGCAAACGAAAACATTACCATGTCAGGTGGTGAATATTTAGATGGCACCACCAAACGGACTATCCAAATTGATGGTAAATTCAAATCCGCCGAAGAAATTGGTAATGTAATCGTTAAACAAGAAGATTATAAACCAATTTTCTTAAAAGACATTGCTGAAATCACCTTTGCCGATGCCGATACCACTTCGTATGCACGCGAGCGTCTTAATACGGTCGTGATGCTCGACATTAAAAAACGCAGCGGTGGAAACCTCGTTTTGGCATCAGAAAAAATCATGAAAGTTCTGGCTGAAGTAAAAGCGAATAACGAAATTCCAGACGGAATTAGTGTTTCTGTGACAAACGATCAAACGGGGAAATCAAAAGAAATGGTTTCCAACCTAGAGAACTCCATCATTTTCGGGGTATTATTGGTGGTTGGAATTTTGATGTTTTTCATGGGACTTAGAAATGCGCTCTTTGTAGGAATCGCCATTCCTTTGTCCATGTTGATGTCTTACCTTATCCTTCACTCAATGGGGGTTACCTTAAATACCATGGTACTTTTTGCCTTGGTATTGGCACTCGGGATGTTGGTAGATAATGGAATTGTGGTCGTAGAAAATATCCAGCGATTGGCCGAAGAAGGACATGATAACTTCACCGCTTCACGAAAAGGGGTTGGAGAAGTTGCTTGGCCAATTATTTCATCTACAGCCACTACCTTAGGAGCATTTATTCCCTTAGCCATTTGGCCAGGTTTAATCGGAGAGTTTATGAAATATATTCCGATTACCTTAATCATTGTATTGGGTTCTTCACTTTTCGTCGCTTTAGTCGTTAACCCAGCACTTACGGCGGTTTATATGAAAATCGGTGTAGAAAATGTAAAGAAAAAAAGATCTTTAATCATCGCTGGAATTCTAATTGTCTTTGGATTATTAATTATCACAGTAAGTACAGGTTGGAGTAGTTTGTTAATTCTCCTTGGTATTTTCATTGTGTTAAATGTGTTCATTCTAGGGCCAGCGTCCATCTCTTTTCAAAACTCATTTTTACCGTGGTTAGAGAAAAAATACGGCGATTTCCTAAAATTTTCACTCGTCAAAAGACGTCCGATTTATTTCTTTTCAGGAATGTTTGGACTCTTATTTTTGAGCATTGGATTAGTAGCTGCATTTACTCCTAACGTTTTGTTCTTCCCAGATAGTGAACCAAATTATGTCAATATTTTTGTGCAACATCCAATTGGAACAGATATCCGCGTAACGAATCAAACGACGGAAGAAATCGAACGGATTCTTTACGAAGAGATTTTGACAGAAGAGCTAGTTGATACCGCTGGACTTCCAGTAGAAGAATGGATCATTCAATCCATTATCTCTCAAGTAGGTGAAGGAGCCTCTGATCCAAATGCAGGGGTAGCCATGGGAAATACACCGCACAAAGGAAGGATTACTGTCAATTTTTCTGAGTTTAAATTCCGTAAAGATTACAGCACAGGGGAAATTATGACCAAAATTTCAGAAGGTCTTGAAAATAGATTTCCTGCTGATGTGAGTATTACAGTTGATAAAGACAATCAAGGACCACCAGTTGCTCCACCTTTAAATATTGAGCTAGGTGGTGACATGGATTATGCATTGTTGATTGAAGAAGCTGAAAAACTAAGGATATTTTTGGACCGCAAAAATGTTCCCGGTGTCGAAAACTTGAAGTTGGATATTGAAACTGGAAAACCGGAATTAAATATTCAAGTAGATCGCGATAAAGCCAGGCTGTACAATACTTCTACCGGCCAAATTGCGAATGCAATTCGTACAGCACTATTTGGTGTTGATGTGTCAACGTTTAAAAATACGGATGATACCTATGACATCGTTTTACGATTTAATGAAGATACACGAAACAATTTGGATGCCTTGTTGAATCAAAAGTTGATTTTTAGAAATAACAAGGGGCAATTACTTCGAATTCCAATTCGTTCGTTAATTAAAGAACCAACTCCGACTAACACGTATAGTGCTGTTAAACACAAGGACTTAATGCCGGTAGTTACCATCTTTTCAAACGTATTAGAAGGTTATAATGCCAACGAAGTGGTTGCTGAATTAAAAGGCCAATTAGCCGAATTTGAATTGGAAACAGAAACCCCAGAAGGAATGACATTTAATTTCACTGGAGAGCAGGCTGAGCAACAAAAAGAAATGGACTTTTTAACAGGTGCTTTGGTACTTGCTGTTTTCATCATCTTAATAATCATTGTAGCACAGTTTAATGCATTCTCTTCACCAGTAATCATCCTATTCTCGGTAATCTTTAGTTTCATCGGTGTGTTTTTAGGAGAGGTGATTTTCCAAATGGATTTTGTGATTATTATGACCATGATCGGGATTATTTCCCTCGCAGGGGTCGTTGTAAACAATGCAATTGTATTAATTGACTATACCAATGTCTTGCAGACACGCCGCAGACAGGAATTGGAATTGGGCGAATTTGAACATCTTTCGTTAGATGAGGTAAAAAAAGCCATCGTCGAAGCAGGTGCTACTCGACTCCGTCCAGTTCTTTTAACGGCAATTACCACGGTATTGGGTCTGTTGCCACTCGCATTGGGAATCAATATTGATTTTACCACCCTCTTGACGGAATACAATGCCAATTATTATATGGGAGGTGACAATGCCATGTTCTTTGGACCAATGTCTTGGACTATTGTTTTTGGTTTAACCTTCGCTACCTTCTTAACCTTGGTAATTGTGCCAATTATGTACTTGCTCTTTTATCGTTTAAAATTGTGGTTGTACAAAATTACCAACACACCGTTACGTTCAAATTTATAAATTAAATTCACTGCGGGATAGTACAATTGATTTCAAGTTGCTATCCCGCTTTTTTTTGTCAAAAATATTTAGCGACAAACGTTCGTAACATTTCATTAACTTTGCACCGCAAATTACTAGAAAAAGCAAATGCAAAAAGCGATTATCTATTTTATAGATCAATTTTATTTTATCTTTAAACGGATAATGCCGCTGAAAACTTATCGCTATGCCGTTTGTGGTGGAAGTAATTTGGTCTTAGATACGGCTCTTTATTTTGTGTTCTATCATTTTGTGCTCAACAAACAGTATTTAGACCTGTATTTTTTTATCATGAGTCCGCACATTGCGTCCTTGTTTTTTGTATTTCCAATTACTTTCTTAACAGGATTTCTGCTCAATAAATTCATTACTTTTCAAGATTCAGATTTGCCTTGGAAGGTTCAAATGATCAGGTATTTAATGGTTGGATTGGGCGCTTTATTGGTAAGTTATTTGTGCATGAAGTTGTTTGTGGATGTACTTGGTTTTTATCCAACACCTTCGCGTTTTTTGACGATTGTCATTTCGGTGACGTACAGTTATCTCATGCAAAGTAAATACAGCTTTAAAGTCAAAAAAAAGAAGTCGGTTTAGTTTAGATTTTCAGCCGCTTTAATCCCGTTTTTTAATTCGTTCTGTACCCCATCCTGGCTAAATTCTTTATAGATTTTTTCGTTGATGTGAAAATAAACTTCCCAATAATCCTCAGTTGCGCACCAAACCCTCATGGTAATTTTTATCGCACTTTCCTCTATCTCGGATAATCCGATAAAATTAGGTTCATTTTTAAATACTTTCTCTTCTTCTTCGATGAAACGCTTCAAAATCAGCTTTGCGGCATCGTAGTCAGCGCCAAAATTCAAGGCTACGACAAAATCTACCCTTCGTTTTGGCAACTGGGTAAAGTTTGTCATATTCCCATTAGCTAAAATACCATTTGGTACGATAACCGTTTTATTGTCTTGCGTAATTAAATAAGTATTAAAAATGTGGATTTGATCAACTTTTCCTTCAACTTCGTGTGCTGAGATATAATCCCCTAATTTAAAAGGTCTGAAAACTAAAATCATTATTCCTCCTGCAAAATTTCCTAGCGTTCCAGAAAATGCCATACCGATCGCTAAACCTGCAGCACCAATAAGTGCCACAAATGAAGTCATTTCAATACCTAATTGCGTCAATGCTGTTAAAATGACCAATATTTTTAACGAAACGGAGGTAAGGGTTAATAAAAAAAGTTGCAAAGAAGGATCTAAGTCCTTTTTTTTCAAAATCCGAGTTAACGCCTTTAACATACGACGAACGACCAAAAAACCGATCGTCAAAACCGCTACGGCAATTAACGTATTAATCCCATGGTTTATTAAACCTTCCCAAAACTCAGACCAATCAAAGCTCCATCTATAAGGAGCTGAAGAACTTTTATCCAATAGTTTGCCTTCAACTTTTGATAATGAATCTTGCATAAATCTTTTTTAATCAACTACAAAAATAATCCATTATATTTGAATACAAAAGATTCTTAGTTCATAACATCATGTTTTTTATCCTCTCTAAATTACTTTCGATTTTTGTGCATCCTTTTACTTGGATTCTTTTAGTTATTTTTTACGCCTACCTTTCCAAAAATCCTGTTCGAAAAAAAAGAAGTTTAATAACGGCTGCCGTGGCGGTGTTTTTTTTTACCAATACCGTTGTTTTTTCAGAATTTGCGCGCCTTTGGGAACCTGACGGATTTGCCATCGAAGAAATTTCGAATCATGATGTGGCAGTGGTTTTAGGCGGAATGGCAGAGTTTGACAATTCAAGAAACAGACTAAGCCTTCGACGCGGAGGCGATCGAATTTGGCAAGCGCTTCACCTCTATCACCTCGGGAAAGTAGAGAAAATTATGATTGTTGGGGCAAATGGCGACTTGGTGGACAAAGGTTTAAACGAAGGCCAACAATTTAAACAGGTTTTGTTGGATTTTGGGATTCCTGAATCAGACCTAATTATTGAAGACCAATCAAAAAACACCTATCAAAATGCACAGGAGGCCTTTCGGATCATTCAAACCCATCCTGAAATTAGCACAACCCTCCTTGTCACCTCCGCTTTGCATGCGCCACGCGCCGAAGCTTGTTTCGAAAAAGCAGGATTCGTGAAATTTACTACATTTACCACCGATCATTATACTGGGATCACTCGTGGATATACCTTTGATCAATATTTACTACCTAACATCGGGGTAATGAGTGATTGGAGTAAATTAATTCACGAATGGATTGGTTATTTATCTTATTGGGCAATGGGGTACATTTAACTTATCGATTCTTGGACTGCTAAAACAATTAGATCCACTTTTTATTTCACAATTTTAATTTTTGTCAACGCCATTTTTATGGTTTTTCATCCTTAACTTTGAACAAGTTTTAGGCTGGCTTGTTAAGCAGTCAGAATTGTGAAGAAGAATCAAAATTAATTAGATCTAAATAAAATGAAAATTGGAATAGTGCTCTACCCTACTTTTGGGGGGAGCGGGATTGTAGCAACCGAATTAGGAAAAGCTTTGGCAGAGAAAGGACATGAAATTCATTTTATTTCGTACAACCACCCTGTAAAATTAGACCACTTTTTACCGAATATTCGCTATCACGAAGTGCGTCCTTTTCATTACCCTCTATTTGATTATCAACCGTATGAGCTGGCACTGACAAGTAAATTGGTGGATGTTACACGTTACGAAGGACTAGATATTTTACACGTTCATTACGCTATTCCGCATGCGTCGGCGGCTTATTTTGCCAAACAAATTCTCAAAACGCACGGAATCAACATTCCATTTATTACCACATTGCATGGTACCGATATAACTTTGGTAGGAAAACAACCTTCTTTTGAGCCAGTGATTACGTTTAGTATTAATGAATCTGACGCTGTAACAGTTGTATCAGAAAGTTTAAAGCGCGATACTTACCGACATTTTGCCGTAACCAATGACATTGAAGTCATCCCAAATTTTGTGGAACATGCCCATTATTGTTCGGTACCAAAAGCGGCCGATTTAGCCAAAAGATTGGCAATTGCGCCAAATGGCGAGCGAATTATCAGCCATGTGTCTAACTTTAGAAAGGTAAAACGAATTGAGGATGTCGTCTACGTTTTTGACAAAATTCTCAAACAAATGCCAGCAAAATTGGTATTAGCCGGCGATGGCCCTGAACGTTATCATATTGAACAATTATGTGCAGAATTAGGCATTTGTGAAAACGTAGAAATGCTTGGCAACGTGCAGCAAGCATCTGAAATTTATTGTATCAGTGATTTATTTTTATTGCCTTCTGAAACTGAAAGTTTTGGTTTGGCTGCGCTCGAAGCACTTGCCTCTGGTGTACCTGTTATTTCAAGTAATAGCGGTGGATTGCCAGAAGTGAATGAACATGGTTTTTCTGGTTATTTAAGTGATGTTGGAGATGTGGAAGATATGGCAAAAAATGCCTTATCGATTCTTTCGACAGATGAGGAATTAACAAAATTTAAAAAACAAGCCCACGAACATTCATTAAAATTCAGTTTGAAAGAAATATTACCTAAATACGAATTAATTTACGAGCGTTTAGTGAATTCAGAAACGGTAAAATAATGTAACTAAACGCGATCGATTGAAACAACTTTTGTAAAGAGCAATAAATCTGCTGACACAGGTTCCTTTTGGTATTCGATTGGAGCATTTGTTTTTAGAGAGATAGTAATGAATCCCAACCCTGCTCCTCCTTTTGCTGACATGGTACCATTAGAGAGAGTATCCATGTACATCGTTTTAATTTCTTCGTGAGAAAGACTATTTAATTGATCAATTCTTTTTGTCAATTTATCTGCAACTGATGCCGAAACTAAATTCCCAAAAGTGATGCGATAATTGGTTGCTTGTTGCAAGACAATTAAGAAAGAAACTTGATTTCCATTGCTATCTCTTTCAGCGTGAATTCGAATATTTTGTAAACCTTCGACTAAAATGCTGAACATCCGTTTAATGGTGCTTTTTTTGTCACCTGACTCTAACATTTGTTCTTCCACATTAGTAATCAGCGAATTGAGTAGATCTTGAGAAAATTCACCAAAATGCGCCATAATTATTTTCCCATCATCGTGCGAACTATTTTCCCCAAAAATCAATTGAAATTGGAAATTACATTTCTCTACTAAAGCACTTTTTTGTAACATTTCAGTTCTACTACTCTCAATTTTAACGTTCGAAAGATAAATAAATTATCACAATTACTCACAAAAAATGAAATAAAAAAATAAACTAAATTGGAATCTTACTAATTATTTTTAATTAGTTATATTTTTTCTTTCAAAATCGTCACTATTTTCGCCACCGCAGGGCAAACTAGGGTGTTACGATGAGTTAAATCCAAAATTTGATACATGTTCTTTCGATTGGTATGCGGATACTCGCTGCAAGCTTGTGGACGTACATCATAGACAAAACATTTATTGTCTGGCATCAAAAAAGGACAAGGCGACGATTTTAACACATAATCATTGTCTTCGTCCACTCTTAAAGACTCCTCAATAAATTCAACTGGTTTCTTTTTAAATAACTTAGCCAAGCGTTTTATATCTTGTTCCTTAAAAATTGGACTAGTAGTTTTACAACAATTGGCGCAGGTTAGGCAGTCCAATCGTTTAAATACGGCATCATGTCCTTGTTCAAATTTTTTATCCAGCTCCCTTTTAGGAATTTTTCGCATTTTTTTTAAAAAATTCGCATTTTCAAAACTTTGTGCCTTGCTCGTTTGTAAAATTTGTTTGTATTCTTCTTTCACGTAGACAAAGGTGAGAAATTAAGGTTCATTTTTGATGATTTAGTGGAGTTTTTTTTTTAAAATAAGCTAACCCTTATGAATTATGATCTCAGTATTGGCAGATGCCTTACGCTTTTATCCATCCCAAAACACCTGAATTTGGGTTAATATTAGTACTTTCGTACCGCTAGGAAAAATGATTGAATGAACCAAGATAAATTTGATTTAGTAGTCATGGGGGCTGGACCCGCTGGATATGCCGCAGCCATGCGAGCAATTGATTACGGTAAAAGGGTCTGTTTAGTCGAAAATGTGCGTATTGGTGGTGCTGGGGTTTATAATGGTGCCTTAAGTTCTAAAACCTTATGGGAATTATCGCAACGAATTAAAAACGTGAATGATACCATTTTTTCGATTGGACGAGAAAAATTTGAACTTTCTTGGGAAGAGGTAAAACGGACCTTAGAGGAAGCTATTTTTGAACGAAAATTTCAATATTCTTGCCATATTAATCTCTTAAAAAGTCAACGAGAGGATTTGTTTTCGTATCGACGTGGTTTTGCAAGAATAATTACTCCAAATCAGGTTGCCATTCACCGCGAAAACGAAGACGATTTATTGATTGACACGGATTACATCATTATTGCAACAGGAAGTCGACCGCGAAAACTACCTGATATTCCTTCGGATGAAAAAGTGATTTTTACCAGCGATGGAATCGACTCGATTGAGGATTACCCGAAAAGTTTAGTAATCGTTGGAGCTGGTGTAATTGGGTGCGAATACGCGACCATTTTTTCAAATTTTGGTAAAACAAAAGTATATTTAATAGATCGAGCCGATCATATTTTACCCTTTGAGGATGATGATATTTCTAAAATCGTATCTGAAAACCTTCAAAAAAACGGAGTTACCATTCACAACAACGCCCAATTGGTGCGAATGGAAATTGTGAACGGCGAAGTTGAGTATGAAATAGATACCGATGGTGTAAGAGAAGTGATTCACGTAGAAAAAGCCCTGCTCTCCGTTGGTCGCGTGGCAAATTATGAAAACATAGGTCTAGAAGAAGTTGGAATCAAAAAAGGCGCAAGTGGTCGTTTTATCGGAGATGACGATACGCAAACCAATATCCCAAATATTTTTGCTGTTGGGGATGTTTCTGGAAGAATTTCATTAGTTAACATGGGTGAAATAGAAGGTCGTCACGCAGTAGAACGAATGTTTGGCCATAAACTTAATCGAATTTCATACGACAATGTATGTACTATTATGTTCCTTGAGCCTGAGGTCGCTTCGGTTGGAATGAACGAAAAACAATGTTTAGAAGGAAATGTCCCTTGTAAAATCGTAAAGTTGGATTATTCGGTGATTGCACGTGCCATTGCCATGCGCAAAACCCAAGGTTTCTTTAAAATAATCGTTACAAACGATGATGAAATGAAAATATTGGGAATGCGTGCGGTGGGTGAACATGCTTCTAGTGCCATTCAAGCCGTTGCATTATTGATTAAAATGGATAAAGGAATTGCCGAATTAGCTGAATTAATTCACCCTCATCCTTCTATTGTGGAAGGTGTGCAAGAATGTGTAAGAATGCTCATGAATCGTTCTATTTTCAAATCATCTGTCTTTAAAGATAAATTAGAATGTTATAGTTTAGTGGATGGGGTCAAAACTCCTTTGCAAAGACTCTAACTAAAATTAGTTCATAAAAAAAGGCTACCTAAACTTAGACAGCCTTTTTTTGAATCTTGAATTTCTATTCTTCTTCGTCACTTCCAGCAGTTACCGTCGCAGCAACTTCCGATTCTTTGGTGATAAATCCTTTATCAAATAACGCGTTATACCATTGAAATAATTTTCGAATATCCGATTCAAAAACGCGCTCTTGGTCATAATCTGGTAAAAAAGTTGCTAACTCACTTCTCAGCACCGCCCCATTCTCTTTATGACTGATTGATTTTTCATAACCAACCTTTTCTGCCAATTTTCTGAATACCTCGGCTAAGGGAACATCTTCGGAGTAAGTATAGATACTAATATCTTCGAGTGCCGAAATTTTATCTGAGGCAAACGCAGGAAACTTTTTCCCTGTATCTAACGATTCTACTATAATATTGTTTCTTCCTTGCGCAGCTACTTTATAAAGTCCTGGTTTTCCTGAAATAGCAATTAATCCTTTTAATTTCATTTATTCAATTTTACAATCGGTGGCAAAAATAAAAAATTATCCATCTTTGTGGTTCATTTTTATGAATTAAATAAGGATCCACCTTTAACCTCATCACATTCAAGTTTTTATTTATTCTAATTGACAGTCCTGCGAAAAATATTCAACGTTGATTTCTTTTTTCACAAAATCCGTGCATTATTGTTTTTGTTTTATCAATTTATAGCTACTAAAATTGCTGTCATAAAAAATCGCTAAAACATAAACCCCATTTGCAATTTCCGAAAGGTCGATAGTTAGAAACAGACTATCATTAGGGATATCCATATTTTGATAAATAATCTTGCCTGAAACATCTGTAATTATAACATCAACATTAGTATAATTTCCTTTGATGATTCTTACTTCATCAACAAAAGGATTTGGGAAAATCACGAATTCATTTTGATTAAGTTCAGGAATGGATGATAGATCGACATAAACCTCTGGCGAAAAATAAGAACAACCCTCTGGACTGAATACTTGTACCATGTATAAACCAGTAGAATCTGGGTTGTAAAATTGTGCATTCGAACCTTCAATCGAACCACCGTTGTAATACCAAATAAAAGAATCGGCAGGAGTTGCTACTAAACCTCCCCCAATCACATTAATTAACGGGGCAATTGGAAGGGTGCCTTTAATGACATAAATGGTATCTGAATGACTTTTACAGCCTTGCTCGTTTTTAACTTCCACAAATACTTCAGCGGTTTCATCCACTAAAATTTCTGTACTTGTAGCACCATCATACCAAAGATATTGATCAAACGGTCCTTCGGTTAAATTAAATAATTCTGGTTCGTCACAAATCAAGGTGTCACCAACGATTGTCACGTCAAAACTCGTGGATTTTAACATCTCAAAAGTGTTGACTTTACCATATCCATAAGCATTGTTAGGTGTTGAAACCGAAAACATATCTTCATACGCCAACGAATGCAAATCATCAATAAAATCCTGGTACGTCGATGTTGGGCATTTTTCAAGGTAAAGTGCTGCGATTCCTGCAATAACAGGCGAAGCCATTGACGTTCCTCCATTGCGAACATGTTTACCTCCAACAGCCATCATACTTGGATTTGAAACAATCAACGAAGCAGAAAGCCAACTAGGACAAGCACTCATAATTCCATCTCCTGTAGCCGCCACATCTGGCTTAATATGCCCTACTCTATTTGGGCCTTTGCTCGAATTAACACTCAATTTACCAGCTGGTCCTCCGGTTAAAACGTAAGTTGCCCCTGTATAATCTATATAATCGTGTTGATTTTTAAAATTCCCAACAGTAACCACCTTGGGAGAACAGGTCCATGAACTCACTGTAGTAGACAGCGTATCTGGAAACATATAATTTACAATGGATGGAAACTCAATCGGCGAAGGTAATCCAGTACTTACAATATTCGCTCCTCCCAACCAAGCACCTGACCATAAATCAAATTTTCCAGCACCTGTTGTTTCAAAACGGTAATAATAAGCCACCGAATCCATGTCTAACATGGCCATTTCAAGGTGATAAACTCCATTAATTTCTTCAGCTGTAAATTCGACCGGACTAATAGCAATGCCCCCCACCCAAATTGTGTCGAAAACGGTTGTCCCCAAAATAGCTTCGATATTATAAAATTCTGTTCGCCCCCTAAAATTAAAACTAGGACTCACTTTGTCTGCCCCAAAAGCAAACCAAACATCTTTAAAATCCGCAGTATCTGCCCACAAATCAAAATAAGTTGCCGGTACATCAAAACCCGAAGCCATATTTACTTCAAACCAAGTAAATGAAGTATCTGCGTCCACCGCACTTTTTAAATGGTATTTCCCTTGATTCCCTGAATTGCCAGCGGCTGACACCATGATACGACCTCGTTTATCATTTAATAAACTATCAATCACCATGGCTGCCGGATCGGTACCATCATGACTTCCTAAATATGTACCTAAACTAGCATTAATTACGGCTGGTTTACCCAACGAATCTGCCATCGAAAAAATAAAATCTACCGCGTCTGCAATAGTAAGTGTCCAATTGGCCAATCCAAAATTTGATTCTACCATAATAATATCTGTTTCGGGTGCAACCCCTTTGTGCGTTCCTGTTGCACGACCATTGCCAGAACCTGTTCCTGCCACCGTGGTGCCATGCGCGCTTGCATCACCAGACAAACAAATCCCTGCATCAATATCCGAATTGGTCCAAACTTGACCATACCCATATTTTTCTGGCGTACGTTCGGAATCAAATGCTAAGGTATGATCCCAATAAAATAAAACCCTACTAGTACCATCTTCATTTTTAAAATCTTCGTGGTTAAAATCAATGCCCGAATCGATATACCCCAAAATAACACCTTTACCAGTATATGCTTGTAAAAGCGGGGAAGATCCCTGATGCACGCTGTCCACATTTTGCACAATGCGCATGGTATCATTTAATTGGTAAGGTTGGGCAGGGTCAAAATATAATTGTTGAATGGCGCCCGTTTCCATCATCCGCGTAACGGTGGTTGGAGTACAACGAATAAAGTGCCAACCATTGGTTTGGTATTTGTATAAAATATTCGGATTAGCTTGAAGCAAACTTAAATCGCCTTGAACGGCAAAATTTGTTAACGTGTTGGCTGATTTGGCTTTATAATGTCGATAAGAAACACTTTCTACCAATGTTTGCGCATTAGAAAAATTCAGCACTAAGATTAAGCATAAAAATAGTATGCGTTTCATTTGAGCATTTAATATAAAGACGTACAAACTTAACAAAAGGTTTACTTGAAATCGCTTTTTTTTGAACGTTTGAAATGCTATTTTACCTTTTATTGAGAAGAGTTGCTCCATTTGAAAGATTTATTATACTTTTATACGAATTAAAATTAATTTATGAAGAATACAGGTAAAATAATCATTGCTTCGTTCATGCTCCTCGCTAACGTGTCGTATGGCCAAGTTGTTGATAAAGAATTGAAAGCAATTATCAATTGGTACAATGGAGATGCCTATGGCATGAGTACTGACAAAGCGTATGCTAAGTTATTGGCAGGGAAAGAATCACAAACCGTGGTTGTTGCGGTGATCGACTCAGGTGTAGACATCGAACACGAAGATTTACAAGGTAAAATTTGGGTAAACAAAAGCGAAATTGCTGGAAATGGAATTGATGACGACAAAAACGGATACATCGATGATATTAACGGATGGAGCTTTTTAGGAAATCCAAACGGTCAAAATATCGACCACGAACAATTAGAAGTTACACGTTTATATGTTGAATATAGAAAGAAATTTGATGGAGTAAGTCCAGTTGATGTTGCTCCTGAAGACAAAGCGGCGTATGCTATTTATTCGGCTTGTAGAGATGAAGTTGAGAACACACGCGCATCATCTTCTTCTAATTTAGAGCGTTATAAAAGCATGTTAAAATCTTTTGAAGATGCTGATGCACAATTAAAATCTCATTTTAAAGGTGATTATACTGCAAAAGATTTAAAAGTCATTATGGACGATCCAACGTTGGGAGCTGCTGCAAAAACAATGCAAAAACTTAAAAAAGCTGGATTAGGCGTTGAAGCAGTGAGAGAATCTTTTCAAGGAGCCCTTGACTATTTTAATGGACAATTAGAGTATAATTACAACCCTGATTATTTGCCAAGATCAATTGTAGGTGATGATCCAAATAATTTTTCTCAAAAATATTACGGATGTAACGATGTGGAAGGTCCTGATGCATTTCACGGAACACATGTAGCAGGAATTATTGCTGCAACCCGTGGAAATGGAATTGGTAATGACGGGGTTGCAAACAACGTTTTAATTATGTCTGTTCGTGCCGTTCCTGATGGTGATGAAAGAGATAAAGATGTGGCCATGGCTATTCTTTATGCAGTTGATAACGGTGCGCAAATTATCAATATGAGTTTTGGAAAATCTTATTCTCCTTCGCAAGAAGAAGTAATTAGTGCCATTCGTTATGCTGAATCAAAAGGGGTGTTATTAGTACACGCTGCTGGTAACTCTAACAAAGACATCAGCAAAGAACCTAATTTCCCTTCTCCAAAATATCCTTCAATGACGGAGGAGTTTAAAAACTGGATCGAAGTTGGTGCTTCAACTCGTTATGGAAAAGCGAAAATTGACAAAAAAACCAAAACCTTAAAACAAGATGGTTTAGCTGCTGATTTTTCTAACTATAACAAAGATATGGTGGACGTATTTGCACCTGGTTTAGAAATCTACGCTACTACTCCAAATAACGAATACCAAGCAATTCAAGGTACATCAATGGCTTCGCCAATGGTGGCTGGTGTTGCAGCTTTGTTAAAATCGTATTATCCAAAATTATCGATGTTCGAAATTCGAACAATTATTTTTGAATCGGTACAAGTAATTGACAAAGAAACCCCACTTCCTGGAACAACGGACATGGTTCCGTTCAGCAGTTTAAGTACAACTGGTGGTGTGGTAAATGTATACAATGCTGTATTATTAGCTGAAGAACGTTCGGCTACAAAATAATTCAACCTCACTTATTAAATGCCAATAATCGGATTTCTGATTATTGGCATTTTTTTTGTACATAATTGACTAAGTTTGTATTCATGAAAAATATAATTTTCTTCTTATTTTCTATTTCCACATCTATCGGATTTGCTCAAAACATTAATGTTTTCACCGACGCCAATAACCGTTTGCATCAATTTAATAAAGGAATTTTTTCTCAAATTTATTACCAACAAACCGAAAAAATATTTATTGGCAACGAATATGTGTGTTATGTAGACTCCAAAGGAGATATTTACGTGCACTACGAAGATCAAAAAATCTTATTTGGACAAAGTTACAACGACATGCACGTTACCGATAACCTATTGGTAATGAAAACCGCCAGTGTAATTCGCATTTTTGACCGAGGCATAAAACATATTTTAACCTCAAATGCCTTAAATTACGGTTATGGCGATAGCATTGTAGTTTTTCAAGATGCCATTGGTGGTTATTTAAAATATTATTACGAAGATGAAGTCCATTCCTTGGACATGATTATCGGTGAATACGCTTTCCGATCGACTGATGTAGGTTCCAATTTATTTATTTACCGAAATAATGTTGGCGCAGCCTCTCTTTTTTGGCGTGGAATTTTTCACCCCTTAATTAGCACCAATTTAAATTTAAATTTTGCTTGCGGTCAAGATGTTGCAGCCTTTAACGACCCAACAACAGGTACGTTTACGGTGTTTGATAACGGCTATATTCTTGATGCCGAAGAGCAACATTGCCTGAGGTATCAGTGCGGTAATAATTTTATTTATTATCAAGATGCTGGTGGTGTGCACCGGGTTTATCGCGAAGAACGTGTAACCGAATTAGGATACGACCTGCAAAACATTAATGTCAGCGATAGTTTAGTCGTTTTCAACGATGTGGGTAGCACCAAAATTTGGTATAACGAAGATGTTTATCAAATTTTTAACGATGTCGTAACGGCCCCTCAAATAGATGGCGGCATTATGGCCTACGTCAATAAATGGGGAGGCGTAAGTGCCTTTGTTCGTGGAAAAGAAATGGAAATCACCCGCCAAAAAGTGGAAGCATTTCGTTTACAAGGCAATACCATTATGCTCCAATTTTCACCCACCGCCTTTAGTGTGTGGTGGAATGGGAAAATGTACGATTTTTAGCACAAAAAAAACACCCTAAATTTTCTTAAGATCTTTTGTTTGGGCGCTCCCCCCAACAAGTTGGGGGTCGGGTTTTCCGTTCATAGTCCTCGTCCCCAACAAGTTGGGGACTGTGGGCTAACCACTTCAACCCCTAGCGCGGAAAAAAACTAAAAATTCTACCCCCGATAGTAGCGATAGCTTGTTGCATTGGCGCAATTAGGAAACTGGTTGGTTGACATTGACCAGCGGAAAATGGAAAACAACCTAGTTGACACATGCGGCAAAAAACAACTTTAGCGCATAGCGGGAAAAGGTCTTCCTACGCTAAAGCTTCGGAAGACGGGTAACCTTCGCTGAAACTACGGTCACCGCGGAAAAAAGCCCTATCCGCAGATAAGGCTTTTATTAATTTTGGTAATTTAATTACTTGGTAAACAACAATTCTCTTAGTTTTGGTAATGGCCAAGTATTATCATCTACCATTATTTCGAGTTTGTCCGCGTGGTAACGAATATCGTCAAACATTGCCTTTACATTGTCGCAATAGGCATAGGCTTTGTCGCGTGCATTGTCCAATACATTGGCTTTTTTACGCTCGGCAATCATTAAATTCACCTTGTCGTTCAACGCGTTAACGTGTTTAGAAATTGATTTAATAAAATTGATTTGCGTGCGTGCAGCTTCTTTCCCTTCTTTGTCTCCCAATATGGCAATTAACCCTTGTGCATTTTTAATGAGGTCGTTTTGATATGCAATGGCCACGGGTAAAATATGGTTTTTTGCCAAATCGCCCATGATTCGTGCTTCGATTTGAATTTTAAGAATGTAGTTTTCTAATTCAATTTCGTGGCGCGCCTCTAATTCAACAGGACTTAAAATACCTAATTTATTAAACAAATCCTTTACCTCTTTTCGGTGATAAACATCCAAGGCACGTGGGGTGTCTTTTAAATTAGATAAGCCTCTTTTTTCTGCTTCTTTCGCCCACTCTTCGCCATACCCATTTCCTTCGAATCGGATTTTTTTAGAGGCCGTAATTAATTTTTGAAGTTCTTTTAAAATGGCTTCGTCTTTTTTCTCCCCTTTTTCAATTCGTTGATCAATAATTTCTCGGAATTGAATTAACTGGTTGGCAACAATTGAATTTAAAACCGTCATTGCTTGTGCGCAGTTCGCACTTGAACCAACCGCTCTGAACTCAAATTTATTTCCTGTAAATGCAAATGGCGAGGTTCTGTTCCGATCGGTATTGTCCAATAAAATTTGTGGAATTTTACCGATGTTTAATTTCAATTCTGTTTTTGCTTCTGGCGTCATGGCTCCTGCCGAAATACTTTTTTCAAGTTCATCTAACATGCGGGTTAATTGCGAACCAATAAACACAGACATAATTGCAGGTGGAGCTTCGTTTGCTCCTAAACGGTGATCATTTCCTGCAGAGGCAATAGATGCTCTTAATAAATCTGCATTGTCATGAATGGCCATGATGGTGTTTACAAAAAAGGTCAAAAAGCGTAAATTCGATTTTGGATTTTTGCCCGGTTGTAATAAATTAACGCCTGTATTAGTAGCCATCGACCAGTTGTTGTGTTTTCCAGAACCGTTTACCCCTGCAAATGGTTTCTCGTGCAGCAATACTCTAAAATTATGGCGAGCGGCTGTTTTTTCCATCACGTCCATCAACAATAAATTATGGTCGTTAGCGATATTTACCTCTTCAAACATCGGCGCACACTCAAATTGGTTCGGCGCAACTTCGTTATGACGCGTGGTTACTGGGATTCCTAATAAATGTGATTCGTATTCAAAATCACGCATAAATTCAGTAACACGTTCAGGAATTGATCCAAAATAATGGTCATCTAATTGTTGTCCTTTTGCTGGGGAGTGACCAAAAACCGCTCTTCCTGCCATCATTAAATCTGGACGTGCATTGTATAAAGCGGTATCCACCAAAAAATATTCTTGTTCCCAACCTAAAGTAGCTTTTACATTGGTCACGTTTTTATCAAAATATTGGCAAACTGCCGTTGCTGCTTCTTCGACAGTGGTTAATGCTTTTAACAAAGGCATTTTAAAATCCAATGCTTCGCCCGTGTATGCAATAAAAATGGTTGGAATACACAATGTTTTGCCCATCACAAAAGCTGGAGAGGATGGATCCCAAGCACTATACCCTCTTGCCTCAAATGTATTTCTGATTCCCCCGTTCGGAAAAGAAGAGGCGTCTGGTTCTTGTTGTACCAATAAATCTCCTTCAAAGCGCTCAATTGCTTTTCCTGGTCCAATTGGCTTAAAAAAACCATCATGTTTCTCGGCTGTTGAACCTGTTAGAGGTTGAAACCAATGCGTGTAATGCGTCGCGCCTTTCGAAATGGCCCAATCTTTCATGGCCGTAGCAATTTGGTCTGCGTGCAAACGATCAACATGGGTTCCGTGTTCAATCGCTGATTTTACAATTTTATATGCCTCCTCGGTCAAACACTCGCGCATTTTGTCCAAATGAAAGGTGTTTTCTCCAAAATATTGAGAAACTCTTCGCGATCCATCGGTTGCATGGTTGGCTTTTCGATGCAACACCTCGTTTAAAGCATTTTTTCTTGAATTTGGCATAAATTATATTTTTTTTTGGCGAAGGTAGTTGAATTTTGATGCATAAATCGAAAAAAATATTTTTTTTTCAACACACCCCCCTATTTTTTATGTTCACATCTCAAAAAAAGTAATTTTTTTAAAAAAATCACCTGGAATTTCACCTTAATTTTAAATAATTGACATAAATCAGCCATTTTGTCATATAAAATGAATTTATACTGTCATTTTGACATTTAAATTTAAAATTTTGTACGATTTTACTGCCAAATTCGAATTGGTATTTATTTTGAAAGAACCTTTTCAAAACAATTATAAATTTAAATTATGACTATTTTAGCTAAAAGACCAACTTTACCAGTATTCGGCGACCTTATGGTTGATTTATTAGAAGACCGATTTTTTGAACCAATGAGAAGACCTCATTTTGCAAGCACACCAAAAGCAAACATCGTCGAGAACGAAAATGACTATCAAATTAACCTCGCAGCGCCTGGCATGAAAAAGGAAAACTTCTCCATCGATTTGAAAAATAACTTACTCACCATTTCCGGCAAGTCCGAATCCAAATCAGAGACCAAGGAAGAAAAAACAAACTTCACCTCGTGCGAATTCAACTACAGCCAATTCAAACGTTCGTTTAATCTTCCAAAAAATGCAGAAACTTCAAAAATTGAAGCTAATTACGTGGATGGAATTCTAGAAATTAAAGTTCCTAAAAAAGAAAAAGAAGTAGAAAGTGTTCACAAAATAGAAATCAAATAATCGACTTTGAACATCTGCTTAAAACAAAAAAAGCGTCCCAAAATTTAGGACGCTTTTTTTTTATTTCTATAATCGTAGCTCAATTAATCTTCCAAATCTTTCAATGACTCTTCAGCAGCTTCTTCCAATTCTTCCTCCAACACTAAATCTTCTTCGGTCGCAGGTTCTTCCGTAAATGGAGCGATTGCTTCTGTCAAAATTCGTAAGGCATTTTTAGTTTTATCATTGAAAATCATTGCCAAATTAATTTCATCCAAATTTCCAGTCAAACGCACCTCTTTTAGTAAAGCGGTCACTATTTGTAATTCATCTACACCAGCAATTTTACCAAAATTTGCACCATCAATATACATTCCAATTGGGGTCGACTTAAAGACACCCCCTTTATCAGCAATTTGAGAGGTAGCGCCATTCATTACTTTTAATGCCCACAAACTATCATTCGTAGTAAAAAGCATGTTGTCCTTTACTAACATAAAAGCATCCCCTTTTTTAACCAAACCTTGCCCTAACGAATCGGCACTTGCCATTAATTTAGCAATCACACTTGCATCCGAAATTCCTGCCATCATTGCAAAAATTGGCGTTGGTTGGTTCATGGTATACGTTTCACCATAACCATAGTCAATCACCTCTTGCACCATATTAACACCATCGACAACAATATAAACCTCACCGCTTAACCCTTTTTTAGCATCCGCAATCGTTAAACCAAAACCTTCTAATTCTCGTTCAAGATTTTCCTTTCCACCGTCTTGATCTTCAATATACGTCAACGCTTTCGACATATCAAGATTTAAGCCCATCGTCATAATCGGATTCGCCGAATTGCCATAAGCAAAAAACGATGATTTAATAGCCGATTTTTGAAAGAAATTAAGCTCCTCTTTCAATTTATCCGAAAAATGAGTTAAGGTTTGTAAATTAATCGCTCCATCTTCAAAATTTAAAAACATCTCCAAATTCAACCCTTCAAGCGTTTCTTTTTGTTTCGCCAACTCTTCATTTTCTCCCATCGACATTTCCATCATGTAATTATAAAACCCTTTCCCCATAAAAGTCAATGCCATATCTGAACCATTTTCAAGAAATTTTTTATAATCTTCGTTCACTTCACCTTCATCAGCAGCAGTAATTAAACCAATACACTTGTCAACCGCTTTCATTCCTTGATTCCCTCCTGATCCTCCACCAAATAATGAAGACAAATCCATTGCAATATTGGCCGCAATCACAAATTCTTCATTCCACACCATCACATACATGTCTTCTTCCTTAATCATGTATTTAAAGCCGTCTTTTTCAAGAATCTCAGCATTCGCCTCCTCTGTTAACAGGGTTTTAAACGCTTCTTCATTTTTCAACTTAAAAATACCGTAAAAATCAGGCGAAAAACTTTGCCCTTTCCCAACAATTAATTGAATATCTGTATCATAATCAACACCTGTCACTGACTCATCAATAAAAAACCCAACCAACATCGCCTGTGTAAATGGCAAAGCACCATCCATAGCACCCGATTTTTCAATCAATTTTTTTGGTGAAGTATTCACAATTAAAAAAGGTGAGTCTACCTTATTAATAATCGCCGCCACTTTGTCTTCGCGGGTCCGATCTGCCGAACAACTTGATAATACGCCTAAAAACGCGATAAATACAATAATCGCATTCACTCTTTTGTTATTTTTCATAAATTAAATAATTAGCGCAAAGTTAATTAAATCTTTTGATTTAAAGCGAGGAGCACACTAACAATCAGTGCAATTTAATGTTATTTTTTTGGGCAAATCCCCGACAAACAAAATTAAGAAGTAAAAGACTTTCGGTGCGTCGGGGTCGGGCTTCCGTTCCCGCTTTTCAAAATGGTAGTTAAGTGGCTCGAAACCCATTTTGAAAGAGCTCCACTCCATCCCTTTTGCAAATCCGTGACTTCGTTAACAACACCACCTAAATAATCTCATTTTCTGAACACTTAATTTTTAAATCTGACCTACCTGTATTATCTTTGTACGGTGCATACCATCGAACCATATTATAATTGGCGAGGAATTTATATAGCTTCTGAAGATCCTCAATCGCCGTTTTACGAGCGTGAATACAGTGAATTTGAATTTACTGATGCCATTTATAATTATTGTATCCATCCACAATGGGACTCTATCGAATCGCCTACCCTCTTTATAAAAATCCTTTATTGCGATTACGAAGATGGCGTTGGCATCATCGAATTATTTGGCGAATGGAATGATGTGTTAGAAAATGACATTATGTTATTAAAACGCAACGTCCTTGAATTAATGATGGAAGAAGGAATCCATAAATTTATTTTGATGGGTGAAAACGTCTTTAATTTTCACGGAAATGACACCGATTATTATGAAGAGTGGTTTGACGAAGTAGAAGAACAAAATGGGTGGATCGCCATGTTAAATGTGCGAAAACACGTGAAAGAAGAAATTAACGATCATAATTTAGATTATTATTTTCTCATGGGTGGTGAATTGGAGGCAGTCGATTGGCGGACTTCTACCCCACGTCAATTTATAAAGCGGATCGAACAATACGTAAAAAAAAGACTAGCCTAATCATTAAAGTGTTTTAGAGGATTTATCAAAATCAAAATTAATTTCTTAACAATTCCCAAAACATCTTCACAAAAAGGTGTTAAGATCGCCAAAAAGTGGCTAATCAACAACCAAACTTAAAGAGAATCGAAGCTCTTTAAAATCATATAAACAACTATAAATAAATTAATTACGTATTAAACCACAACAAACAACCCCAATCGTCAGATAATTAGGAATTCAAGAATGATTTAAAACAAAATTAACTCAAAGCAGCGCGATGTAAAAAAAATACGTATCTTTATAAAACCAAATAAATAATTATTAAAAAATAAATTATGAACAAAAACAGACTTTTACTCGGAGCTTTAGCTCTAGGATTAACTGCAACAAGCTTTGGACAAGCAACAAAATATGTTGTTGTTGAAGAAAAAACAGGAACTTGGTGTGGATTTTGCCCTTACGGTTTCGTAACATTTGCTCAATTAGAAGAAGATGAACCTAATTTCATCGGAATTGCAATTCACAATTCAGATCCAATGGCAAACTCTTACTACGATACTCAAAGTGCATCTCTTCCAGGATTTGGTGGATATCCGTATGCATGTGCTGATCGTGTTGAAGGTGGACACGCTGCTGATGCTCCAGTTAATTTCAACGACAGAATCACTGAAAATCCAGTTGCTGCAATTACTGTTGCTGGTTACGTTAGCGGTGATCAATTAGAAATCAGAATTAAAGCGGTATTTGATACTCAAACAACTGGTGATTGGAGATTAGCAGGAGTAGTTACTGAAGATGGTGTTACTGGAACTGGTTCTGGTTACAACCAAGCTAACTATTTTGCAGGTGGTGGATACGGTCCATTAGTCGGTGACGGAAGAGATTGGCACACTTCGCCAAATCCAGTTCCTGCTTCTGAAATGGTTTACAATCACGTAGCTCGTGTTGTTGCTGATAACGCTTACGAAGGTGTAGATGCTTCTTTACCTGCTACAATGAATGTTGGAACTCCATACTGGTATTCTTACTATGTAACTATCAATCCAGATTGGGATCTTTCTAACCTTCACGTAGTTGCCATGTTAGTTGATCCTTCTGGAGAAATCAACAATGCTGGAAAAGGTAAAGTTGGTACTGTAGGAATCACTGAAGAAGTTGCTAAAAACTTCTCTATCTCTGCTTACCCTAACCCAACTAACGGAATCGTTAACTTAACAATGGAATTGACTGAGGCTTCAAACGTAAGCATAGAAGTAGTAAACATTTTAGGTGAAGTTGTTACAACTATCGAAAACCAAAATTTAGCTGCTGGTGCTCAGTACAACCAAATTGATCTTTCTAACGTTGCTGAAGGTGTTTACTTCGTAAAAACTACAGTTAACGGAACAGTTGAAATGACAAGAATTGTTGTTCAAAAATAATTGAACTCACAAAAAATTAAAAGGGCTACTTTCGGGTAGCCTTTTTTTTTGTTGATTCTTAAGAAAGTTTAATTTAAATAGAACAGAGCTTACGAATCACAATCCGATCTATCGGAAACGTAAATTCGTTTGCGTTTAAGTCTGTAATTTTTACCCATCTAAACGATTGTTCACCCAATTTAAGCTCAGCCTTTGGAATTGATTTTGGAACCTTTGTCAATTCATCCGACGAAACAAAATAATAAAAACTTAACAATTGATCTTTTGGATTAAATTGCGATACTTGTAAGAAATCATTGACATAAAAAAAATCGTCAACAACCACTTTAATTGCCAGTTCCTCATCAAATTCGCGAATCAAACAATCCGCCAAACCCTCTCCCTTCTCTAAGCCACCACCAGGAAATTTAGTCATCAACATCCCGGCTCTGAACTCATCAGTTACCAGTATAGCATCATCCTTGACTAGAAGTCCATAAACCCTTAAATTATAATTTTCAATTCCTGTCGACATCTTTCTCTTGTTTTATCATGAATACACATCCAAAATTAATTCAATTTTTTATGGTTTTAGATTTAATTAAAATTCTCTTGAATTCTGCTTTATCAAACCACCCAAGATTTAGTCGAAATTAGTAATTTTTAGATTCATTTAATCACCAGTTTATATTCACTAATTTGTATCTTTGAAACAGTAAATTTTACAAATTATAATCAGATGGCTGTTAGCGAAAAAGAACTTGATTTCAATAAAAACGAGGATTCCATTCGAATGAAAATTGGGGAAATGGAGCAAAAATTGCAAAAAATTTACCTCGGAGGTGGAAAAGCAAGTATCGAAAAGCATCATGCAAAGGGTAAATTAACCGCCCGAGAACGCATTGAAAAACTAATCGATCCTGGAACAGAAACCATTGAAATTGGTGCTTTTGTTGGTGATGGCATGTACGCCGAATATGGAGGCTGCCCATCGGGAGGCGTGGTTATAAAAATTGGGTATGTCTCAAAACGTCAATGTATCATTGTTGCCAACGATGCAACGGTAAAGGCTGGCGCTTGGTTTCCGATTACTGGTAAAAAAAATCTCCGTGCGCAAGAAATAGCCATGGAAAATCATTTACCCATTATTTATTTAGTGGACAGCGCGGGTGTTTTCCTTCCTTTACAAGATGAAATTTTCCCAGACAAAGAACATTTTGGAAGAATTTTTCGCAATAATGCCATCATGTCCTCACAAGGAATTACACAAATTGCCGCAGTAATGGGAAGTTGTGTTGCTGGCGGAGCGTATTTACCAATCATGTCAGATGAATCGTTGATTGTGAATGAAACGGGAACCATCTTTTTGGCAGGATCCTACTTGGTAAAAGCTGCAATTGGAGAAACTATTGATAATGAAACGCTTGGTGGAGCACATACACATACCGCCGTTAGTGGTGTATGCGATTACATCGCTGAAAATGACGAAGAATGTTTAAAAACTATTCGCACCTTAATGGATAAGTTGGGAGCGAAAGAAAAAGCAGGATTTGATCGTAGTGCACCAGAAAAACCAAAAAAAGACGAAAACGAAATATTAGGCATTTTTCCAGAAAATCGGGCTAAGCCATACAATATGCTTAACATTATCGAGCGAATTGTGGATAATTCCGAATTTACCGAGTACAAAAAAGATTATGGACAAACGATTTTGTGTGGGTATGGAAGGATCAATGGCTGGAGTGTAGGAATTGTGGCTAACCAGCGCGAAGTGGTAAAAAATGCTAAAGGTGAAATGCAATTTGGTGGGGTTATTTACACCGATTCAGCCGATAAAGCTGCACGATTTGTAATGGTGTGTAATCAAAAAAATATCCCATTGGTCTTTCTTCAAGACGTGAGTGGATTTATGGTGGGTTCTAAATCAGAACACGCTGGAATCATCAAAGATGGTGCAAAAATGGTCAATGCCATGGCAAATTCGGTGGTACCTAAATTCACTGTAATCATCGGAAATTCGTATGGAGCAGGAAATTATGCAATGTGTGGAAAAGCTTACGATCCACGGTTAATTGTTTCTTGGCCAACCGCCGAATTAGCCGTTATGAGTGGTGCCGCTGCTGCCAAAACCTTGATGCAAATCGAGGTAGCATCGCTAAAAGCTCAAGGAGAAGAGGTGGATGAAATGAAACAACAAGAAATTTATAACAAAATTAAAGCAAGATACGACCAACAAATCTCTCCTTATTATTCGGCGGCACGTTTGTGGGTAGATGCCATCATTCATCCATTGGAAACCCGGAAAATAATTTCGATGGGAATTGAAATGGCGAACCATAAAAAATCGGATCAACGTTATAACGTTGGCGCTTTACAAACCTAAATTAAGCGCAATGAAAAAATTGGTGTGGTTGCTCGGAACCTTTGTTTATTCAACACTTTTGCATGCACAAAATTTTGAATTTGTAGCTGGAGACACCCTCGTTCGCACCTTTTACCTCAACGATTATACAACAGCGCATACGGCAATTACAAATCACGCCGATGAAACCGTAATTTTCCAATGGGAATTAATCACTTTTGACCACCCAGCGGGTTGGGAATTTTCGCTTTGCGATTATCCGCTTTGTTACACGCTAGGAGAAACAACTGGAACAATGGATCCAGCCGGTCCACATTCAAATCATGCCTTTTTATCCATTAATGTCGAAGCGATTTCGGTTGATACAGGATTTTACCAAATCAAAGTCTGGAATCAACTTTTACCCGAATTAACCGATACGCTTACCGTTCAAATGATCGCAGCGCCAGCTTACGCTGAAACAATTGAAGTGGCTGAAATAATTCAACCTTTTGTTCAAATAATCGGAAGCGAATTATTGATTTATAATTCATTAACTGAAAATTTTAATTGTGCCATTTACGGCTTAAACGGTGCGATTTGTAACGAATTTATTTTAAATTCAACTACTTGGCAAATCATTTCACTCAGTCAATTCCCAAAAGGAATTTATTTCGTTGAATTTAAAAACGCACATGAGATTTTGCCGATTATTCGGTTTTCTTATTAAACATCAAAAAGGATTCGAATAAGCCGGATTGGTTAAAAAATTAGGATCTGTTAAACTCTTTAAAAATGAAATCAATTCTTTCCGTTGGCGCTTAGTCAATTTAAATGGCTGAAGAATTGGGTTTTTATTGAGGTGATTTTTCCCTCCACTTTCATAATGCAGAATCACCTCTTCCAATGATGCAATCGAACCATCGTGCATATAAGGAGCTGTTAATTCAATATTGCGTAAAGTAGGGACTTTAAACATTGCCCGATCACTGACCAAAAGAGTTACACGTGCCCGACCAGAATCTGCATAATGTTCGTACAAACCATTATTTTGCGTCGTAAAATTGGTGAAATTAAACCCACTGTGGCAATTGGTACAATGTAATTGATTCTGAAATAAATCCATCCCTTTTAATTGGGATTTCGATAAAGTAGATTTTTTATTTTGATACACATATTGGTCATACGCCGAATTACCACTAATTAAAATTCGTTCGAAAGAGGCAATTGCGCGTGTAATCACATAAGGATCAGGCATTCGATTATAGGCTTTCAAACTCATTTCAACATACTTCGGGTTATTCCTCAGTCGTTTGCCAATCAACACAATATTAAAATCAAATTCAGCGTGTTCTTGAATGGGAACTAAAATTTGTTCTTCCAGCGATGTAAGGTGTCCATCGAATAAAAGCGTAGGATTATAAACCACATTGGCCAAGGTTGGGGCATTTCTTTCACCAAATCTGCGTTCAACGCCTGGGGTAATTCGCCTAAAATCAGCAAACGCCAACGACTGATCATGACAAAAAGCACAAGAAATAGAACTATCTACAGACATCACCGGATCATAAAAAAGCATCCTACCTAAGTCAATTCGAGCCTGAGTTAAGGCATTTTCTTCAGGAATTTTAGGCGTAGGAAAACCAACAGGTACCTCTAATTGATAGGGCTCAATTTCAGCTAAATTGCCATGCGTAGCGGAAATAATGAATGGAACCAATCCCATTCCTGAAAATAGAACGACAACTAAAATTAGTTTGCCAGGTTTCATCATCCAATCCGCATTAAATTTAATCAAACTCAAAGATATAGAATAAACTGAAATCCATGCTGAAATAAGTGATGCGGCATTAGTTTAGGAACGCAAGAATTTCAAAATTAAAATTCATCAAATTCGAAAAAAAAAACGTAATTTGGTAGAATCAAATAAGCGTACAAAATAAAATTTTATGAAAAAAATACTCTTCTTTCTCTTAGTTGGTTTAGCCTTGACTTCGAATGCACAAAATGATGTTATCTTACGAATTAATCATAAACTTGATTTAGAAACGTTTGCATTGGACGCTGTGGCTCAAAACAACTTGGGTAATTCGTTTAAAGCGACACGTTTAGAATATTATATTTCAAAATTCACCATCATTCACGATGGCGGTGTAGAAACGATTATTCCGTTGGACATTATCGCTTTGGTTCGACCGGCAGAAGAAGAATTTACATTAATTGAGCTTGGAAATTATGAAATTGGCGAAGTAGAACGCGTAAAATTCCATATTGGGGTTTATGAACCGGTAAACAATGGCGATCCTACCCTATTTCCAGCTGATCATCCATTAGCGCCACAAGTGCCTTCGATGCATTGGGGTTGGACAGATGGTTACCGTTTTGTTGCATACGAAGGAATGGCTGGTGCTGGTTTAGATCAAGGTTTTGAATTTCATGGCTTAGGCAATGCTAATTATTTCAGCCAAGAACAAGAAGTAGTGACTGAAATTTTAGGAGATATCATGTTATTAAAATTAGATGCGAATTATACCGAGGCTTTAAGAGATATTGATCTTACTGGAGGTGCTATTTCACATGGATCGACAGGTATGGCGAAAAAAGTATTAGAAAACTTCCGTGATTATGTATTTGGAAATTATTATGCTTCGATTGAAAAAGAAGTTGCCAACCTTGATTGGAGTATTTTTCCAAATCCAACAGCTACAAATGCGGTAACCATTAAAGTTGCAGGTAATACAGGCGAACAATACACCATAAAATTAACCAACACAGCAGGACAATTGATTAATACCATTTTGATCAACGAAAATCAACCTATGAGTGTTGAAATACCAGTAGCTGGTTTGTACACCGTGAGTATCTACAAAAACGAAGAGTTATTATCCCTTGAAAGGTTAATTGTTCAATAGGAATTTACAAAAGTTTAGTTTAAAAATTTATAGAATTAAATAATAAAATTACCTATGAAAAAGTTCATTTTTCTGACCTTTATAACTTGCCTCGCATTTATAACAAAAACAAATGCACAGATTGATGTCGTTTTAAAAATCAATCACAAGCTAGATCTAGAAACATTCGCATATGATGCGGTCGCTAAAAACAACTTAGGACAAGATTTTAAAGCAAGTCGTTTAGAATATTACATTTCTAAGTTCAGCATTATACATGATGGTGGTATAGAAACTATTGTACCCATCGATATTATTGCATTGGTCAGACCTGATGAAGAGGAATTCACGTTAATTGAATTAGGAAATTACGATGTGACTTCGGTTGAACGTATAAAATTTCATATTGGTGTATATGAACCGATCAACAATGGTGATCCTACCTTATTTCCGGCTTCGCATCCATTAGCATTGCAATCTCCTTCAATGCATTGGGGTTGGACAGATGGTTATCGCTTTGCTGTGATTGAAGGATCAGGTGGTACAGATTTCGTGGGTGGTTTTGCATTACATGGCCTAGGTAATGGAAATTATTTTAGCAAAGAACACGAAGTTGATACGGAAATGTCAGGAGAAATTATGCAGCTAAATCTTAACGCTAATTATACAGGTGCTTTAAGAGATATAGATCTAATGGGAGATGATAACTTTTCACACGGGTCGACTGGTATGGCTCTAAAATTACTAGAAAATTTCCGTGATTACGTATTTGGCAATTATTATGCTTCGATTGAAAAAGAAGTTGCCAACCTTGATTGGAGTATTTTTCCAAATCCAACAACTACAAATGCGGTAACAATTAAAGTTGCGGGTAATACGGGCGAGCAATACACCATCAAATTAACCAACACTGCAGGACAATTGATTAATACCATTTTGATTAACGAAAATCAACCAATGAGTATTGAAATCCCGGTGGCTGGAATGTACACCGTAAGTATCTACAAAAAAGAAGAATTAATTTCAACCGACAGATTAATCGTACAATAAAAATTGAGTTATGGTAAGATTAGGCTTCTTTTTGATAGTAGGTTTATTAGTAGTATCATGTAAGAAAGACAAAACTATTTTTCCATACGATGCAACTCCCTATGAAATAAAATTGGTAAATAATACCTTACCAGCACCAACTTTACCTCCAGACAATCCATTAACGATCGCAAATGTCGAATTGGGTAGAATGTTATTTTACGAACCACTTTTATCAAAAGATGAGTCAATTTCATGTGCTAGTTGTCATTTACAGTCCGATGGGTTCTCGGATGTGAATCAGTATTCATTAGGTGTGGACGGAACACTCGGTACCCGTCAAGCAATGCCGATCTTTAATTTAGCTTGGAATAAAATTGGCTTTTTTTGGGATGGTCGTTCCGATTTATTGCGGCATCAATCACTTTTACCAATTCAAGATGAGTTGGAAATGAAAGAGACCATAGAAAACGTTATTAATAAATTATCTCAGAATTCTCTTTATATAAGTCATTTTAACAAGGCGTTTGGAACCACCGAAATTAATGCCTATAAAATATCACTCGCGTTAGAGGCATTTATGTTCTCCATCGTTTCTGATGATTCAAAATACGACCAATATAAAGCTGGTAAAACCACGTTAACCGCCTCAGAAGAGCGAGGACAGCAACTGTTTTTTACCGAATATAATCCGTTTTTACCTGAATTGTCTGGCGCCGATTGCGCGCATTGTCATGGTGGAAGCAATTTCGAAAATGATCAATACATGAACAATGGGCTAGATGACCAATCAGAGATCCTTGACATTGGTCGTCAAAAGGTTACTGGTGATCCGTTAGATAAAGGAAAATTTAAAGTTCCATCGCTCCGAAATATAGCGGTTACAAGACCCTACATGCACGATGGACGTTTTTCGACACTGATGGAAGTGATTGACCATTACAATTCAGGTGTTCATCATTCCCCAACCACAGATCCCGCTTTAAATACAACCACCGAAACAGGCCTAATGCTTACCCCTGAGGATAAATTGGATTTGGTTAATTTCTTGAAAACCTTAACCGATCAAAATTTTCTTACGAACCCTGCTTATTCATCCCCATTTTAAGGCAATATTTTCAATAATTTAATTTACAAAAGAACAGTTTAATTTTCCAAAAATTCAAGAAAAATCTCATCATGATTTTTGAGCCGAATATTCTAGAAAAATCATAGATTTATCTTAATTTTAATCGATAGCCATCACATTACATGAAAAAAATTCTACTCCTCTCTCTACTCTTCCTAATTTCTCGAGGTTTTGGGCAATCCAACAACAATGGGCAATTAGACACCATCACAGAATTCACCACTATCTCAACGGTTTACACTACCATGCCAGATGGAATCAAATTGGCGACAGATATTTATTTACCAATTATTTCCGATTCAATTACTACAAAAATTGTTGTTGGAGATACTTCGTATGTCATTCAAATCATCCCAAAAGGCAGCCAACTTTTTGTTTATGATTCGCTCAACGGAATGCCAAATCCAAACCAATTTCAATTGCCAATGGTTTTTACACGAACACCTTATGGGAAAGGGTATTATGACGAATTTGGCGTTTATTTAAATGTCCTTGGCTACGCCTATGCTTTTCAAGACATGCGCGGACGTTATCAATCGGAAGGGGTTTATTTACCGATGTACAGCGATGGTTGGGACAAAAGCGCCTATCATCCTGAAAACGGGCATCCATTAGATATAACTGCTTTTACGGATCCAAAAAATGGCATTTATCATGAGGATGGTAAAAACTCAATCATCTATTTAACAGATAGTTTGTACAAGTTTTATGATTTAGATGGAGATGGAATTTTAGAAACAAATGGCCAAGTTAATAATGGATCAATCGTAATGTTTGGTGCATCAGCCTTGGGAAATTCTCAATATCAAGCTGCAGCTTCCTTTAAAAACGATATTTCGCAAGATGGATTAAAAGGAATGGTGCCGATTGTTGCCACCAACGAACATTTTAACTCAGTACTTCAACACAATGGCGTTTTTCGTCAGGCCTTGGTGCAAGGTTGGTTGACGGGGCAACTATTAGACAATGTGGATACGATTCCTTCGGATCTAGATGTACAAGATAATGTGCATTCAATTTTTGATTATGGAAATATTAGCGGTGACAGTGTGATTAATTTGGCTATTGATTTTATCACCACAGTAAAAGATGAAAATGGTTATACGGGGATGTATCCTAATTTTATGTACCGCACCGATGCCAATGCCAGTTTTGCGCCTATAAATTCGTTGGGTGAATCGGACCCAAATGGGCAATTTAACCGTTACACCAACATGGAATTACCCATGTATCATTTAACAGGTTGGTGGGATATTTTTATTGATGGGCAATTGGAAACGTACAACCACATCATGAATAATACCAGCCAAGAGACTCAAAATAATCAGAAAATAGTAATTGGACCTTGGACACATCGGACCATCTCCATGGCTGAAGTGGGTGACATTGTTTATCCTGAATCTGTCTACGACATTCGTTTGGCAAATACCGATGCTGTTTCGGCGAATTTAACGGAATTGGTAGAAGGCGATTTGGTGAACTGGTTTCGTTACCTGCTTAATTATGATGCCACTAAATTAATTGGTGAGCCTAAGGTTTTTTTACCAGAAAGTAATGTTTGGCAAAATATCGGGGATAATTCGATTCGCATTCCTTCTCAAAATACGTATATCTCATATGCCGATTTTATTAATTATTTAGGGGGATTCGGTGGTATTAATGGTGTTCCAATCGAACTGGATAATGATGGATTGATTATTCCTTTAGTCATTGACTTACCTAGTGATACCACTTTACAACAACCTGGAACAAATCCTGTATCTAACCCTGTTTCACCAAACGTTAATTTTGAAGAAATTCCAAATATTCGGTATTATGTGCCAGGACCAGTAGATGATTTACCACAAAATGCCAGTGTTGGGAATTATTGGGCATCCGCAAATGAATTTCCTTTAAAAATGGGATGGCGCTGTTATCCAATTTATTTACACGGCGATGGAACTGCGGATACCCTTGCACCAACCCTAGTTGAAAATGTAAAAAGTTACGACCACGATCCAAATGACCCGATTTATACGATTGGTGGTGGAAATTTAGCCATTCCAACACCGCAGGGTGATCGAATTAGTGCAGGACCATTAAATTATGCAGATACCAATTTTGCTAAAGTGACGATGGATCGACCTGGTGTGATCGAATTTGAAACCTCGACAATTCAAGATTCGTTGAGTATTGTTGGCATTCCAAAAGCAATAATTTATGCCTCTTCCACCCCACTTTCTGGTCCTTCTGGCTTGACAGATACCGATTTTATGATTCGAGTTTTAGATGTTTATCCTGACGGACGAGAATTATTCGTGGTAGAAGGCACCGTCAATGCCCGTGCACGGGATTATGCCCGCCAATTGTCTTTGGGTGAGGAAGATGTTACGATTCCTTATACCAATATCAATTCTGACGAAGTGCACGAATATGAATTTAATCTTTTACCCATTGCGTATACATTTGGACATGGACATAAAATCAAAATCTTAATTAGCAGCAGCAATTGGCCAAGGTATCAAAGTAATCCAAACATTCCGATTGAAGAAGGCGATTTTTTTAGAAGATCTCCTGAGGATAATCAAACATACAATTTTCAGGGCACTGAATACCAAGCACGTGTGGCACATCAGCAAGTTTTTTTCAGTCCTGACCAACCATCACAACTGATTTTACCTTTGTTTGACGGAATAAGCGATCCTTCCAAAACAAAAGATCCTGATCTAAATGGAAACGATTGGTTAATTTATCCAAATCCATTTCAAACTGAATTTGCCATCTTAACTAAATACACCGAAAATTACAGCATAAAGCTTTACGATGTGTCAGGAAATATTGTTTATGAGCAAAAAGATGTAAACGGTAAATCAATTATTAATGGTGCTAATTTAGCCGCTGGTGTCTATGTGGTGAAATTAGAAACTTCGCTTGGAATTGTTTACACGCAAAAATTGGTGAAATTCTAACCAATTATTTTTTGTGAACGATATACAACATTTCCCCTTTTGGTAAGCGATATCGGTCAAATAATTCAGTTGAAATTTCTTTGCCATAATCAACTGTTTCTAACGTAAAACCAGCTTCTTCTAATCGGTTAGGATAATTGGTACCATACAAGCGCACATGATCGTATTGCCAAAAATGTTTTTCGCGTTCTTCCGGTGTTGTAATTGACCAATCTTCATAGGTTGACGTTCGATTGGTATCAATTGGAACTTGGAAAATTCCCCACCCCCCCGGTTTCATAATTCGATGCAATTCTTGCATACATTTTAAATCGTCCGTAACGTGTTCCATTACGTGATTACAAAAAATAATCTCATATTGATTGTCTTCCAAAGGGATTTGATGCAAGTCAAAATGCAAATCAGCAATTGGGGAAACCAAATCGCCTGTGGTATAATCCAAATTTTTCTGATGCTTAAATATTTTGTGGAAACATTGCTCGGGGGCAATGTGCATGACTTTTAAATTTGATTTGGTAAAAAAATCGGATTTATTTTGAAGGTACAACCACATTAAACGGTGTCTTTCTAACGTTAAATCATAAGGGCAAAGCACATTTTCTCGGTGGGCTACAGCAGAACCATACGACAAAAACTTTCGGAAAGATTTTTTACAAACCGGACATTCAACCTTATTTCCCTTGTAGACAATAGGTGCAAAAAATTTAAATACATAACTCAAACGAATCAGCCAAGGACGTGGCAACGTATTCAACAACCAATTATATATTTTTTTCATGCTACTAAAATTCGAAAGACAAATATAACACTTAAAATATTCTCAAGTTTGCTCACAACTGCAGTAAAGCGCATATTAGTGTAATAATTACTCAGATAATTCTACAAATCAGCGATAAAATCATCAAATATGTTGTAATTAAATGTCTATTTATTAATTTAGTACACCTAAATAATAAAAAAAAATAATCATGAAAAAGACCTTATTTTTGTTTTCAGTACTAGTTATTACGTTAACAATCAACAGCAAAACTTTCGGGCAAGATACCAATAATAAAAAATCCGACCACCCGTTTTACGTCGATTATGTGATGGGACCATTTTTGTTTGTTGATGATATTGCTTACGAAGCTGTGTTTATGAACGGCTGCCGTTTAGGCTTCAACATCAATCAAAATTTTAATTTTTCTATCGAGTATGTCGCTGGGCAACAATCTGATTTTTTGTTTAATAATGGCATGACTCATAACGCCAACCTACAATTCTCCTATCATTTTTTACCTAAAAGTCAACCATTTAACCCTTATTTTTTTACCGGAACTGGTTTTTTCGAATTTAAAGAATTTACCACTGATGTTTACGGAATTTCGTGGCATTTAGGCATGGGAACCACCCTAAAAATCAACGATCGGTTAAGTGGGTTAATCGAATCGCGCTACTTAAATACAGGTTGGTTAGATGTTGGGGGTCAAAACCAATTGGGTGTCATGTGGGGCGCGCGCCTCAGTTTTTAGTTCGAAAATACACCCGTAAATTTGTCCTTTTATAAAAATTAGTTGGCCGCATCCCTGACAATCCCGACTGAAACGTCGGGATCGTAAGGGTCGGTCTGCGGCTCCAAATCCTCGCCCGCTTTTAGTGGTTTCGAGTGCCTCACCCACCAAAAGGTCCTGTGGGTTTTCCACCTCCGCCCTTGCGCAAAACCTGCTCCAATGCAGCGTTAAGGACATGAGCGGTATCCTTTTTTGTGCTGGAATTTGCGCCAAAAAAAAGATAAAGCGGTTGGCGTTTCCCTGACAATCCCGACGTTTCAGTCGGGATTGTCAGGGAAACGCCCTAAAAACCTCTGTTGGTATTAAAATTGACTTACAATTAGTGTTAATTCAACAAATCATTTGATTACATTAATTCCACTGGAACTTACATTCGCCTAAATTGCGAAAATCAGCATTAGACGATTTGAAAAAGCGTGATATTCGGTTAATGTTCGAAAATCAATTTTTAAAATTAAGGCTGGCACCTACTTGCACATAGGCTGCGCTAAAGCTCGTTTTTGCGAAATTAGTAGCTAGTTTATCCAAACGCCAATATTTTCCTGAAACATCAAAGGCATAACCAGCCTTAACATGGAAACCAATAAAAGGTAACGCTAATCTGAACTGAATATTTGGATCCAAGGTAAAAAGGTCATTTCGGTAAACTACTTTATTTTTTGAATCGATTTGGATCAAGTTTGGAGTTTCAGAAAGTAAGGTTTCGGTTAATTTAAACTGTCCGTATCCCATGTCAAATCCAATTGCCGTTAAAAAAAACTTGCCACCAAATGGGTAATTTCCACCAATTGTAAAATTTCCGCCTTTTAAGGTAAATCTATCGCCATTGGAAAACTCTGGGTAATGGTTGTATGAAACCGATGATCCATTTTCTCCAAAAATAAAATAGTCAAATGAAAAAGTTTGGGTAAGCACTCGGGTATTAAATTGCCCCAAACCAAGTTCATTCATCCTAAAATTTAGTTTGTTCAATTTATTTAAAAACGAATACCCCACTCCCACACTTAAATGCACAATTTCCGAAACATCATCGCCCCATTGGTACGCTTCAAAATCAAACATATCCGATTTGGCATTGCTGATAATCACATAAGGCAAATTTTCGTAAAAACCTGCGATTGAATGATCGCCGCCTTTGTAGGCTAAGTCAATAATAAAACTCTCTTCCGATTCCGTATAACGGGTTTCTAGTTCTAAACTTTCAATCACCTCTTTATCAAAATCACGCGATTTGGTGTAAAAAATTGGAATCACCATCACTTCGTTATTCAACGAAGGGTGAACCTCGTTAATCCGATTCGCAATCGAATTCATGTAATAATCGTAACAATTTTTTTCTCGTGCATCTTTGTGTAAATGGCAGCGGCCAAATTGGCCGTAATATTTTGAAATCGAATCGGCTGTGTACACCCTTAAAAACTCATCTGCCATAAAACGCTCACGTATGATTGGCGACTTTACATCACCATCCAATTCAGTTATATACCACTCATGCCCTATTTCTAAACTTTCAATAATCGAATAAAAAGTCGTGCTATCATTCCCTAAAATTGGGCGCAATTCTTTTTCAAATTCATAAGCGCCTAAAATAATCGATTGCAAAGAGGTCCATGCACTAACTTCGCCAAATCCAAAATTAAATTCGTCATTCGGTTCCGAATAAAAAGCTTCAGGACCTGATTCGGCAAATTCTGAACTTGCCAAAGCTTTAATTTGTTCAAAAACTTGACCACCTCTCCCGCTTTTATCCAAGGTATCCACCATCAAACTCAAGGCATAAATCGAAAAAGCTGGAAATCGTTCAATATCAATTCCATGCATTTTAATTTTATCCTCCAAAGCCAAGGTGTCATTGTACTTTCTTAATTCCTTCACCATTTCATAAAACGGTGAGAAAAACAATTCATCTAAAAAATGTAAGTGCGTTGTTTTGTCTTCAATTACCACTTTATTGATGATGTAACTAAAGCCAGGACTTTGCTCAAACATAAAATGTTTTACGTTTTGAGTTTGATGCAAATACTTTAAAAATTTTAATTGGAATTGCGTGTTAAATGTTGTAAACGTATGATTTTCACCAGTAAAGTAAACTTGATATTCATCCAAGGTACTTGAAAGCATGGTAAATTCTCTAAACGAATCCACGGTTAAATCAATCGTGCTCGACTGATCTTGCCCATGCGATGCCGTTGAAAATAAAAAACTTGAACATACCAAAATGCTCAAAATAAGACGAGAACAAAAATATTTTATCATGCAATCAACCCAATCTGTTAGTAAGAAAACCGTTCAATTAAAACCACTTTAACTTCGTTTAAAACCCAAACACCCTCATTTCAATCCCCCATTTATTGGGCACCAAGTTACTGAATATTTCTAGTTTATAAATCACCCATTCGAAATTGTTACAGGAAATACTATTTTTAATCCCACACATTTAACAAATCAACAACAAGCGCTTTTCGCCTGGTTTTTCTATAGGTGCGCGATGAAGGCAAGGAAGAACTTCACTGTTGGGATACTCACAGGCAATTTTCCATAAATTACCAAGTCCGAGGTTAATTGGCAGGGCATTAAGGTCGGCTTGATAATGCAAATCGAAAAAATTTTCGGTTAAAAATGCTTCAAAATCTTCGTCTTCACCTGTATATAGTTGTTTCAATTCGTCCCTAATTTCAGGAATCAAAACCTTTTGAACGGCTTGTGAATTAGGAATAATTTCACTCGCAGCACCATGATAAGTACATAAAAAGGTAGCAAGCGGAATCGGCGATCGATCGACATGATACGAATAAACATCTGTCGGAAAAAAGGGAAACACCTCATCGCGGTCATACTGCCGAATCACATTAAGAATTGGAGATGCACCTTGGGCTTCTAGCGTTCTCAGATCTTTCAAAATAATATCACGCGCCAAAACACCTTGCTCACTCAGCGTTAATTCCAACAAGTCCTCCTCGTCTATCGCCGTGATATTACCGTAAATGGTCAACTTTTCCACCAACTCAGAAAAATCACCTTTTAAATCACGTGTTAAACAAATGGCATTAATATCACCATAAAAAGAGGCAGAAAGCAAGTCTTCAAGTGTTTTTACACAGGCAATTTGATTAATTGTAGGCGTTCGTTCTGTCACGTGTGCTAAGGTACAATTAAAACGATAATTCCAATTTTAGTTTTCTGCTTGGATAGTTATAAACATCTTTTTTTTACAGGAAATTACAGAGACTGCTATGAGGCAAATTCCTAGTATATATTTCATTGGATGATCATTTTTAGTGAAGTTAATTTTTCATTATTTTCAAAAGTAACAATGTAAAGTCCTTTTGTCAAGTTTAAATTTAAAACCGTATTCGAACTAGTAATTACTTCTTGATGGACTAATTGGCCCGTTAGCGTATAGACGTAAAGTAAACCCAAAGGGTTACTTGAAGTAGTCGAAAAAGTAAAATTTCCTTGGTTGGGATTAGGGAATAAAAAAACCGATTCTGTGTCACTTGGTGTCCATCCTGTCGGGTTGAACTAGCCGAAATGAAAGAATTACAAGCCATTTATCCAGACGATTTTTATTTTCTCGCGGTCACGGAAGAAAGTACGGAGATTATCCAAAATTCAGGTTTGGATAAGAAATACGATTTTTTGTATTCAACCACATGTTATCCTACTTTTTTTGAAATAAAAAGTTATCCAACCCTTTGTATCATAACCTCTAAAGGGCAACTAATTTTCAAACACGAGGGGGCAGGCGAATTAAACAACAAAAAAAACATTCAATTCCTAAACAGTTTAATCGAAAATCAATAGTTTTACACCTTTAATGATCGGAAAGTTTGAACTACGCAATAATTGATATTGAAACAACTGGTGAACAACCAAAAAATCTAAAAATTATTGAAATTGCAATAATATTGCACGATGGGGAAAAAGAACTCGACACCTTTCACACCTTCATCAATCCAGAACAACGAATTTCACCTTTTATTACCCGCTTGACAGGCATTCACGACAACGATGTTTTTGATGCGCCAAAATTTTATGAAGTAGCCAAACAAATCATTGAGTTTACCAAAGGCACCATTTTCGTTGCGCACAATGTGAGTTTTGATTATGGCGTTGTTCGCCGCGAATACAAACGGTTGGGATATGATTTCAGGATGGATCATTTGTGCACAATTCAAACCGCACGCATTTTAATTCCCGGCTTAGCATCTTATGGTTTAAAAAACATTACACAAGAACTTGGAATTGATTTAAGCAATCATCACCGAGCGATTGACGATACCCGAGCTACCAGTCAATTATTTACCTTACTTCATAACAAATCAAAAGGGAAATTAGGCAACTTCATCAAAAAAGAATTGGATACTAAATTGCTCAATCCAAGCCTTGATGTGAATGATCTTGATGAGATTCCGAATAAAATTGGCGTGTATAAATTCTACGATGTCAATCGAACACTTATATATATTGGAAAAAGCATCCACTTAAAAAAGCGTGTTGAGCAACATTTAAAAAACAATAAAACAGACAAGGCCTCGGAAATGCGGGAAAAAATTGCCTACATCGACCATGCGTTGACAGGAAGCGAGTTAATTGCCCTTTTACAAGAATCCGAAGCCATCAAACTAAATCAGCCCGTTTATAACGTCGCTCAGCGAAATACACAATTCAATTATGGCCTGTTTTTGTATAGCGATCAAAATGGCTACAAAAATCTCCATGTCAAAAAAAACAACCTTACCGAGGTTCCTTTGGTAACGTTCACTTCTTTGTCGATAGGAAAAAAATACTTGGAGCACTATTTAGAAGAATTTGATTTATGCCAGCGTATGTGTCATTTAGATACGCGTGTGGGGGCTTGCTTTAATCACTCGATTAAAAAATGTAAAGGGGCTTGTGTAGGACAAGAATCGGCAGAAAATTACAATGGTCGGGTTGAAAAACTGATGCTAACCTTAAATTTTAATGGCAAAAGCTTTTTAATTGTGGACAAAGGCAGAAGTTCGAACGAATCAAGTTTTGTGTCGATAAAAAATGGCCAATACGAGGGATTTGGCTACATTCATCGGTTTCTTTTAAAAAGAAAAATAGAAAATTTCCAAAAATTTCTAATCAAACAAGAAACTAACCGCGATTTTCATTCGATTATAAAAATGCAATTACTCAAGGATAAAAATCTTGGAATTCATCCTTTATAAACGTGGATCAAACCACCGTTGAACCACCTGTGATAATTGACCAAAATTATCCTTTTCTGCCATAAAATGTGAATGCTTTTTGGCGTGCGGTTAATATCTTGGTGAAAAGTAAGCCACAAAATTTGACGGCAAACCGATGAAAAATTGTACTTTTGTCTTCTTTTAAATAGAAATGGCTAAAATACTTTCGCATGAATAATTATGGAAAAAGAGCAGAAAATGCTTCATTAGAATCAATTGGCTTAAAGAATTTAGGGAATTGCTACTGGAACCTTACTCCTTCAGAATTAGTAGAGGAAACCATCATCAATGGACAAGGTGTTCTCACTGATACAGGTGCTCTTGCAATCGAAACAGGTGAATTTACAGGAAGATCTCCAGAAGATCGTTTTATCGTTTGTGACGCAAAAACGGAAAACGCAGTTTGGTGGGGAAAAGTCAACAAAAAATTTGAAACAGAAAAATACGTTGCCCTTTATAACCGCATGAAAGCTTATATTAATGGGCGTGATTTGTATGTGAGAGATGCTTACGCTTGTGCAGATGAAACGTATCGTTTAAATATTCGTGTGGTAACAGAAACACCTTGGGCAAATATGTTTGCTTACAACATGTTTTTGCGCCCTTCGGATGCAGAAATTTCAAATTTTACCCCGGATTGGCATATTGTATGTGTGCCTGATTTTATGGCAGATCCTGCTATCGACGGAACAAGACAACATAATTTTGCGATTCTTAACTTCACCGATAAAATGATCATCATCGGTGGTACAGGTTATACAGGTGAGGTTAAAAAAGGAATTTTTTCTGTGCTAAATTTTGTTTTACCTCACGAGAAAAATGTATTGTCAATGCATTGCTCTGCAAACGTTGGAAAAGATGGTGATACTGCCGTATTTTTTGGTTTATCTGGTACAGGTAAAACAACTTTATCTTCTGACGAAAACAGACATTTAATTGGCGATGATGAACATGGTTGGTCGGCAAAAGGTGTCTTTAATTTTGAAGGAGGATGTTATGCCAAAACCATCGATTTATCTGCTGAAAAAGAACCACAAATTTATAATGCAATTAAATTTGGTGCAATTTTAGAAAATATTGGCTTTGTAAACGGTACCACTACTCCTGACTACAGCGATGCTTCTATCACTCAAAATACACGAGTTTCTTACCCTATCCACTTTATTGATAATATCATGGTACCATCAAAAGGTGGAATTCCAAAAAATATTTTCTTTTTAACTGCGGATGCTTCAGGGATTTTACCTCCGATTTCAAAATTAACGGCTGGTCAAGCAATGTATCACTTTATTTCAGGATATACAGCGAAAGTAGCAGGAACAGAAGCAGGTGTTACAGAACCACAAACAGTTTTCTCTGCTTGTTTCGGAGCTCCTTTCTTACCACTTCATCCAGCAACGTATGCCGAAATGTTAGGTAAAAAAATGGCGGAAAATTCAGTAAACGTTTGGTTAATCAACACAGGTTGGTCTGGTGGTGAATACGGAATTGGTAACCGAATCAGCTTAAAATACACCCGTGCAATGATTACTTCTGCTTTAGAAGGTAAACTTGCCAATGTAGGTTATACAACCCACGAAATTTTTGGTTTAGCAATGCCAAATGAATGTGAAAACGTTCCTTCTGAAATCTTAAACCCAAGAAATACATGGGGAAATAAAGAAGCTTACGACGAAAAAGCAAGCATCTTAGCCAATAAGTTCAATGCAAACTTTGAACAATTTAAATCAAATGCAAGTGATGAAATCCTCGCTGCTGCTCCAAAAGCAAAAGTGACAGCCTAGTCATTCAGGAATTATAATTTGATAGCCCGTTATGTTTTCATAGCGGGCTATTTTTTTTATGGATAAATGCGAACTAATTTACCTTTTTCATACAAACGGTCAAGCTCGGACTTTTCGTAGATTGCAAAAAATTGGAGGTCAAATTCATTGGCTAAAATCATTTCTCTGGGAGGAATTGACTCGGCAAATAAATAGGCATAGTTACGCATAAAGCGTTTATTGTCAACAATACTATCCAAACGCATTGGGGCAAATTTTTCACCTTCTTGAAAGATATACACTTGCCCAACTTGGGGATTTGCCAATAATTTACTGGTTTGATCGCGCTTAATAAAAAGGATGATGCCCCAAATCAATATTAAGCCAACAATTAGTATGATCGAGTTCTTATTTTGCGCTAAAAATTTTTTAAACATATAATACAATTAGATCTTAACCCCCATTACACACACATCATCTAATTGCTCATGGTCTTTCATCCACTCAATAAAGGCTATTCTATTTTATAATTTTAGATTGGTTAATGCCGAAACTACAAATAAATAGTGAAATGAAATTGACATTGTACTATATTATTTGTGTCTTCGGTATTACATATTACGTCGGTATTGTCCTCCAACCTCAAATAAAGCAGCCGTAATTTGCCCTAACGAACAGAATTTGGTAGCTTCCATGAGGTGTGCAAAAATATTTTCGTTGTGTATGGCTGCGGTTTGGATGGTTTTTAATTGTGCATCCACCTTACTTGCATGTGCTTTGTGAAGTTGCTCCAACATGGTAATTTGATAGGCTTTTTCCTCGTCAGTTGCACGGATAACCTCGGCTGGAACGATGGTTGGTGAGCCATTTTTATTCAAAAACGTATTAACCCCAATGATTGGAAATTCGCCGTTGTGTTTTAAGGTTTCGTAGTACAAACTTTCCTCTTGAATTTTGCTGCGTTGGTACATGGTTTCCATGGCACCTAACACGCCGCCCCGCTCTGTTAATCGATCAAACTCCAATAAAACGGCATCTTCCACAAGGTCCGTTAATTCTTCAATTATAAATGCCCCTTGAATTGGGTTTTCATTTTGTGTTAATCCTAACTCCTTGTTAATAATCAATTGAATTGCCATTGCACGACGGACAGATTCCTCGGTTGGTGTGGTAATTGCCTCGTCGTACGCATTGGTATGCAAGGAATTACAATTGTCATAAATAGCATACAATGCTTGCAAAGTTGTGCGAATATCATTAAAATCAATCTCTTGCGCATGTAACGAACGGCCAGAGGTTTGAATGTGGTATTTCAACATTTGCGCACGCGGATCGGCTTTGTATTTATTTTTCAACGCTTTTGCCCAAATTCGGCGTGCTACCCTACCAATTACAGCATATTCTGGATCGATACCATTCGAGAAAAAGAAGGACAAATTCGGTCCAAATTTATCAATGTCCATTCCACGACTCAAATAATACTCGACATAGGTAAACCCATTTGCCAAGGTAAGCGCCAATTGTGTAATTGGGTTTGCCCCAGCCTCTGCGATGTGATATCCTGAAATTGACACGGAATAGAAATTACGGACGTTATGATCGATAAAATATTCCTGTACATCGCCCATTAATCGCAACGCAAATTCGGTGGAGAAAATACAGGTGTTTTGTGCCTGATCTTCTTTTAAAATATCCGCTTGCACGGTTCCTCTAACTTGCGAAAGGGTCTCTGCTTTTATTTTTTCGTATACCTCTTTTGGCAATACTTGATCGCCTGTTACGCCCAATAAAAACAAGCCTAACCCATCGTTTCCTTCTGGCAATTCGCCTTGGTAAGCAGGACGAGTAACCCCTTTAACACGGTAGATTTCAGCAATTTTAGCTTCTACCTCTGCCGTTAAATTATTGGCGAGTATGTATTTTTCACAGTTTTGATCGATGGCCGCATTCATGAAAAAGCCTAATAACATCGGGGCAGGCCCGTTAATGGTCATGGAAACCGAAGTTAAAGCATCTGATAAATCAAATCCTGAATATAATTTTTTAGCATCGTCCAAACAGCAAATAGAAACACCTGAATTTCCAACTTTTCCATAAATATCTGGGCGAATGGCTGGATCATTTCCATACAAAGTCACCGAATCGAAAGCCGTTGAAAGGCGTTTTGCTGGCATTCCCAAACTGACATAATGGAACCGTTTGTTGGTACGTTCAGGACCACCTTCACCCGCAAACATTCGGGTTGGATCTTCACCCGTTCGTTTAAATGGGTATAAACCAGATGTGTACGGGAATTCACCCGGTACATTTTCTTGGAGAATCCAGCGCAATAAATCGCCCCAAGCGGTATATTTTGGCAATGCAATTTTTGGTACTTGGGTGTGAGATAAAGATTCGGTATGCGTAGCGATTTTAATTTCTTTGTCCCGCACTTTAAAGACGTAAAACGGATCTTTATAGGTTTTTACCTTGGCTTCCCACGTCAGAATGTGTTGCCAATTATAGGCATCTAAGTCCATTTTGGTGCGGGCAAATTCTTTCAGTAAAAGGTCGATAAAAACTTGATCTTTTTCTTTGATGGTTAATCCATCCGTTGAAATTCCTAACTCATTCATTTCAGGCGCTTGGCCAAGAACAGATTCGATGGTTTTATATACCCCAAACAATCGTTGCGCAACTTTTGTTTGCTCCCCAACTTGTTGATCGTATCCTCTATTATTTTCAGTAATTTCAGAAAGATAACGTGAGCGTGAAGGTGGGATTATAAAGATTTTTTCAGACATTTCGCCAGTAGCGGTTGTTTTAGAAATCAAGTCTTTGCCTTCCGTTTTCTCCACCAACTTATTCATCACCGCCTTGTACAAGGTATTCATTCCCGGGTCATTAAATTGAGAGGCAATCGTTCCGTAAACTGGCAATGATTCTGGATCAGCTTCCCACAATTGGTGATTCCGCACGTATTGTTTTTTGACATCACGTAAGGCGTCCAAACCTCCTCTTTTATCAAATTTATTTATGGCAACGATGTCTGCAAAATCCAACATGTCAATTTTTTCCAATTGGGTAGCTGCACCAAATTCAGGCGTCATTACATACAACGAAACATCCGAATGATCCATAATTTCTGTATCAGATTGCCCAATTCCAGAGGTTTCCAATACAATCAAATCGAATTTTGCCGCTTTTAAAATGACCAAGGCCTCTGCCACGTGTTTACTAAGTGCCAAATTACTTTGGCGTGTTGCCAACGAGCGCATATACACTCGCGAATTGTTGATTGCATTCATTCGAATTCGGTCGCCCAATAAAGCACCACCCGTTTTTCTTTTAGATGGATCGACAGACACAATGGCGATCGTTTTATCTTTAAAATCAAGAAGAAAACGACGCACCAATTCATCTACCAACGAAGATTTTCCAGCACCACCCGTTCCTGTAATTCCAAGCACTGGGGTTGTAATTTTTGCCGCTAATTCATGCACTTCAGCCATTTCTTTTACTGAATTTTCAGGAAAATTTTCAGCTGCACTAATCATGCGGGCAATAGCGGTTACCTCTTTATTAGCCAGTTTTTTAACCTCTCCTTTTAATACATCTCCAACTGGAAAATCGGCACGTTGCACCAAATCGTTAATCATTCCTTGCAAACCCATGGCACGTCCATCATCTGGGTGATAAATACGTGTAATTCCATATGCTTGTAATTCTGCAATTTCGGTAGGTAAAATCGTTCCACCACCACCAGCAAATATTTTTATGTGTCCAGCACCTTTTTCATGTAATAAATCATACATGTATTTTAAATACTCTGTATGTCCACCTTGGTAAGAGGTCATGGCAATTGCTTGAACGTCTTCTTGAATGGCGCAATTCACCACCTCATCCACACTTCGGTCGTGCCCCAAATGAATTACTTCACAACCAGTCGATTGAATGATACGTCGCATGATATTAATCGCAGCATCATGCCCATCAAAAAGGGAGGCGGCGGTAACAATTCGTACTTTATTTACTGGCTTATAAGGCGCAACAATTTCCATGATCTTTCTGTATTTTCAACTAAAAACAAATATACAACTTTGCGTCCTTTTTAGGCATATATTGTGATTTATTATTGCGAAAATTTGAGCGTTGGGGGGTGGATGGATTATTGATAATGTACTTGGAAATTGAAAAATACGCTAATTCATCTCGGATGATGTGTTCGTAATAATTTCGTTGCCATAATCTTCTTTCAAACGATTGCCATCCTAAATTTTTGACGCCTTTGATATATTCGACGGTGGTAATTGATTTAAACGCCATCATCATATCACCCAATGTCTTCGGCGCGACCACGCGGGGGCACCGACAACAATTTCCAAAATACCATAAAAATGATCTGGCATCACCGCAAATTCATGCAATTCGATGTCGAATCAAAAACAAAACGCTCCATATCCATAGAATTAAGCTTCTTTTAAATTGCGCAAATCTGAATAGGCTGTAGCCTTTGAAATGATGATCGAATTTCGCAATGTATCGTTTTCTGCGAATTTTATTCCCAAATTATATTCCCGGATCGCTGCATCCGTTTTGGCGGCATTTTGATAAAAAACACCTCGTTCGTGATACAATTCAGGCGCATTTGGATTTGCTGTCAAACCTTGAATTAAAGCGTTAAAAGCTTGCGAATAATCACCCATGTTTTTGTAGATTGTACATTTATTTTGGTAGGCGAGAATTGATTTTGGATTTTTAGCAATTAATTCGTCACATAATTTTAATGCCTTTTTATTTTTTCCTGCATTGCCATTCGCAACAATCTCCTTTATGTATTCATCTTCTGTTTGCCCATAAACAAAGCTTGAGAAAAGATGAGTAGTCCAAAAACAACTAAGTAAGGAAATATATTCGCAATTTTTTTCATGAAATAAGTTTTAGTTTAACGGCGTTTTGAATTTCGAAGATAAGGTTAATTTCTTAATTTCAAGTAGCAATTACAAGTTTCGTTTGATTGCCATGATGGCTGAAATATGCAAAGCTTGGTGAAGATTATTAAATTGAATCGCCTCCTTCATATTGGTAATTTCAAAATTATAAGAGGTTTTATACGCCGTGTAGTTTTGGAATACTTTGTTTTTTAAATCTTCTTCTAAAGCATCCACTTGGTTAAGTAAAGCGGTGGTAATAAATTCAAATTCGGCTTGATCGATCGGGCCTTCTGGTTTTGAGCCTTTTTTGTATTTGACTATAAAATCCTTGTCTAAATCGCTTTCAATTCCTGCCAAATTATAAACCAAACCGCGATGCGTGGCAACTAAGTGACCCATGTTCCATGCGATGTTATTATTAAAACCAGCTGGAATTTTATTGATCGCATCTAAACTTAGTCCATTAATCATTTCAATGATGTTTAAACGGGAGGTTCTGAATATTTTTAATTCTGTTTTCATTTTTCGATTTTTATTTTCGTGTGATTTCAATTTTTAACTTTTTCCTAAGACAAAAACGCAAGGTGTTTTGTCAAATTTAAAGGGATGTTTTTTCCATTCGCCAATTGATTTGGTTCGAATAAATTGTTTTGCTCCTGTAATGTCATAAGCAATGGTTAATAGCAAAGTTGGATTGGAATGCGTCAGTAGATCTTGAAAGATGGCCTCATTTCTAAACGGCGTTTCAATAAATAATTGGGCAAAGCCTGTTTTCTGGATAATTGAATTTAATTCCTTGATTTTTTGACTCCGTTCGGCATCTGATTTTGGCAAATAACCATTAAAGGTAAACCCTTGACCGTTCATTCCACTGCACGCCAAGGCTAACAGCAGTGAACTTGGACCAATTAATGGAACAATTTCAATTTGATGGGTGTGCGCCAAGGCGATAAAAGTCGTTCCGGGATCTGCCACCCCAGGATAACCAGATTCGGACATAATTCCAACATCGATTCCTTTTTGTAAATGCTGAATCACTTCGTCTTGAAAGGAATAGTCATCGTGTTTATTCAATTCATAAAATTGGCAATCGTCGATTGGAAAGGTTGGATTCATTTTTCGCAAAAACTGGCGACTTGTTTTGATTTTTTCAACCAAAAAATGCCTCAATTCATTGACAATTGTTTGATTAAAATTGGGGAGCACCCGCTCAAAATTATCTTCACTAATAGGAATTGGAATAATATATAATTTACCCTTGGCCATCCAATCGATTTAGAAATTTGTCAATGGCCTTGTCCAATAAATCAATCACCACTTGAAATCCATGGTCACCTCCATAATAAGGATCGGGAACTTGTGCGTTGGAAGTTGGATCAATTTCGTTTAAAATCAATTTTACTTTTTGACGATCTTCATCACTTTCGGCGAGTGACAGGATATTGCGCTCATTGGATTGATCCATGGGAAATATCAAATCGAAATTTCGAAAATCTTCCTTAACAAAAACCCTTGAACGTATATCTGTAATGTCTATCCCATTTTTTCGAGCGGTGATCATCATTCGCAGGTCGGGCGGATTTCCTGCATGAAAACTACTCGTGCCCGCCGAATCCACTTCGATATTTAACCCTCGCTTTGTAGCTTTGTGCCTAAGAATTCCCTCTGCGATAGGTGATCGACAAATATTCCCTAAACAAACCATTAACACTTTCATGCCATTCTTAAAATTAAAATGCCTCAACGAATTGAGGCATTTTTTATTAATTCACATTTAATTTTTTCTCGAGATCTTCTAAATAACCTCTAAATTGTTTGTCCGTTTCGGCCAGATTGTTCACCGTTCTGCACGCATGCAAAACCGTTGCGTGATCTTTTCCTCCACATTGCGCCCCAATGCTTGCCAACGACCATTTGGTCATCTTTTTAGCAAAATACATGGCAATTTGACGGGCTTGTACCACTTCTCGTTTACGTGTTTTCGATTTTAACAACTCAATTGGTAAATTAAAATAATCACAAACAATTTTGTGGATATAATCCATGGAAACTTCGCGTGCGGTGTTTTTGACAAATTTGTCAATCATCTTTTTCGCCAAGTCGATAGTAATTGATTTTTTATTCAATGATCCTTGTGCAATAAGAGAGGTTAATGCTCCTTCCATTTCTCGGATATTGGTATTAATGCTGTAAGCAAGATATTCTAATACATCTGGCGGCAAGTCAACTCCGTTTCCGTAGATTTTTTTCTCTAAAATCGCAATCCGAGTTTCCAACCCTGGTGGTTGAACATCGGCAGATAATCCCCATTTAAAACGAGATAATAAACGTTGCTCAATTCCTTTCATTTCAACCGGCGCTTTATCAGCTGTCAACACCAATTGTTTACCTGATTGATGTAAGTGGTTAAAAATGTGAAAAAAAGCATCTTGCGTTTTTTCTTTACCTGCAAAAAACTGAACATCATCAATAATCAACACATCCATCAGTTTGTAAAAATTGATAAAATCGTTGGTCGTATTATTTTTAATCGAATCAATAAATTGACGCGTGAAAGTTTCGGCTTGCGTGTAAAGTACAGTTTTGTTAGGAAACTGATTTTTTATTCCAATTCCAATTGCATGCGACAAGTGAGTTTTTCCTAAACCAACTCCTCCGTAAATTAGCAAAGGATTAAATGCTGTTCCCCCTGGTTTATTTGAAACAGCGAAAGCAGCAGAGCGCGCAAGACGATTACAATCTCCTTCAACAAAATTATCAAACGAATAAGTTGGATTCAAATTTGAATCGACATTGACCTTTTTAAGTCCAGGTATCACAAATGGATTTCGAATTGGATTATCACCAATATTCAAAGGCATTGAAAGCGGTGTATTCGATAAATTCTTTTTACTCGAAGTTGGCAATTTTACAGTGTAAGGCGTTTTTTTGTCCACACTTTTATCCATAATAATGGAATATTCGAGCTTTGCGTCTACACCAATTTCTTTTTTAATGACTTTTTTAAGTAAGTCGATGTAATGTTCTTCTAACCACTCATAAAAAAAGTGAGAAGGCACCTGAAGTGTCAACACTTTTGATTTAAACCGAATAGGGACAATCGGTTCAAACCATGTCTTGAAACTCTGCAAACTAATGTTATCTTTGATAACTTTCAGGCAATCTTCCCAGATTGATTCATGATTTTTTATATTCTTCATTCAAGCAGGGGGTATATAATATTTCAACAATTCTAATTTTCGCAACAAGCTTTCAAACTTGTCAACAAATATTCACATAAAAAAGTTATAAAAAAAATCATTTTAATGTTGTTTTTTAAATTTTTTTTACTTGTTAAAATTAATTCATTTTTTATTCCAGACTTTGTGTTTTATTCCGAAATTTGAATTAATTTGACCGAGATCAAAAACCAAACGAAACAAAGATACAAATAATGTTCACACATGAAACGACAAGTCGGGTCAGATATGGCGAGACAGACCAAATGGGATATGTTTATTATGGAGTTTACGCCCAATATTTCGAAATAGGTAGAGTCGAAATGCTTCGTGCTTTGGGGGTTAGTTATAAATCACTCGAAGCGCAAGGAATTATGCTTCCAGTGGTTGATTTTAGTGTAAAATACTTAAAACCAGCCTTGTACGATGACCTCTTAACAATTCGAACAATAATGAGAGAAATTCCATCTTTTAAGATTATTTTTGATTATGAAATTTATAACGAATCCAATCAATTATTAACAACTGCAAAAACAACCTTGGTATTTGTTAAAAAAGATACAATGAAACCAACTTTTGCACCAACCGAATTAATCGAGTCGTTAAAAATAAAAATTGACTAAGTCGTTTTTATTGTTCGACGCATTCGTATTGATAATTGTCTAAATCTGTTTTAGAAGCTTCTAATTGGTAGTATGTTTCGATGGTGAAAGGACTGTCTTTTCCTTTGTATTCTTCTCTTTTCAGACATTCGCTCGAATAGGCCTCACCGTCAGCATCTAATAAAACTAAATTTTCTTTTTCCGTTTTTAACTCTTCCTCACCATCTGGGGTAGTTATAATAACTGTTTCGGTGTACGAATAGGTACATTTCATGCAGCGTTCACAACTGGTGTTCATAACTAATCCAATCAGAAGTGCGAAGACAAATAAACGTGACATAACTTTGTAATTTTGAACAAAGATATAAAACTAATGAATAGAAAAATTATTGTGACGAATGACAATTCTAAATCTTTGTTTGTTCCTTCACTTAATGAAACCTATCATTCAACCAATGGGGCCTTGCAAGAAGCTCGTCATATTTTTGTCAACTGTGGCTTGGCTTATTTTGATGCTCAAAAATCAATTTCAGTCTTTGAAATGGGCTTTGGAACAGGCTTAAATGCATTAGTCACACTTGAATTTGCGAAAGAAAAAAAGAAGGTAATCAATTATCATTGCATTGAAAAATATCCATTGCCATTCGATTTAATTGAAGAATTAGATCATCCCACAACGGCACAAATAACTGATTTTTCAGAAGAATATTATCGACTGCATGAATCCGCTTGGAACGAATTGATTGAAATTAATTCGAACTTTCACTTTACGAAACAAAATATTGATTTAATTGATTTTAAGAATGATATTAGTGAGATAGACATTGTGTTTTTTGATGCCTTTGCTCCCCAAATTCAACCTAAATTGTGGACCAAGGTGAGTTTAAAAAAAATGTATGATCTTTTGCGAATTGGAGGAGTTTTGGTCACTTATTGCGCTCAAGGCGAATTTAAAAGGGTCTTGAAATCACTTGGTTTTTTGGTAGAAGGATTACCAGGCCCAATTGGAAAAAGAGAAATTACAAGAGCTGTAAAGGTTTAAAATGGAAAAACTAATTATTTTTATAAAAAATCACCTTCATAATGTTAACTGAAGATTTGATCGACTTAAAAGTATTGAAAATGAACAAAGAGCAAATTAAAACGCGGATTATCGAATTAAGTGATTTAATTGAAACACATAACTATAATTATTATGTGCTCTCAGATCCTAAAATATCGGATTACGATTTTGATCAATTATTAAAAGAACTTGAGAAATTAGAGGCTGAACATCCCGAATTTGCGGTAGAAAACAGTCCAACTAAACGCGTTGGTGGCGATATCACCAAAAAATTTAAATCGGTGGTGCATGAATATCCCATGCTTTCGCTTTCCAATACCTATTCAGAAGCTGAGATTATCGATTGGGAAAACCGAATTCATAAACTGTCCACCACTCCCCCAACCTATGTTTGCGAATTGAAATATGATGGTGTAGCCATTGGGATTCGTTATGAAAATGGCGAATTAACACAAGCAGTCACTCGAGGAGATGGAAATAAAGGAGAAGAAGTAACCACCAATGTGCGCACCATTAAAACTATTCCATTGCGTCTAAAAGGTGATTATCCTCAAAAATTTGAAATTCGCGCAGAAATCTTTTTTCCAACCAAAAATTTCTTGCGCTTGAATGAACTCAAAGCCGAATTAGGTGAAGATCTTTATGCAAATCCAAGAAATACAGCATCTGGAACCTTGAAATCACTCAATTCGGCGGTAGTGGCCGAACGTGGATTGGATTGCTATTTATATGGTGTCTATGGCGAAAAAATTACCGCTCAAAGTCATTCCGAAGCGGTTGCAAATGCTGGTAAATGGGGATTTAAAATTCCTGATGTTTCCAAAAAAATGATTCAAAAATGTGGATCGATTGAGGAAATCATGGCATTTATTACCCATTGGGAAAAAGAACGCCATATTTTACCTTTTGAAATTGACGGCATTGTTATCAAGGTTGACTCGTATGAACAACAAGAAGATTTGGGCTATACTGCTAAAAGTCCTCGTTGGGCAATTGCTTATAAATTTAAGGCCGAGCAGGTATCAACACAATTAAAAGAAGTCACCTACCAAGTTGGTCGGACAGGAGCAATCACACCAGTGGCCAATCTGGATCCAGTGCTTTTGGCAGGAACAACTGTAAAACGAGCTTCACTTCATAATGCCGATCAAATCGCAAAATTAGATTTACATTTATATGACTACGTGTATGTTGAAAAAGGCGGCGAAATCATTCCTAAAATTGTTAGTGTAGATATTTCTAAAAGAGCAGAAAATGCTGAACCTGTTCATTTTATCGAAAATTGCCCCAAATGTGTGGCTGAATTGGTAAGAAAAGACGGCGAAGCGCAGCATTATTGTCCGAATGATCTTGGATGTCCTCCTCAAATTAAAGGTAAGATCGAACATTTTATTTCTAAAAAAGCAATGAATATTGATGGTTTAGGACCAGAAACCATCGACCTATTATATTACAAAGGATTGGTTACTAATTACACCGATTTATACGAACTCACCTTTCATGATCTTGTCGAATTAGATAGAATGGCGGACAAATCGGCAAACAATGCCATTCAAAGTATCAATGCTTCCAAATCAATCCCTTTTGAAAGTGTTTTATTTGCCATTGGGATTCGTTATGTAGGTGAAACGGTCGCAAAAAAGTTGGCCAAACATTTTAAAACCATGACTGCGATCATGGAAGCGAGTTACGAAGACCTAATTTCCGTGGACGAAGTAGGTGAAAAAATTGCACAAAGTATTCGTTTGTTCTTGGAAGACAAAAAAAATGTAATTAATATCCGCCGTTTAATAAATCAAGGGTTAAATTTTGAAACCGTTGTGGAAGAACACATAAGCGATTTGTTAGTCGATAAGACATTTGTTATTTCTGGGGTCTTTCAGACCGTCAGTCGGGATGAATTAAAATCACTAATTGAAAAAAATGGTGGGAAAAATTCTGGATCCATATCAGCAAAAACAGATTACTTAGTAGCTGGCGATAATATGGGGCCAGCCAAATTAGCGAAAGCAACAAGTTTGGGTATCAAAATTTTAACAGAAAATGAATTTTTAGCAATGATCTAACTATGAAAGGATTAAACTGGATCAAAAAATTATTCTTGAAAAAGGCGACTTTAAAAAAGAGACCTACAAGAAAACCTTTGCTAAAAAGCGTCGAAGGCTATGAAAATGTCTTGGTGATAGCGTCCGAGAAAAACGATGACATCGAAGAATTGGTGCGCAAAGCTTTTATCCACGCAAAAATCGTTCACCTCGAAAGACGTGAGAAAAAAGTGGAGAAAATTCAATCCGATAATTATACGATCCATTCGGGCGATATAAGTTTAACAGGAAAAATAAAGAATGATAAATTGCGTGAGCTTTTTAAACATCAATTTGATTTAATCATAGATTTGTCAGATGATGATCCAATTTTCACTGGTATGATTGAAAAAATCGAAGCAAGTTTTTTGATCGGACGCTCAAATTCGAAACGATCTTTCCTATATGACTTGTCGGTTGAAGGCGATTGGAATAACGAAGAATTGATCCCTATGATAACACAACAAATAAAATTATTAAGCCAACATGGAAAGAAATAAATTTAAAGGATTGGGCGTTGCAATGGTCACGCCTTTTGACAGCGAAAAAAAAATTGATTTGGATGCCCTAAAACGTCTAACTCGTTTTTTAATTGATGGAGGAGTTGATTACTTGGTTGTTCAAGGAACGACTGGTGAGTCGCCCGTGATTTCTAAAAGTGAAAAACAATTAATTTTAGACACCGTTTGTCAAGAAAACGCAGGTAAATTGCCGATTGTTTTTGGCATTGGTGGAAATAATACAATGGCTTTGGTGGAGGATTTCAAAAATTATGATCTTTCGAAGGTAGATGGGATTCTTTCCGCATCACCTTATTATAACAAGCCAACACAAGAAGGAATTTTTCAGCACTATAAATTAATTGCTGAATCCACCCATTTACCAATTATACTTTATAATGTACCCGGTAGAACTTCTTCAAATGTCCTGCCAGAAACCACACTTCGTCTGGCGAATGCGTGTAAAAACATCATCGCTATCAAAGAAGCTTCAGGAAGTATGGAACAAATCATGCAAATTATCAATGAAAAACCTGCTGATTTTTTAGTGATTTCTGGAGATGATGCCATTACCTTACCAATTCTAGCAGCGGGTGGTGATGGAGTAATCTCTGTGGTAGGAAATGGATTTCCAAAACAATTTAAAGAAGTGGTACTTAAAACCATGAACAATGAAATGGAGGCCGCTCGAAAAGCTCATTATAAAATTCTGCCAATAGTTAATCACCTTTTTGCAGAAGGAAATCCGGGAGGAATAAAAGAAGTGCTTGCGCATTTAGGAATTATGAAAGCAGACATGCGATTACCTTTGGTAAATGTATCGGTCGACCGTAAAGCGAAAATCGTTGCTTTAACAGACCAAATCAACAGTTAGTAGATAATTTATTGGTTTAAAAGAATACAATTAAAAAATTTAGCCTCATCGATTTAATTGAAGATTAATAAAGTTAACCGTTTGATTTTTTGTGTTGTAAAAAAAACTTGTATATTTGACGAACGTAAATCGTTTATGAATGAAAAGAAATAAAATTATTGTTAGCCTAGTAGGAGCATCCTTTGCTTTCCTCGTTGCTGGTTGTTCAGGGTCGTCTGATGAAAATGAAATTCAAAATGTCGATATTGATTCGACTGATTTGGTGACAGCTGATTCTACTCTTCAAGTGGTAGATTACTCAGTACCAACTCCAAACGAACTTTTTGAAATCATTAAATTACAAGGTGGTAAACAACAAATGAACCTTGTGAATTCATTGGAAAATTCAGAAAATTACGTAGATGTAAAATCAAAAGCATTAAATTTTGGTGTTTATTCTGCGGATGTGGCTTATTTGAGCTGCTTCGGAATTGGAATCGATTTCTTAAAATACTTCAAGAAAATTGAAGAATTAGGAGAAGAGTTAGGTATTTCTGGTGCTTTTGACCAAGGCGTAATGGAGCGAATTGAAAACAATGAAGCGAATGCAGATTCTCTTTTTACGATCTCCAACGATACCTATTATAATAGCTATATGTATCTTGAAGAAAATCAAAAAGGAGTTGAACTTTCTTTAATCATGGCTGGGGGCTACATCGAAAGTCTTTACATTATTACCAATTTGGTAAAAACGTATAGCGACAACGATCCGATTGTCGAAAAAATTGGCGATCAAAAAGTGGTAATGGAAAACTTAATTGATTTTATTACGCAATATGGTGATGATGCTTCTGTAGCAGACGTGATTACTGATTTAAAATCATTAAGCGAAGTGTTTGAAAAGAACATGACGTTCCAAGAATCTTCTTCGAAAGTTTCTAATAGCGAAGATGGAACTTTGATGATTAGCGGCGGTGGTGCCTATATTATGACGAAAGATGCTTTTGATAAAATTAAAGCAAAATCGACGGAACTAAGATTAAAATACACAAAATAAACCAACATGAAAAAAGTAGTATTTATAGGAGTTTTTATATTGAGTTTAATCGTTATTCAAGCGATTGCTCAGTGTGATAGAACGCATTATTTATGTTTAAATCAGTTTTCAAAAGAAGATAAAACGGTTCTTTGGAATTTGAACAATCAATCTCGCAGCGCTGCCGTTGAAAAAGGGAAAGTCTATGAAATGAGTTTTATCGCTTACGAAGGTTTTGAATACAGATTGTCCACTTGTTCAGATGTTTCAAACACAGCAGGTGTTAATTTTGAACTAGCGCAAGATGTGATTTTACGTGTGAAAGATGAAACTGGTAACACCGTAATCAAACGTCAAAAAGAAGTAATTTATGACAACGCTGATGATGCAATGAAAGCGTTTGTTTTATTTACAACGGATAAAACTCAAAAATTTTATTTGTCTGTTAAAGTGCCTTCAACTGGAAGTAGTGCGGATAAAAAATTAACCAATACAGATAATGTTTGTGTTGGGGTTTTAATCGAACATAGAAGAACTGAAAAATTAGGATTTTAACTGAATAAATTCTTTAATTATTTTTTTTTAAACCGTCTAAGCTGTGCTTGGACGGTTTTATTTTATAAGATGGTATATACAAAAGAAAAACTCGCATTGTTGGACCTTCAACTGAAGGCTGCAAAGTCGATTGTGATTACAGCACATAAATCGCCAGATGGGGATAGCATTGGTTCATCATTGGCGCTTTATCATTATTTAAACCAATTTCATTCAAACATTACGATTGTGCACCCAGACAAAGCACCACACTTTTTGGAATGGATGCCGGGTATAAATTCGATCCTTACGTTTGATGAAAATGAAGCAATTGTCGTTCAAGCGATGCAAAATGCCGACCTGATCTTTTGTCTTGATTATAACGCAACTGGAAGAATTGGCAAGGTTGACGCTTACTTGGAAGCTTCATCGGCTTTCAAAATTATGATTGATCATCACCGTGATCCAGATGAAGGAATGGTTGACCTTGTCTTTTCTGACAAAAACGTGTGTTCAACGTGTCAACTAATCTTTGATTTAATCGATGCGCGAGGTGATTTACAGCTAATTTCCGATCAACTTGCTTCTTGCATTTACACAGGAATAATAACTGATTCAGGTTCATTTCGATTTTCTTCTGTCACTCCACGAACGCATGAAATTGCTGGGTATTTGATTAAAAATGGCCTAAATCATTCCGTGATTCACGAGAATTTATACGATACAAACACCGAAAACCGCATTAAATTAACAAGCTTTGCTTTGCTCGAAAAATTAGTGGTATTGCCAACTCTTCAAACAGGATATCTTTCCTTAACACGCGGCGAACAAGAAAGGTTTTCACCAATGAAAGGAGATACCGAAGGTTTGGTTAATCAAGTTCTTTCCTTAAAAAGTGTAAAATTGGCCGTGTTTTTTCATGAGTCCGATGGCATTATTAAAATTTCATTTCGCTCAAATGGAACGATACCTGCAAACGACCTTGCACGAACCCATTTTGGAGGTGGAGGACATTTAAACGCGGCAGGCGGAAAATTTGTCGGAAAAATTGAGGAAGCAATTGCAAAATTTGTAACGATTTTACCTAAATTCGTTGAAGATAACAAAGTTCACTTCGAATGAAATACGTAATTCCTACGCTCTTAATTTTCCTTGGATCATGTGGTGCGGATGATTCAGAAATGGTCATCACAGATGCAAATTGGAACCAAGATGAATCAAGTGATATGAATGCCACCTTTGCAGAAGAGGAATTGGAAGAAATTCAACTCTTTTTGTCCACTCATCCAGATTGGAAAATGACGCAAACAGGCACTGGTTTGCATTATATGGTTTATTCTAAAAGTGAATCGCAAGATACCGCCAAAGTTGGAGATGTAGTGACCGTAGATTTTGAGATCTCCTTATTAAATGGGCAGATTTGTTATACCTCTGAAATAAAAGGTCCTGAGAGTTTTATGGTTGAAAAATCAGACATTGAAAGTGGCTTGCACGAGGGAATTCAATACATGTGTCCCGGCGATCGGGCGAAATTTATCATTCCAAGTCTTGCTGCGCACGGGTTAGTTGGCGATACAGACAAAATCCCTCCTTTAACTACCGTAATTTACGATATCGAATTAATCCGAATAGAACAATGAAAGTAAAGACAATAATTTGGTTCACCTCTCTCCTATTTTTAGCTCAAAGCTGTAATTTAGATGGGGTCAATACCGAGACAAATGAGGACGGTCAAAATAGTATTGTTGATACTAACCTTGTCGTAGATGCTGGAAATCTAGATTCATTTGGTTTTGACAAATCAAACTTAATGCTTCCAGATTCAATTAATGGCGCCCCAAATAAAATGGTTTTGCAATTAAATGGTGGTTTGCGAATTGAATGGTCGAAAAAAAATGAAAATAATCCAATTCGCCTAAATGATGTGGTTATGGTGAATTACGATGCTCGAATTGCAACGGGAAAAGTGTACGATTCGAACAAACAACTAGGAAAACCGGTCCCATTAAAATCCAATATCGGGATGATGATTTACGGTTGGGAAATAGCCTTGTTAAAAATGAATGTTGGTGACGTTGGTCGAATTATGATTCCTGCCTCTTTAGGATACGGTGAATTTGGATATGAAGGCGTTGTGCCGCCTAATGCTGATTTAATTGTCGAACTACAGATTATTAGCCGGGTTGAACCAATTGTGTTGGAAGAAGGAGTAAAAGTGTATCGATGGAAAACGAACGAAGCTGGCGCGCTTCCTAAAAAAGATCAAACCATTACTTTCGATTATTTTGCTTACACCAAAGGACCGAAAGGTAAATTATATGACAATTCGTTCAAAGATAGCCAACCATTTAGTTTTGTTTTAGAAAACGACAACGTCGTGGACGGTTTGCATCAAGGAATGCAAGTTATCCGAGCAGAAGAACATGCTTTTATAGAAATTCCTTATTCATTAGCTTATGGCGCAAAAGGGATGGTAGATTTAGTACCAAAAAACACCGACATTGTGTACGATGTGCGCATCTTGGGCATCGAATAGTGGGCATTTGATACCCATTAAAAAAGATTTTCAAAAAATAATTTCATTTCTAGGCAACCCTTTTATAAATACATTGTACTGTTATAAAATAGCTGGAGTACAATTTAAAGTATATTAATAATTGAGGTAATTTAAGAAGTTGGATCCGCAAAAACTTAAAAAGGAGTTTATTCGAGGGAATAAAGCCGCATTTGATATAATCTATCGAGATTATTCGAAGGCGATGTACTCGATTTGCCTAAGATATGCGAAAGATTCTGACACGGCGGGTGATGTTTTGCAAGAAGCATTTATCAAAATTTATCAAAATCGGGACAAATTTAATCCTGAGTATGAATTAGGAGGTTGGATAAAAAGGATCGTAATTAATGAAGCCATCAGCCAATATCGCCGCGATAAAAAATTTGAGTTCATTGAAGACGATTTGTATTTTGAAGGTGAAGATACTTCAGAAATTATGCTCGAAGAAAACTCGACCAAAATAGCTCAAATTCTTACTAAAATATTACAAGAATTGCCAGATGGATATCGTACCGTATTCAGCTTATACGTGTTAGATAATCTAAAACACCAAGAAATTGCAGAATATTTGGGTGTATCGGTCAATACTTCAAAGACACAATTGGCGAAGGCCAGAAACATGATTAAAAATAAGTTAGAAGCTTATAATGTAACAAGTAGTACAATAGTCAATGGGTAAACAATATAAAAATATAGACGACCTTTTTCGCACTGAATTAATCGAGGATGAAGTAGTGGTCCCTGATTTTGTCAAGGAGAATATTGATGCGGCGTTAGGTTTTAATAATTCCAAGAAATACTTCTATTTCTTAATCTCCTTTTTGGGGTTAATTGTCATTGCATCCTTACTTTTTTTCATTCCTGATTGGTCATCAAATACCGCTTTTTCTAGAAAAAATGGTGCGAATTTTTCTAACTCCAATCAATTAACTTCGTTAACCACAAGTTCTGCTAACTTAACTCATACTGATAATAATTCAACTCATCAACGAGAAGTTTCTGATACAAATTCACCGCTAAATGGAAATGGCAGCTTGCGACAAAATACGAACTATTCTTTAAAAAATAAAATAACCTACAATTCAACAGATAAACAAAAAAAAAATACCACTGAAGATGCTGGCAATTTTATAAGTTCGGAAGGAATTCGTACCAAAAAAGACAAAAAAAGTAGTGGTTCATCAAAAGATGGTTCAGTTAAGGCAGATGCTGGTGGTGACATCACTAGTTTTGTAAAAATGTCATCGAATCAAGGCAATGGAAATAATTTCGGGGATAACTCGAACGGGGATTCAGGCGGATTCGCGGGTGATCTAGGTGATTCTAAGGATGTTCTTGCTAATCAAGATCCAGCTAAAACAGCACCTGAAATTGATCAAAAAACAGAAACAGGTCCAACAGAAACAGGTGATAAAAAAACAAGTGGCCCCTCAAAAGTGGGAAGTTCAATTAATGATTCGAGTACCGATAAGAATCCGATAAATATCATTTCCAAACCAGATAAAACCTATCAGCCGTGGATGTTGACAATGACCAGTGGCGTTACCTTTGCAAAATCGAACTACACGGCGAACACGCCGCTTGATGCCATCACTTTCAATACCTCAACTAGCGATCGCATTGGCAACCAAACAAGTTTTGATGCCATGTATCGTTTCAAAATTCCGTTGAGCATTGGGGTAGGAATTGGACTTGCAAATTACAGCGATAATTACAATTTCGAACGAAAAACATATCAAATTGATTCTGTGCTAAACGAAAACTACTCGTATTATGAAAAAATATATGGAACGTATTATTCAACACCTGTTGATACGTTTGAAACCGTAGGCGCTTATACCTTTGTCAAAGATTCTGTTTTAGTTACAATTGATTCCATTTATAGTAATGCAGAAGAAAAAGAAATTATCGAAAATTTTATTGGCAGAAATAGTGCATGTTACTTGATGCTTCCAATACACCTTGGTACACATTTTTCGTACAAAAAGTTTGATTTTGAGCTTTTAGCCAGCGCACGCTTTAACTTTTTATTGAACTCTTCGGGAGGTTACCTATTAAACAACGAATTTACCTCCTTCACCAAATCAACCTCAATCTACAAACCGTTTTATGTCGACTTAGCCTTGAGTTCACGCATTAATTATAATATCTGGAAAAACCTTTACCTGGCTGGTAGCTTACAATACCGCCCGCGAATAGGAACAAGTTTTGAAAATGTCAACTTCAATAAAACGTTTAATTCATTCCACGTTAGCCTAGGAATTGGAATTAAACTATAGGCCGCGAATCGCTCTTTTTGGCAAATTTAGCAACGGCATACCCAGCTCCAAACGCAAGGATGGCAGTTAGTGTGTAGGACCAAAATTTAAACATGATAAAAACCAAAAACACTAGGACAAGAATGATTGCAATAATTGTAATCATTCTTTTATTCTCTTTAAACCATTCCATTTTATAAACCACTCAAATGTTTCACTTTTTCAATTGCAGCTGTCAAGCCACTGCTATCTTTTCCACCAGCTGTTGCAAAAAATGGTTGTCCTCCGCCACCGCCTTGAATTAATTTAGAAGCTTCTTTCACCAAATTTCCTGCGTGGAAATCTTTCGCTTTTGCTAATTCTTCGTCAATTATTATGCTCAAGGTCGCTTTCCCATCAAATTTCCCACCAATCACCGCAAAAAGCTGATTTACTTCACTCTTTAATTGGAAACAAAGGTCTTTGATCGATCCTGCATCCAAGTCTAAGATAACACTTATAAAGTTAACATCACCAATTTGTTTTACTTGCGATAGAATTTCTGATTTTAACTGCTTAACCTGTTCACGTTTTAAACTTTCAATTTCTTTCGTTAACTGTGTATTGCGCTCGTTTAATTCCTCTACAGCTTTCACAACATCCACTGGCTTTTTTAACAAGCTATTAATTTTTTCAAATTGTGCCGCATGTGATTTAAAATAAGCCATTGCCGTTGATGAGGTAATCGCTTCAATTCGTCGAACACCAGCAGCCACAGACCCCTCGGAAGTAATTTTGAACAAGCGAATGTCTCCTGTCGATTTTACATGTGTACCGCCACATAATTCAAACGAAGGTCCGAATTGAATCACCCGAACTTTGTCCCCATATTTTTCGCCAAACAAGGCCATAGCACCCAATTCTTTCGCTGTATCCATCGAAACTGCTCGACGTTCTAACAACAAAATATTTTCATCAATCGAATGATTCACCAAATTTTCAATTTTTTCCAATTCTTCTTCGCTTACTTTCGAAAAATGCGAAAAATCAAAGCGTAAATAGTTTTCATTTACCAAAGATCCTTTTTGCTCCACATGTGTCCCTAAAATTTTTCGTAATTCGTGGTGCAATAAATGGGTCGCTGAGTGATTCGCCTCAGAAAGACGACGTTTTTCTGTATTAATAATCCCTGTAAATTCGTCAAAAGGCGAAAGTGGTAATTTAGTCGTTAAATGAACCACCAAATTATTTTCGCGTTTGGTATCAAAAATTTCGACTTTTTCCGTTTCCGAAATCAACACACCTGCATCCCCAACTTGTCCTCCACCCTCGGCATAAAATGGAGTTTTGTCCAATACTAATTGATAAAATGTTTTATTATTCTGAACAACTTTTCGATGTTTTGTAATCCTTACTGTTGCCTCAGAAAAATCGTATCCAATAAAATTCTCCATTTCGTCAGGTCTTAAAATTACCCAATCGTCCGATTCAATTTTGGTGGCATCTTGCGCAATTTTTATGGCAATTTGTTTCGCTTGATTGGCACCTTCGTGGTCAATCGTAAATCCATTCTCACGGGCGATTAACTCAGTCAAATCCAACGGAAAACCAAACGTGTCGCTCAATCGAAAGACATCCTCACCAGGAATTTCAATAATTCCATCTTTGCGTAATTGGTTCATTAATTCGTCAATTCGGGTAATCCCTATCGCCAAAGTTCTGAAAAAACTAATTTCTTCTTCTTTTATCACCTTCCCAATCAATTCTTTCTGTTGAATTAATTCTGGAAAAGCACCTCCCATTTCTTCGGCTAAAACGCCTGATAATTCACAAATAAATGGTTCCTTAAAATCGAGTGTTTGGTACCCATAACGCACTGCACGTCTCAAAATTCGACGAATAACATACCCAGCCTTGTTATTCGATGGCAATTGTCCATCAGCGATCGAAAAAGAAATCGCGCGCACATGATCCGCAATTACACGCAAAGCAATGTCCGTTTTTTCATCTTTTCCATAGGCCTTGTTAGATTGTTTTTCCAAATGCTGAATCAAGGTTTGGAATAAATTGCTGTCGTAATTTGATTGTTTTCCTTGAATCACCATAGCCAATCGCTCCAAGCCCATTCCTGTATCCACGTGCGTTGCAGGTAATCGTTCTAATTCACGGTTGGCTTTACGGTTAAACTGCATAAAAACCAAATTCCAAATCTCAATTACTTGCGGATGGTCGGCATTCACCAATGATTTCCCGTCAATTTTATCTCTTTCTGATTGATGGCGAATGTCCACGTGAATTTCTGAACAAGGCCCGCACGGACCCGTGTCCCCCATCTCCCAAAAATTATCCTTTTTATTCGCTAAAATAATGCGATTTGGATCAACATACTTTTTCCAAATTTCAATCGATTCATCATCTCTATCTAACTTATCCTCAGCATCTCCCTCAAAAACAGTAATGTAAATTCGGTCAATATCTAATTTATAAACTTTAGTTAACAATTCCCAAGCCCAGTCAATCGCCTCTTCTTTAAAATAATCTCCAAATGACCAGTTCCCGAGCATTTCAAACATTGTATGGTGATAGGTATCTACCCCCACCTCTTCCAAGTCATTGTGCTTCCCTGAAACGCGCAGACATTTTTGGGTATTCGCAACACGTTTATCCTTTGCCTCATTATAGCCTAAAAAATAATCTTTAAACTGATTCATACCCGCATTGGTAAACATCAAAGTTGGGTCATTCTTAATCACCATTGGCGCAGATGGCACCACTTTATGTCCTTTTTCTTCAAAGAAATCTAAAAATATTTGACGTATCTCGTTGATTTTCATTCTCGTCTTATGTTAACTATTGTTAATTCCTTTGCAAATGTATTCTTTATCCTTAAATTTACACTTTCGCAAGTTGTTTTTGTGCATAAAACAAATCGAAAAAGACGAAGAAAGTACGAATGAAGATTGAATGAAAAAACAAAAATTCAGATACAATCCAGTCACTTTATCCTACGATAAAGTTGAAGTCTCTTGGCGAGAAAAATCGTTGAGAGTAATTTTGGTGGCGGCTCCTGCAATTGTATTAGGATTTCTATTTTATTTACTTTTTTCATCTTTATTTAAATCAACTCGCGAAAAAAATCTTGAAATTGAATACGCCAATGTCTCTGCACAAATCACTCAAATGAATGAAGATTATGCCTTGGTTGAAAGGGTTTTAAAAGATCTTCAGAAAAAGGACGATGAACTCTATCGCGTCGCATTTAACGCAGAACCTTTTCCTGAAAATTTACGAAAAATGGGCACCGGTGGAGGAGATGATTTTGCGCATTTGGAAGGTACTCAATTTTCAGATCGGTTAATCGAATCAAATAAACGACTGAAAGAGATTGAAAAACAAATCTATGCGCAATCAATTTCGTTTGACGAAGTAATCGCTTTGGCGAAAGAAAAAGATAAAATGTTGTCCTGTATTCCTGCCATTCAACCGGTGTCTAACGAAGACCTTAACCAAATTTCATCTGGCTTTGGAATGAGAATTGACCCGATTTACAAAACCGCTCGCATGCACTGGGGTTTAGATTTCACCGCCGAGGAAGGTACAAATATCTATTCTACAGGCAACGGGGTAGTGAAAGATTTGGAGCAAAACGCGTGGGGATATGGTAATTGTGTTCTTATCGATCATGGATTTGGCTATGTTTCACGCTACGCACATTTAAGTGCATTTAAAGTGAAAAAGGGAGACAAAATTACCCGTGGACAACTCATTGGTTTGGTTGGTAGTACCGGAAAATCGACCGCGCCTCACTTGCACTATGAAATTGAAAAAAATGGGGTAAAAATCGATCCAATTCACTTTTTCCATTCGGATATTACACCTGAAGAGTATGAGCGTTTATTGGAGTTGGCTAAAAATGCCAATCAAACGTTCGATTAGTATTGTTTGGGCAAATCCCGACGATCCCGACAAACGTCAAGATTTCGGGACTGGGCTATACGCTCCCGCTTTAAAATGTTGACTGCTCCCCAAAGTGTTGGAGAGCAGCCAACATTTTAAGAGCTCCGCTCTTATCCCTTTTGCAGCGACCGCTTTCGAGATCGTCCCACTCGTGCCTAATGGAACCGACGTAATAGAATACAATTTTTTTAACTACCTTTATCGACTAAAATTTTAGATCAAATGAAAAACATATTTTTTGTTCTTTTTGCAACCTCTATCTATTTTTCATTTGGTCAAATTCCTGCTTATTATAGCAGTGTTGATTTTACTTTGGTTGAATTTGAGTTAAAAAATGAATTAAGTGAATTAATCACCAGTACACACACTTCTCCAACCACGTATGATGAGGTTTGGGATGTATTAAAATTGGCAGATCTTGATCCCACCAACGCCGCAAATGTCCTTTTGGTGTATGGTTTTAATGATGATGACGGAATTGTCAGCAACGACCGATCACGAGATAAAAATAATAATGGAGGTTCATCTGGTCAATGGAATCGTGAACATGTTTTTCCAAAATCACTAGGTTCGCCAGATTTGGGTACTTCTGGTCCAGGTTCAGACCCACATAATTTGCGTGCTTCGGATGTTACCACTAACGGCACACGCGACAACCGAAAATTTGTGGATGGCGGCGGAAATGCTGGAGTTTACGGTCCAAATTGGTACCCCGGCGACGAATGGAAAGGTGATGTGGCAAGAATTGTTATGTACATGTATCTGCGTTACGGAAATCGCTGTTTACCCAGTGTTGTAGCTGTTGGTGCAGCAAATGACATCGATGGAAATATGATTGATTTATTGTTAGAATGGAATGCCGAAGACAATGTATCCGCCTTTGAAATCAGCCGAAATAACCGAATTTGCGAAGCCATTGGTAACCGCAACCCCTTCATCGATAATCCGCGCATAGCCAACCGAATTTGGGGGGGAATGTTGGCAGAAGATACCTGGGGAGGATTGTCAATTCAAGAAAATTATACCTACAGCCACTTTTCCATTTACCCAAATCCAGTGTTGAACAACGAAATTTATGTTTCAAACAGCACTTATGAAACAATTATTTCTATCGATCTTTATGACCTTAAAGGCAATAAAATCAATACGTGGATTCCTGCCATTCAATCAAATAATCTAACCCTGCAATTAGAAAGTATTCCAGCAGGACTTTATTTACTCAACCTAGAGAGTAATCAGGGAAGAGAAGTGAAAAAAATCTGCATCTTGTGAACAGAAAAATAAGACTCATTTGGGATTTTTACGGAGATACCGCTCCTGAAACCGCAAAACATCACCTCAAACATTTAGGTGAATTTATGGAACGATCAAATCTTCCAATTTATAATCAAGGAACTGCATCAGAAGCTGAATTACATTGTTTGGCCTATATTACTGTGGATGAAGATCAAGTGAAAAACCTTCGAGATACCTTACGTCCAAAAAGAGCTTTTGTAGAAAAAATGGATTAATTCCCCCACCCCATTAAAATTGGGTTACTGTTTCGTTCTGCTCCGATCGTTGTTTCTCCTCCGTGCCCAGACAATATAACAGTTTCGTCAGGCAACAAAAAAAGCTTGTTCACAATGGTATCTTTCAAAACATTAAAATCGCCCCCTGGTAGATCCGTTCTGCCATAACTGCCTTGAAACAAAATATCCCCATTCACCAAAAAACCATCTTCTTTGGCATAAAAAGCAATATGCCCAGGCGCATGTCCAGGCCCAAAAATTACGTCCAATATTGAATTCCCAAATCGAATTTGATCTCCTTCGTTAATAAAATAACCAGGGTCAGGCGATAATTCATAGTTTCTGATGCCATACATTTCACAAGCCTTTGGCGCCAAAGTAAGAGTCGGAACATCCAACGGATGAATTCCTAAATCCAAGTTCCACGTTTTGTGAACGAAATTATTTCCAAAAATATGATCGAGATGACAATGGGTATTCAATAACCTAACAGGTTTTAAATCATTATTTTGAATAAAATTAAGAAGATAATCCTTCTCCTCTTTAGATTGGCATCCGGGATCAATAATCACACATTCTTTTGTTTCATCGTAAAGCACAAAAGTGTTCTCTTGAAAAGGATTAAAGGTGAATTTCGCTAGTTGAATCATGCCACAAATTTAGCAATTCTTGGATATTCAAAAGCGAGATCATTCATGTCAAAATTAAAAAAAATGATAACTGGATTTTCTTCCAAAGAATCTTTCCTCATTTGTAGCAAAATGCGACGCATTATTTGTAACTTTACCTTCAACAAAATGCAAATATATTTTAAAAAAATAACACTTCTTCTATTTTTTGTCTTGCTCACAAAGACAGGATTGGCGCAATTTTATCAAGGATCTTATCAAGAATTTGGAAAAAACCGTGTTCAATACAATTCATTTGCATGGAAATCACACAATTATACGCGATTTAAAATTTATTACAGTGGAATTAATGAAGAACTAGCTATATACACAGCTCGAACACTTCACAATTACCTCAGTATTGCCGAAACAAAACTCGATTTTACAATCAGTGAAAAATTAGAAGTCATCGTTTACCAAAGTCAATCAAAATTTAGACAAAGTAACCTTGGTTTAAGCAGTGAATCAGAAGCTAATATTGGAGGTTCAACCCGAATCGTTGGTTCTAAAATTTTTGTCTATTACGAAGGTGATCATCAAAAATTTAATGAAAATATTAAAGCCGCCGTTTATGAAGTCTTGCTGAAACAACTTTTTTATGGAGGCGATTGGAAAGATCAATTAAAATCAAGTGTTAGTTCTGGCATTCCAACCTGGTTAGAAGAAGGGCTGATTCGTTACTTCGTAAAAGAATGGGACGAAAACACCGAAAGTAGAGTCAAAGACTTGATCTTAACTAAAAAATTGGACACCTTTAATAACTTGAGTAACGAAGATAAACGATATGCGGGACACGCTGTTTGGAATTATATCTCCGAATCACATGGGCCAACCATCATTCCAAATATTTTATATGTCACGCGAATTTCAAAAAATGTTGAACGTGGTTTTTTCTCCCTATTGGGGCTGGATTTCACCAAACTCACACGGAATTACATCGCCTTTTATCGCGCGCGATACATCAAAGAATACGAAACCCAGAAAGAACCCATTGGACAAAACTCTGGTATAAAACATAAAAAAGAAGCTGATTATTACGGTGTTAAAATTAATCCAAACGGCGATGAAATTGCTTATGTCGAAAATCAACTTGGGCGTTATCGGGTGAAAACCTATCACACCATTACCAAAAAAACCAACACCATTTTTGCGGCAGAACCAAAATTAGAACGAATCCAAGACCACAGTTATCCCGTTTTAGATTGGCATCCAAGCGGCGAAGGAATCGCATTTTTTTCAGAATTAAAAGGCGAATTAATCTTGTTTATTTACGACCGAACCACAAAAAAAACGGTTAAAAAACGAATTAAAAATTTAGACAAAGTATTGGATTTTAGCTATTCTCCCGATGGTAAATTTATGATCATTTCGGCAGTCGTGAAAGGGCAAACGGATTTGTATGTGTATGATGTTTTGGGCAATACAATGAAACAAATCACCGATGATATTTATGACGACCTAAACCCAAGATATACAGACAAAGGTCAAAATGTAATTTTTGTATCCAATCGAAATACAGATACCATCTTCAAAAAGCCTGAAATCGAATTTAGCGACCGCCAAAATGACATTTACTTGATGCGATTAAAAGATGTCGGAAAAACCTACATTTTTCTTGATCGAATCACAAATACCTCTGAAATTAACGAATCCCAACCTTACCAGCTAAAATCAGGCGAATACGTGTTTTTGAGCGATAAAAACGGATTAAACAATCGATTCATTGCCGAAAAAGATAGCGTGATTAGCTTTATCGACACGATAATACATTACCGTAAAATCGTGACAACAGCCCCACAAACTGATTATGTCACAAGCATCAATAACCACCATATCAATAAAAATATGGACATGGTTTACAGCATTTATCAAAATGGTAAACATAAATTTTTAATAGACAAAGCGACCACTGCCAAAATTGATGTCATTTGGAATACCACTTACATCGAAAAGCGCATCAAACGAAAAGAAAAATTATCTAAACAAAACGAAATCGTGAATGACACACTAAAAGTGGGCAATCATCTCTATCAAAAAGAGGTCGTTTATATTGGAGGTTCATATACCGAAGAAAAACCAACAGGCCAAGACACCAATGAACGCAAAGCAATAGAAGCAGCAAAATTTTCACCTCCAAATTACCTCATCTACAAAATAAATTTTGCGAAAGATTATTTACTGTCTCAATTAGACAATAATTTCCTTTTCCCTAATTATCAGCCATACAGCGGCCCTGGCTCTATTTATTTTAATCCCGGTGTTAACGCATTACTTAAAATTGGGGCAAGTGATTTGTTCGATGATTATAAAATTTTGGGAGGAGTGCGATTTGGAACTCAATTAAATAATGGTGGCGAGTTGCTGCTGATGATTCAGCACCTTAAAAATAGAATCGATCATCGTTTGGTCTTTTATCGCCAAAAATCAATTAGTGGAGCCACCTCTAAATTAGTGAAATTTTTAACGCATGATATTCGTTACCGCTTAAGTTTTCCAATTTCAGAAGTATTGAGTGTTCGCGGTAATCTCAATATTCGCAAAGATAATAAGGTATTTATTCCTTTAGACGATATTTCTTTATCTCGCCAGCCAGAAGCCTCTTACAACAGTGGTTTAAATTTAGAATTGGTCTTGGACAATACCATTCCAATCGAACTAAATATACGACGAGGAACGCAGTTTAAGTTATTTGCTGAATATTTGCAGGAATTGGGGGGCAACTTTGATCCAACCTTCAATTTAGGGCTCGACTTACGTCATTCCATGCGTATCAAAAGAAATTTTGTCTGGGTGAATCGTTTGGCTGGTTCAACTTCGTTAGGAGGTCGAAAATTAGTCTATTATATGGGGGGCGTAGATAATTGGATTTTAAGACCAGACGTAGCTTTTGATCAAACGATTGATGTAGATCCTTCGCAAAATTTTGGTTTTCAAACTATTGCTACACCTATACGAGGATTTATACAAAATGCGCGAAACGGAAATAGTTTTGTCTCTATCAATTCAGAATTTAGATTGCCAGTTTTTTCATTCTTTTCACCATTTCCAATTAAAAGTGATTTTTTGCGCCACTTTCAATTGATGGCATTTGGAGATGTAGGAGCGGCTTGGACGGGACCTCACCCTTTTCATCCAGACAATTACTTTAACAGTCAAACAATCAACGATAAGCCAGTGGTGATTAATGTTGTTAATTTGCGAGAACCAATCATTGGAGGAATAGGCCTAGGTGTTCGGTCAAAAATTTGGGGCTATTTTGTTCGACTTGATTTAGCCTGGGGAATTGAAAATTTAATCATACAAAAGCCACTACCTTATATTTCATTATCAAAAGACATTTAATGACCACACAAACTATCATCATTCTTATTTTAATTGGAGTCGCAGCGGGTATTATGAGCGGATTTGTGGGAATAGGTGGAGGTGTGGTAATGGTGCCTGCATTAGTTTACATTTTGGGAATGTCGCAACATACCGCACAAGGAACAAGCTTATTGTTGATGCTTCCTCCCATCGGTATTTTAGCCGTGATGAATTATTACAAAGCAGGTCATGTAAACATAATGTTTGGGGTAATTATCGCCATCGGATTTATTGCTGGAGGTTATTTTGGTTCTAAATTGGCTTTGCGTTATTCAGAAAGTATCGTGAAACTTGTCTTTGGAATACTGATGGTATGCGTTTCTGTCAAAATGATTTATAGTGGTTATAAATCTTATCGAGAAGAACAAAAAATTGCCAAATTGCCTCCTCCGGTTGAACCAGAAAAAATTGTTGCAGACGAATAAACTACTTTATGAGCTTAAAAGACTTATTAAAAATTGCCTCCAGTGAAATTTTAAACGAAATTATTTCGATTCGCAGGCATTTGCACCGATACCCTGAATTGTCCTTTGAGGAAGAAAAAACGGCTCAATTTGTCAGCGATCAACTAACCAGTTGGGGAATTACGCATCAAAAAGGGATTGTAAAAACAGGTATGGTTGCTACCATTGAATCTTCAAATTCCCAAGCCAAATGGATTGCTTTACGCGCCGATTTGGATGCTTTGCCAATTTTAGAAAAAAATGAAACAAGTTACGCCTCTGTCAACAAAGGAATTATGCATGCTTGTGGACATGATGTACACACAGCAATTTTGTTAGGAACGGCCAAAGTAATTCACGCACTCAAAGACCAATTAACTGTCAATGTAAAATTCATTTTTCAACCAGGTGAAGAAAAACTACCAGGAGGAGCTAGTTTGATGATTGAAGCTGGGGTGCTTGAAAATCCTCACGTTTCTGAAATTTATGCACTGCACGTTTTTCCCGAATTAGAAGTTGGTAAAATTGGATTTAGAGAAGGAATGTACATGGCTTCTTGTGATGAAATTCGAATGACCATTAAAGGAAAAGGTGGACACGCCGCCATGCCGCACTTAAATATCGATCCAATTTTAATTAGCTCCCATTTAATCGTGGCGTTGCAACAAGTCGTAAGTAGAAATTGTCCTCCACAAATTCCATGTGTTTTATCCTTTGGTAAAATTGAAGGATTAGGTGCCACAAACGTCATTCCCGACGAAGTTTATTTAGAAGGGACATTTAGAACGATGAATGAAACTTGGCGGGCAAAAGCGCATCAACTGATTCAAGAAATATCCGATCAACTTACCAAAAGTATGGGTGGCAGTGCAGACTTAAAAATTGATGTTGGCTACCCTTACCTCGAAAATGACGTGCAACTTACCCAATTAGCCCGCGAAAGAGCCACAAAAATACTTAGTAACGAAAATATTGTAGATTTAGAATTAAGATTGACAGGTGAAGATTTTGCGTATTATTCGCAAAAAATCCCTGCCACTTATATTCGTATTGGCGTTCGAAACGAATCGAGAGGAATCATTTATCCTGTTCATAACAGTAAATTTGATATTGATGAAAACGCACTTTTAACAGGGATGCAGACGCTTTTATCACAAGTTTTTTTGAGAGATTAATCAATAAAATTAAAAATTATCTTTTCTCATCTCAAATAATTGATTATCTTCAAACCTCTAACTTAAAAAAAATTAAAAAGTATGAAAAAATTATTCTTCTTTGTAGCGGTTTCTGGAATTCTATTTGCTGCTACTTCATGTAAAAAAGACCGAGTGTGTTCTTGTGACGTTGTGACAACTGGTATCTTAAACTTTAGCATAACTGCCGACACAACATTTGTAGATGTCAGCAAAGATGAAGCTGGAACGAAATGTACTGCTTTAAATTCAAGTTACGACGACGGTTTAAACACTATAAAAAGCACCTGTGAATTAAAATAAACTATTCCTTCCAAAGAACATTATATTGGAAATGATGTTCTTTGGCTTTTATAAATAACACAAATCTTATTTTGATTAAATCCATTTTACCTCCCAAAATCACCATTTTTTTTTTCGAGAACAAATCAATCACTATTTTTTGCTTCAATTTAATACAGAACCACTAACTTTAGTCCGAATTTATTCTATGTGATTATGAAAATTGGCAGAATCCTTTTGGTTGTAGAATTTCTAGCGATCGCTTTCTTTTTTTCTTATTATTTCGAACGATCTGTCTTTTATTTCGGAGGAACGTTGAAATTAGGTTGGACCTTCTCAAGCATCTTTATTCGTGTTTTGGTGATCGTTTTTTTCACCGTGAGTTTGCAATTAATCTTTTCATTTTGGCAAAAAACCAGACGTATTCGATTTATTTATGTCATCCTACTTTCATTGGCCCCAGGATTCTTATTAAGCTTTTCCCTTTCACCTATTTACAATACCGATTACGGAATTTTTAATGATGGCAAAAAATTGGGGAGCACAGAAACCTTAAAACTAGTTTCTGTTGGCAATTATGAGCCTAAAAACGAACATAGTTTGGTAGCCTTTTTCACGACAGATTGTCCTCATTGTCAGTATGCCTGTAAAAAATTGAGCGCAGCAAAAAATGCAGGAATGAAAATCAAAGTCGACTTATTTTTTTCAGGAAATAAAAAAGACACCGAGTACTTTTTAGAAACGAATAACGGTACTTCTTTTTCCCATCATTATATTCATGCAGATTCGGACTTTACAGGATTTGCGGGTTATATATTTCCTTCCATTTATTTGTTAGATCCAGCAGGCAAAACCATTTACCATTGGACAGGTGATGAAATGAATTATTCAGCACTCGATTATTTGATTGAGCTCGAACCATAAGTGAACTTATTCGTTATCTTTGTAATCATCGTTCAGAAATTAAATTGTGTTGCAGACAACTCGATTTAAATCACTGAAATTAAAAAGAATACGCCTTGAAAACATTTGATATTCCGGAATACTATCGCTCTCCAATCATTAGTCGAGTGAAGGCAATCCGATCGAAAATCGATCAACGAAAAAAGGATTTTACCCCTACCCGATTAGAATTTAATGGACTCGATATTATCCTCGCCAGACATTTTGGTTTTTGTTTTGGCGTGGAAAATGCTATTGAAATTTCGTACCGTGCCATTGCTGAAAATTCGGGTAAACGAATCTTTTTGTTAAGCCAAATGATTCATAACCCAGGTGTTAATCACGACTTGCAACAAAAAGGCATTACCTTCATTCAAGACACCAACGGAAATCAACTCGTACCTTGGAAGGAATTAAAAAAAGAAGACATTGTCATCATCCCTGCTTTTGGAACCACGCTTGAAATTGAAGCGAAACTTGAAAGTATTGGAATTCAAACAAAAACGTACAATACCACATGTCCTTTTGTCGAACGTGTTTGGAAAAAATCGGAAAAACTTGGTAGCGATAATTACACCGTGGTGATTCATGGAAAAGACAAACACGAAGAAACACGAGCCACTTTTTCACATTCACAAGAATTTGCCAAATCGATCATCGTTAAAGACATCCAAGAAACACGTATTTTAGGTGAAATCATCAAAGGAGAACGCCCAAAATCAGATTTTAACGTATTTTTTGATGGGCGGTATTCAGAAAATTTTGATTTTGAACAAGATTTACAACGTGTAGGTGTTGTGAATCAAACCACCATGTTGGCGTCTGATACCCAAGAAATCTCGGATCACTTAGCGCAAGTGATGAAAGAAAAATACGGTGAGAATGAAATAGACCATCATTTCGCCAATACCCGGGACACGCTTTGTTACGCCACCAACGACAATCAAACGGCGACGCTTTCCCTTTTAAATGAAGTTGCCGATTTGGCCATCGTAGTCGGTGGTTATAACAGTTCAAATACTTCTCATTTAGTGGAGTTATTGGAAACAAAGTTCAAAACATACTATATAAAAGATGAAGATGAATTCATTTCATCTTCCGAAATAAATCATTTTGATTTGCACAAGAACGAAGTGATCAAATCAACTGATTATTTGCCCACTAAACGTCCGCTTAAAATTATCTTAACAAGTGGCGCTTCTTGTCCCGATGCATCGGTCGATCGGGTGATTCAACGAATTGGAGAACTTGCCAATTGTGACCTGGACATCGAAACGGCATTAACAAAAGTGAAACTCCAATTTAATGAAAGCGTTTGAGCTCCATTCTAATTTTAAACCAACAGGCGATCAACCAGAAGCGATTCGCCAATTGGTGGAAGGATTAAACGATGGCGTTCGTTACCAAACCCTTTTAGGCGTTACCGGAAGTGGTAAAACCTTTTCAATGGCAAATGTCATTCAAGTAGTCAACCGTCCTACCTTGATTTTGTCCCATAATAAAACCCTCGCGGCTCAATTATATGGTGAGTTTAAAAGCTTTTTCCCAAACAATGCCGTCGAATATTTTGTCTCGTATTACGATTATTATCAACCAGAAGCCTATTTACCAACGACCAATACCTTTATTGAAAAGGACATGTCGATCAATGATGAAATAGAAAAATTGCGATTGGCAGCCACATCTGCCCTTTTATCGGGGAGAAAAGATGTGATTATTGTAGCATCCGTTTCATGCATTTATGGGGTTGGAAATCCGGAGGAATTTGAAAAAAGTATCATCCCAATTAAAAAAGGTTTGGTCGTTTCACGCAATAAATTTCTTTTAAATCTGGTTCAAAATCTTTATTCTCGGAATGATATCGACCCAAAAAGAGGAAATTTTCGTGTAAAAGGCGACACAATCGATTTGTTTTTGGCCTATGCCGATCATGCCCTCCGCATCATCTTTTGGGGAGATGAAATTGAAGAAATTTATACGTTTGATCCGGAGGACAATCAGAAAATAGAACATTTTGAAGCCATCAATATCTTCCCTGCTAACATCTTTGTTTCCAGTCAAGACACCATTAATAGTGCCATTCGCCAAATTGAAATTGACATCGGCGAACATGTGGAATATTTTAAACGTGAGGGTAAATTAATTGAAGCGCAACGCATTGACGAACGAGCAAATTACGATTTAGAAATGATTCGTGAGTTGGGTTATTGTTCGGGAATCGAAAATTATTCACGCTATTTTGACAAACGTGAACCGGGTTCACGGCCTTATTGTTTATTGGACTATTTTCCATCGGATTTTATCATGATGATTGACGAAAGTCACGCCACAATTCCACAAATCAAAGCCATGTACGGAGGCGATCGTTCGCGCAAAACGAATTTGGTAGATTATGGTTTCCGTTTACCTGCCGCCATGGACAATCGCCCCTTGAAATTCGAGGAATTTGAAATGATTACCAGTCAAACAATCTATGTGAGTGCCACCCCAGCCGATTATGAATTGGAAAAATCCGAAGGTGTGGTCATCGAACAAGTCATTCGTCCAACAGGACTGCTCGATCCACAAATAGAAGTGCGTCCAAGCGAAAATCAGATTGATGATCTAATTGAAGAAATTCATATCCGAAAAGACCGTAGCGAAAGAGTTTTAGTCACCACCCTCACCAAACGAATGGCGGAGGAATTGCAGAAATATTTAGATAAACTTGGAATTCCTTGCCGTTATATCCATTCAGATGTCGATACTTTAGAACGTGTGGAAATTCTGAGACAATTGCGCTTAGGCGTTTTTGATGTGCTCATTGGCGTGAATTTGTTGAGAGAAGGTTTGGATTTACCCGAAGTTTCGTTGGTGGCAATTATTGATGCCGATAAAGAAGGTTTTTTACGTTCAGAACGTTCATTAACCCAAACCGTCGGTCGTGCTGCCAGAAACGTAAACGGTTCGGTAATTATGTATGCCGATAAAATCACGCACAGCATGCAAATGACCATCGACGAAACCAATCGACGTCGAGCCATTCAAGAAGCTTATAACACGCAACACGGCATCGTACCAACACAAATAAAACGAACTACAGAAAGTATCATGCAACAAACCAAAGTAGCAGGTTCGCGTGCGCAAGAATTGATGTACGAAACAAACAGTGTAGAAATAGCAATGGCAGCTGATCCAGTCTTTGAATACATGACCAAAGATCAACTCCAAAAAACCTTTAAAAAAGTAAAAAGCGACATGGAAGCCGCTGCAAAAAAATTAGATTTCATCGAAGCTGCACGGTTGCGGGACGAGATGTTTGTACTTGAAAATAAACTAAAAATCTTTGAATGATAGAAGAAGTAGAAAAATTACTCACGCACAGCGTTGAATATGCCACCGAAATTTTAACCGACACAGGCGAATGTTACCCTTTTGGCGCATTTTTAGATACCATCGGCAACGTACATCCTTTAGAAATGGAAGTTGAAGACACCAAAAACATGCCCACCATCGGCAAAGTCATCAACGGCCTCACTATTTATTGCGAAACCGAATACGTAGCAGCAAAAATGCGCGGATACGCCCTCTCTTACGAAGTAAAATTGCAGTTAGAAGTCGATGCCGAACCAATTGATGCAATATGTTTTGAAATGACCCATTGCGATCAACCAACCATCGACTTGTATTACCTGCCCTTTAAATCCATCGGAGATAAAAAGGCCACCATCGGCGAATTATTTGCGGTAAAACGGTAATAATTTTTGGGGGATGGTTTGTGTAATGAAAAATGTCAAAATTTCAGAACAACTATCGAAATGAAAGTGCCCGTGCTCAATGGTGGAATTATGGCGATAATACAGCGTATTTTATCACCATCTGCACCCAAAATCGGGAACATTATTTTGGTTAAATTATTAAAAATCAAGACATTAAAAGAATTTATTTAAATGAAATGGGACAGATAGCCCTAAATTATTGGTCCTAAATTCCACATCATTTTCCGTATGCAAAATTGGGTGCATTTATTGTGATGCCGAATCATGTACGTGGTATAATTATTATTGACAAATCAAACGACGTCATCGGTGGTAGGGACGCAATTAATCGCGTCCCTACCAACACAACGTTTAGATGACACATTTACGGCAGAACGAATTAACGGGGGGTGACAGGAAACAAAAACCCAATGATGCATGATAATATATCCCGAATAATTCGTTGGTATAAAGGGCGTTGTACGTTTGAAATTCGAAAAAAAAATCCACAATTTACATGGCAATCTCGTTTCCACGATCACATCATTCGCACGGACGAATCATATCAAAAGATTCATAATTATATCGAAAACAATGTCTTGAATTGGAATTTGGATCAATTTTTTGGAAAATGAAAGCAATATCCAATTCGATAGAATTTAAATCACAATCTAGAATAAATGTCTTACGTATATATAAATCAATCCAATCCTCTAAAAACCAAAATCCCCCTCGCTATAAAAGCGAGAGGGATTTTATTAAATCTAACGGTTATTTTTAACCGGTATGAAAATTTTGATCTAGTTCACAGAAAATTGAGAAGTTGAAACTTCTTCATTTAACGTCACTACTAATTGATAAACACCTTTGCTGAAATTGCTTACATCAATTGTTTTTGAATTTCCTGTCGCTGTGTAAATTAATTGTCCAGTCATTGAATAAATGTTCACAATTGCCTCAGTTGGCACTTGAACTGTTAAAAAGGTTGAAGCTGGATTTGGATAAACAGCTGTAATCAATTCATTTTCAGCAACACTTGAAGAACCTGCATCAACAACATCTGATGCCATTCTTGGATACATTTTTACATCTCCAAAAGAAAGAAAAGTAACCCCAGTAATATCGTAATAAGTTCCTAAAACTGCAGGGTATGAAAACATTTCATCGTCAATTAAACGTGAAACTTCTGTTCCATCTGCAACTTCAAATTGACCAAATCCTGCGTCATCGTTGATACATTTTGCACCTGTAACTTTCACTAAAACACCTTCATATTCTTCTAATTGAGCATCTGCTGTTGAAACAACAACTGATGCTGGCATTGGATTGCCAGAGCTGATGATCTCAATTCCAACAACCGAAGTAATTTCAGTTAATTCAAAAAATTCAGAGATTGTTCCTGTTACTTCCACTAAATCACCAAGTGCAACCGCTGTTCCCGCTTCGTACACATAAATTCCATTCCAAGCACCGTCTCCATCTTGAATAAAGAAACGACCTTCGTCAGCACCAAAAAGAAAAACGCCTGTTACAATTCCTGAAGTGGTGACCACCTCCCCTTCAAAATCGGAGATATAAGGAGGAACGGTTGAATATTGAATGTCGTAAATTGACACCAACGTTGGTTCTACAGGCTCGGTTTCAGCAATTGACACTGAATCTAACGCAATTCCAACCAAAGCATCTGTGTTACGAATCGAAAAAATAAATTCTCCATTTGTGCAAGTAGCAGGAACAGTAATTGTTTGACTTAGCATAGTAATGTCGCCACTGGTTTCTGCAAAAATGTCAAGGTAATCGTTTGGATAAAGGTAAGCATCTGCATCTGCATTATAAAAAGCAGTGCGCAATTCACATCCTTCTGTTCCTGTAATCCACATTTTAATTTCGTAGGTTGTTCCACCAACTACGGTAACATTTTCTGTTGTAAATCTTTTGTGATCTGGTGACGCATTTTTTAACAATGCCATTGATGTTCCGTGCTCTGCTCCAATCATTGTTTCAGTTACGTTAGAAGGCGCAATATTTGATTTTGAGCCCATCCAACCATCAGGAAGACCTCCAGTCCAAGAACTCAAATCACTTTCAAAAATTACCTGACCAAAACTAGCTGCTCCGAGCATCGTGGTCAAGACAAGTGTAAATAATTTATTCATTTTGTTTGTTTTAGTTTAAAGTTTTTATTCGTGTATAGCAATGTTTTCAACCTCCCATGTTTTACCATCAGACGCTGTTCCAAGATATTTAAAAGCCACATGTACATTGGTTCCTAAGGTCCCTAAATTAATATTGGACGAATTTACCCAAGAAAAAAATCCAGTTGAAAGTGTTGCAAATCCACTTAAGTTTGTCCAAGTTCCTTGAAGAGTAGGATTGCTTACACCGTCGTAATTTGATGAAACTAGAATCTGTAATTGATCCCCATCATAACTGCACGCATTGTCAAAATTAAGATAAGGCGCCGCGCTCGAAGATAAATTCACCGATGGCGAAATCAACCAGTTTTCTGTTGGCAAATTTTCTGAACCTGTATAATTCGAAATCACCCCGTAATCTGTTGGCGCCCCACCGGCGCTACTAGTCTCCCATTCGGTTTCTCCTAACACTTTATAGGTGGTCCATCCTCCAGAAGTTACGCTTTCGTCGTCAAAATTTTTCAATAACAACAACCCTGGAAATCGAGGACTATCTAATTTAATTTCGTTAAAAGAACGAATCAATAATTGCACTTCCCCATTAAAATGATTAACAATACACACCATATTCCCAGATCCACTTGGTACATTTTCATCGGCGAAAGCAGCATAACCACTCGTTCTCACTTTTACAACATTTCCGCTCGCATCTTCCAAAATCCGATCCAAGGATTCTAAATTATCACCATCCGCAAAATTTTGTCCTACATCTGGACGAATAAATTGAACATTGTTTAATTGGATCAATTGTGATTCTTTCAAATAGGTCACCAAATCGATGGTCGTCACCTCTGGGGCAAACGTATTGTTGGTAGAAAGTTTTACAACATTTCGATCTACATCTACCGAATCTATTTGTAAAACGCCATTATATTTACTTAAAATTGTTCCTTTTAAATAAATACGAATCGAATCGCCTTGGTACAAACCACCGCCATTTAACATTCTCACATTCACAGCACCAGTGTGGTCCTGCATATAAATGTTTTTATAGATATTTCCATCATTTTCATCCATGGTCACAATCCCGTACACTGACAATTCTTCATCAATCGAAATTACTCCACCTTCTGAATTTTGCCAAGCTCTTAGTTCGGCAATTGTTTTGGTGGGTGTTTCGGGGATCGCTGTGATTGGCGGAATATCATATTCTTTTTTACATCCAACTAACACAAGCAATAAAAAAACTGGTGCAATTAACTTTATAGAATTCATTTTCATACTTACCCGTTAATTTTAATATTATCAATCTCCCAGGTTCTTCCATCGCTGTCCGTTCCGACATATTTAAAAGCTACCCGAATATTGCTACCCAAAAAAGCTGCTAGATCAATTAATCCAGAATTTACAAAATCAAAATCACCTGGCGACCAAATCGCTGTTAGTTCAACCCAGGTACTTAAATTTGGATTTCCAGTACCCGAATAATCTGCTGAAACCATTACTTTTAAAGGAGCACCACTGTATTTATAAGCGTTGTCAAAGGATAAGGATGCGGCACTTGACGTGGTTAAATTAATCGAAGGTGAAATCAACCAACTTTCACAAGCAGAATTGGAACCATCGTAATTAGAAATCACTGCATAAGGCTTATCTGGCCAACCACCAGCTGTTCCAATTTCCCAAGTATCTAACCCCACCACTTGTTGAATCAACCAACCTCCTGACAACACATCATCATCATCAAAATCTTTTACCAACAATTCTCCTGGGCCTCTAACATTATTCATCAGCGCTTCTTCAGGCGAACGTAAAATCAATTGTAAACTTCCGTTAAACTCACTTACAATACACACAATTGATCCGCTTCCTTTTGGCAAACTATCTCCTGCAAAATTGGCAAAACCACTGGTGCGAACAGGAATGGTATTTCCATCAAAATCTTCTAATAACCTGTTTTCGGAAGTTTGATTAATTTCATCGGCATACGTATTCAACAATTCCGTTCCTTTAAATTGCACATTGGTTAACTTAATCAATTTGGATTCGTGTTTCGATAAATCAATTTCAGAAATAGTTAATTCTAAAGGACTTGGTGAAGTCTTTTTAGATTGAATCACCACTTTTGTATCCGAATCAACCCCATCCAATTGAATAACCCCATTGTATGAACTCAGGGTTGCACCGATCAATGAAATTCGGATATAATCTCCCTGAACCAAATCAGTTGCACTAGTGAAACGCACATTAATGGCTGCGCTATCGTCTTGTAAATAAATATTTTTGTAAATATTGCCATTTTGTTCATCCATTGACACGATTCCAAAAACAGACAAAGAGTCTTGAATTAAAATCGTTCCATTAACGGACGTTTGCCAATCTCGCAAACTATCAATGGTCACAATCGAATTTTCCAAAAGTTGTCCTACAGGTGGTGAATCTGGTTCTTTTTTACAAGAAGCTATTAACATCAACACCGATAATGCGATCAAGTATTTATTTAGTGAATTTTTCATCAGTCTCAATTTTTAAAAACGTAATGTCGCCATTACAAAATAATTTAACCCATACATATACCCCAGTCGTGGTGGGAATTTACCAATATTTTGTGGATCAAATCTCAATTGCTCAAAACCACCTGAAACAAAATTTGTATTATTTGTTAAGTTATTGATATTTAGGTTAATATTTAAGAAATACTTATCAATTTTAAAAGATTTGCCTACAAACATGCTCACGTTATAGCCATTATCTAATTTTGTTTGTTGGATGGTTTGCTCGTATTGTGGATCGGTTTTAACGAAATTAGCAACCGCCTCTTCAGTTCTACGATCTGGATTTGGATCCAAATAAATGTCCATAAAATAATTGAAATTAGCCCCAATAAACCAATATTTTTTTCCGCTGTATTTTAGACCCACCGAAGCAGCAGATTGCGGCATTCCACCAATTTTATAATTCTGTAAATAAACTGTCTTGTTCTCTGCCAATAATTCCGCCGAATTGTCCGCAAAAATTGAAGCTGTTGGACGAGAATCATACAAGTGTTGACCAACGGCGAGCACAGCATTTCCAGATAATCCGCCATAAATTGTTCCATCCGCTCCAAACTCTAATCCATGATGCAAATAATCCACGTTAGTCATAATATAATTTACAAAGTTGTTATATTCCTCGTGGTAGAAAGAGTTTAACCAAACCGAATTTTTACGCTCTGTATAATAATAAGTCAATCGCAATTTCAATTTTGGATATCGAACAATGTAATTAACATCTCCTGTGTAAATCGTTTCATTCGTAATGCCTTCCACGTATACATTTCGTGTTCGGGGCGAAATAAAAGCATCTCTTGAAATCGGTGCCTCAGTCATATATGCAGCATTGGCAGTGATGTAATGTCTTCCAGTTAATTTTAAGGTTGCCCCTCCTTTCACTGCGTGATTAAAAAAGTTTTTCTTTTCGGATTTTCCTAATGAATTTTCTGGAAAAATTCCTGTTTGATACAAGCCTTCGCGATAAAATTGCTCTTCTGCTAATTCCACCGCAAAATAGTAATTCCATCGATTTGCCGAATAGGTGATTTGTCCAAAAGCAGTGGCATTTAGATTAAAGATATAATAATTATTTCCATAGATATCTCCCTTTTTCACCGCACGATTAGGATTTTGCAGATCACTTTGCGCCACATTTGGATCAATGAATGATTGTTCAGCAAATCGATTCACATCCACCCAAAAATCGCCACCTAATAAATCCTCGACCGTATTAAAATAATGATTTCGTTGCATTTGCAAGAAAATACCTGTATTAATAGCCACTTTATCCTTTTGTAAGCTATAAACCGAATTTAAACCTCCTGAAACAACATTGTTCCATCTGTTTTCAACGATATATTTCGAACGCAAACCTTCAGTGACTAAATTTCCGCTAGCATCCTTTAGCGTATATAAATTATTTCTATTGGCTGCATATAAATCGTCCCATTGAATTTGGCGTGATGATTCTGATTGCCAATTCGCAAACATTCGTTGTGCATTCGCTTCATCATTAATTCCTTCGTAATAAGAAGGTAAATACTTATAATAATCTGGCCGTGGGTCTTTAGCATCATACCAATTTAAAGAGGTTTGTCCATATTTGCCAAATGAGGTAAAAGCAGAGGTTTTTAAGGCCGAATTATCGTTAATTTTCCAATCGTGAGATAAGGCAATTATCGGAATGTGCGAATCAGAAACTCGCGCATTTCGTTTAAATTTAGAACCATCAGCAGCAGTTTGATACCCCCAATTTGGGTTGTAAAAATTATCCCCTGACAAGTCATACGCCTCTTGGGTTGCCAAACCTGCTCTGCCTGTTACCGAAGGAGCACCTAAAATGGTTAAATTTAAATTATGGTTCGAATTCATGTTCTTTTCAACTGCAATGAAATAGCTAAACGCTTGATAAAAAGTACCATCTACATATCCTTCAGCGGCGTACCGTGTTGACAATGAAGTGGCAAATGCCCAACCATTTTTATTCATCCCTGTACCATACGTGTACATTAATCGTTGCGTATAGGCCCGATTGGTGGACGCATAAGAAATTCGAGACCCTTTTCGTGTAGCCGAAGCATTGGCTATAATATTGGAATATCCACCAATATTTCCAAAATGATGCGGATTATCCGAAAGCCAGTTTTTAGATTCGGCATAACGCGTCACATCATTTAATCCACCCCATTTATACCAAGTTCCCAAACCAGTTTCCAAGTCATTTAAAGGAATTCCATTCAACATAATGGTTGTTTTGTCTCCTTCATATCCCCGAATTCTAAACCGTGCAGCCCCGAAATTAAACCCCGCTGTTGACGCAAAAACATCACGTGAAGATTGTAATAAATCATTCACTGCATTTCCATTACCAGTTGTTCCATCACCATCCTCCAAATTACTCACAAAAACAGGCACATTTAATAAGAGTGTATCTTCATTTGTAGGAAGCGTAGTTTGTGAAATTCCTATCATTCCTGTAAAAAGAAGTGAAAATAAGAGGGTATTTTTTTTTATCATTTTTAGCTGGCTAAAGGTGACTTTTCTTATGCACGAATACAAAATTCTTGACAAAGTTAAAAAAATAATCAACCTGGAAATGCACGACTATCTGTAATTGTGGATAACTTAATCGTTTGTTAACATATAAGTAGCATCAAAAACGATCGTCGATCACAATAATTTTTCTACTTTTGGTTTCCATGAAAAATCAACACTAAAATGACAAAAATCCTTTCTAATCTTGTATTCCTTTCGCTTGTTGCGATTCTCTTTTCATTTTCTTCTTACAGTCAAGCAGATAAAAATTATAAGGTAGCCTGCGTTGGATTTTATAACCTCGAAAATTTATTTGACACTATAAATGACCCGTTGACGAATGATGAAGAATTTACACCAGAGGGTGGTTTTGCCTGGAACAGTGCCAAATATGTCAACAAATTAAATAACATGAGTGTCGTTATTGAGGATTTAGGAAAAGATGTTTCTCCCGATGGTTGTGCGGTCATCGGTGTTTGTGAGGTTGAAAATAGGTTGGTTTTAGAAGATTTGGTAAAAGAAGAAAAAATCAAAAACCGTAACTATAAAATCATCCACATTGATTCGCCAGATAAACGAGGAATTGATGTTGGCTTATTGTACCAAGAAAAGTATTTTAAACCGACCAACACAACCTCGCATAAATTGATCATACTAGACAAACCTGATTTTTACACCCGTAATCAACTCGTGGTTAGTGGTCTGATGGATGGCGACAAGGTGAGTTTCATAGTAGCACATTGGCCTTCACGAAGCGGTGGTCAAGCAGCATCAGAGCCCAATCGAATTGCTGCGGCAAAATTAGGGCGCGAAATTATTGACTCGTTGTTAAAAGAAGATCCAAATGCAAAAATCGTCTTAATGGGCGATTTAAACGACGATCCGGTGAATAAAAGCGTGCGAGATTATCTTCGCGCTAGAACTAAACTAGCAAAAGTGAAATCGGGTGATCTTTATAATGTTATGTACGATAAATTTAAGTTAGGAGATTGCACTTTGGCATATCAAGATGCTTGGAATTTATTTGACCAATTAATTATAAGCCAAGGATTAATGGGAATAGATGAGTCAACTTACATTTTTCATAAATCGTATGTTTACAGCAAAGATTACCTAAAACAAAAAGAAGGAAATTATAAAGGTTATCCAAAACGAACACACGCAGGAGGACTTTATTTGAATGGTTATTCGGATCATTTTCCGGTGTACATGGTCTTGAAAAAAGAAGTTAAATAAATGAAATTCAGTCAATTATTCGTTGCTTTTATTCTACTTGGCGCTTGTAGTCAAAAACACGCCGAATCTTTTTCTAATGCAAATGTTAAAATTGACAGCACCTATAATTCATTAGCCTTAGATAGTATAATTGATCCCTATCGAACAAAGGTAGATGCGATCATGAAGGAAGTTATCGGATTTTCAGATTCGAATTTTGTAAGTACCGCTCCACATTCCGTTTTAAGCAATTTTGTCGTAGACGCCGTTTTTAAGAAAGGGATAAATTCCGCCCAATCCTATTTCCCTGAAATGAATCCTTCAAACACTATCGGACTTTTAAATTTTGGCGGCATTCGCGCATCTATTTCAAAAGGTGATATCACCATTGGAAATATCTTCGAGATAATGCCCTTCGATAATATCATTGTGGTGTTAAAAATCGACTATTCAAAAATCGACCAATTTTTGAACTATCTCTACGAAAAAGGCGGCCAACCAATTAGTAATGCAACTGCGTCATTGTCCAATACAACTAAAGAAATGAAAATCAATTCCCAACCCTTTACAAAAAACCAACCCATTTACATCATTACATCAGATTATTTGAGTTCGGGAGGTGACAAAATGGATTTCCTTATGAGTCCTTTAAAAAAATGGGACACAGGAATTTTAATACGAAATGTACTCATCGACGAAATTCGTGAAATTGGCGAAATTGGCATAAATGGCGATCAAAAACGAATTGAAATTAACTAAGTATGGAAAGGAGGCAATTCGTTAAAAATATGGCATTTGGTGGAGCATCTGTCGTTGCTCTTTCTTCGGCTGGATGGCTAGAAGAACGAACTAAACTCACCATTTTACATACCAATGACACCCATTCTCAAATTGATCCTTTTCCTAAAAATCATCCAAAATATCCAGGATTAGGAGGAATTGAACGCCGTAAAAAATTGATTGATCTTATTCGAAGTGAAGAAAGAAACATTCTTCTACTAGATGCTGGTGATATTTTTCAAGGAACACCTTATTTTAATATTCATGGGGGAGAGTTGGAATTAAAACTCATGTCTACTTTAGGATATGACGCAGCTACGATAGGAAATCATGATTTTGATGGAGGAATTGATGGATTTGATCGCGTCTTAAAACATGCTAATTTTCCATTTTTATGTGCAAATTATAATTTTGAGAATACGCTGCTTAAAGACAAAACAAAACCTTACCGAATATTTTACAAGGATCACCTAAAAATTGGCATTTTTGGCTTAGGAGTAGAACTAGATGGTCTGGTCAGTCCTGCACTTTTCAAAGAAACCATCTACTTGGATCCACTTAAAAAGGCGCAAGAAATAGCCACGCTATTAAAGGAGGATGAAAAATGTAATTTGGTCATTTGTTTGTCCCATTTAGGATATATTCCCCGATTGAATAAAATGTGTGATACGCTTTTGGCGATTGAAACTTCAAACATTGATTTAATTCTTGGCGGCCACACCCACACGTTTATGGAAAAAGCCGAAATTCATAAAAATAAAATTGGTCAGCCCGTTCTTATAAATCAAGTAGGTTTTGCAGGCTTAATGTTAGGAAGAATTGATTTTTATTTTAATAAAAAAGGTGCTATCAATCTTTACGCAGATACGGTGATCAAGAACAATTATTCCCTTTCTTAGATCATCATCTAAATCGATTTTGTAAACATATTTTGAACAATAGGCATCCCTTACGTTAAAAAATCGTTATCTTAGTAACTACCAACGTGAACTATGAAACTATTTTTACTTTTTATCATACTTGTAACGCTTACTTTTGCAGGGATTTCACAAGCACCTACAATCGATATTGGTCCAGATACGGTGACTTGTCCACCTGATTGCGTTACTTTAACGGCAGATTTTGTTGGAGGAGGAAACACAACCGATTACACGGTGGCAGCTATCACGTATGCTCCTAATGCTTATGCAGGTACGTCTCGTTTTCTAAGTGATGATGGGGTTTCAAGTCCTATTGCAATTGGCTTTAGTTTTTGTTTTTATGGAAATACTTATACAAACGTCAATATATCTTCAAATGGTTGGATAGGATTTTCTGGAGGCCCTGGTACGTTTACAACTTCTCCTATTCCTTCGGTAGCTGCAAGTACGCCTAAAAATTGTATTATGGGACCATGGCACGACATTAATCCTGGAATTGGAGGTTCTGTCTTAACACAAACTTTGGGTGTGGCTCCTTTCCGAAGATTTGTAGTCACTTGGCAAGCAGTTCCTTATTTTTCTTGTATTGGTCTTCTTGCTACTCAACAAATTATTCTCTACGAAACTACCAATGTGATTGAAAATCACATTCAAAATAAAGTTGTTTGCGCTGGTTGGGCAGGAGGAACAGCCGTTCAAGGCGTTCATAACTTACCTGGAACTGCCGCCGTTGTATTTCCTGGAAGAAACAGTACAGTATGGACTGCTGTCAATCACGCAGTTAGATACACTCCTCTTGGTGACCCAACGATTGAATGGTATTCTGGTCCTTTTTTAATTGGAACAGGTCCAACTCGGGTAGTTTGTCCGGCGGTACCAACCACATATGTCGCTAAATTAATCTCTTGCGGCGGTGTGGTCGATGCGGATACAGTATTTGTCGATGTAATTTGTTGCGAACCACCTACAATGTCTTCTCTACCTGCCTCTTGTTTTGGAGAATGTGACGGAACCGCAACCGCTGTCGGTATTGGTGTTGCACCTTTCACTTATTTGTGGGATGTCGGAGCAGGAAGTCAAACCACAGCAACTGCAACTGGCTTGTGTGCAGGAACTTACACCGTAACTGTGACCGATGCACTCGGATGTGTTGAAACAGGTACTGTAACGGTAACAGAAGCTCCGGAAATTACTGGTCTTGTTACGGCTACAACGGTTGTAACTTGCTTCGGATTCAATGATGGGACCGGAACGGTGGAAGGTTCAGGAGGAACAGGTGTTTTAACGTATGACATTGGCGGTGGTCCAATGCCAACTGGTTATTTTACCGATCTAGCTCCTGCAACGTACATTGTTACAATTATGGACGAAGCTGGATGTTTCATTGAAATTCCTTTGCCAATCGTTTCTCCTGATTCACTTGAAGTTGATATCATTTTAACTGCCGATGTGTCATGCAACGGTGGCTCGGATGGAGCAATTACAATTGCCGCAATTGGAGGAGTTGAACCTTTCGAATTTTCAATAGATGCTGGTCCTTATGCACTAACAGGTGACTTTACAGGATTAACGGAAGGCGCGCATGATGTCGAGATTTTAGATGCAAATGGATGTTTGGCAAATGCTACGATTACCTTAACTGAACCAACTCCTTTAACTTTAGATCTTGTTTCGTCAGTGCCAATCACATGCTTCGGCGGTTCAGACGGTGAAATTTTCATCGCGGCAGGTGGTGGTGTGCCTGGCTATAGTTATTCCATAGATGGTGGAGCCTTTGGCCCTCTGGTAACATTTACTGGATTAGACGCTGGTACTCATACCATCATTGTAAAAGATGTAAACGACTGTGAAACAGAATTAGATGTGATTCTTTCAGAAAGTCCAGCAGTGGATGTGAATGAAATTATAGTGAGTGAAACCTGCTTAGGGGATTGTTTAGGTTCAATTACGCTTGAAGGTACAGTGGGTGTCGCTCCTTTCGAATATAGTATTGATGATTGTGCATCATCCGATTTAGTTGGTGTTTACACTGGGCTTTGTGCTGGTTCTTTTGACGTATGCGTGGTGGATGCAGACGGTTGTGCTTATACGAATACGATTATTGTTCCAAATGGTGTTGCTCCTGCGGATGCTTCAATTATCCCTTTTGGTCCAATGTGTATCAATGATGCACCACATACGTTAACAGCCATTTCTCCGGGTGGTGTTTATACTGGAACAGGAGTTGTAGGTGGTGTTTTTGATCCAGCTTTGGCAGGAATTGGAGCACATACGATTACCAACACAATCGCTATTGGTTGTGGGGATGTTGCGACCTATAATGTGGTGGTGAATCCGCAGCCAGTCGTTGGATTTACTTCACCAGTTGCCGATGGATGTCAACCGTTATTTGTGCCGTTTGACTATACAGGTGAACCAGGCAGTGCGTGTGTATGGACATTTGGTGATGGAGATGTCTCTGAGATTTGCGGAGACGTTAACCATACTTATTACAATGTTGGATCGTATGATGTTAGCTTAACTGTGACTGATTTAAATGGCTGTACAAATTCTACAACGGCCTATGATTATATTGATGTATATCCGTTGCCAAACGCTTCGTTCAGATTTGGACCTCAACCAACAACAACAATCAATACAGAGATTAATTTCACTGATATGTCTACCAACGCAGATTCGTGGACTTGGACGTTTGATGTGCTTGGAAATTCATCCGAACAAAATCCTACCTGCACATTTCCAGAATTAGCAGCAACATACACGATTGATTTATTTGTAGCAAATGAATATGGCTGTGTTGACAGTGCATCAAGAACTTTGATCATCGCCGAGCAATATTTAATCTATGTTCCAAATACAGTTACGCCTGATGGTGATTTGTACAACGAAGTTTTCAAACCATATTTTAATGGAATCGATATCTATAATTATTCATTGATGATCTACAATAGATATGGTGAGATTATGTTTGAATCACATGATGTAAATGTTGGATGGAATGGTACTTACGGAGGTGAAATAGTGCCAACAGGGGTTTATGTTTGGCACATCATTACCGATGAAGCTGCTTCTGATAAAAAATTAGAATACCACGGACATGTTGCGGTGTTGAGATAGAAAATCATAGCCCTATACTGAATTAGATTATTTTAGAAATAATTCTAAAATTAAGGCAACTAATACCTTTTTTTAGCGTCAAACAAGCGGTAATTAACAAAAGTTAATTCTAAAAACTATGAATTTAATAAAAAGTTGCGTTAGCGTTTTACTTGTACTCTTATTAAAAAGTACGGTTTATTCTCAAACCCTTTTAAATGGAAGTTTTGAAATCACATCGGCACCTGTAGGCTGTAATTACAATCTTTCAAACGCGACATTTAATGGCTGGATGACGAATGTTTTGGCATTTGGTGGTGGTGAAGAAACTGATATTATCATGGACGGCTGTTACGTCACAGGTCTTCCTGACGGATTAAGAAGCATCTCGATTGCTCATGTTCCTGAAGATGAAGTTTCGATGGCAATTGATGCACCTTTGGTGACAGGTGTTTCTTACACACTTTCTATGTGGGCATTAGGGGAAACCACCTTTGTACCGTCTGGAAATTTTCAAATCGGGGCATCAACCTCCGCCACAAGTTTTGGTACGTTAATTTATACAGGAACTCCAACCGTTATGGCATGGGGAAATCATACTTTTACATTTATTGCGCCGAATGACGCCACCCATATAACCGTTCGTAATGCACCAGGGGGTGCTTATTGGAATCACCTCGACCATTTTGAATTTATTGTACCTTTGGATGACTTAGATATGGACAATACCAATGTAACCTGTTTTGGCGCATGCGATGGTACAGCAGAAGTAATTCCAGGAGTAGACCCTCCTTATTCGTATGTTTGGGATGCTGCTGCTGGCGGCGCTTTAACTGCTGATGTTGCTGGTTTATGTCCCGGTACTTATTCGGTAACAGTTACCAATGGAAGTGGATTAGTCGAAGTATTAGATGTCACCATAACTGAACCACCACTTTTGACGATTGCAGAGGTAGTTTCAACGGATTTAATCTGTAATGGAGATGGGGATGGCGTAATTACAGTGATTGGTGCTGGAGGAGTTCCTACTTATGAATATTCGATTGATGGTGGAGCTTACGCGGCACCTGGTAGCTTTACTGGTTTAGATGGTGGCGCGTTTACGCTAAGTGTGAGGGACGATAATGGCTGTACAACAGATATGAATATCACCCTCACGGAACCCACTGCCATTGTTGTAGATGAAAGTGTAACTGGAGAAATTTGTGAAGGAGATTGCGTGGGAACAATTGATTTAACGAGTGTTGGAGGAACAGGTGTTTTATCTTACAGTATCGATGGATGTGTTACTTCATCACCAATCGGGGCATTTACCGATTTATGTGATGGCACCTACAATATTTGTGTAGAAGATGAAAATGGATGTCAATATACAAGCACCTTAGTTGTTAACCCAGGTACGCCGTTAACCGATGCAACAATCACTCCATTTGGTCCTTTATGCGTGGATGACCCAGCCGTGGTGATTGATGCCATTGATATAGGAACATTAACTGGAACTGGTGTCTCAGGTGGCGTATTTAATCCAGCCATTGCAGGAGCTGGGGCACATGTGATTACCAATACCATTTTAGGTGGTTGTGGTGGTGTCGATACATACACCGTGACAGTTCACCCTACTCCAACGGTTACATTTGTTTCTGATATTCAAGATGGATGCCAACCGGTAGAAGTCACCTTTACAAATACAGGCACCATCGGTACTTCTTGCCAATGGACATTCGGTGATGGAGGAATTTCAACTTCATGCGGAATTACCGCACATAACTACCTAGTGCCTGGTGAGTTTGATGTTAGTTTAATAATTACTGATGCAAATGGATGCTCAGGATCAATAACTTATGCAGATTATATCGAAGTATTTGAAAATCCTGTGGCAAATTTCACTTACAATCCTAGCAATATAACGACCTTAAATACCCAAGTTAATTTTATTGATGCTTCGGCGAGTGAAGACAATTGGGATTGGCAATTTGATGCCCTTGGAAATTCAAATACTGAAAATCCAACCTTTACCTTTCCTGAAGTAGCTGGCGTGTACGAAATTACTTTAATTGCTTATACGGTAAATGGCTGTAGCGATACAATTACCAAAATAATCAATGTGTACGAAGAACAATTGTTCTACATTCCAAATACATTTACACCTGATGGAGATACCTATAACGAATTATTTAGACCTTATTTCAGGGGCATCGATCCGTATGATTTTCACATGACTATTTACAACCGTTGGGGAGAAATTGTATTTGAATCGTATGATGCAACAGGCGGATGGAATGGAGCTTATGGCGGATTAATTGTTCCTGATGGCGTGTATATCTGGCACATAGTCACCTCAGAAATTGCAACCGATAAAAAATTAGAATACCACGGGCATGTGACAGTTTTGAGGTAAAAGATTGATTAAATTTAAGTTTGCTCAATTAATTTTAAAATCTTATATTAGTTGCTTAAATTTAAAACAAATGCTATTAAGTCATTAAACCGAATGAAAATAGCATAAATAAATTGATACAGTATGAATCAGCATATACGAAAACTTTTTTTTACCCTTAGTTTATTTGGGTTGAGTTCATCTGTAATTGCTCAAGACCCATGGATTGATGCTGGACCTGTTGATACGGTTACCTGTCCACCAGATTGTATCGACCTTACTGCAATTTTTGATGGAGGAGGAGGAAATACTTCAGATTATACTGTGAGCACCATTCCGTTTGCACCAGATCCTTACGCAGGCACCCCTCTATTTTTATCAGATGATGAAGTGAGTGGAATTTTACCAATTGGATTTAATTTCTGTTTTTATGGAAATACTTATTCGGAATTTTATATTTCTTCGAATGGTTGGATCGGATTTTCAGGTGGCCCTGCAATTTACACGTCATCGGCTATTCCTTCGCTTTCGCCTGACGTACCTAAAAATTGTATTATGGGTCCTTGGTATGATATCGATCCAGGCGATGGTGGAAATGTTTTGTACCAAGTTTTAGGTGTCGCACCTTCGCGAAGATTAGTGGTGAGTTATCAAAATGTCCCGCATTTTTTCTGTGGTACGGACATCGAAACTTATCAAATCATCCTTTACGAAACAACAAATAATATCGAAAATCACATCGCTAATAAAAACGCCTGTCTGGATTGGGATGACGGTCAAGCTGTGCAAGGACTTCACAACATTGATGGAACAGCAGCAGTGCCATCACCAGGAAGAAATAATACTGTCTGGACAGCAGTAAATGATGCGATCATATATACCCCAATTGGCGATCCAGACATTGAATGGTACGAGGGAGCGGATTTAATAGGAACTGGTGTGGATATTACTTTATGTCCCGATGTTCCAACGAATTATACGGTAAAACTAATTTCATGCGGGGTTGAGATTGCGACTGACGACATTTTTGTAGATTTAAATTGTTGCGAACCGCCTACCATTGTTCCTGTACATGTAAGTTGTTTTGGTGCGTGTGATGGTCAAGCGACTGCCACTGCGGTAGGATTCGCGCCTTTTGATTATTTGTGGGATGCTGCTGCTGGAAGTCAAACCACTGCTACGGCAACAGGGTTATGCGCTGGAACATACACGGTTACTACAACGGATAGCGATGGATGTGTTCAAACCGCGACTGTCACGATCACAGAACCATCAGAATTAGAAGCTACTATGGAATTGACCCATGTTACATGTGCGGGAGCAAGTGATGGGTTGCTAGAAATAACAACAACTGGGGGAACAGCACCAATCACCTTTGACATAGGAGCTGGAGCTGTTGCAAGTGGAACCTTTGCAGGATTAAGTGAAGGCGCTTACACCATTGTGATTGAGGATGGTAATGGATGTTCAATTACACTGAATCCAACGATTACAGCAAGTCCTTTGCCAATGGTAAACTTTGTTGCTGACGTAACCGCTGGATGCGAACCATTAACCGTTATTTTTGAGAATTTAAGTGATGTTGGAGCTTCTAATCTCTGGAATTTTGGGGATGGATCGACATCTACGGCTGCTGGACCTGTTACACATACTTATTTAAACGATGGAGTTTACGATGTGACACTTACCGTGACCAACGTTGGCGGTTGTTTCACTACCCTAGTTCGTAACGATTATATCAATGTCTATAAGGTGCCTGATGCAAGTTTTATTTTTAGTCCAAATCAACCGACCACCTTAGCCACTGAAGTTTCTTTTACTAATTATTCTGTTGATGCGGATAGTTGGTTTTGGATTTTTGACAATTTAGGAACCTCTCCAGATGAAAATCCCGATTTTAATTTTCCAGAAGTGGCTGCGGACTACGAAATTACGCTTATTGCAATAACAGATAATGGATGTCGTGATACGTTGACCAAATTAATTCAAGTGTTCCAAGATCAATTGATGTACATTCCGAATGTGTTTACACCTGATGGAGATTCATTCAACGAATTATTTCGACCTTATTTTACAGGAATTGATCCGTATGATTTTCACATGACCATTTACAACCGTTGGGGAGAAATTATGTTTGAATCGTATGATGCAACAGGCGGTTGGAACGGATCATTTGGTGGACAAATTGTACCAGATGGCATCTATATTTGGCACATTGTTACTTCGGCACTTGACTCTGATAAAAAACTTGAATTTCACGGACATGTGAATTTATTGCGTTAAATCATCTTGGGTCTTATCAACCAATACCTGTTTGATTTTATTTGTGGTTCTGATAAATCTTTAATTATTACTAATTTTAGCCACTACTCGGATAGGACAATTAACTAAATATGCAGCTAAACAAACTGAAAGAGATAAAATGGTACACTTATTTGGGTGCGATTGTGCTGCTTTTATTACTCTTATTTGAATCAAAAGGTAAAAATGGGGATCTGACGATATTTTTAGATGCTTCACGTGATTTGATGCAAAGTGAAAATATCTACACTAACACTTATAACGAGTGGTACCATTATTATTACGATACTTTGTTTGCCTTGCTGCTGGTCCCTTTTACCTTTTTGCCTTTGTTTTTAGTGAAATTGATTTGGTTGAGTTTGAACGTGTTTTTTGTCGTTCGAATTTGGAAAATAATCACGGGCTGGTTGCCCATCAATCAGTTATCCCCAAAACGAAAAACAATTTTCACCCTACTTTCTTTCCTATTTATTCTAGCTTTTTTGCGGGATAATTTTCATCTCACGCAAGTCACTATTTTTATTCTTTACCTGGCCTTGGAAGGATTACATTTTATCGAACACGGAAAAAAACTCACCGGCAGTTTACTCATTGCCTTTGCAATTACGGTTAAATTGTTGCCGTTGGTTTTTATTCCGTATCTTCTTTACAGAAAAGAGTGGAAAGCATTTGGATTTGTCTGTATTTTGATTGTCGTTTTGCTTTTTATCCCAGGACTTATTCTCGGGCACGATTATAATCAATTTTTGATTTTGGAACGTTGGAAATTATTGAATCCAACCAATACGGCGCATGTTTTAGATACTTCCGAACGTAGTTTTCATTCAATTTCGACCCTTTTTTCAACCTTATTTGTAGCAGAAAGTGGCGATTTTTATGCCCTACCCTATCGTCGACATTTATTAGATCTACCATTAGAAACATTAAGTACCCTCATCAATTGTGCACGACTGATTGTCGTTGGTGCTACGTTGTACTTTTTGGCTTCAAAACCATTTCAACTTGCCAAATCGAATTTGCAAAAATTGTATGAAATCAGTTATATCTGTTTGATTATCCCATTGATTTTTCCACACCAACAATATTATGCTTTCTTTTTTATTTTTCCTGCTTCTACCTATTTGATATTTTATTTAACGAGGATATATGGCGATAAGCAAGCAACACCTCAAGATCAACCTCCACGAAAGAATAAAATGATGATGATCATTCTCTTGAGTTTGGTTTATCTCATGACAAATGGACATTTTATACTTGGTACATTTAATCCAATTTTGGAGCATTATAAAATATTGACTTATGGGGTTTTTATTTTGTGCGGGATGTTGGCTTATTATTCACCGACCAAACTCGGCCGCATAGTAAGTAATTCCATTTAATAAAAAGTCAAAAAAAAAAAATTAAGCAGAATTCCTTCGCATTCTTTGGTTATGCTAACCTTGAATAACCAAATTGTCTTAAAATTTCACATATTAAAAACTTGTTAAATAAGGATTTAATAAAATTTTTCTAAAAATTAATAGAATACTATTGTCAAGAAATAAAAAATGCATATCTTTGCGCTCGCCTAATAAGGCCTCGGGGTGTAGCGTAGCTCGGTTATCGCGCCTCGTTTGGGACGAGGAGGTCGCAGGTTCGAATCCTGCCACCCCGACGAAGGAGATGTTTTCATCTCCTTTGTTTATTTGAAGAACTACCACTTCATTAAAAAGGTAAGTGAGGGCCCGTAGCTCAGCTGGATAGAGCACCTCCCTTCTAAGGAGGTGGTCGAAGGTTCGAATCCTTCCGGGCTCACTAAACAAAAAAAAGCTTCTGATGACAATCAGCGGCTTTTTTTTGTTTTAGTGCTAACCTAATTTATTCGGATGAGCGATAAAATGAAAAAAAGTTAAAATTGATATTAATGGGTCGGGGGGATGTTTCGATGTGTACAACTGGCAAAATTGCCATTGGTTAAATCTATATTAATGGTTTAGGAGTGGTGTGTTCACTTACTGTGGATACTGAATCGTTAACAGTGCGACTTAATGTAAGCGGAAATGCAACTGCTAAATCATGAGAAAATTTAGACATTAAAATTATTGGAAGTGGGGATGTGTTTTACATTGGTGGTAAAAATTTAAACATCAACCAAATGGGTTCAGGTAGTGCTCAACAATGTAATGGCAATTAGGCCGGGCGTTTACCTTAGTTAAACGGATTTTATAAGTAGTTGATTTTATAATTCACTGAAGATTTATTAGAGATTCCACGAATTGCGTTAACAATGGAAGTGGCAGCTCGCTTTTACGGGGATTTCGATCCTCAACCTCTTGGGGATCAATCTCCGTAAAAGGCACTATAACGGACAGTGTGGCCCGGTTTTATCCATGCCTATGGGAAAAACAGGGAAACGCCCAAAATTCAATGCTGAAATTACTCAGTAGGTTATTTTTTCTTCCCTTTAATAGGCTGGTTGGTTTCTTCGCGGAGAAGTTTATTTAATTTTTTTTCGGCCATGGTTCGGATTCTTTTACCACAACCATTGACTTTAAAATCCAAAAGAATTTCTTTTTTAGTGCATAATGGAATGAGCATGATTAACAGACGGTTGTCGCCGTACTCATTTTTATAATTCAAACATTCTTGGTAAAGTGCCATGGTGATTTTTTCCGATTGAAGCCTTTTTACAAGGGTTTCTCGGTGGATGAGTTTTTTTGTCCAATCACCAAATTCGGGTAAGCGGGTAATCATGTAATTAAACAAATCATCGCTTAAATCGGGTGACGAAAACAATTCACGCACCGCAGCTCCAGCCATTAATGGATCCTCATCTTCGAGTGCCAAAATCAGAAATTGATCGATTTCATCTTGGGTAAACGAATTTCGGGATTCGATCCAATTCATAAACGAATCAAAACGCAATAATTCGGCCGTTGGGTCTTCACTTAATTTAAATTCGTTGGTTTGATCCTCAACAATTTCTTTGGTGATGAACTTAAATTTGACCCAATTTTTTGAATACCCTAATTTTGCTAATGACATGTTCAATGAATCTTTTTAATGGTAATGTATTTGGCGCAAAGCTACAATTTTATGCTGATTATTGATGTGATTAAATTACCAACAATCCGTTTTTTCGCAATTGATAAATAGGTTTACTGTACCAAAACAATTCAAAATCGGGCATTTCTTCTTCAAAATTTGCTTTTATTTCGCTTAGTGAGAGCAATTTCGGAGCGTTTGGATGGAGTTTTTTTAATAATTCAACCAACCAAACCCCTTGTGCTTTTTCTAAAGCGATAGTAAGCGTTTTGAGCTTGGTTTCTAGTTGTAAATGCGCGGTTTCCCAAGTTTCTCCTCGTTTTGATTTGGTAGTAAAACTTAAACTTGGTTGACCGCCTAACCAAATTACTTTGTTGGTTGGTGGAACAAAAAACGGAGGTGTTTGTTGCAAACAATTCTTGATATAATCTCTTGAAATCGTGGTGCGAGGAATTTTGAATTCAAACCATTCGTTCAAGGGCAATTCAAATCCGATTCCGTGCATGAAATTGAACAAGGATTTTTTTAAACCATAACTAAATTTGGAATGATCAATGCCTGTTTTGTCCGTAAATTCTAGGTCGTTATTGGCAAAATGAATTGGTTTAAGTAGTGGTTTTACGCCAAACTCTTCAGGATTTAAACCAATTGGACTGTGAGCAGTTAAGGCAAATTGATGCCAAAACCCTGATTTTAAAATTCCCTCCTGGAACAATTGCCGCACCATTTCCATACTATCCACCGTTTCTTGGATGGTTTGTGTAGGATATCCATACATTAAATACGCATGCACCATTATGGAGGCTTCGGTAAAATTTTTTGTTACAATGGCTACTTGTTCAACGGTTACGCCTTTATCAATTAATTTTAATAATCGATCTGAAGCAACTTCTAAACCTCCCGAAACTGCTATACAACCTGATGTCTTCAGTAAATAACAAAGATCTGCGGTAAAATTTTTCTCGAATCGGATATTGGTCCACCAAGTAATGGTTATTTTTCGGCGAATTATTTCAAGTGCAAATTGTTTCATTAAAGACGGAGGAGCTGCCTCGTCTACAAAATGAAATCCCCGTTCACCCGTTTGTTCAATTAATTCTTCCACCCGATCGACCAACAATTTGGCAGCAATTGGTTCGTAGATTTTGATATAATCCAGCGAAATATCACAAAACGTACATTTTCCCCAATAGCAGCCATGCGCCATGGTGAGTTTATTCCAGCGCCCATCGCTCCACAAACGGTGCATTGGATTGGCAACTTCTATTACTGATAAATAAGAAGTAAGTGAGAGGTCAGAATAATCTGGTGTTCCTACTCGATCTTGTTTATAATCTGTTTTTTTGCTTGCATTGAGGTAATGAACTTCCTGTTCAATCCGGACAAAAGTGCGTTTAAATTCGGCAGCAAGCAGTTCTTTTTTAGGCGAATTTAGGACAAATTCACACAGTAACTCAATAGGCAATTCTCCATCGTCGAGGGTGATAAAATCAAAATAATCGAACACCCGCGGATCGTTTAATGAACGCAGTTCGGTATTTGCAAAGCCGCCGCCCATGGCAATTTTTACAGAAGGATAATATTGTTTTAAGTACTTAGCTGCGCGAAATGCGCTGTATAAATTCCCTGGAAAAGGAACGGAAAAACAAACAAATTTCGGTTGAATTTTTTCGATGCATTTTTCTAAAATCCCCAAACTTAGTTGATCAATAAAATTCAATGTTTGAGAAAGAGCTAAGGATAATTCATCAAACGAGTTAGCACTCATTCCTAGCTTCTCGGCATAGCGACTAAAACCAAAATTTTCGTCCAAGGTTTCGTTGATAAAATCGCCTAAATCTTCTAAATAAAGTGTGACTAAGTGTTTGGCTTTGTCATGCGTACCCATCTCACCAAAGGCCCATTCTAAATCGCCCCCCCCCTCAAAGCGCGAAGCACGTGGAAGAAAATTATCGGAACATAATTGATGCGCAAAGGTGTCATTTTTACCTTGTAAAAATGCAATACATCCTTCTAAAACGCTCAAATAGTCGTGGCGAAGGTTGAATATTCGTTGCGCATTTACCGATTTGATGGTGTCGTTTTCTTCGGCGATTTGAAAGATTTCGTTTAATTTTTCTTTGGTAAATAAGGCTATAATCACCTCAATTCCAAGGTCTAATTGATATGACGAAATATTTTTAGTATTCAAAAAACCTTTCAAATAAGCCGTTGCGGGGTAAGGCGTATTTAATTGCGTAAAAGGAGGTGTTATCAGAAGGACGTCTTTCAACTACAATAGTGTTTTTTGATCATTGGTAAAGATACATTAAAAGTTTGAAAGGGAGGGGAAAATGTGCTTCAGCTAAAAGTTGATTTGGCCAAGACAGCTGTGAAAAATAGTTGATCTTCAGGGATTTTAGAGCTAAGATTTCATACAAACAAAATTAAAATTCGTTGATTTATAGTTAATTGACCTATATTTGATAAATAAATTAATTGAAGAATACTTTGGTCAAACATTTCAAATTTAACACATAAGTGAAAGGTTAGATTTGAGATATGAACAGTGAGTAAACTTTAAAAAATGAACTTTAAACCTCAGTTCGACTCTAAATTACCATCCAGATTTTTATTAAAATTTGATGGATTAGGCATTTTCTTTACATTTATGAATCGATCCATTCAAACTAGCAGACCAGATAAAATGTTAGTAAACGTGTTTTCGTATAGAAAAACATGATTTTTGCGTCAAAACAACTTGAAATAGCCCGCTATGACTTCGTTGATTTTTCTCAAACTCAAGCTTTTCTATGCGATCTGAATGAAATTTAAAATCGAACTCATATTTTTTTAAAATTGAATTTCAATCCGCAGTCCGCTCATATTTACAATTAATGCATGCACCAACAACACCAAATTGGTTAGTCTTTGTTAAATCAACGAGCATAATGCTTTTTTTAGCGCTAGCAGTCAACCTTGTTTATTATTTTATTTTTGATTAATTGGTTCAGTTACCAATTCCTACTCCTTTTGATTTAAAGTCCATACATATTCAAACCACCATGACAATCCTTCTTAATGGATTAGTTCATTTTAAACAACGGCATAATCGAAAAAAAAAACACACCTTTGGTTATGTGTCCACACTCTTAATTCTAATCATTGAAAACTTGCCTTTTTTTCAACATTTACTGCATTCGAATGATGCCATTTATGGAAGAAATTGTTCGACTTTATAGCGAATATCGTTTGCCTGATATTTTGTTGTTGTTGTCCGTGCCTTTGTGCTCGCCACTTAATCAATGATTCCATTTAAAAATTTTGAATCTGGAATAAATGTTGTGATTAACCTTTACAAAATAGTTGATTTTCGTTTACCAGAGAAACAAAACTCGATCATGCGGGATTTGGATAAAAAAAGAAGCGTTTTGCATTTCGACAAAACGCCCCCACCTAACTTTTAGCTATGAAACTAAAAATTCTTTATCAATCGAGTTTCTAAATTTCTTTCTTAGCGATTCAAAGTTAGTGCATTTTTCAATTTATGAAAATCAAATCTCGACTAACGATAACTTTAATCCGTTTAATGAACAAAAAAAAAACGTCCCTTGGAAAATTCCAAGGGACGTTTTTAAGATAATTTTATTTCAATTAGAATTCAACCGTAAACTCTACTCGGCGGTTTTCAGCTCTACCAACCTCAGTATCGTTAGATGCTTTAGGTACAGTTTCACCGAATCCTCTTGAAGTAAGTCTAGACTCAGCAACACCTTTTCCGATTAGATACTTTTTAACTGCAGCTGCTCTATTTTGAGACAACGTCATGTTTTTAGCATCATCACCTTGAGCATCTGTGTGGCCATCAATAACCAATTTGTAAGATGGATTCTCTTTCATAATGTTCGCTACGTTATCTAAGATTCCGAAAGAAGTCTTTTTAATGACGTCTTTTCCAGATTCAAACTGAACACCTTTAAGTGCTTTTTTGAATACTTCTTGAGTTGCTGCAGCAATTTCTGGACAACCCATGTTAGACATCACACCTGGTACTGTAGGACATTTATCATCACCATCAGCGATACCATCTTTATCTGTATCAGGACATCCTTTTAATTCTTTGATACCTGCCACTTTTGGACATTTATCATCTGGATCAATGATTCCGTCTCCATCTGTATCAGGACATCCATCGTATTTCTCAACACCTGGAAGATCTGGACATTTATCTTCATCATCAACAATTCCGTCACCATCTCTATCTGGACATCCTTGTGCAGAAATCACGCCTGGTACTTCTGGACATTCGTCTTCTGAATCAACAATTCCGTCACCATCCGTATCTGGACAACCTTCAAATTCTTTAATACCAGGAACCTCCGGACATTTATCAAGGTAATCGGCAATTCCGTCACCATCTGTATCAATTGGACATCCAACTGGATCAACAGAAACACCATCAGGAGTATCAGGACACTTGTCTTTTTTGTCTGTTACACCGTCACCATCTGTATCAGCAGCCTCACCTAATAAATAAACAATTCCTAATTGATGAATCATAAATTGATCCCATCCAGCAGTTTTCCCTGCTAAACCATCTTTAGAATCGCCATTTGTATGAGCGTACAAAATCGTGTAATTTAATCCCCATTTATCGAAGATCATATAAGTAGCACCTAAACCTGCATTGAGGGTTAAATCAGTTTGAGGTACTGTATTCATTTGCACATCTGTGAAAATACCCACATTGGCATAATCAGCAATTCCGGCTCCTACAAAAATGTAAGGCTGAATTTTTGACGTTTCCGGAAGCATAAATCCGTTGTGAAATTTAAAACGAAATTGACCATTCGCTTGAAATAAGTTAGCTCCAAAGCTTTGTCCAAAAGGTTGGTCGTATCCAATACCACCATAAGTACAAGAAGCAGCTACATCAAGAAAAGGTAATAAATAATAGCTAAATGTCAAACCTCCTTGATTTCTGTAGGTTTTACCTAAATCGAAAAACTCTGCATTTAAATCTCCATAATAGTCAGAAAGACCAAGGTGAGCCCCAATGCCGAATCTCTGATCAGCAGTTTGTCCAAACGAAGAACTTGTCATAACAAGAACCGCTAAAAGACTTAAAATTCCAATTTTCATTTTCATAGTTAAAAAAATTATCGCATACAAATTTAAATAAATTATTCATACTGCTATAAACAATCGTTATTTAAACAAAAATTTCCGATAAAAGAATGTTAAATTTACTCGAAAATCATGATAAAATAACGGTTTTTTTTTGTTTATTTTATTTATAATAAATTAATTATCAATATTTTAATTCAAGTTATCCCAAAATACTTTTCAACAAAAATAAATGTTGATAAAATCATAATAAAATTGCATTACATACGTTCCGGAACTTTAATTCCGAGCAAAAACATCGAAGATTTGATCACTTTTGCGACATTTGCACTCAATTGTAGTCGCATTTCTTTGATAATTAAATTCTCTTCTTTAAAAATGCTTACACTTTGCCAAAAATTATTGTACATTTTGCCTAATTCAAATGCGTAATTTGCAATTAAAGCAGGCGAATACTCTTTTGCTGCTTCTTGCACGGTGTCTGCATATTCTGACAGTTTTTTAATAATTTCTCGCTCAATTGGCTCCATGTCACACGTTAATTGTACATCTTTCGCTTCAAAACCTTCTGCCTTTCGCAAAAGCGATGAAATTCGTGCGTGAACATATTGAATAAACGGTCCTGTATTTCCATTTAACTCAACCGATTCTTCTGGTTTAAACAACATTCGTTTGCTAGGATCCACCTTTAATAAATAGTATTTTAAACCGCCCAAACCTATTGTATGATAGAGTTCCGTTTTTTCTTCATCGCTCATTCCATCGATGTGGCCGCGTTCTTCTGTCATATCTTTGGCTTTTTCAACGACCTCAGCCACTAAATCGTCTGCGTCTACCACCGTTCCTTCTCGCGATTTCATTTTGCCAGAAGGTAAATCTACCATTCCGTATGAGAGATGATGACAATTTTTGGCCCACGAATACCCCAGTTTTTCCAAAATAATAAAAAGGACCTTAAAATGATGATCTTGCTCGTTTCCAACGGTATAAACTATCCCATTCAATCCTGGATAATCTTGCATTCGTTGTTGCGCTGTTCCTATGTCTTGGGTAATGTACACTGCTGTACCATCCGTCCGAAGTACTAATTTTTCATCCATTCCTTCAGCGGTCAAATCAATCCAAACTGAACCATCTTCTTTTTTGTAAAACACGCCTTTTCGAATTCCTTCAAATACCAAGTCTTTCCCTGTTAAATAGGTATCTGATTCGTAATACAAATGATCAAAATCAAGTTCGAGCGAGGCATAAGTGGTAGCAAATCCATCATACACCCATCCATTCATGGTACTCCATAAAGCGACAGTTTCAGGATCTTTAGCCTCCCAAGCCACGAGCATTACTTTTGCTTCTTGAAGAATCGCAGTGGCATTATTGGCTAATTTTTGAATTTTTTCTTCAATGCCCTTTTTAGCCTTGTCATCTTCCTTTTCTGTTAAAAGGGTAGCTAATTTTTGATATTCTTGCTTTGTTTTCTCATCTACCTCAAATTCTCCTTTTTGCCATTTAACTAATAACTGCTGTGTTTGACTTTTTAAAACCTTGTCAAATTCGACATAATATTTACCGACCAATTTATCCCCTTTCATTCCAGAAGATGCGGGTGTTTCGCCATTGCCAAATTTCTGCCAAGCCAACATACTTTTGCAAATGTGGATTCCTCGGTCGTTGATAATTTGAGTTTTAATCACATTTTTACCTGCAGCATCCAAAATTCGCGCAACGGAATGTCCTAAGAAATTATTTCTGAGATGACCTAAATGCAGGGGTTTATTGGTGTTTGGCGAAGAAAATTCAACCATCACTTGCGACGTTTTTTCCGTCACTATTCCAAAGGATTGATTCTTGGTGATTTGATTTAAAATCCCCAACCAATAATCATTTTTCAAAATCAGATTTAAAAACCCTTGTACTGCATTGTAGCCTTCAATTATTTCAATTTCAGCCACAAGCAAAGCCCCAATTTCATTAGCCGTTTGTTCAGGCGATTTTTTCACCATTTTAACCAACGGGAAAACAACTAGAGTAATATCTCCTTCAAAATCTTTCCTCGTTTTTTGAAACTGCAATTGCGCGTCGGTAATTTGAACACCGTAGTTTTTTGATAAGGTTTCTTTAACAAGAGGGTTTAAAAGATTTTCAAGATTCATTTAGATTCGATTTTCAATTTGGTGTGTGGTAACTTTCAAAATATCAAAAGCTACTTCGGCCATTTTATTTATTTTATTATCCAAACAAGGATTTATTTCTACAAACTCAATACAGCATGTTTTTTTCCATGCAGCAAGATTGACCATAAGTGAGGTGGCTTCAAAAATGGTTAAACCATCCGGCGAAGGTGTCCCGGTTCCATTCGAAACTTCCTCTGGATCCATGCTATCTACATCAAACGACACATATACGATTTCGCATTCAGACAATTTTGTTTTTACTTCTTCAGCAATTTTTTCACATCCTTTTTCGCGCACCTCCTGCACCGTAAAATTTCGGATGCCGTGCTTTTCCATATAATCTTCCTCAAGTGGTTCTTTGTCACGCACACCTATATAAACCAAATCTTGGATCTTAATTTTTGGAGAAGGTGCTCCAATCTGCAATAATTCGGCCCACATAGTAACTACATTTGGGTTGGGAACATTAATGGCATTTTCCTTATTGTCAATCCCGAGGATTACAGACAAAGGCATTCCATGAATATTGCCCGAAGGCGTTGTATAGGGGGTGTGCAAATCTGCATGAGCATCTATCCAAATAACTCCCAAACGTTTGTTTGGAAAGGCTCGTTTAATCCCAGCAACCGTTCCAGCTGCGCATGAATGGTCACCTGAAAGTACCAGTGGGAAATCTTTTGTCGCATAAATATGGTTCAAAATATCCACCGTATTTTGATAAACTTCTGCAAGTCCATCAATTCGTTTTGCATAATTATAAATAGTTGGGAAATCCAGCATATCGTTTTGATGTTCAACATGAAACCGTTCGTACAGTGCAAAAAAATCATCTTTGCGTTGCCTTGCCACAACTTGTAATGCACCTATACCAAGACTTGAGCCCCTAGTGCCTGCACCCAGTTCAGAAGGGTTTTCAACTATTTTTATCTCTGGCATAAACTTATTTTATGGTGCAAATTTAAGGTTTTAGTGCGATAAATAATTGTCTCGTTGAATTAATCTTTCTGATATCACAAGAAATTTCAAGAAATATGGAACATAAAGATCCGACCAATTTGAAAAGCTTTCAAATCGATATTAGTTGAATTTGGCTGTTCAAGAATGATTTTTTGGCGTCACAATTTGAACAAGACCTTGATTTATTTTTTTTACCGGAGAAAATTATATCTTTGTCGAAAGTGATTACTATTAAAGCGCTCTATTTTAAAATGAAAAAATTGATCTTCCTCTTCATTCCTATGCTCCTTTTGTTGAATTCATGCAATCCTTCAAAGGTAGAAGAGGGAGAAATTGAATACGTTGTTACGTATCCAAATTTAGAGATTACCGGATTTATGCTGGCGATTTTACCAGAAAATATGACCATCACTTTTAAAGGTACTAAAATGAAAGCGAGCTTTGAGAGCGGGTCTTTTTTCACGACAGAAATAATTTCAGACGAAGCCAATAAATCAGTTGAAATGCGTTTAAATTTTGGCGATATTCAAATTTATTCGGTACTGGATGAAAATGAAATTCAGGAGATGATTTCTTCTCAACCAAGATATACCATTACCGATTTGGGGAAACAAGACAGTGTTTCTGGGATGTACTCTTCTTCTTATTCTGTGACTTCTAAAACTGACGTAAAACGTCGAGAAACTGCTTGGTTTACCGAAGATTTATCGTTGGAAAATCCTTATTGGTTTACATCGTATGCCGCAATTAAGGGGTTACCTGTTGTTTATGATGCCGAACGTTATGGTGTAATGATGCATTTAGTAGCTACGAAGTTAACAAAACGTGAAGTATTGCCTGCTGAATTCGAACGTGATCCTGTCTTAAAAAAAGTTAGCTTTGAAGAATACGAAGCTGAAGTTCAAGAACTTTTTGATACCCTAATGGAGTAATTGAATGAACGGCTAATTGATCACCAACCTTTTTACGGTCAATTGATTGTCATTCATAACCTGAACCAAATAAACCCCTTTTGCCAACGCTGAAACGGACATTTTATAGGTGTTTTCTGTTGGACGAACTGTTTTAACTAGTTCCCCTTGCACCGTGTAAATCTCCAATTGAATTTGTTTCAACTCTTCGCTAGTAAGATTTCCTAACCCAATGGTAACCATATCGTTTGTAGGATTTGGATAAATCAAAATTTCATTGATTGCTTCGATTGCTGCAACGCCTATATTATTGGTTGGCGCCGATTCAAATAAAACAAGCCCACCTCGTCGATTTCCTAAAACCATTTCTAACCGATTGTCGCCATTTAAATTCGCAATGGCCGGAGCAGAAAAAGTGCCAATGTCTATATTGTCTAAGGTAGAATCTACCAAATGAAACGATCCCCCAATATTCGCCTCAATATCATCATAATAATACACATACCCCCGTTTTGATCCGATCACTAATTTATATTCTCCTTCTACATCCACAAACTGAGGAATCGCTTGTCCTTCAATAAATCCTGCGCCAGCAACATTTACATTTCCCAAGGTACCTGTCACCAATTCAAAACTATACGAACTAATGCCAATATTTTTAAAGTACTGTAGTTTACCTGTTCGTCGCCCAATCACTAAATCTAAATCGCCATCCCGATCTAAATCAACTAAATGCGGATAAGCATAAGTTCCGTCAAAAATTAAAGCGCCAAGGCTATTGGTGAGGGTTGAGAACGTATTAAAAATAGCAGGATTTCCAGCACCGCCTGTGTTTTCCATGTAATAACAATAACCAGTATATTCTCCTAGAATCATATCCTCGTCCCCATCCCCATCTAAATCGCCAAAAGTTGGATAAAACACCAACGAAGCGCCAATTCCTTTGGAAGAAAGTCCTTGATAATCGTCTGTGATTAATTCGAAACTTGGTTCGGTAGCGGTTCCATTGTTATGATAATATTGAATTTTACAAATTTGATTTCCCGAAATTAGGTTGTATCTTCCTTGACTGCTCACCAATAAATCTTTTAAACCGTCGCCATCGTGATCAAAAAATACAGGAAGTGAAGACGTCCCCGCATCAATCATTTGACCTTGAAGAAAATCCTTTTCAGTGTATATAAAATCAGGTTCTAAATCTTCACCTTCGTTCATGTAGCGCCAAACACTTTGTACATTTTCAGACCCAATTTTTGAATTTGGAGAAACGAGCAGGTCACGCACCCCGTCGTTGTTGAGATCAACGTGGTAGGCAGCTGGAAAAATAGGTAAATCGACAGGGACGGATTCGGACGGAAAAGAATTGTCTTGAAAATACATACCTGAATTGGTATTGACATCGGTGCCTTCGTTTAATAACATCGTAAGATTAGTGTACGAAATATCGCCTAAAATTAAATCTAATACGCCTGAATTATCCAAATCTAAAGCCAGAATAGATGAACCTGCATGGCGGTCTTGATTTTCAGTGGGTCTTCCTACCAATTCATCCCCTAAATCAGTATTGCGGCATGGGTATGCGAGGGTGTCCCATAAGGTTACATCGTTGGACGCTACATCTTCACGAAAACGACCCCAACAAATATTTTTTGTTTCATACACCAACGAATCACACGTGCCGTACAATTCCATACTTAAATTTTTGTGGTACTCCACCGCCGTTCCTAAAACCCCAAAACCTAAAACATCGGTATCTCCATCACCATCCACATCCACAAACGAAGCAATGTCTGGCGAACTGAGGTACATATAAGTTAAACTTCCATAAATCGTCGTTCTCAATAAAGGCGAAGCCAATTCAAATGTATTTCCATCCGCTAACGAACCTGTGTTTTTAAACACGCGTGCACCACCAATGGCATAGGTATAAATATCTTTTTTTCCATCGCAATTATAATCGACTAAAAGTGCCCAATCATGTAAATCTGATGGAAATTCAGTTTCGTACTGGGGTGCATATTCGTAGTCAATTTCACCTGGCCCACCTTTTTGTAAAAAGGTCATCACTTTGTTGCAAGTTCGGTCAAAAACAAAAAGATCCTCTACTCCATCAAAATCAAGATCGATGTTCGAAAACTGGCAATAATCCATGCCTCCAACCCATGCAAACACTTCTTCCAACCCGTCTTCTTCAACCGGAATAAAATTGGTTCGTTGAAACCCAAATTGCGCCAAAGAAACTCCACCAAATAAAAGTCCAAAAAAGATTAATCCACCTTTGATCATACGTACAATTATTATGCTTTAAAGTTATAAAATTTTTAGGGATAACGTAGCATTTGAATAAATAGTTAGTGATGAAATAATTTTTCTAATTAAAATTTGAGTCATTATCAAGCGCTATCACCAATCCTCACTATTTTTTTATTCATACTCAAAACTATTGCTAATTTTATCGAACAATTTATACGAAAAACACAAACTATGAAACGAATATTATTTCTTTCTGTGCTTACTGGAACTATTTTAAGTAGTTGCGGCGGATCGGGAAACGAGCAAGAAGGTGGCGAAATAGATTCAACCGCTTCTACTGCATTTGAAAAACAAAAAAATGAAGACATGGCCTTTGCCGACGTTCAGATTTTAACCTACGATATTCCCGGTTTTGAAAAATTAAGCTTAAATCAGAAAAAACTAGTGTATTATTTGTCCGAAGCTGGTTTGTCTGGAAGAGACATTATTTGGGATCAAAATTACCAACACAACTTGGCCATTCGTAATGCGCTTGAGCACATTGTCATTAATTATAAAGGCGATAAAACCACTGTCGATTGGAATAATTTTATGGTCTATACCAAACGTACTTGGTTTTCAAATGGAATTCATCACCATTATTCGATGGATAAATTTATTCCCGAGTTTTCTAAAGATTATTTTAATGGTTTATTGAAAGAAACAGGCGCTGAATTAAATGCGACGATCGTTGATTGTATGTTTGACAATACCTGCGACATGAAACGCGTGAGTTTGGACGACACGAAAGATTTAATTGAAACTTCGGCGACCAATTTTTATGGCGATGGCGTTACTGAAAAAGATGTGGATGACTTTTACGCTGAAAAAATGAAAAACGGTGGCGAAACGCCTATTGAATTTGGCTTAAACTCTAAATTAGTAAAAGACGCAGTCGGCACCGTACGTGAGGAAGTTTGGAAAGTTGGAGGCATGTATTCCGAAGCCATCACCGAAATGGTTAAATGGCTAAAATTAGCCCAAGGAGTTGCCGAAAACAAAGCACAAGCCAATGCATTAGGCTTATTGATTGAATATTATGAAACAGGCGATTTGAAAAAATGGGCTGAATACAATATTGCTTGGTTAAACACCACCGCTGGCGATATCGATTATATCCAAGGATTTGTGGAAGTGTATGGCGATCCAAGAGGAATGCGTGGTTCGTACGAATCAATTGTACAAATTACCGATTTTGAAGCTTCGGCAACCATGGCAGTTTTGGCTAAAAATGTACAATGGTTTGAGGATAATTCATCCATTTTACAAGAACACAAAAAACCAAATGTAGTAGGTGTTTCTTATAAAGTAGTAAATGTAGCTAGCGAATCTGGCGATGCTTCACCTTCAACACCAATTGGGGTGAATTTACCAAATGCCGATTGGATTCGCTCGACCCATGGTTCAAAATCCGTGAGTTTAGGAAATATCGTATTGGCCTATAACAATGCGGGTGGCGAAGGAATTTTAAATGAATTTGCCCACGACCAAACCGAAATTGACATCGCGACAAAACATGGTAAAATTGGTTCAAAATTACACACCGCTTTGCACGAGGTTATTGGACACGCCTCAGGTAAAATTAACCCTGGTATCGGAACACCTCAAGAAACGTTAAAAAATTATGCTTCTACCCTAGAAGAGGCTCGCGCCGATTTAGTAGCCCTTTATTTTTTAATGGACGAAAAATTAGTGACCATGGGCGTTATGGAATCCTTAGAAGTTGGAAAAGCAGAATACGATGATTATATCCGAAATGGGTTAATTGTTCAATTGCGACGCATCGAACCAGGTGCAGACATTGAAGAAGCCCACATGAGAAACCGACAATTAGTTGCTTCGTGGGCCTTTGAAAAAGGCAAGGCTGAAAACGTGATCGAACGGGTGGAGAAAGATGGAAAAACCTATTACGAAATCCACGATTATCGCAAGTTAAAAACCATTTTTGGTGATTTGCTAAAAGAAATTCAACGCATCAAATCAGAAGGCGATTTTAAAGCTGGGAAAGAGTTGGTTGAAAATTACGGCGTAAAAGTAGATCAAGCCTTGCACAAACAAGTGTTAGAACGCAGCGAGAAATTAAACATTCCTGCCTTTAACGGATTTGTAAATCCTATTTTAACCCCAGTTATGGATGCCAACGGCGAAATCACCGACATTAAAATTTCACAAGCCACAAATTTTGAAACCCAAATGTTGGACTACGCAAAACGATATGGTTTTTTAGCTAAGTAGTTAATTAGTAATAATTTTAATAAAAGCGCATTGGGTTAACTAATGCGCTTTTGTTGTTTCTTTTTAGGCTATAATGTTGGTTCAAGAGTTTTAAGAAGGCGCCTATTCCCGCTAAACGCTTTAGTTGTTCCTTTGCCGCATAAGTAAACTAAAGTTGTTTTTACAGTTTCCGCTGGTCACTGTCAAACAACGAGTTTCCTATATGCGCCAAAACAAAAAGCTATCGCTATTACCGGGGGCGAAATGAGGTTGGAGTTTGAGGTTGGAGTATGGGTTTAGGGGTTTAGGGCAGAGGGTGTTGAGTTGGAGTGTGGAGGTTTGAGCGTTGAAACAATTAAATCTAAATTGAAATCAATTGAACATCTGAATAAAATAGATTTGATGGTCTTTTTATCTCAATTTTCGCGTTAGCGGTTGAAATGACAGCTTGCCCTGCGGTGGTTGATCCCCAAAACGTTGGGGATCGAAACCACATTAGGGCGACTCTAATGGAAAACGCGACCCCTCCCCAACAAGTTGGGGAGGGGGAACGCCAAAAAAAAAATATCCAGATCTTAATGCCCTCGCGAAGTCATGTAAGCACTGAATTTACGAGCATTTTCCAAGTGTTGTGCATAGGAAGCTGCAAAATTGTGTAAACCGCTGTTGTCTGGTTTGGCACACATGTACAAATAATCGTGTTTGTCGGCATTGAGGACGGCATCCATTGCTTTTTTGGAAGGAATTCGGATTGGGCCCGGAGGTAATCCTTTGTATTTATAGGTATTGTACGGACAATCAATTTCCATGTGGACAAAAAGTAAGCGTTGAACGCCATCTAATTCATCGCCCCAGCAATATTTGGCGGTAGGATCGGATTGTAAAAGCATTCCTGTACGAATTCGGTTTAAATACAAGCCTGCAATGGTTTTCCATTCTTGGGTATTGATGCCTTGCTCGGCTTCAATAATGGAGGCTAAGGTGGCAATTTCGGATTGCTCGAGGTTAAGGGCTGCTGCTTTTTCTTTGCGTTCGGCATTCCAGAATTTTTTGTATTCATCGGCCATTCGAGACACAAATTCTTCGGCGGTCATGTCCCACTCGCCTACTTCGTAGGTGTCTGGTAAAAATAAGGAGCCCATGGTTTCTCTTCGGAAACCATATTTTTCCATGGTTTTTGGATCTTTAATGTAAGTAATAAGTTGGGTAGAATCTGCCTCAATATAAGGGCCAACTTTGCCTGCGATGTCTTCCAAATCTTTACAATTATTGAAGGTAATTCGCACGTCTTTAATTTCTTGATTCCCATTTTTTAAGGCGTAAATTAAATTTTTAATTTTCATGCCTTTAGTTATTTTGTATTTTCCTGGCTCAATTTTGTCTTCAGAAAATTCTAATTTACCCGCATAATCTAAAAAATCGGGCGCGTCCAAAATTTCTTCTTTCGCCAATAAATCGCCCAAATCTTGCAAGGAACTGCCAGTTGGTATGTAGAGCATTTTCTCGTCTTCGGTGAGTTGAATGGTGGAGAAATGTAGTTTGTAATAGGGTGTTCCAAAGATATATCCTCCTACGCCAATGCCGATGAGCACGATAAAGATGATTGCTTTTTTCATTGTATTAATTTACAAGTTGTTTTTGATATAGATATTCATCGATCCATTTGCCTTTGTCGTTAAACCAATTTTTTCGACAGCCTACTTCGCGGTAACCTGCTTTTGTAAAAAGGGCACGACTGGCGGTATTATCCGCTAAGATCCCACAGTATAAATTCCGAACGCCTATTCCATTGAGTGCATAAGCTGCGATGGTCTCCAACACCTCAGCACCAATGCCTTGGTTTCGGTGTACAGATTCGATAAGAATACCGACCCCGATGCGTTGATGAATTGGTTCATAGTCAAATAAATCCACTGTGCCAATAGGTGTGTTTGTTTGGTTTAGACAGATGATAAAACGTATTTGGCGAAGGGTAAAAAGATCTTGCGCTGTTTGCACGTACTGTTCGATTAAATGCCGTGAAAATGGAACTACGGAATTACTGATGCGCCAATTTTCGGTGGCATTTTCCCATTTCAAGAGATGTTCGACATCACTTGGCTCGACAGTGCGTAAATAAACAGTTTTATTTGTGAGCATACTTTTTATTCAGGGAATCAATATAGGAATAAATTTCTTGTTTTGTGTACACCGACAATTCAAAATCGATTGGATTCTCAGGATCATCGCTCATATTGGATTGATAGACCGCCGTAATCCTATTTTGTTGCATCAATTCGGGAATTAATTCAAAAATAAAATTGGCCTGACTTGCAGGCAAAAGCACTTCCTTAATCGGATTTAAACAAGTGATTGAAGTTGAATTAACCTTTTGATATTTTTTAAAAATGTGATCGATCTCCGTTAACTCAGCGTTTAATTGAAAAAATAAAAGTTGATGTTTTTTCCGCTGTAAGGATTTCAAATACGGTTGAAATGCTCCACCGATCACCGATTTTTTATGCGTTAACGAATAATACGTATCTTTTGTCACCAGCAATAAATGCGGAATTGATTCAGGAGAAATCAACACTAAATAATCGCCAGTAAGTGAATCTTGGATCGGTCGAATCCCTTTAATTTTCGTCATCTAATTCACCTTTATAGACAAATTCCGCTGGTCCTTCGAGCCAAATATTGGTAAAAACGCCTGGTTGTAAAGTGCTTTCACAATGAATTTTTAATTTCCCTCCTCTGGCATCTACGTCCACAACAGCTAGCTGTAAACCATGTTTCGCGGCATAACTCAATCCACATGCAGTTGCACCCGTGCCACAGGCAAATGTTTCATCCTCTACTCCTCTTTCGTAGGTTTGAATCGCAATGTGATTGGGCGCAATTTCCTCAATTAAATTGACATTGGTCCCGTTTGGCGCAAAAAGTGGTGAATAGCGAATCAACCTGCCGAAATCAACGATGTATCGTGTGTCGTCATCATGGCGATACGAAATATAATGCGGAGAACCGGTATGAATAAATTCATCCTGATCGATTTTTTCAATCTTGCCTTCTTGGTGCATGGCCACTTTAACCCCATAGTTGGTAAATGCTGCTTGATGAAGTCCATCAATCGCTTCAAAAACGGCTGTTTCTTGGACAATATTTAAGGATTTCGCAAAGGTAACGGCGCAACGCGATCCGTTTCCACAAAAACTTTGGCTGCCGTCTGGGTTGTAAAAATCCATTTTAAAATCGGCGGTTGAGCTATTTTCAATAAAAATCACGCCATCTGAACCAATGCCAAAACGGCGATCGCACCATTTTTTTGCAAATTCAATTTTGGATGAATGAAAGAAGGATTTTCTGTTGTCAATTAAAATAAAATCGTTCCCAGCTCCTTGATATTTACTGAAATTAATCATTGAATACGCTCGACTTACTCACCTCTTTAAATGGCACAAAATCATGAGATTCATTGATTTTATAATAAGTCTCATCAACAGACAAAAAGTATTGCCCATTTTTAGCGTAGATTGAATATTTTAATTGAGGCGCAAAACCGTAGACAATCAACGTTTTATTGGCAAATTTATACCCCGTAAATCCAAGTGGTGACTCCCAAATTTGGAGAATGATGTCTTTTGCTTTTGTCGTTTTGTTGATGTCGTTGGCTGTTGAATCTTTGTCGTCGTTTGATTGCAAAAATTTCACAGGCACACGTTTAGAGGCCAACATTCTTTCACGTTTGATGTTGAGTTCTTCATCATCCACCACAGAATCGCGAGGTAAAATCGTGGCGGTCAAGGTATCGTAAATAAAATCGCCGCCTAAAGAGTCGATCATTTGTAAAATTGAGTCTATTTCCTCTTCTTCTTTGTCATCCTCATCATCTCGATTGTGACGTGTTTCTCGATCTTCTTTTTCGTCCTCTTTTTCGTCTGGATTTGATTGGGTAAGATTCAATTCCTTTTTCTCACTCATAGTTGTGCCGATATAATAGCCTGAAAAGCCTACTAAACCGATGATTATGATAAAAAACAGGTACTTCATCTTCTAAATATTGGCGCAAAGATAATCTTAATTTTATAATTTGATTCTAGTTTATCAACTATTATTCAGCAATTAAAAGTTAATAAACTCCTTTCTTCCATCGTATTTTTTTAACTTTGTAACATGGAATATTTGGTAAAATTTCTGGAAGTGACGTGGGAGATCTTTTTGGAAATGTCGCCTTACCTTTTATTGGGCTTTTTATTTGCCGGAATTCTGAACGTTGTTGTGACTAAAAAATTGGTTACAAGATATTTAGGAAAAAAAGGAATTTGGTCATCTGTAAAAGCATCTATTCTTGGCGTTCCTCTTCCTTTATGTTCTTGTGGGGTAATTCCTACGGGGATTTCTTTTCGGAAAAATGGAGCAAGTGCAGGGGCTACAAATTCTTTTTTAATTTCTACCCCACAAACGGGTGTCGATTCGATGTTGATCACCTATTCGATGATGAATATATATTGGGCAATTCTTCGACCGATTGCGGCATTTGTGACAGGAATAGCAGGAGGAATTATCACCGATAAAATGGTAAAGGAAGATGAATTAGCAGTTGTTGGTGAATCAACTAGCGAGGAAGTTGAGCGAAAAGATTCCATTTTTAAACGCATTTTTAAATATGCCTATATTGATTTTTTAGGAGACATTTCTCGCCAATTAATTTTGGGGATTATCATTGCCGTTTTTATTACCTTGTTAATTCCGCAAAGTTTGTTCACTGATTATCTGCATTACCCGCTTTTAAACATGGTGATAATTTTGATTATTTCCGTGCCTTTATATGTTTGCGCCACCGGGTCTGTTCCAATTGCCGCGGCTTTTTTATTGGCTGGTGTGACACCTGGAGCCGTTCTTGTTTTTTTGATGGCTGGTCCTGCAACGAATGCTGCCACCATTACCGTTTTATGGAGATCGTTAGGTAAAAAAGCTACCTTAATCTACCTCGGCACAATTATTATCGGATCAATGCTTTTTGGGCTTCTGATTGATTATAGTTTCTTGAAAAATCAATTTATGGGGGATATTACAGTCCCAAATCATTCGCACGTGCACGGAAAAGATTGGATTGCAATCCTTTCTTCCGTTTTGTTAATTGCACTCTTAATTTTTGTCGAATTAAAAAAAATATTTTATAAACCAATCAAAAATAAACCAATGAATAATCTCTATACTGTTGAAGGAATGACATGTAATCATTGCAAAAGTTCTGTTGAGAAAAACGTACAAAAATTGGTGGGAGTGACCTTGGTAGTTGCTGATCCAAGCGCAAATCAAGTATTGATTGAAGGCAACAACCTAAATCAAGCTGAAATTGAATCTACGATAAATGAGCTAGGTTTTGTATTTAAGGGCAAAAAAGAATCTTAATTATTTTTTTTTTGAATGATACAATAAGATAAGAGATTATGCGTTTATCTTGAAAAGTTCAAAAAAGCCTATGAATAAAATTTACTCAACTGAAACAAAAGGACATACACTCTTAAATGATTTTTCACCGAAAGAGAGCGTGATCCAAAATCTATTAAATTTTTCAAAATCCTTGGAAGTAGTCCAAATTCCAACAAATTTTGGGGAGGATAAGCCGAGAAAGGGCATTGAAATAACCTTAAATTAGTAAAAAGCTGCCTCCCTAGAGGCAGCTTTTTTGGCAACGGATTTTAAAATTTTCGTTTTTGAAAATATTGGATGTTGATTTTAGAAAGATTTCTAATAGTCGGCATAAATTTTGTAGCTTTCGGAGAAAAAAGTCCGTATGCGCAATTATTACTTTTTGATTTTTTTTATTGGTTTAGGATTAAGTGCTTGTAAACATCAAGTCTATCTAACCGTAACAGAGCCACCAGCCGTTCATTTAATCAAAGAATATACCCGAGGCGGAATCATTAACCGTACCTTTTCGGAGGGAGGATCAAAAGTGATTGACGACATTGACAATGCCTTAACACTTGAAGGTGATATCGATCGCACAGGGTCTAACAAAGCGGTGCGAGGGGCTTTCGATTTATTAACCACCGATCAACGTTTTGAATCCCTTTCAATTTTGGACAGTTTAACCGTTAAACGTGGGGGAATTGATGTTTTTCCTGCGCCGTTAACTTGGAATGAGGTAGATGAACTTTGTCGAAAAAACGAGGTTCAGTTTTTAATGGTTTTAGAAATGTACGATACCGATACCAGAATTGATTATACGATGGGAACAACAACAAGAAGCACACCGCTTGGAACCATCAATGTTCCCGTGCACAACGCCAGTTTAACCACACTCATTAAAACAGGATGGCGAATTTACGATCCAAAAAACAGACTTATTATTGACGAGTTTCGTATAAATGATCAAATAATCTCGCGTGGAAGCGGAATCAACCCGGCGGTTGCTTTGGCGACTATTTTAAATCGTGAACAAACGGTTATTCAATTAAGTACAACTATTGGACAATTTTATGCAGGACGCGTTCAATCCCAAAATTTCAGAGTTTGGCGAAATTATTATACCAAAGGCAGTCCAAATTTAAAAATTGCCAGACGTAAAGTGCAAGTCGGTGATTGGGATGGTGCGGCGGCAATGTGGGAAAAAGACCTCACAAATGCAAAACGAAAAGTGGCGGGACGTGCTTATTACAACATGGCGATTTACAAAGAAATAACTGGTGATGTGGATGGCGCGTTGGAGTATGTCCAAAAATCCTACTCAGATTATAATATCAAAGAAGGATTAAGATACGCCACTATTTTGCGAGACAGAATTGCGCGAAGAGAGCGTGAAAAGGTCTTGAGCGGGGAATAAATTACTGAATGATCGATTTTAAGATTACCATTGAGATTTTTATTAAAATTTGACGGAATAGCCCTATTCTCTGGATTTTCGGAATCAATCCATTAGATTTAGCAGACTACTTAAAATAAAACTATCGGTATTTTCGCATAGAAAACCATGATTTTTTCGTCAAAACAACTCGAAATAGCCCGGTAATACTTCGGTACTTTTTCTCAAACTCAAACTTTTCTAAGCGATCTGAATGAAATTTAAATCGAATCTCAAGTTACAAAAACAATCAACACCGGCTGTTCCGATTTCATTATTTCCTGATGCTCCTGCAATTCCAGCGTTACAGGTTCCATGTTTATCAATGTCTTAAGTTAAATTAGGATAAATTTCATAATAATTAATTTACTCGAGCAACATAGTAATTTTTGGGCATAAAAAAATCCCTTTCCCATCCTTTGTATCGAATTTGGAAAAGGGATTTAAAGAGATTGACTTTCTTTATTTTTGAATCGTTACTTTACGAGTAACAATTCCATTTTCTAATTTCACCTCAACTAGGTAAACACCATTTTCTAAGTGCGTTAAATCAATTATTTCAGTCGATTTTGAGGTTGTTTTATTCACTAATTGACTTCCTTTCAAATCAAATACAGAGATTTCCGCAAACGTGATATTTTCATTTAACTGAATGGTAATCATCCCTTCGGTTGGATTTGGATACACATTTATTTCCAAAAATTCTTGCTCATTGATTCCATCAGTTCCAAAAGGATAACAATCAGAAGTATCGCTACAACCTCCATCGATAGTTACAATTACTGCAAAATCACCAAAAGAAACTGGTATAAATTCTTGATCCGTGGCACCATCGATTTCAGAAAGATCGGCACAATCAATCCACTGATACGTTGCACCAGCTTGGTTAGATGTAAAAGAACTTCCATCAACTGTCACCGAAAGGTCGATTTCAGCAATCACGGAAATAGTCACCTCCAAGGTTGCTTCGCAGCCATTTGCATCAGTTAAATCAAGGGTATAATTCCCTGCTTTGATTCCAGATAAATCCTCAGTATCCTCTTCAAAATCGACATCATCAGACGTCCAAATAAAGGTGTAATCTGGTGTACCACCTGCAACTGTAAGGTCAATTGCTCCGTCATTAGCTCCTGGACAAGATTCGTCTGTTACTGAAGATGACAACACAATTGGATCTGGTTCTAAGATTGTAAATGATGCTTCAGAAACACAACCATTGGTGTCTTGCACAGCAAGAATATACGTGCCTGCACCAACTCCTGTTAAGGTAACCAGGTCATCAAAATCGCCTGTTCCATCATTGTCCCAATCGTAGGTATATTCAGGCGCTCCACCTGTGACAGTCAAAGATACCTCACCATCTTCACCATCGGCACAAGAAACTTGAGTGATTACACCTTCTGAAATATCTAAAACTTCAGAGGTTACCACCGTAACAATAGTCTCGCAGGAATCCACATTTCCAGAATTGTCGGTAGCAACAAGGTACACCACATTTTCACCTTCATCCTCGCAAGTAAAAGTTGATTTAGAAATTGTCAACGAAGCCAATCCACAAGCATCCACAGTGCCATCAGTGATGTCTGCTGAATCAATATCAGCAACACCAGTTTCGTCCAATGTCAGGGTCAATGTGCCAATACATCCCATAGTTGGAGCAATCGTATCAAATACCAAAACAGTGGTTTGACAAGTCGATGTTGCCATAAATTCGTCAGTTACAGTTAAAGTTACAGGAATACCAACCGTCGAAGATCGGTAAAAGCTACTCGCCGGCATTGGCTCTGCAGCTGTCCAATTAAACAATTCAGGATCCCATGAATTTGGCCCACTGAATGACCAATGAGAAATATCAAAAGTAATTCCATCAAGACCTGTATTTGGCAATCGATACGCCCAGCCATCCATGTATTCCCAAGGGGTACCTGTTCCATCTACTGCAATTTGACCAAAGACATCAATTACTGAGCCATCCATGAACAATTCAATCGCGTCATCACCATTAACATCTGCACTACCATCTACATAAGTTGTAGGAAAACCAAACCAGTTATTAAATCCAATTGCCTCACTCGACACATAAATATACGTTCCTCTTGGCACAAAAACCGCTGGAAAATCAGTTTCGATACCATCCGTACCACCACCATTATTTGCAAATCCAACGCCGTAAATACTTAAATCAGGAATATCATTAAAGGCAAATAATTCGACCCCTTTTGGCAAACCACCTACTAAAGGGCCATCATAAACACCTGTAATAATCAAACTTGGCACCACGGTGGGAACATAAATATCTGAACAATCAAAATAAAGATCGCCTGCAAAACTTGTTATTGTTCCTCCACAAAATGCTTCTGAACCTCCATCAATATCTGCTTCGGTAAGTGTGATGTTTCCCGCTGCTGATAAATAAGCATTTGGACGATCGCAGATAGCTCTTGGACCACCAACACCGCAGGTATAGGTAATTGTTAATACAGGAGCTGTACCAACTTCACCACTGCCAAAACGAGTTCCATTACAAGTACCTGCTTCATTGCCTCTTAAAATCCATCCGAAATTGGCTGATGGGGTTGTTAACCAAGATCTGACATCTTGAAGCATTCTTGCAGAAGTCCAAGTATAAGTACCTGGCACACCTGGTAAAGTAGTTGTTGCCGAAGCTGTTGCGATGAAATCACCACCAGCCGTAGCCCATAACGATGTCTCAAACTTGGCATCCATCCATGTTGCATCAGGAGCAATCGCAGTTGCCCCATCATCAGCCCCTGAAGAAGCACCCTCGCCCCATGATCTAATCAAACGATTAAGTGTAAAGGGACTTGAAGTACCTTCGGCATCTGTTACGGCCATGCTTAATGAAACAGATGTTATTACTGCACCGAAAGGCAAAGCACCCGCTACATCAAATTGAACCAACGCGCGTCTGGTCAAACCATCGCAATATTTTCCTGCGTATAGGTCACCTTGTCCATTCGAATTTTCACTTTCAGCAAAAATTGTGTTATCTTGAGAAGGTGTTAAGGTTAGTATTTGTCCTTCAGCGATTTGAAGTATCCCCAATAACATTAGAGAAGAAAGTATAATTTTTTTCATAAGAGAAGTTTTATAAAACTTTGAAATTGAATCAAAGTCAAATATGGAACAAAATTAAGAAGTATCAGTGGTTTTCACCTCCATTTTGGAAATAACATATCCTTAATTTATTAACAAAAAACAGAATTTAGGAAATCTTTTAAAGAAAACCGGTTATAATTCTACTTGAATAATGTCGGCCAATGTTTTTTGTTCAAGGGTGGCTAACATGGCATCTCTTACTTCTAACATGATTCGATTTAAGCCACACGCCACTTCATTTCGACATTCTGCGCATGGTTCGTAATAATTTTTACTGGTGCAAGGAATTAATGCAATTGGACCATTAAACATTCTGATTACGTAGGCCAAAGGAATGTCTTTTGAATCTTTTAACAAATAATATCCTCCTCCTTTTCCCATTTTACTGTTCAGTATTCCCGCTTTTCTTAAATCCAAAAGAATACTTTCTAAAAATTTTTTCGGAATGGTGGTTTGTTTTGCTACTTCACTAATCAAAACGGGGGTACGTGTTTCTTGCTTTCCTAAAAAGGTGAGGGCATGAATAGCATATTTTGTTTTTTTTGACAGCATTTTTAAACGTTCATGATCTAATTAGGTGATTGCACAAATTTACACGAGAATATTTATTTCTAATAAGATTCAGACTGAATTATCATCTTTTTTGGATCAAATATGCGTCCTTGATTGAATTCCTAAATCGTCATTTCCTGACCCTTTTTGTTAGTTCGACCCGATTTTAGAAGCGATTTTAATTTTTATCATTCAATAATCTTACCTACCAAATTACCTATTTCGATAAATTCATTAAATTTCGAATCGAATAATTTTAACCATTTAACTTTGATTTATGAAAAAGATAATCGAAAAAATTATCACATCAGCTTCAAAAGAAGCCATTTGGAATACAATCACTGACCGAAACAAATATCAATTGTGGGCAGAAACTTTTACAAAAGGATCTTATTTTGAAGGTGGTTGGAATAAAGGATATAAAATCCGTTTTTTAGCTGCGAATAAAGATGGTGGACTTAATGGAATGATTTCAGAAATCGCTGAAAACGACCTGTACAAATTTATTTCAATCCGACATTTAGGTTATATTTATAATTTTTTAGAAGATACGACCAGTGAAGAAATTAAAAGTTGGGCGCCTTTTTATGAAAATTGTACGATTCGTGAAATAGACGATAAAACGTGCGAGCTTATGCTAGAAATGGATGCAACGGACGATTTTTATGCCATGTTTCTTGAATTATGGCCGAAAGCTTTAGTGAAAATCAAAGAAATTAGTGAAACATTTGGATTAGCACCTGCCATGTTGACTTGCGAAGCGCTAATCGACGCCCCGTTGAATCAAGTTTGGGAATGTTGGACAAATCCTAAACACATTATTCAATGGAATGCAGCATCACCTGATTGGCATTGCCCTCAGGCGACAAATAATTTGGTCGAAAATGGCCAATTCAGCTACACAATGGCATCAAGAGATGGACAAATGTCGTTCGATTTTAAAGGAACTTATACGAAAGTGATTCCCTTTAAACAAATTAAATTTGCGTTGGAAGATAAGCGAAAAGTGACTATTGATTTTGAAGAAGAAGAAAATAAAATTAAGGTTTGCGAAAAATTTGAAGGAGAAACTAAGAATCTTTTGTTCTTGCAACAAATGGGTTGGCAAGCGATTTTAGATAATTTTAAAGCTTACACAGAACAAACATATCAAAAATAATTTTATGAATGTAGCAGCAAATACACCCGACGAATATTTGGCAAACTTGCCAGAGGATCGAAAAGAAGCCATGCAAAAATTAAGAGAAGTGATACAAACTAATTTACCAGATGGATTTCACGAAGAAATGAACTATGGAATGATTGGTTATGTAGTCCAAAAATCAACATATCCTGCTGGATATCATTGTGATCCAAAATTACCGCTACCTTTTCTTGCGATTGCTAATCAAAAAAACTTTATTGCAGTTTATCACATGGGAATATATGCAGATCAAAAATTACTCGATTGGTTTGTAAACGAATATCCATCTCATGTAAAAGGAAAATTGGACATGGGAAAAAGCTGCATTCGTTTTAAAAAAATGGATCAAATCCCTTATAATTTGCTAGGTGACCTTTGTCAAAAAATTACCGTGGACGATTGGATTAATACGTATGAAACATTGTATAAACCTTCGAAATAAGATTAACTTCAATTTATGAAAAAAAACTTAGTTGGGATCTTCATTTTTATTGTTTCGTGCCTTTTTTTTAAGTCGCACGCACAAGATTTAAATAATTTTACACGATTAAAATCTAAAGGTGAGATTCCACAAGATTTTTTGGTGAGAACTTCGGAAAAAATTACAACCGAATTAGAAGCCAATACCAATGAAAATTTGGATGAAAATTTTTTCATTTCATCGCGCATTGCCATTGATCAACTTTTATTGAGTGGACAAATTTTGTTTAATGAACCTTTGAGCATTTATTTAAATAAAGTGGTTGATTATACCTTGCGGGAAGAAGGCGATTTGAAAAATAAATTGCGGTTTTATGTCCTTAAAAGTAACGAGGTCAATGCGTATTCAACGGACCAAGGAATTATTTTCTTCACCACTGGCCTTTTGGCTCAATTAGAAAATGAAGCTCAATTGGCCTTTATCCTTGCACATGAAGCATCGCATTACTTATTAAATCATGCCCGCGAAGGCTATATTGAAAGTCAAAAAATATTGACTAGCGAAACAACTTATACTCAAAATGATCATTTGGCAGTCATCAAACAACTAAGTCAATATCGAAAAGAAAATGAACTAGCAGCTGATGAAAAGGGAATAGAAATCTTTTTAAAAACTGATTATGGTGTCGATGAGATTTATTCGACATTTGAAATGTTACTTTACTCGTATTTACCCTTTGATGAAAAAAAATTCGATACTACCTTTTTTAATACAGAAATCCTAAGAATTCCAGGGACTATTTTTCCTGACACCATTCAGCAAATCAGCTTAGAGGTAAACTACAATGATGAAAATCACACCCATCCGAACATCGAAACACGGATTTATGCAGCACAAGATATTGTTGGCGATAATAAGTCGAAAGGTGAATTGAAATATAAAATTTCAGAAACTGAATTTTTAAAGATTCGCAATTTGGCAAGGTTTGAGGGCATTAATTTATTGTTGGCTCAACGCGAATATGGTAAGGTATTGTACAATATCTATTTGCTTCAAAAAGAATTTCCAGTCAACCGTTTTTTGGATTTATCAACTGTAAAAGCGCTTTATGGCTTAACAAAGTATAAAAACGCCGGGAGATACAACGAAATCACGGAAAGAACAGCTGACATAGAAGGAGAAAGTTATACTCTGCATGGCTTTCTGAAAAATATTAGTCGCGAAGCGTTAAATATCCTTGCTTACAGACATGCGTATGACATGAGTGTTATCTATAAAAACGATCCAAGTTTCGTTCGTTACGAAAAAGAATTAAAATATGAACTTGCGTTGAATTCTAAAATCGACTTTAATAATCTAAAAGCATCAAACTACGATACCTATGCTGCAGGCTATGAGGAGGAAGTAAAGCGCATTAATAACTATGATTCAATTTTCAAATCAGACAATCCTAATCTTTCAAAATACGAAAAGATTCAATTTAAAATGGAACTCGATAAAATGAAGAAAGACTTAGCTGATTTTCAAGAGTGGAATGAAATTTATTATCTGTTTGGTTTAGCTGATTTGGTGGCAAATGGCAAATTTGTAAGAGAATTGGAAAGCATAAAAACTGAAAATAAGGACGACGAATTGTCCCAAAATGAAACTGAAGTATTTACTGAAAAAACCGAGGAAACAAAATTTGACAAAGTTGTAATCGTTGATCCGTACTTCGTTTTTGAGACAAACACTAAGAAAAAAGACTACAAATCTGAAGAGGAAAAAAGTGAAGATATAATTTATTTATTAAGCAAAGACCACTACGGAATTGAACTTGAGAGAACTATCCTTAATTCGAGCGAGTTAGGTGAAGACAGTATCTCACAATACAATGACATTGGATTGCTTTTTCAATGGATGCAAGAAGTGAATGTACATAAGGGAATAAATATGATCTCCTCGTCGAATGATTTTATGCAAGATTTGGAAGCTAAATATGGCACTGAACATTTTGTTTTTTCAGGATTTTTTGGATCAAAGTTTAAGCGAAAAATCACAGCAGCGCATGCAATTTTTATCTTTTTGTGGCCGTTAATGCCTTTTGCCATAATTGATTTACTTGTGGTGCGTAATCGGATGGATATTCTCGTTTTTTCAATCAATTCGACAACTGATCAAATTGAATATTCTATGTACGAACCAGATCTCAGAGTGGGCATGGCTGGTGTGCTTTCAGGTGAAATTTATGACATTTTAGAAGCCTTGGAAAGTCATTAGTTGATGATTGAGCCGAAGAAACGTAAATTAATTTTCTACAACACCAACAACCTAAGTGAATAGTTTAGGTTCCAATTGGGATTGAAATTTCTGATCTAATTCAATGGCCTAAAAAATCCCATTTTAAGATTATTAATTTGTTACTTACTGGCAATGATGGACATTAATTAATTTTTTATCCTTAAAATTGTATTCAGAAACCTACTTATTATTGCTTTTTTGCATGACAAATTTCTAGATTGTAAATTATTTGTAAATCAAGTAAAGTTGAGTTGATTTTATACATTCTATGAAAAAAACGATTGCAATTATCCTGTTATTAGCCTTTTATAGTTCTTTTGGAACACTAAAAGCCCAAGATTTAAATGATTTTACGCGATTAGAAGCTAAGGGTGAAATTCCAAATGAATTTCTAATTAACACATATGAAAAAATTAAAAGTGATCAAGAATCTAATAAAGATGAAGACTTAGATAATGTTTTCTTTGCTTCGACGCGTTATATTATCAATGAACTTCTACTTAGTGGTAATATTCTGTTCAACGAGGAATTAAGCATTTATGTAAACAAAATAGCGGAATATACCTTACGAAGTGAAACTGGTATCTATAATAAACTTCGTTTTTACGTTCTAAAAAGTACGGATGTAAATGCGTATTCGACTGATCAAGGAATAATTTTCTTCACAACTGGACTTTTGGCACAAGTAGAGAACGAAGCTCAACTTGCTTTTATTATAGCTCACGAAGCTTCACATTATATCCTCGAGCACGTTCGAGAGGGATATGTAGAGGGCAAAGAAATTCGCAGTGGTACCGGGAATTACGAGCGAAATGATAATAAATCAATTATAAGTCAATTGAGTAAATATCAAAAAGAAAATGAGTTGGCTGCAGATAAAAAAGGCATTGAAATTTATTTAAAAACTGATTATCATATTGATGAAATTTTTACATCATTTGAAATGTTGCTATATTCCTACTTGCCTTTCAACGAAGTAAAGTTTGACTCTACTTTTTTTAATACCGACATTTTAAAAATACCTAGTTTCTTTTTTCCTGATACGATAAGTGTTATTTCTTTAAAAGAAGATTACGACGACGAAGATCATAGCCATCCAAATATTCAAACTCGAATAGACGCGGCGTTTCAAGTGCTTGGCGACGACAAATCGAATGGTGAATTGAAATATAAAATTTCTGAATCGGATTTTTTTAGGATTAGAAATTTAGCGCGATTTGAACAGCTCAATTTATTGTTATCTCAACGAGAATATGTGGATGCCATTTATGATATTTTCCTTCTCAAAAAAGAATTTCCGAATAATAGGTTTTTAGATTTATGTCTGGTGAAATCGCTGTATGGTTTATCGAAATATAAAAATGCGAAACGGTATCACGAGGTGACAAAAGACATTAAAGAAATTGAAGGAGAAAGTTTTATACTTCATTATTTTTTTCAGAAAATCGACCGACAACAATTGAGTGTAATAGCTTTTCGACATATATATGACATGCATTGCAAATATCCTCAAGACAAAATGTTTGAACGGTACTCAACGGATATGAAAAATGAATTAATCTTTCATTCCGATTTAAACATAGAAGACCTAAAAAGTGTCTCATTCCGCGAAGAAATTTATACGGAAAACTCAAGAATACTTTTCAATATTGATGATTCCATTGCCAAAATTGAAAACTCAGATCTTTCCAAATATGAACAAATTCGCTTAAAAAAAATATTGGAAGAGCTAAAAAAGTCATCAATTGGAGAAAAGAAAATAGTAAAAGTTGATTTTTATCAATATGGCTTATCCGATTTGGTTGCGCGAGGAATATTTAATCCTGACGAAGATAAACTTCAAAAAATCGTAATCAAAGATGCAGAGAACAAGGAATCAGATAACAAAATCGTTTTAGTCGATCCCTATCTGATTTTTTATTCTCAAAAAAAGGGGATAGATTTTGAAAAATCGGGAGAAAAAGGAGAAGATTTTTCGGATATTCTGGAAAAAGAATATCCGAAACTTAAATTAGAAAAAACGGTTATTGACTCTAAAAAACTTAGTGCTAACGGAGTTGAGCAATACAATGAAATCGGATTAATCTTTCAATGGATGCAGGAAGTGGTAGAAAACAAAGGAATAGATATGATATCCTCCTCTTTCGAACATATGGAAGCGATAGAAAAAAAATACGGTACTCAACATTTCATTTTCACAAATTTCACCCTATACAACTACAAAGAGAGTAATTGTGTTGAATTTTTTAATTTAGGATTGACAGGATTGCCCCTATTTATAGCCTGTAAATTAGTACGAATCAATAAAACTCAATTTGATGCGATTTCATTAAACTCGGCTTCCGAAAAAATTGAATTCTCAAGTTCAGAAAATATTTCATTAGCTGGGTCAACAAAACTGATTGAATCCTATCTCTATGATCTCTTATACCGCTATAAAAAGTCTGTGCTTCATGATTAGATTTATTCTCCTTATATTTTTTATGTCCGGACTGGTGTCTCACGGATTGACACAGGCTGGACATTTAGGCTCTTTAAATTCCTTGAAAGTAGGAATAGATTTGCACCCAACTCGCTTAAGGACAAATGTTATTAAAACGGCGGGTACAGATACAATGTATTTCAAAAGATTAAGATTTGCCAACCCAACCTATTGTTTCGATTATAATCGGGTCATTACCAGAAAAATTGAAATTAGCGGAGGAATGCGCTACTCTAAAATGCGTTCAGTTCAGACTAGACAGCTTCCAATCGATGGAAAATACCCATTGTTGGAAGACCTGATTTTGAATCAAATGGCCTTCAATTTTGAATTTAAAAAATATATCTTTAGAAGCATAGCTCCAATTGGAAAATACGTAGGTTTTAGCTTTTATACATCAAAAACAAAATTAAATGAGGATCAACAATTGATCTATGCCAAAGAATCTAGCCCATTAAAATCTTCAAATTTTTTTAGTAGAAAATACATGGTTGATGACATCGTCTATGAAAATATTGAAGCCGCTGACCAAAGGGCAACATCTGGGGGGGTGTGCTTCATCGCTGGAAGAAGTTGGATTCTTGGTGACCATTTACTATTTAATTTTGGGTTAAGTATACCTTTCATGAATTTTACGAGTTATCGCTATAGTAGATCAGTTGGCGGGGCATTTGATTTTCTGATAAAAGAAGATGGTGTAATTAGCGCGGATTATCTCCAAGATACAGTTTTTGAAACAATAAGATCATACAATCAAATAAGGTTGCAACTTGGTGTAAAATATTGTTTCTAAAAACACGATAAAAACAGTCGCGCTTGAAAGAAAATTGAATACTTAATGTATGAATTTGAATCCGAATATTTAATAATCACTCCTAATTAATTATAGCAGCACACCTTTTAACACCTTTAAAATGTACAATGGTATTCGATTGGAAACTGGATTAAAGTACTTTTTCTAGATGTTAATAGAAAAGGGGTTATATAGCATGGGAATAAATGTTTACGCTCATGAATGAAATACTTAAAGGATGAATTATGAATAAATATTTTAACCTTATGTTTAAACCGAATAGATTAATAGTAATTTTGAATTAAATATCATAGCTATGAAAAAGTATTATGTTTGTTTATTATTGACCACAGTGCTCTTGATGAGCAATGAAAGTAATGGACAAAATTTTGATGATTTTACGCGATTAGAAGCAAAAGGGGAAATTCCAACAGATTTTCTTATCCGCTCTTCCGAAAAAATTAAAACGGATCAAGAAGCAAATGAAGATGAAGATTTGGATAAGAAATTCTTCGAATCGACGCGCTATGCGATTGATGAATTGCTGTTGAGTGGGCAAATTTTATTTAATGAAGAGTTAAGTAACTATCTTAATAAAGTAGCCAAATATACCTTACGCGGTGAGAAAGAACTTCTGAACGAACTTCGATTTTACGTTTTGAAAAGCACCGAAGTAAATGCCTATTCAACCGATCAAGGAATTATTTTCTTTACCACAGGGCTTTTGGCGCAACTTGAAAACGAAGCGCAATTGGCGTATATCATCGCGCATGAAGCTTCACATTTTATGCTTAAACATGTCCGAGAAGGATATGTAGAAGGCAAAGAAATTAGAAATGGGACGGGGAAATACGAACGAACAGATAATAAATCAGTTATCAGTCAATTAAATAACTACAAAAAAGAAAATGAATTAGCAGCAGATAAAAAAGGTATTGAAATCTATCTAAAAACCGAATACGGGATTGACGAAATTTTTACCTCTTTTGAAATGTTGTTGTATTCGTACTTGCCATTTAACGAATTAAATTTTGATACCAACTTTTTTAACACTGAATATTTCAAAATTCCAAGTATCTATTTTCCAGACACTTCAAACACTATTAGCTTAGATGAAGACTATGATGATTCTGATCACTCACACCCGAACATCCAAACACGTATTGATGAGGCTTTTGAAGTGTTGGGTGATGACAAATCACAAGGAAATTTAAAATACAAAATTTCGGAAACAGACTTTATCCGAATTCGCCATTTAGCGCGCTTTGAAGGATTAAACCTTTTATTGGCGCAACGAGAATATGTGAAAACCTTGTACACTGTTTTCTTGTTAAAAAAGGAATTTCCAAATAATCGATTTATCGATTTATGCACGGTAAAAGCGCTTTATGGATTAGCGAAATATAAAAATGCGAACCGTTATAACGAGGTGACTGAAAAACTTCAAAATATTGAGGGTGAAAGTTTTATCTTGCATTACTTTTTTAGCAAAATAAAACAAGAAGCCTTAAGTATCCTCGCATACCGATTTGCTTACGATATGAGTTTTAAATATCGAGCAGACAAAACCTTTGCCTTGTATGAGAAGGAAATGAAAAAAGAATTAGCCATCAATTCAGATATTAAATTGAGTGAGTTAAAGGATGTTTCTTTTAATTCTTACAGCAGTGAAATCAAAGATTCTGTTCTCATTTTTGACATTGATGATTCAATTGCCAAAATTGAAATTTCAACGCTTTCAAAGTATGAAAAAATAAGACTCAAGAAAAAATTGCAAGAATTAAAAGAAAATAAAGATAATCCGATTTCAACAGCAGCTGATTATCACCTTTATGGCTTGTCTGACTTAGTTTCTAGCGAAAAATTTATCGATGAACTTAAAGCACTTGATAAAGCCGAGGAAGAGCGAACTGCGGAAGAAGAAGGAATGGATGAAAATGGAAATGAACGAAAAAACACCAAAGAGAACTCAGGTTTTGATAAAATAGTGTTAGTAGATCCCTATTTTGTCTATTATTCGAGTAATAAAAGTGAAAATCATGAAAAAGCAGAACAAGACAAAGTTGAAGTATCTAACTTGCTTTACAAGGATTATCCAAAATTAGAATTGGATAAAACCCTAATCGACTCAAAACAATTAAACGAAGAAAGCGTCTCTAAATACAACGAAATAGGATTAATTTTTCAATGGATGCAAGAGGTAGTTGAACACGACGAGCTAGGCATGATTTCTTCTTCAAACGATTTAATGAAAGATTTAGAAAAAATATATGGAACTGAACACTTTGTATTTACCGGATTTTTTGGATATAAATCTCGCAAACAAGCGGGACCTATTCATTTATTAGGTTTGTTGTGTATACCTTGCCTACCTTTTGTCATTGGGGATTTAATAATCATTCGAAATAACATGCAAATTGTTGCGATTTCTATCAATTCTTCTACCGATCAAATTGAGTTTTCAAGCTCAGAAGATGTCGCTATTTCTGGATCATCAAGGGTGATCGAAGTGTATATTTACGATCTATTATATCGCCTTAAAAACAACCAATAACATGTTGAGAAAAATAATTTTATCTTTAATTACAGTTAACATTCTGACTTCCGGTTTTGGACAAGCTGGTTTTTTGGGTGCACTAAATTCAATCGAAGGGAATATCTGGATGGTGCCTTCATTGAAACGAACCAACACCATGGAATTGGACGGCGAAAATGCCATCTTGAACGAACGCATTCGAATTGTAAACCCAAGTTATTCAATCAATTATTCGCGTGTTTTAAATAGACAATTTGAATTGAGCGTTGGTTTCGGTTTTTCTAGACAACGGTCTTTCCAAATTTCGAGCTATCCTGTTCAAATTGTTTCCGGTAATTCAGAAAAGAATTACCTGCTTATGGAAGACTTTATTCTCAATCAAAGGGGCTTAAATTTAGAGGTACGTAAATTCGTAAAAGGCAACATTGCTCCAATTGGCAAATACCTGGGATTCAATTTAAGTGTAAGTCAGACAAGTTTAAAAAATAACCAAGAATTAATTTACGCTGATTTTTTAGCAGCAGGTGAATCAAGTTTTATTAACCGAAGAAAAGAAGTTAAAAACCTCGTTTACGGCGACACACTTTCAGCAGAATCGTTGAATGGATTTTCGATTGCCTTTACCTACGGTAATAATATGATTATCGGGGACAATTTGATTTTTAACTACGCAATTGCAATGCCTTTGATTTCAATTCAATCCACAGGAAATCTTAGAAACCGTGGAATATTTGAATATGATGACGGCAGTGAACTAATTGAAGACAACGATTTAAGCACTACTTTTTTCAACACCTATCGAAAATATAATGGACTTAGATTACAATTAGGCATTAAATATTTTTTCTAAAAACCAAACTAAGTATTTTACCATCATTCTTTGATTAAATTTTCTTTTTGAAACGATATATTTAATAAATTCCCTATCTTGACACGTGAAAAATTAAAAGAAACTATGACAGAGAAAGATTGGAATGAGATTAGAAGTAACGACAGTTGGGCTATTTTTAAAATTATGTCTGAGTTTGTCGAAGGGTACGAAAAAATGGCAAGAATCGGTCCATGTGTGTCCGTATTTGGATCAGCTCGGACTGCTGTTGATAATCCATATTACGAAAAAGCCGTTGAAACCTCTCGACTCCTTGTTCAATCTGGTTATGGCGTTATTACAGGTGGAGGACCCGGAATTATGGAAGCTGGTAACAAAGGTGCAACCGAGGGAAATGGTAAATCAGTTGGCCTAAACATCGTGCTCCCTTTCGAGCAATCTACCAATCTTTACGTTAATCACCCGGTTGATTTTGATTATTTCTTTGTCCGAAAAGTGATGTTTGTTAAGTATGCGCAAGGTTTTATTACTTTTCCTGGAGGATTTGGTACCTTGGATGAATTATTTGAAGCCTTAACTTTAATGCAAACCAAAAAAATCGATTATAAACCAGTAGTTTTATTTGGAAAAGCTTATTGGAGTGGAATGGTTGATTGGATTGAGAAAATCATGCTCAATGCCGAAAGTAATATTAGCTTAAAAGATATGGACTTATTACGTATGACAGATGACCCGCAAGAGGCGGTCAATTTCATCAATAATTTTTACGAATCGCATCCGCTTCGTCCAAATTTCTAAGTACAATAAAATCGAATTACATCAACGTCTTCAGAAATGAGGACGTTTTTTTTGTTTAAATAAGCCTTAATTAATCACAATAGAAAGTCTCGCCAATATGAATTGGGCGATCCGAACAAAACAACTTGGTATTGGTGTATGAACCAGTTGCCAATTCTTTAATGGATGCATCGTCAAGATTAACCCCTTTTTTGGTGTACAACACCCTACTCGAAAACAAACCAAAGCCCCCGTCAATATTGGTGTAAAGTGGTTGAATTTGAGCAATTCCAGTAACAGGTTTACTCACTTGCATATAGGTATCTAACGTTTTGTGCGCTACTGAAACATGTAAATCAATTCCACCATAGGTACGGCGAATAACTTTTGGATCGTCCGCAATGTTCTCCCCAACCCATCTAAAAAAATCCAAACCACTGATCAAATTTACTTCTTTATCAGCCGATTCAATAGTTTCAACGCGTCTCATTGAAAAACTTTCATCTGTTCCATCATCGTAAAACTCTGTCCAATTTAATGAATAAGCTAATTCGTAACGCGCTGCATTTGTTCCAGGTTCGATGCTCACATTCCAATTTAAATAATCTTCATCGTCTTCCACCGTGTTTTTTGCAAACGGCACTTTAAATAATGGATTGCTAACAATTGCTCCTTTTAATTCAAATCCATCAATTAAGGTAGTTGTCGCAGTAAAACTCATTTGCCCCTCATTTAAATCCGCTTCAATTTTATAGGTGTAAGAAGTGACTAAAGCCTTCTCTTCAAAATAATATACTTTTTGATTCGGGCTGTAAAAAATGCCATCGGTTGATTTGCCTTCTACAATTGAATCTTTTAATTGCCATTTACGGCCAGTTGCATCGCCGTCTTCGTTAAATTCAATGACTTGTGCCTCCACTTGCGCAAAATAACTCGAATCGTCAATTTTTGCATACTCTAAATTATTCCCATCACCTAAAAATGCCTTGGTAATTTTAACGGTATGAATCGAGTCCAAAGGATCCAATAAACCAAATACCACAGGAGTTAGCGTATATTCGCCATTTAAACTAAATTCAGTTTCACACGAATTCAAACCTAAAAATCCAGCGAACAATCCAATAAAAAAAAGATTTCTAATCATTACAAGCAATTTATCTTACAAAAATAACATTATTAATGGGTTATTTTACCCCATTCAATAGATCGAAACAACAGAACACGGATCATTCTTCACCTTACAATTTTACACCAATTCAAACCCTTCCAAATGGCGGTTCTTTTTTGATTCTTCGATGTCGGCCACAGTGATCAAAATCCCTGTCTCCTCTACTCCTCCAAAATCTTGATTGCGACACGTTCCAAAGGATTTCATCGTCGGCGAAAGTTGCATGTAATTATTAATCAAAGGCGGAATATTTTCATCCCGATCACGGCAATATTTTTGCAACACTTTTAACCCATCTTTAAACTCAAGCCCGCGAATCTCCGCCACAATTTCGTGGTTTTCGACAGTCGTGTACATGGGAAACAAAGGCGTCACCAATTGATCGTGGTCAGGAAAATAATATTTCATAAAGCCTAAAACCGCCCTTTTCGCTTGTTCGTTATACGTAGAGTACATCGTTACCTTTCCGAAAAAATATTTCATCTTTGGGTGCAATAAAACAATAGCCCCTAACCCATCCCACAAATTATCCAAGGCAAAAAGTCCTTTTCGCGGATTGGTCGAAGGCTGAAATAAAGGATTCACCCAAGAACGCCCCAACTCAATGGTATAAGGCAAATATTTTTCCTCAAATTCAGACGAAAAGTGAAAATAATGTGAAGTAGATAATTCATGTTTATCCGTACTCACTGCTTTGGCGCAATCGATGTAACGATAGCCACCCATAATCTCCAAATCATCTGGCGAAAAAACAATCAATTGTTCATAGCAAACCTCCGCCGTATCTTGTTCATCAATATCAAGCGGCATTCCTGTCCCCCCGCCCGCAAGGGCAAAGGTCAATTCACGCAGGCGCCCAATTTCACGCATCACATTCGGTGCGTTTAAATGGTTCACACAATAAATCAAGTTTCCTGCGCGATTGGTCTTGCGCACAAATCGTTCAGGGGTCAACTCCTTTACTAATAAATCTCTGTCAACAGGCGGAATTATATATGCTAATTTATCTATCATGCTATTTTTTCTTTTCTAGGGCATAACACTGGTCTTTGACCCACTGTGCCCATTCAATGTCCTTCTTATGTTTGTCAAAAGTTTGGTAAGGTATCGATTCTCCAAACCTTAACCGCAATGTTTTTCCTTTTTGGTTAAACAATTCATCCACCAAATAAAGCATTTCAATATTTGCCTTTACGCCAATTGCCGTTCTAAAATTTGCCAAGCGGTAAAAAAACGAACTTAATTCTCCTTCAATAAACACCGGAACGACAGGCGTCTCAAATTTTTTAGCGCGGGTAATAAATGTCTTTTTCCACTCTAAATCCTTTACCACTCCCCGCTTCCGCCGACTCACCAAGCCTGCTGGAAAAACAAAAACGGCACGTTCTGATGCAAATAAATCATTCAAATCGTTTAACGAATCTTTGCTATTGGTTCCGTGTTTGTTGACTCCGACAAAAAGATCCCTCAAATTAGGCAAATGCAACAATAAATCATTCACCACAAATTTTAAATCATTCCGCATCGGATAAACTTCCTTAATAATCGCAATGGCATCCATTCCACCCAAAGGGTGATTTACCGTAAAAATAACACGACCTTCGGCAGGAACATTTTCCAAACCTTCTACCTCCACTTTAATGTCCAACCGCTTTAAGGTATCCAACGAAAATTCATACCCATTCATGCCCTTCGTTTCAGCCATTGCTAAATTCAATTCATCTTCATGAATCGTTTTTTTCAAATACCGAATCAAAAAATTAGGCATCCACTTATACAACCGCGGATTTTTCGATTTAATAAGGGTGTCAATGTCAATAAACTTATCTTCCAACTTATTCAATTTTAAGCGAACTACCTCAAAAAAAATCAGTCAATTAACCTAAAAACGGATAACGATAATCAGTCGCTGGTACAAACGTTTCTTTAATAGTCCGTGCCGATACCCATCGAATTAAATTCAAATAAGAACCCGCTTTGTCATTCGTACCAGAAGCACGAGCACCACCAAAAGGTTGTTGCCCAACTACTGCGCCAGTTGGTTTATCGTTGATGTAAAAATTCCCAGCGGCATTTTGTAATTTTCTGCTCGCTAAATCAATCGCATAACGGTCGCGTGAAAAAACAGCACCGGTTAATGCATATTCAGAAGTTTGATCTAACAATTCTAACGTTGCTTCAAAGTCATTTTCATCGTACACATAAATCGTCATAACAGGACCAAAAATTTCTTCACACATGGTTTTAAATTTCGGATTACTGGTCACCACCACCGTAGGTTCAATAAAATACCCAACCGATTTGTCGTAATTTCCACCCGATACAATTTGTGCATCACCTTGACCTTTGATATAGTCAATATAACTTGTAATTTTATCAAACGCACGTTCGCTAATCACCGCATTAATAAAATTGCTAAAATCACTCGGACTTCCCATTTTAAAAGAAGCTAAATCCGCTTTTACATATTCAATCACCTCATTAGCAATATTCGTAGGCAAATAAGCTCTCGAAGCAGCCGAACATTTTTGACCTTGATACTCAAAAGCACCACGTGAAATACCTGTCGCAACCTCTTTTGCATTGGCCGATTTATGGGCAATAATAAAATCTTTTCCACCCGTTTCCCCAACAATACGCGGGTAACTTCGGTATCCATCCAAATTCAAACTAATATCTTTCCATAATTGCTTAAACACAGCCGACGAACCTGTAAAATGAATTCCAGCAAAATCTTTGTGTTTAAACACTACTTCACTTGCCACAGCGCCACCGACAGTTACCATATTAATTACACCATCTGGCAAACCAGCGGCTTTAAACAATTCCATCAACACTTGCGCCGAATAAATTTGAGTTTCAGCAGGTTTCCACACCACCACATTCCCCATCAAAGCCGGAGCAGTACACAAATTCGCACAAATCGATGTAAAGTTAAACGGAGTTAATGCAAAAACAAATCCCTCCAAAGCTCTGTACTCCAATCTATTCCACATTCCAGGATTCGATTCTGGTTGTTGATTATAAATTTGGGTAACATAAGCCACGTTAAATTTAAAAAAGTCAATCAACTCGCAGGCCGCATCAATTTCAGCTTGCATACAGTTTTTTGATTGAGCCAACATTGTCGCCGCATTTACCTTATCCCTAAAAGGACCAGCTAATAAATCAGCCGCTTTTAAAAAAACAGCCGCCCGGTGTTCCCATGGCAAATTCGCCCAATTTTCTCTCGCCGCCAAGGCCGAATCAATCGCTCTAGAAACATGCGTTTTATCCCCGTAATTGTAATGACCTAAAATATGTTTATGATCATGCGGAGGACTTAACACCCGCTTATCGTTCGTTCTAACTTCATCACTTCCAATATACATCGGAACATCAATCGGTTTTTGATTGTATAATTCTTGGTATTTATTCAATAATCGAACAGCCGCCGCACTTCCTGGCGCATAGGGCGTAACAGGTTCGTTAGTCGGAACAGGCACATGATAAATTGCTTCTGGCATAATTTGCTTTTTTTGCTTTTAGTGTCACAAAAATAAACAAATTTTAAGGAATATTCATTGCAAAAATTCGAATTCGTTCCCTAAGATACCAACAGAAATATAATGATAAAATCGATTGTTTTTTCTACCTTCAATGCTAATGATTTGGGTGTTCCCCTGACTATTCCGACTGAAACGTCGGAATAGTCAGGGTCGGGTCTTCCGTTATAGTCCCAGACATCCCGACCTGTTTTGTCGGTATCGTCAGGGAGCTGCCACTGCAACCCCTAACACAAAATACGAGAAAAGTTTTAAATTATTCCTTTAAAAGAAAAAACGTAAATCATGGTGGCTTCTATACCTCAGCCACCTAATTCAATTTCAACTTAGCCACCAATTCAAATTTAGGAACCGCAACTTTAAAACGTTCTTTGGTATCCATTCGTTCAAATACATAATAGCCGCGCATGTAGCCAATTTCGCTGTGCAAATCACAACCACTTACATACACATGATTTTGTCCCGATTCTAAAATAGGTTGTTCACCCACAACTCCTTCACCCGAAATTTCTTTTGACGGATTTAAGGAATCAAAAATAAACCAATACCGAGATATTAACTGAACCTCAAACGAATTCATGTTCTCAATCACAATTCTATAATTAAAAAAGAACATACTGTTCCCAACGTTCGAAAGGTCTTTTCTGTAAAGACTTTCAACGCTAATTTTTACCCCGCAGGTTAAAGCTGTTATCATTACATTCAAATATAATTAAAACTATTCAATCACCAAAAAAAAACCTCGAATTAAACCAGTTAGACTCGAGGAAACACGTTTGGCACGAATCAGCTTTAAGGTTTATACCTACATAACGTTTAAACAGGGTAAATGGTTGGGTAAAATCACAAATTTAAATAGGCCAAATATTCCATGCCCCATGCAACGCCCAAATGGGCAATTAAACCTCCATAAATATTCCTTGATGAATAGGCAAAAATTCCTAAAATATACCCACCAAAAATCGAACTAATCGCTTCGCCCATGGGTTTACCAAAATGCAAAAAACAATACACCACCACCATTGGCAAAATAGCTTCTTTCCCCACAAACCGAGACAAGGCAATCACCATAAAACCTCTAAAAAAAAGTTCAACCGATAAAAAATCAAACCCATACGTCAGCTCATAAAGCCCAACCGTTTTCCATTGTTCTGTTTCCAAAAATCGGTACTCATAATTGTTTGTATAAGTTGGATAGGTCTCTAAAAAATCAGGTTGAAAAGAAGCGAGGTAAATCAGGGGAATCATCCCTAAAATCAACCAAAAATAAGGCAAGATTTTGGCATTATTTAAGCGTAAACCATACCATTCAGGTTTAAAATATCGTACCACAAAGTAAATGAAATACAAAGGAATAATCACCGTAATTAAACTTGATAAATTACTGACACATGCCCTTTGCCATGCTCCAACAAATGGATTTGCATTGTACAATTTAGTGGTGAAATCCATTAAATAATAACTCCCATCCAAGGCCAAAAAGAAAATCCCAATTCCACCAAAAATCAAGTATTTTTTGTTGAAAATTATTTTTTTATCACGGGGTAAAAACAAGGATAAAATCAAACTTATCCCCAAAAAACCAACCATGTAAGTTAAAAATAAATACACCACCGAATAAAAACTGTGATTGTAAGTAACCGTAATATTTTCGTAAAAATTGAGTGAATAATTTGTTGCAATGGCCGCCGCTAAAAACAAGCCCACCGCCAAGTGAACCGCCCAACTAAAATCAACCTTAAAATAATCAGTAATATACTTTGCAAAAATTTTCATGCCCTAAAAGTAAAACAAATTAAATTTATGGAATAATTTTGGTGAGTGCATCCATAGATAAAATGGATCAAATTATGGCTAAAAGATATTTATTTTTCATTTTCCTTTTCCTCACCTCCGTTGGTTTTGGGCAAACAATCACCCTACAAGGCAAAATTTTGGATGAAGATGGAAAAGCCATTCCAAGGGCAATTTATTATTTAAAATCAACCCCCGAAAAAAAATACATCACCAATTCGGAGGGAGACTATGCTATTTCATTAGCGCCAACAACTTCTGATAGTTTGCAGGTGTCCCTTTTCGGATTTCAATCAACCAATTTGGCCATTTCGCCCAAATTATTAAAACGCGCCAAAAACGGGGCGTTAATTATCGATATCACCCTAGCCTACAAAACATTTAATGTTTTTGAGGTCTATGCCAACCGCCCAGATACTGTTTATGGCACACAAGACTATAGCGTCGCCGATTATGAATTTGACAAATCTGGCAACTTACTTTTGTTAACCTACGAAAAAAACCTAAAACAAGGCAGCGTTTTGCGGCTTTTAGACAGCTCAAAACAAATCAGCGACACCTATTATATCCAAGGCGAAGCGATCGAATTAACCATCGATTTCAGAAAAAACATCCATTTAATTACCGAAGAACAAGTGTTTTTTATCGATATTAAACAAGGTAAAATGTATGCTTATCTCGAAAATAGAGACCATTATTTCCGCAATGTTGCGCCAATTATCGACACCATTGGCGACTTTATTTATTATTCAAATTATTCCGAAATCTACCCAGCGTTTGATTATTTGGAATACAACCGAAAAGATTCTTCCAATAAAATCATGTTAAAAGTCGAAGACGAATTCATGATGGAATTGTACCGTTCCGAATTTAAATACGTGGACACCCGCACAAAACTTTGGGCACACGAAAAACAAATTGAAACAGGAATCGACAAAGAAATTTGGGTAGGTGCCACCGTATTCACCAACTCTATTTTTTACGAACCCCTCTACTCTCCTTTATTCAAAGTAGGCACCGACAGTATTTTTGTCTTTAACCATTATAAAAACCTCTTGTTTAAATACACCCAACAAGCCGGTTGTGTGGATAGCCTGCCAATTTTCTATCACCTCGACGCACGCAAATCTGGATGGCAACAACCACTCATTCAGGACCGCGTCACCCATAAAATTTACGGTATTTTTATGCAAAACGGATTCACTTACCTCAACGAAATCAACCCAATGACTGGTGAAATTTCAAAATCGTTTAAACTGAATTTCAAATACATAGAACATATTCATTTGGTAGGCGATTACGTTTATTACGTTTATCGTCCTTACGAGTCCGTTCAGAAAAAATATATTTATCGCGAAAAATTGAAGTTTGATGAGTAAACCCAAGGCTAATCATTCCGAATAGCCGAACGAGGTTTTTTAGCTTTACCGCGGTGAGTTTTGGTTTTTATCCGATCTTTTGTTGGTTTCTTTTTACCATTTTTACCCTCTTCTAGTAAATCAATTGGCGCAACAGCACTGGTGCCTCCACCATTTGGATTTCCATCCACGGGGTCTATCCAATCATCCTTTACTTCTACAAATTTAACCGTGTCTTCCTCATCACCTGGCCCATATAATTTCGTTCTTCGTGATTCATTATTCCCCGCCACCAAATCTTCTAAATAAATCCAATTATTTCCATCCCAACGGTACCCATCATAGGTCATGTCCGGCACATAAAAATCATACATTCCTTCCAAATTTGGCATTTCAGGAATCAAGTGATCAAAAACAATCGCATCTAATTGTTCATTCATATTCACCCCAATCGTCACTTTTTCAGAATATTCAAAAAACACGCGTCTCACCAAGGTTTTAGAGTTTTTAGCTTCTTGAAAAATCGGATACCCCATGCGTAAATTGTCATTTTTAAAGAAAAAGACATCAATGATTTTTTTATTCGTTCCTCGCGTGGACCCATCATAACCTAAAACTGTATAATAGGTCTTATTCCCTTTGGTAACTGGAAGAATTTTGTAATAAATAGCACCGTACCAAGTGGTCGGAACAAGGGTGTTTTCTGGGCGTGGAGGTAAGGTAAAATTATCTTCTTTAAACTCAATAATTTCGTTCGGTTTTCCCGCTCGCGATGGCATAATTAAATAGCAAAAATGAATATTCATTCCTGAATTATCCTCGATATTCCAATTAAATAAACGAAATGCATCGTCTGGCGAGGTAATGGTGGACATGGTTTTGAATGATTCGAATGTATATTCGAAGGTCCCCGGATAAGGCAAAATTTCTTCAATTAACGCCTTCAAGGTTTCGTTTTCAAGCAAGCGTAAATTGTCGTCTTTGGTGCTCCGAACTTTTTGTAATTGGTTATTAATTTCCGATTCCATTCGAACCAAAAACGTATCAATTTCAACCTCTTTGGCAATTCCCAAAAAGGAAAAACTCAGCAGTAAAATAGATAATGACCATCGTTTCATATCCTCTTCAACGTAATTGACAACAAAAGTAACAAAATAAATTGATTTTTCTTTAAATCAACCCGTTTCATTTGGGATTTACTCCCCATTTTCACCCAATAAAATCGGCTAATTTTCAGTCCTTACTGAGCTATTTTTGCCCTATAATTCATAAAATTGGGGCGATAAAGCAGAGATTTTTATAACTTTGACCCCATGGAGAATATTAAAATTCGATTAGGAGGCGTTCCAGAACACTTTAACTTACCCATTCGCTTGGCACAAGAAAGAGGTGTTTTTAGCTCACGTGGGGTTGAATTAGAATGGACGGATTTCCCTGGTGGAACGGGACAAATGACCCAAGCCTTGAGAAACGATGAAATTGATGCGTGTGTTTTGTTAACCGAAGGAATCATCGCAGATATCATCAAAGGCAATCCCTCTAAATTAATCAGTGAATACGTTACAACTCCACTTACATGGGGCATTCATACGGGAGCAAATAATCCCTTAAACGAACACAAACATATTTTTGATAAACAATACGCCATTAGTCGCTACGGGTCAGGTTCACATCTAATGGCCATCATCGATGCGGAAAGTCGTGGAAAAAAATTAGAGCATAGTCAATTTACTGTTATAAAAGATTTGACAGGCGCTATTCCATCGCTTGAAAGTGGCGAAACTGATGTCTTTTATTGGGAAAAATACACCACCAAACCTTTGGTTGATCAAGGTGTTTTTAAACGCGTAGGAGAATTTAATACTCCTTGGCCTTGTTTCGTCATTGCCGCAACCGATAAAATCTTGGCTGCTCATCCAGATACCATCGTCAGATTATTGCGCACCATTCATGACGAATGTGACCATTTTATGCACAACGACGATAATATCCAATTGGTGAGTGAACGGTATAGACAAAAATATGCCGACGCCGAGAGATGGTACAACAGTTCGGCTTGGGCCATTCATGGATGGATTGGTGATAAGATGATTAAAAGTGTCATTTATCACCTTCAAATGGCTGAAATTATTGAAAAAAATGCAAAAATTCCTGAATTGATATGGAAACGTTAAACGAACTTCCTTATATCATTACTCCTGCAAAAAATGCAAAGGTTCCTTTAATTATTAGCATTCCGCATGTGGGAACTGAGTTTCCAAAAGAGTTAAGAGAAGATTATCTTCCTTCTCAACTTGCAAATTTGGATGACACCGATTGGTTTTTGACCGATTTATACAATTTCGCCGCCGATTTAGGCATTACGGTAATTTCAGCACGGTATCATCGTTGGGTCATTGACCTTAACCGCGATCCAAAAAGTGCACCATTATACACCGACGGTCGAATTATCACAGGACTCACCACCACCACCGATTTTTTTGGCAATTCAATCTATCAACTCGGAAAAGAGCCGGATCATAACGAAATTGATCGCCGATTAAACCAGTATTATTGGCCTTATTACCAAGCCATCCAAAATTTATTGAACGAACGCAAACGAACATTCGGGAAAGTAATTCTTTGGGACGCACATTCCATTCGACAATTTGTTCCTACCATCCGTGCAGAAAAATTTCCAGAAATGATTTTGGGCGATGCCGATGGACAAGCTGCCGACCCGAAATTAAGCGAAACTTGTTTGATGAATTTGCGAACAGGCTATCAAGTCAATCACAACGATCCATTTAAAGGAGGGCATATCACCCGTTATTTTGGAAATCCATCAAATAACGTTCACGCCTTACAATTAGAGCGTACCAAAAATTTGTACATGGACGATCAAGAACGCAACTTTGACGAATCCAGAGCAACTATCATGCGCATTGCTTTAAAACAAACCCTTCAAGCACTTATTCAACAAATACAAAACGGCTAATTGGCAGGTTTTGGTTGGATTCCATTGAAAATTTGGATAATTACCCTATCTTAGGAGCGAATGAAAGGCATGAAAATTTTCCGGATTTTATTTTTACCAATTACCATCATCTATGGTGTAATAACCGTCCTTCGAAATGGATTTTATCGGTTAGGAATTTTTAAATCATCCAAATTTAGTATCCCTATTATCAGTGTTGGAAATTTGAACATGGGAGGTACAGGTAAAACTCCTCATACCGAATACCTCATTCGCTTGTTAAAAGATCGATCTCAACTTTTTACACTAAGTAGAGGTTTTGGAAGAAAAGAAAGAGGTTTTATCATTGCTGATGAAAATTCCACCGCCCGACAAATTGGAGATGAGCCCTTACAATATTATAAAAAGTTCGGAAAAGAAATTGGTGTAGCTGTCGAAGCAAACCGCGTAATGGGAGTCATGGATATTTGCAGAATTCATCCAGAAACCCAGTTGATTTTGTTGGACGATGCCTATCAACACCGAGCCATTTATGCAGGATTATCCATTTTAATCACCACCTATGCTGAACCATTTTACACCGGTTTTTTATTGCCAGTCGGAAATTTAAGGGAATTAAGACGTGGGAAAAATCGGGCGAATGTGATTATTGTAAGTAAGTGCCCAACTTTAACAGATCCTGAAAAAGAATTAATTATCAGTAAAATAAAACCAACAAAGGATCAATCGGTATTTTTCTCCCGAATGAAGTATGGACAAGTTGAGTCGTTAACTTTAGGAACAGAAGCGCCTATTTTGGAAAATAAAAACCTTGTGGTGGTGACCGGAATTGCGGATGCAAATCCATTAATTGCACATTTATCGAAAAACAACAAAATCCTTCATCATTTTAACTTCAACGATCACCATAATTTTAAGGAAGCAGACCTGATTGAAATTCACAATTTATTTGATAAATTTGCACCTGAAAATCCGTTGATAATTACGACAGAAAAGGATGCCATGCGATTAATGGATGATTCCTTTAAAAATCGAATAAAAAATTATCCTTGGTTTTATCAAAGTATTGAAGTTGAAATAGATAATTCTGAAAAATTAAATCAAATTGTCAATGAATATGTGGAAAAAAATAGTTGAAACAACCGAGTACATTCACCAACAATTTAATGAGCAACCCCTAATTGGCATTGTCTTAGGGACAGGTTTAGGTGGATTGGTGTCTGAAATTGAGGTCAAATGTACCCTTGATTACAAAGACATTCCAAATTTTCCTGTTTCTACCGTGGAGAGTCATACGGGCAAGTTGATTTTTGGAATTTTAGGCGGAAAAATGGTCGTTGCCATGCAAGGGAGGTTCCATTTTTATGAAGGTTACGGATGCAAAGAGATTACCTTCCCTATTCGCGTGATGAAAATGCTTGGCGTTAAATATCTCTTGGTAAGTAATGCTTCAGGTGGTGTAAATCCTGCGTATAAAGTGGGCGAAATCATGTTTATTAAAGATCACATTAATCTATTTCCTTCACACCCACTTCGTGGAAAAAATTTAGACGAATTAGGTCCGCGTTTTCCAGACATGAGCGAGCCATACAGCTTAAAATTATTGGCATTAGCCAAAAAAATCGCGGACGAAAAAGGGATTAAAGTAAGTGAAGGTGTTTACGCTGGTTTAACAGGCCCATCTTTAGAAACACCAGCCGAATATAATTATGTTCGAATCATTGGTGCCGATACCGTTGGCATGTCCACCGTTCCAGAAGTAATTGTGGCAAGACACATGGATATTCCAGTATTTGCTGTTTCAATCATCACCGATTTAGGCGTACCGGGTAAAATTAAAAAAGTAAACGTTGCCGAAATTATTGCGGTGGCACGAAAACAAGAACCTAAAATGACCCAAATTATGAAAGAATTGGTGTCACGAATTTAATAGGTTAAGACAGAAAAGAGTACATGGAATTAAGTGAAGAAATAAGAAATAAATATCAACCAGTTATTGGTTTAGAAATACATGCGCAAATGTTGACGCAAACCAAAGCCTATTCATCCGACAAAAATGAATATGGTGCTGCGCCTAACACCCTTGTGAGTCCAATTACTCTTGGACATCCAGGCACCTTGCCCATGATGAACGCAAAAACCATCGATTACGCCATTAAAATGGGGATCGCGTGTGGGAGCGAAATTGCGCCAGAACAACATTTTGCGCGTAAAAATTATTTTTACCCCGATCTTCCAAAAGGGTATCAAATTACCCAAGATACTACTCCTATTTGTACAGGTGGTGAAATTCTTATCAAAGACGATCAAGGGCAAGATAAACGAATTGGCATCACACGCATTCACATGGAAGAGGATGCTGGAAAAAGTATTCATGACATCGATCCATTTAACACACTTATCGACTTAAACAGAGCTGGGGTTCCTTTGATTGAGATCGTTTCAGAACCAGATCTTAGAAGTTCGCAAGAAGCGTATAATTATGTCACCGAAGTGCGAAAATTGGTGCGTTACTTGGACATTTGTGATGGAAACATGGAAGAAGGAAGTTTACGTTGCGATGCCAATATTTCCGTCATGTTAAAAGGCAGCGAAAAATATGGCGTTCGTGTAGAAGTCAAAAATATGAACTCGATTCGCAACGTACAACGGGCCATTGAATATGAAATTACGCGACACATCATCGCTATCGAAAAAGGAGAAACTTTGTACCAAGAAACTAGAAATTTTGATGCCTTAAAAGGAGCGACCTCCTCTATGCGATCAAAAGAAGCGGCCAATGATTACCGATTTTTTCCTGAACCAGACTTACAACCAATCACTGTTACTAAGGCAAAAATTGAAAAATTAGCCTCAGAAATGCCGCCATTGCCACAAGTACTTTTTGCCAAATACTCCAACGAATTAAAATTGTCCGACTACGATGCGCATTTGTTGACGGATCAAAAAGAAATCGCGCTGTATTTTGAAGAAATCATCAAAAAAACAACTAATTACAAAGCTTCGGTGAATTGGTTGATGGGCGATATCAAATCTTATTTAAATGCCAATGGGCTTGAAATTAGAGATTTTAAAATTTCCCCAGTTAACATTGCAGGCTTAATCAATCTGATCGACTCTGGTAAAATTTCTAATAACTTGGCGAGCCAAAAAGTGTTTCCTGAAATGTTGATTCAAAACAAATCAGCACAAGAAATCGCCGAAGAAAATGACTGGATTCAAAATTCAAACGAAGACGAAATTAAATCCATTATTCAAGTTGTCTTTCAAGAAAATAAGGTCGAATTTGAACGTTTAAAACAAGGCGATCAAAAATTAATGGGCTTTTTTATGGGTAAAATCATGCAAAAAAGCCAAGGAAAAGCCGATCCTAAATCAGCGAGTAAACTAATCAACGAATTAATCAAAAACAGCTAAATAAAACAAAAATGAAAAAATTATTAATCCCGTTCTTCTCCTTATTAGTGCTTCTAACTTCGTGCGGAGGTGAAAGTGAAAAAGAAATTCCTGGTCACCGAATCAGCGGCGAATTATCCAACGCTGAAGGTCTAGAAATTGTACTAATTTCCAACGAAGGAGAAAAAGAAGAAGTAATTGACACGGTAAAAGTAACCGATGGAAAATTTGAATTTGAAACACCAACTAAAGAGTTAAGGCAGTATATCTTAGTTTTTGGAGGCGAAGAAATGCCGATTTTATTGATGTTAGATGAGAAATCAAAAGACATTCAAATAAAAGGTTCAATGCCTGGTTTTGGTGAAAACTACACCATTTCTGGCTCTGAAGAAAGTCAACACATTAAAAATTATTTATTGTTCTTAAAAGACTTTTATCCAGCTGAACAGCCTATTTATGCGGAATTAAATTCGATGACCCCTGACGATACGGTTAAAGTGAAAGGCTTATTGGCGCAATTAGACAGTCTTTCTATGATTCAAAGAGATTACGCGGTAAATCATATCACAAAAAATCCAAATTCTCCAGCAGGTTGGATTATGTTACGTGAATTGTTTCCTCCAAGTGGTTTGCCAAACTTTAATCCTGCCGATTTAACCTATTTCCAACAAGTAGCGGATGCAATGAAAAAGAATTATCCGTATTCAGCTTACCCTGATTTAATTCTCCTTGACATTGAAAGCATCAACGCGCAACTTGATCAATTGAAAAATGCAGGTTCAGCAATGGATGTAGCCCCAGAAATTACCATGAATGATCCAAATGGAAAATCTTTGTCTTTGTCTGACTTAAAAGGAAAAGTGGTGTTAATCGATTTTTGGGCGTCTTGGTGCGGCCCTTGCCGCCAAGAAAACCCGAATGTGGTAAATATGTACGAAACCTATAAAGACAAAGGATTTACCGTGTTTAGTGTTTCTTTAGATAGCGATAAAGACAAATGGATTCAAGCAATTAAAGCGGACAACCTTTCTTGGCCTTATCACGTCTCTGAATTAAACGGTTGGAAATCATCGGCAGCTGCTGCTTATGGTGTCAACTCAATTCCTCGGGCGTTTTTAATTGATGGCGAAGGTAAAATCATCGGTACTGATTTACGTGGCCCACAATTGGAACAAAAATTGAAGGAAGTATTGGGATAATTTAAAATTAGCGAACAATGCCTACTAAAAAAATAATACTTTTTGTCTGTTTATGTCTAACCGGAATTAGTTTCGGGCAAACTACTACCTCCACCTCTGGAAGAGTGTATATTAAAGGACAAGTTATTGGAAATGAAAACAAACCAATTTTGTTGTTAAACAAAAATTTTGGTGGCGTTCAGCGTCCTGTAGGAAGTGTTATTGCAGATAGCGAAGGCAAATTTGTCATTGATACCACCATCGTAATTCGTGATTATTATTTATTGCGAATTGCGAATGGTCAATCGATTAACTTGGTTTTATCCCCAAAAGATAGTTTGATTGTCGTTGGTGAGTCAACCGATTTTCTTGGCAAGGCGCGCATTGGTGGTTCAAAACACTCTTTAATGTTAAATGCCTTTGTCATCGAGCAGCGAAAGTTTAAACAAACGGAGGATTCCTTAAAAAATGTCTTGCGTACCAATCCAACAAGGCAAGAACAAGTGAATACTTATTTTAGTCCAATTGCTCAAAAATTTTATGGGTTGCGGAATAATTTCATCAACGCCAATCAAACTTCACCGGCCATAATTGCCACCCTTAGTGCGATTGATCAAGACAAAGAATGGGAAATTTATAAAAACGTTATTGGACTTTTAAACCAATCTTTTGGCGATTCACCAACCATTCAAGAACTAACCAAATATATCATCCAAAAAGAAGCCCAAGTAAAACTGGACAACGCTTCAAATTTGGCAAAAGAGGCCTTATTTAAGCCCGGAAATGTAGTTCCTGATATCGAAATGCCCGATCCAAGTGGGAAGATGATAAAACTCAGCGATCTAAGAGGTAAATATGTTCTCATCGATTTTTGGGCATCTTGGTGTGGTCCTTGTCGACAAGAAAATCCGAATGTGGTAAGAGCGTACAACAAATACAATAAATCAGGTTTTGATGTTTTTAGTGTGTCACTCGACAAGGCTGGCGCTCAAGAAAAATGGATTCAAGCCATTGCGAAAGATGGTTTAATTTGGCCAAGTCATGTGTGTACTTTGCAAGGATTTGATACCCCTGCGGCACGTGCCTACATGATCAACAGCATCCCTTTTACTGTCCTTATCGACAAAGAAGGAAAAGTGGTTGCCACCAACTTGCGCGGCGTAAAACTCGACGAAGCGCTTAAACAAATTTTTGGATATTGATGCCAACAAAAAAAATATTTTTTGCATCCGACTTTCATTTAGGAGCACCCACGTACGAAAAAAGTTTAGCACGCGAAAAAAAAATCGTTCGTTGGTTAGACAGTATTAAAGACGAAGCCGAAGAAATTTATTTGTTAGGCGATGTTTTCGATTTTTGGTTCGAATATAAACACAGCATTCCTAAAGGATTTGTGCGTCTCCAAGGTAAAATCGCCGAAATCACCGACCGCGGCATTCCCGTTTATTGGTTTTTAGGCAACCACGACATGTGGATTTTTGATTATATCCCGAAAGAATTGGGCGTCACTATCCTTACCACCGAAATCGAGCGCACCTATCATGGAAAAAACTTTTTTATTGGGCATGGCGATGGATTAGGTCCTGGCGACCGAGGGTATAAATTCATAAAAAGTGTTTTTAGAAATCCCGTCTGTCAGTGGCTTTTTGCGCGATTACACCCTAATTTTGGTATTTCACTCGCCAATTTTTTCTCCAGAAAAAGTCGTGCTAAAACGGGCGATCAAGATGCTGTTTTTTATGGCGAAGAAAAAGAAATGCTCATTCGATTTTGCAAAACCAAATTATCCGAAAAACCAATCGATTATTTTGTCTTCGGACACCGTCATTTACCGCTCACCTTTCCCCTCTCCGACACGTCCACCTACATCAACCTCGGCGATTGGATCTCTTACTTCACTTATGGCGAATTTGATGGTGAGACGTTTGCGTTGAAGGTGTTTGAAAAGGAGGAGTTTAAGGGATAAGGGCAGAGGGATAAGTGATAAGGGCAGAGGGATAAGGGATAAGGGCAGAGGGGAAATCAGTATTGAGTTGGAGTGTGAGTGTGATAAGTTTCAGAAACAAGGGACTTTTGGGCATCTTTCAATAGAATATAATGCACCTCTGCGAGGTTAGTTAAATTATTTGGTACAAACAATAATGTCATTTCATTTATAGCGCGCTGTTTGTAGCTTTTATTTAATATTGTATTTGTTATGAAGTTATTTTCCTTGCTTTTTATTTTTTTATTATACCAACCTCCTTTGCACAAAATGTGCAATTGGCTATTAAAGACTCATCGAATCAGCCAATATACGGTGTCATCATCTACAAAAATTCGCTAAAGATTGGTTCATATTTTTCTGATATTATTTCGTTCGACGCAAAAATGAATGACGCAATTCAAGTTAAATCTAATTTTTATGAGGATTATTAAGTTATTATAAATGAGGCTGATTTTGCTAATGACACATTAAAAATGATTATTAAATTAACACCTAAGACTAGGCTACTGAATGAAGTAATAATTCTTGCCAAGAAAACAAATACATACTACAACGTTCAAAATAGCTTTGTTATTGACTATTAACCTTATGGAGATATAT
>JBIKJA010000008.1:0-182534 GCA_044361315.1 Crocinitomix sp. | reverse complement strand
AACACCATTAATCGATGGCCCGTACACCCCGGCAGTACTCGTAATGATAATTTTTTCTATTTGATTTAACAATGCAGATTCTAGAATATTAACCGTGCCTTGCACATTATACGAATAAAAATCACCATTATCCTTTGACCAAACTTTAGCAAAAGCCGCTAAATGGTAAACTTTATTACATCCTTGCATTGCACGTTCAATTGATGGCGGACTCAAAATATCACCTTCAAAAAGTTGAACACCATCAAAAAGAATGTGTTTTGCCTTATCTTTCGATCTTACAAGAGCGTGAATTATTGTACCTTGGTCCGACAACATTTTTATTAAATGGGCTCCAATGCTTCCTGTTCCGCCTGAAATAAATACTTTCATGTTTACAACTTTAAAGTAATTTTAAAAAGTTTTTTTACACCAATTTCCAACTTGCTTGCTTAACCATTTTGGATCATCAATTGGCAAACCATGCCCAGATGTAGGATGCCAAACAAGAGTTCCACCAAAAGCTATATGTATTTTATCAATACACTCCGGGCAAACCATACGGTCTCCTTTAGAGCCGATAATCAACAATGGAATAGTAGGTTTCTCATTTTTTAATCCATAAAAGTAGCCTGCTATTGATTGTCTAAAGATATTCATTCTAGTCATTTTTCTTTCATACTGTATTTTACTCCAATCCTTACAAAGATCTTGATACAATTCAGGCTTATTGCTATTAACTTTAATAATCAATGCTTCTCTTTTTTCAATCGTACGAGAAAACAATATTTTAACAATATCTAATCTGACCCGTTTATGTATGCGTTCACTATTCTTACAAATGTATTTAAAACTGCTGTTTATAATTACAAGGCCATTAAAATCAAAAGGATACCGAATAACCCAATCCGAAGCTAGCATACCTCCAAGAGAAGTTGCACAAATAATATTTACACTATCCTGGTTTTGTAACTGATGATAATGAATATCACGCATAAAATCAACCATTACAGGAACACTAACGGAAGCCTTTTTCTTCACGTGTATACCGGATCCTGGTAAATCCATTAAAAAGATTTTCGCGGTTGGAGGCAATTCCTTCTTCATCAAATCAATAAATGATCCCCAATGTCCTGATTCTCGCGTTAGACCCCTTAATAAAAACAGATTTATTCCACTCATTATTTTCGATTGTTTCGAGTATAATGAATATCTGGATGGTATTTTAATGCGGTAAAACTGTTTGTCCAAGCCATTGCGACATGCACAAAAAAAGCAATCCAAATCGTTCCTGAATATAAAGTAAGTATGCAAAGAACCAATCCAAGCGGAAGCGCTCCCATTGTTTCATCCAAACCTTTGGGAATGTGAGTTGCAGAATATAAAGCGATATTTATTGCAATTGCCGGCCACACCCCAAGAGAATCCACAAGCGGAAAGAGAAGGATTCCTCTAAATAATAATTCATACCCAAAAAGATAAATGAACCACCCAAAAGCATTCATATAAAACATCTTTTTGTTCCAGTATTTTGATCTGATTTGCGGGTAATTTACCAAGTTCTTTGCTTTTTTCGCACTAAAATAGACAAGAGGAATTACTATAATACAAAGTCCGATAATCCAAATCAAAGAGAATAATAACGTTGCAGGAATTAACTTAAGTCCATAGCCATGTTTAGGACATGGCTTCAATACTATTAAACTCAAAACCAAGGGCAGAATCCCCATTACAATAAAACCAATTGCTTTAGTAAAAATAATATGTCGATAGGAGGCTTGATCAAATGTATACTTAGAATAATAAAAATTCTTTATTCTAGGAGACTGTGCAATAAACCAATAAGTAATAAAGGCTGAGGCTGCAAGTAAAATTGGGAAAAATGATTGAATTGTTTGATTTCCCCAACTGAAATCAACGGTTTGTGTATTGATAAATAGCATTATTTTTTTGTTAAGTAATTATTTTCAATGAACCATTCGAAACATTCGTTAATGGCTTGTTCAATTGGTGTTTGAGGCATATCTAAGTCATACTGTGCTTTTTCCGAACTGTAAAAATGTATCTCACTAGACAAAATTGCCAATTCTCTAGTAACTTTTGGTACTTTGTTAAAAAAGGAAGCTAATATTGAACTGATACTTCCATAAGCTTTAACAATTGGAGTATTCATTTTGATTTTTGGTGGTTCAACACCAACTATTCTTGCAATTTTTTGAAAAGCTTCTTTGTACGTAAGGTTTTCATTTCCTAGAATATAACATTCTCCAATTTTCCCTTTGGTGATGGCATTTGTGATTGCAACTGCTACATCTTTAACAGAAACGAAATTTTTACCACCAAGTGTATAGCCTGGTATTTTTTTATTGTAAACTCCTCGGATCATTTCACCAGATGTTGGTCTAGAATCAAATGGGCCAATCATAAATGTTGGATTTACCACCAGAGCATTCAATCCTTCATTCTTGACTTTTTCCAACACTCTTTGTTGTGCGATGTATTTGGAATCCATATAATCTAAACCATAATGAAAGGAATTGTATGAATTTTTTTCTGATCCCAAATTTTCTTTATTTCCCGAACTAAAAGAATTTGCGGTACCCACATAAATTAAACGTTGAACATTACTTTGTAGACAGGCAGAAATCACATTGTCTGTTCCAGAAATATTGACTTCTTTCACCATCTTTTGGCGCGCAGGAAACATACTTGTATTTGCTGCACAATGGATTACAATATCCATTCCTTGTATCGCTGCCAAAACACTTTTAGCATCCAACAAGTTCCCAGAACACTTGCTAATCTGTAAGTTCAAAAGAGTGGGAGAAGACTTGCCCGCTTCAATGAATGCTGTTACTTGATAATTACGATTGAGTAATTCGCGAATTAAATTATTTCCCAAAAGCCCATCAGAACCTGTCACTAAAACTTTCATTTTTTTTTTCAAAACTATTGATAATAAGACGAATAGTTTAATTGATTTCCGCATGCCTCAAAAAAACACTTGCGCAAATCGCAACTATTATAGTTTATGGATGGCGTTTAGAAGCAGCTCTAAAAAAGTCAAGTTTTTATTCTAACTTGATATCTAGGTAGAATTTCCAACATATTTGTTTCAAAAATCGCATTATTATCTAAATAACAATACGTTAGAGAAGAATCCAAACCGTTTCCAAGCTTCCCGGTTTCCGAATTCATCCCTAGAATTTTGGAAGATTTGTTTGCAAATAAAACCGAAACCTTTTTAGTCTATCCGAATCTTTTTGGTTGAAAATTATACAGAAGCTAAGAGCATACAATCTTCCACTCGAAATCATTAAACAATTAAAAGATTCTCTAAACAGCAATTCTACTGTTGAAGAGAATACAAAAATTGATGATGATTTCGCTGAGTTCTTATTATCAAAAGATGCATCATTAACACGTAAAGAATTTGAAAAATATTTTAAATCTGAAGAATTTCTTGATTTTTTTCAAAAATTAAAACCTACTTATCTAGAGAACATACTTCTCGATTTAATCGTCACAAGATCAGACCACAGAATTCTGATAGATGAAAATGGAGAAGTTTTTTTTTATAACGCGGAAAAACATGTTTCAAACTTGGAGTACAATAAAATACTGAATGAATTTTTGAGCAAAACCTATTTGAGCATTTCCTTATTCGAAATTATAAAGGAATTGGTGAAGGACCTCGGTGAAGACGAATGTTCAGAATATCAGAACATCTTATCTAAAGATGAAGCGATGGTTCTAAAACTTCTAAAGCAAGATGATATTTCCAAAATCGAAATCACTTTTAATGATAAAACCAAGAGAGCGGAAACCATAAAAGTCACTAAAAATAACAGTGTTAATAATTTTAGTAGAGTTCAAGATCTTATTCTAAGGAATGGGTATCAAGATATTTCGATTAAAACCCAAAAAGGAAAGGTTGTGCAATGCACAAATACCACCAAATATAAACTCGATACTGAATAACTCGGATCAAATGAAAACAAGTAAAAATTACCCAATAGAGGAATTTGCGCAAATCCATATTGAAGGATGGAACAAAAGAATGACGAAAAAAGAAAACAGATTATTGAAAAAATAAGCAGAATTAAAAACATTTCCTTGGAGAAAGCCAAAGAACTACTTTCAACATTAGAAACATATTGCGAACTAATTATTAATTACACTTTGAAAAAATCAAATGAGCAGCATTAAAGATTTTGAGAAACTTTTCGGTCTAAAAGACAAGCAAAATAATCGCAAAAAAGCAATTATTTATACTAGAGTGTCGACGAAAGAACAAGCCGATAATAATACAAGTTTAACTACTCAAAAGAAATTCTGCGAAGAATATGCTGTAAAAAACGGATTTGAGGTTGCCGATTATTTTGGTGGCACTTATGAATCAGCAAAAACAGATGAACGTAAAGAGTTCAAGCGAATGATTCAATATGCTAAACAAAATTCAACCATCGGCTATATCCTAATTTACTCGTATGACAGATTTTCACGATCTGGGACAAATGCATCCTACATTGCTGACGAACTAAAGAAACAAGGTATTACACTTGTCGCTGTCACTCAAAAAGTAGATACCTCTAATGCCGGTGGAATCATGCAACAGGATTTCTTCTTCCTTTTGAGCCGATTCGACAATGAGATGCGAAAAGATAAAACCAAAACTGGAATGATGGAACTCTTGCGCAAAGGTTATTGGCTTTGGACTCCGCCAAGAGGATATCTGAATACTAAAAAGCATCATCGAGCAGTTGACTGGGATATTATTGTAACTGACGAGGGGGAGTTATTGCGAAAAGCATTCCAATGGCGTGTAAAAAACACCTATTGTTCCGCTGAAATTGTGCGTAAATTGAATCTTCTTGGGATGAAAATTAATGAACGTAGATTACATGAAATTTTTAAAAACCCTTTCTATTGCGGAATCTTGATTACAAAAATGCTTCCTGGTGAAATAACGCTTGGACAGCATGAAGTAATTGTATCACAAGAAGATTTCATTAAAATAAATACTCCAGAAAGCAAGGTAGTAAGTAAAACCTACGAAACAATGTCAGATGACTTACCATTAAAGAAATCTGTTTGTTGCGATACATGTGGAAATTTGATGACTGGGTTTCTTGTAAAAGCAAAAGGGCTTTATTACTATGTCTGTCAAAAGAAATGCAAAGGAGTTGTTTTCAGTGCAAAAAAACTACACCAATCCTTCAAAGAATTATTAAATGAATATCAGTTTAATTTAAAGGAATTGGATGCCATCGTTCCAGAAATAATGCAGTACAAGTTAATGGAAATGTCAAAATCGGATGCCAATGAAGTTGCTGCGGCTAAAACCAAATTAACTCATGTGCGAAAAGAATTAGATGCAACCGAAGAAAGGTTTGCAACTGGTAAAATTGAAACTGCCTTGTATAACAAATTCAGTGAAAAATATAAAAACGAAATTTTAGAATTAGAGGAAAAACTGTTGAACCCCAACCTAACGAGTTCAAACCTTGAAAAATGCATAAAAAACGGATTCAAATTATCGAAGAACCTCAGTAAAATATGGGAATCTGGGAGTTTGTTTGATAGACACAAATTACAACTTTTGCTATTCCCTGATGGCTTTGCTTATGACAAGCAAAAAGGCCGAGTTCAAACTTTTAGAACGAATGTATTTTTTGATTTAACGCATTCAATATCAACAACTTTATCAAAAATTAAAAACGGAGATTCGATCAATATTGACCAAATCTCCGCTTTAGTGACCCCGGAGGGATTCAAACCCCCAACCCTCAGAGCCGAAATCTGATGCGCTATTCAGTTGCGCCACGGAGCCATATTTTTTGGATTCGGGGAGCAACTAAATCCTTTTTTAGGATAGTTGCGCCACGGAGCCAAATTAGTGGGCCCACCTGGGCTCGAACCAGGCACCCCCTGATTATGAGTCAGGTGCTCTAACCAACTGAGCTATAGGCCCTAAATTTTTTAACAGAACTAGGGATTCTGAGCTGATTTATTGCGGGTTTAAGAATTATGCCTTCACACAATTTATATCCCCACGATTTAAAAGAGCGGGTGCAAATGTATGGCTTTATTCCAATTAAACAAAATTATTTCCCTTTTTTTAGATGGTGGGCAAGGTCCTACGTAAATTTTGATTTTTTGGTAAATTGGTATTGGAAAAAATCAGTCTAAAATTAAAAGAAATTTAGCCGCATCATTAAATTTTCTTTACACGACCGGCTCACGGGTATCACCTTGTCCCCCACTTTGATCATATTGTCTTCGAATCGGTTAATTTTATCTATATGAACAATGTACGAACGATGAACCCGAATAAACTTACTTTTTGGAAGCCGTACTTCGATTGATTTCATGGTGGAAAGTGCTGTAAATCGTTCTTTGGTAGTATGAAAATTGATGTAATCCGAATACGCTTCAATGTAAATAATTTCATCAAAATTAATCCGCAAATGTCCGTTTTTACTTTTTAAATAGATATGATTAAACGTATCAATTGCAAACTTTTTTTGTTGAATCAAATTTTGAATTCGGAGGATACTTTGCAAAAATCGTACATAAATGATTGGCTTTTCCAGAAAATCAACTGCTCCGTAATTAAATGCTTGAACGGCATAATTGGAGTTAATCGACGTCATAACCACGATGGGTTTTAATTTTAATTCATCCAAAAATTGAAGTCCCGACAACGAAGGCATTTCGACATCTAAAATAACGACATCCACCGATGCAAATTCTGTATCGCTCAATGCAGAAACGGCAGAATCGTATTCTTTACAAAAATGCAAGTAATCAGTTTTGTCGATATACTTCCTCAAAATTTGACGACACAACTTATCATCGTCAATTATGGCAACATTTAGCATTCATTGGGTAATTTGGTCAACTCAAATATATAAAATAATTTATCATTTAACACCTAAATAAAATTTAAAATTGACTAAATTTCGGAGATGAAAAAAGAGGTAAAGGCGATTATTCTTGATCTTGGTGGTGTCATTTTAAACATCGACTATCAACGGACAATTCGTGCGTTCGAATTATTGTTGAAGAATGGCGCAAACGTAGAAGCTTTTTATACCCAAGCCAAACAAAACCAAGTTTTTGACCTTTTTGAAAAAGGTGAAATTAGTGCGGCTGATTTTCGAACCGATTTAAAAAAAATCTTTGGCCTTCAACTCTCAGATCATGGAATTGATGAGGCATGGAATGCAATGTTGTTGGATTTACCGCTCGAACGGTTGACTTTTGTGTCAGAATTAAGAAAAAAATATCCCGTTTATTTATTGAGTAATACCAATGAAATTCATTACCAAGCTTTTCGAAAAAATCTAGAGGAAACATTTGACAACCCTTCAATTTTAGAAGATTTTTTTGATAAAACCTACTATTCGCACCTCATAAAACAACGCAAACCAACCGCAGCAGCATTTAACCATGTCCTAGACGATAATCAACTGAATGCTTATGAAGTGGTTTTTGTAGACGATAGCGCACAACATATCGAAGGCGCAATGAGTTTAGGAATTGATGCTCGACTTCTGGTGAATAGCTCTTTATCAACTTTGTGTCAAGATTTATTGTAAATGGAGGTAACAAGCGAATTGATAGCACTTCAACATGCGCTTTTTGATTTTTCAAAACGGAACCCGCTTGTAAATGTAAATTTTAAGTCGTGCTATTTTCCTGATGAGCCTGTCGACCAAACATCGATTTTAAAAAAACTTCATAAAAAATCGGAATTTTATTGGAAAGAATATGGTTTAGCCACGAGTTTGGATGTGTATTTATTCATCCGCTGGTCGCCGCCTCAAAAAATGGGAGGAACGTCGGCAAAGGTGTTTTATACCTCTCCCCTCTTTTATAAACCGATCTTAATCAAACGAAAAGACCGCATTTCTACCCTCTATCAAATTCAGGAGGAGGAGATGGATGCACCCTTTTTGGCGAATCCAATTCTTCAACATTATTTTAAATTGTTTTTTGACTATGATCTTCCCAGTGCAACCGAGGATTTGAGTGAAGAAATGGATAGAATTTCTGCTTTTTTTTACGCGCAGGAAAATTATGCGCAATCTGAAGAAAAAATCACCATTCGTCTTGATTACAATGAAGAAGAAACTTGGCAACTAATAAAAAAACGTACTGTTGGCATCTTTAACTATAAAAAAAGTGCCCTCAATGCTGATTTTGAAAAAATAATCCTTGAACCTAACGAACAAATTACGCAGCTTTTGGGAGATTCGACGGTCGAATATGAGTTGAATAAGGAAATCCCTAGTCGCTTAATTTCTGAACTAGATCCCTCACAATTGAATGTCATTGGCCAAGCACTTAACCGAAATGTAGCGATTCAAGGACCTCCCGGCACAGGAAAATCTCATACCATTGTGGCATTAATTGGCGCATTTTTGGCCGAAAATAAAACGGTGCTTTTTGTCTCTGAAAAACGCTCAGCGCTAGAGGTAGTTAGTAATCGATTAGCTGATAAATGGTTGCGCCATTTAACCGCTTTTTTGAGCACAAAAAAAGATCAAAAAAAGACCTTCTTCAATGAGTTAAAATTGACTTGGGATTTATTGACTAATGCGCAAAATTCGCCTCCAAAAAAAGGAGAAAGCAAAACGTTTGAAAATAATTTACTTTCATTTTATCCCGCTCAACTTCTTTCGTTCCGAGAAAAATTAGATGGGTCGCTTAGTGAATTAGTCGCGATTTTATTGAATGCGGGAATTTTACCTGCCGGTTTATTTGCCAATGGCCATGTTCCGACGTACGCAGATTGGAAAAAAAACCTCCCTTTTCTCCTTCAATTTGAAAAAAATGTCTTGGAAGATTTTCGGGCAGGATCAATCGCCACTGCTGATTTTGTTGAACTCAACAGCGTAGTTTTTAATGAAAACGAAGTGGTGATCTCTTTAGAAAAAAGGCTCAACGATTTATTACTCAATTTAGAAAAAATAGAAGCCATTCAAGAAAAGTTTGGGTTTGACGTTTCTTTTGATCACTTTACTCGCCTTTGCTTATCCGCCAGTATTTTAACCATGGTTGACAAGGTGCAAATCGAGCTTTTGCGAGATGACACAAAAAAACACACCCAATTTAATTCGTTGGCAAAAAAATATAATTTGCTGAAATCGAGGTTGCAACAAGCTGAAATCGGAAATCAAGCCTGGAGTAAAAAACCAAGTTTAGCCGAAATCAATGAGCTTTTAGGTCTTTTATCGGATCAGGAAAAACAACCAAAAAAAGGATTTTTATCCTTATTGAGAAAAAATCCCGCCAAATTAAAAACGGCATTTATTGACTTTCACCCTACAATTGGTGGTCATACCAAGGTTAAATTACTCGAACTTGTTCAACTCGAATGGCGACTGAAAGGTGAACTAGAAGAAGTGACCATAAATTTAAAACACGATTTGAATATTTCGGATCCGGAGAACGAATTGGAATTGATTTTTAATTTGCGCAACAAATTGGCTTCTGTCTCGCACAACGAATATTTGTTTTTATTAGAACATCAAAATTCGAGTGAATTAATGGTCGAATTAAGTCAAATGCACTTAGAAATTCAAAAATTTAATGCCCAAAACCGGTTTATTTTCCAAAACACGGATATTGAATCAATAAAAACGTACGCCAAAGGAATTAGAAATTTAAAGAGCAAATTGCCAATCATCAATCATTGGTTGCCAGAATTAAAGGCCTATTTTAAACTCCCTGCTCCTATCCGAAATTTTATTCAAGCCAATCCTGTCCCAGTTTCGAAATTGAATTTAATGGTTGTTTATCATAACCTTACTGAGGAAACACGATTCGAATCAAGTTTCAAACAATTAAGTGGCGGGTCTTTGATGGAGGCGCTTCAAATCAACCGAAAAAATTTAGTGCTTACCAATCAAGAAAATCTCGCCCTAATTTGTGGGCATCCGCAATTAGCACAGCAAAAAGCCGAAGATATTTTATCAAAACCTGGGTTCAAACTTTCTAAAATTGAAAAAGACATTAAATCAACCTACCGAAAAGAAAAGCGAATTTTATTGCACGAAATGAACAAACAAAGGAGTCATTTAGCCGTAAAAACGGTGTTTGAAGCGACTCAAAATCATTTGCTAAAAATAAAACCACTTTGGATGATGAATCCTTTGACGGTTTCGGAATATTTACCTTGTGAAGCCGATTTATTTGATGTTGTCATTTTTGATGAATCGAGTCAAATACCACTTGAGGATGCTATTCCAGCAATTTACCGCGCTAAACAAGTCGTGGTAGTTGGGGATAATAAACAAATGCCACCTTCTGCCTTTTTCTCGAGTAAAGCTGAAATCAAAACAATTTTAGATCAAGCAGAAACGGTGTATGCTAATTTTATGCTCAAATGGCATTATCGGAGCAAACATCCTGATTTAATTCGGTTTTCTAATTCCGAATTTTATCAAAACGATTTGTTGACATTTCCGCCACAAGTGGATGGTTCGCCTTTCGAATTAATTTCAACCAACGGCGTTTATACTGATGGAACTAACGAACAAGAAGCCAAAGCGATTGGCGATTATTGTCTCCAATTAAATACCAGCGAAAAAACAGTACTGATCATTGCTTTCTCTCAAGCGCAAGAAAAAGAAATTCAAAAGGAATTGAAAAAAAGAGGGATTCATCAAAAAAGTCATTTCCAAATTCGAAACTTAGAGAATGTGCAAGGCATTGAAGCTGATCTTGTTTTATTATCCATCTGTTATGGGAAAAATCCTGCGGGCGAATTTCGGTTAAATTTTGGTCCGATTAATCAGGTGAATGGCGCCAATCGGTTAAATGTACTTTTGTCTCGTGCAATTGAAAAAATGGTGATTTTTACCTCCATTCAATCAACTGATTTTGGTTATTCGGACAATAAAGGTGTTCAAACCCTCGCCTCTTTTTTAAGGTATGTCGAAACCTATTCCACAAAAAATACTGTTTCTGAAAATTTAGCCGTGACGCATCAATTGGTTGAAAAAATCCTGTTGCGTTCCGAAAAAAAAATTGATTATTATCGGGCAATAGATGGGATAGGAATGAGTGCATTTATTCACCGAGGTACCAATCGGGTTTTATTGGTCGATCCATGTCTTTTAGAAAACGAAACAGATAATCTTCAAGGCTTAGTCAATATCTTGGAAAAACAATACGCAGCGGTAAAAATTGTATTATCCTTAGATCTTTGGTTAAATTTTGACCGTACCGAAAAAGAAATCATAGCTTATTTCTCGTAAATCGTTTATTCGTGTTGGAGAACATCAGTTAATACTTCACCAATCAACTCATTTTCGTAGCCTTTACTTTGTAAAAATCGCTGTAATTTAATCCGTCGATCCCATTGATTTTTGGCCTTAATCAACCTGTTTTTAGAAATAGCTAATTTGGTGAGGGTTATATGATATTCATCTTCATCAATTTCAGCGAGGGCTTTATTCAGTGAATACTGCGAAACTTGTTTGCTTTTGAGTTGCTGGCGAATTTTGATTTTTCCCCATTTTTTAATTCGAAACTTTCCACTCACATAACTTGAAGCAAACCGTTCTTCATTCAAAAAATTCGTTTCGATTAATTCAGAAATTAAGCGGTTGATGTCACGAAAATCGATGTGCCAACTTTCGAGTTTATTTTTTACTTCCAGATGCGAGCGTTCTTGATAGGCACAAAAACCTTCAATTTTTGATTTTGCCACTTCCAAATTATATTTCGGGGACAAGTTCAAATTGAATTTTATACGTTGATTCGATTGCCGTCTCCGTCAATAAATTTGTATTCGAGCAATTGATTGGAATTATTGCCACGAACGGGCACCCATTTTTTGTAATGAAAAAACCACTTACGTTGTTTCGAAATTAATCCCTTTTTAAAATAAGATTCTAAATAAGGATGCACCACCAAGGTAACCTTTTTCAATTTACGTTCTTGGAGCAAATATTTCAAATTACTTTCAATTTCGTCCGAAAACATGATGGACGCTTGAATCTTACCCGTTCCTTCGCAGGTAGGGCAAACTTCAGACGTTTCAATATCTGTAACCGGTCGTACTCGTTGACGTGTAATTTCAACCACCCCAAATTTACTTGGAGGTAAAATACTATGTTTAGCTTTATCTTGTTTTAAAACTTCACGCAGCTTATTGAAAAGCAACTTATTGTTTTCACGTTTGTGCATATCAATAAAATCCACACAAATAATCCCGCCCATATCTCTTAAACGAAGCACGCGACCTAATTCCTCAGCAGCTTCAAGATTTACAGTAATGGCATTATTTTCTTGGTTGTCATTTTTCGCACTTCTATTGCCGCTATTTACGTCCACCACGTGCATGGCTTCGGTATGTTCAATAATCAAATAACCTCCACTTGACAAAGGAACTTTTTTACCAAAAAGTACTTTAATTTCCTTATTTACTCCAAAATTTTCAAAAATGTCGACTTTCCCTTTGTATTCCTTAAGGATCCCAACTTTATCTGGGGCAATGGATTGAACATATTCTTTCATTTCTGCCAATAGATCGGGATCATTGACATGGATTTTAGAATAATTTTCATTTAAGGTATCGCGCAAAAGGGAAGAAGCTCTGTTTAATTCACCTAAAACCCGTTTTGGAGATTTAGAATTTTTTAAATTTTGGTGCATTCTTCTCCACCGTTCCAGCAAGTCTTTTAAATCACCATCAATTTCGGCGAGCTTTTTATGTTCAGCTACTGTGCGAATAATCACCCCGAAATTTTTTGGTAAAACTCCTTTTACAATGTCTTTCAGCCGTTTTTTCTCTTCAATATCTTTGATTTGTTGAGAAATAGAAATTTTATTCGAAAAAGGCACAAGGACTAAATAACGTCCGGCCAATGTAATTTCAGAACTTAAACGTGGACCTTTAGAAGAAATAGGTTCTTTGGCCACTTGCACCAAAATTTCACGTGTTGAGGGTAAAATATCAGAAATTTTCCCTTCCTTTTCAATGTCTTCTTCTGTTTTAAAATACATTAAATCAGCAACATTTTGTTTGCCTTTTAAGGTATCTTGTGTGAATTTATCCAGCGATTTAAACTGAGGCCCTAAGTCCAAATAATGCAGAAACGCATCTTTTTCATAGCCTACATTTACAAACGCTGCATTCAGACTGGCAACTACTTTTCGTACTTTACCAAGATATATATCACCCACGGCAAAATCCGGGTCTACCTTCTCCTCGTGAAGCTCAACAAGCGCTGAGTCACGCATTAGAGCCATAGAGATTTCTCCGTTAGGTTTTGAATTAATTACAAGTTCAAAACTCACTACTTTCGATATTAATTAAAAAACTAAGAAAACCTAATAGATGAAACTATTAAGTTTTCTTGTGAAATGACGTACTAAAAAGATAGTTAGTAACTATTTTTTCTTTTTATGTCTGTTTTTTCTAAGTCTTTTCTTTCTCTTGTGAGTTGACATTTTATGTCTTTTTCTTTTTTTACCGCTTGGCATAACAAAGATTTTTTAAATCAATTAATACTTTAATAACTACTTAATATGTAAAAAAAACTTCCTGTTCAAAACAGGAAGTTTTTAAAAATTCATCCTCAATTAGAGGACAAAGATAGTAAAAAACTAATTCAACAAATAAAATTATTTTGCTGAAACATTATTCTTCACTTCTTGAACAAAAGTTTTCGCTGGTTTAAACGAAGGAATAGAGTGAGCAGGGATAATAATAGAAACGCCTTTTGAAATGTTTCTTCCTGTTTTCTCAGCACGTTTTTTAACGATAAACGATCCGAAACCTCTAAGGTAAACATTGTTTCCTTCGGCTAAAGAACCTTTTACTGAGTCCATAAACGCCTCTACTGTGGCTAATACAGCGACTTTTTCAATCCCTGTTTGATCTGCGATTTTTGCAACGATATCTGCTTTGGTCATAACTTGTTAATTTTTAATCTTTTGTAAATCGGGTGCAAAAATAAACGTAATTCTTTGAAGAATTATAAAAAAAACGAAAGAACTTTAAAAAAAAATTACAAATGACTGATTTTACGACATTAATACAGGATTGGTATCGACGAAACAAACGCGAATTACCTTGGAGATTAACAAATAACCCCTACAAAATTTGGATTTCGGAGGTGATTTTGCAACAAACGAGGGTCGAACAAGGACTTTTTTACTACGAAAAATTCATTTTTAACTATCCTGATGTAAAAACGTTGGCAAATGCGAGCGAAGATGAAGTTTTAAACTTGTGGCAAGGCTTAGGCTACTACAGTCGCGCTCGAAATATGCACTTTTCAGCAAAAATGATTTCAAAAGATTTTGCCAGCGTTTTTCCAAAAACGTACAAAGAGGTACGATCCCTAAAAGGGGTTGGTGATTATACCGCCGCTGCAATCACTTCGATTGCGTATAATTTGCCGCACGCCGTGGTGGATGGAAATGTCTACAGGGTTCTCAGTCGTTATTTGATGATTGAAACACCTATTGATTCGACGCAAGGTAAAAAAGAGTTTGATTTAATCGCGTCCAATTACTTGGATCAATCAAATCCGGGTGATCACAACCAAGCGATGATGGAACTTGGAGCACTTATCTGTACTCCCAAAAAACCAGCCTGCGAATCTTGTCCATTAACGTTAACATGTTTGTCGCGAAGCCAGCAAAAACAATTGCTGTTCCCTGTAAAATCGAAAAAAACAAAAGTCACTGAACGCTCGTTAAACTATTTGGTGTTTTTTGATGGAAAAAACACGTTGATTAATAAACGAGTTGGAAAGGACATTTGGGAGGGATTATATGATTTTCCAATCTATCAAAACGATTTTATCGAACCTTTAAGCACGGAAGATATGCGCAATTATTCTCCAAAATCCGTCAGATTTGATGGGAAATTTACCCATATTTTATCGCATCAACGATTAACTGCCACTTTTTGGGTGGTTGAAGTGGATAAGTTAAAAGTAACGGACAATCAAGTATTAATTTCACTTGAAAACATAGAAGATTTTCCGCTTCCACAACTTTTAATAAGATATATCCAACAGTCGCCTCTTTTTGAAAGAGAATAATTATATTTGATGAAATATTTCAAATAGAAATGGCAGGAACTGTAAACAAGGTAATTTTGATTGGTAATCTTGGAAAAGATCCTGAAATTCGTTTTTTAGAAAATGGCGCTTGTTTGGCCCGATTTTCAATCGCGACTTCAGAAACTTATCTGGACAAAACGTCTGGCGAAAAAAGAGAAGTTACTGAGTGGCATTCGATTGTCGCTTGGAAAGGTTTAGCAACGATTGCCCAATCTTATCTCCGGAAAGGCATGAAAGTTTATGTAGAAGGTAAATTACGAACACGAACTTGGCAAGATGAATCAAATCAAACCAAAACGAGTACAGAAATTGTTGCGGATGAAATTAATATGCTTTCTCGTGCTGAAAAGGAAACTTCAACCGAAAAACCTTACCCCAGTTCAATTGAAAATAACAACTTAAAAAAAATGGATGTAAATCTAAGTCCTTCTCCAGAAGATGATTTACCTTTTTAATAAACTTAAAACAACACCTTGGAAACTATAAATGTAACGAACTTGGCGGTAATTCAATGGAATGAGATTTGGATGTTTGTCATTGTTTCTGCTATTGTCATTATCATTCTTTTAATCGGCTCTGCTTTAATGTCTGGCTCAGAAGTTGCCTTTTTTTCTTTAACACCTGCCGAGAAAGAATTGATTTCTGAAGATTCAGGAAAATCAAGTCAAACGGTTATTGAACTATTAAAAAAACCAAAAGGACTGTTGGCGACCTTGCTTATTGCAAATAACTTCATCAATGTCGCCATCATTTTGGTGGCTTCTAACCTTTCAAATGAATTACTTGTTGGCCAAAGTGATTTGGTTAAATTTATTATCGATGTGATTCTAATCACGTTTATTATTTTACTTTTTGGCGAAGTAATCCCAAAGATTTATTCATCCAAAAATGGTAAAAAAGTAGCAATTTTTATGGCGATTCCGGTGAGTATAATTAGTCGTACCCCACCATTTAATTTTATGCGCCAAGGATTGGTAAGAGGTACAGATTTCATCAACACCAAAGTTAAAAAACGGGTAAAAGAGCTTTCTGTGGACGATTTATCCGATGCCATCGAATTAGCGAGTATGGGGCACGAGGATAAACGAGATTTGGAAATTTACCAAGGGATTGTTGAGTTTGGCAAAAAAGATGTCAAACAAATTATGAAACCTCGCTTAGATGTTGAAGCATTCGAAATTGGATTGACTTATCGCGCGGTATTAAATTTACTCAACGACAATGGAGCGATGGTTAAATACTCTCGTATTCCGGTGTATAAATCGACTTTTGATAAAATAGAAGGAATTTTATTTGTGAAAGATTTATTGCCTTATTTGGATGAAAGTGATGATTTTGAATGGCAAAAACTGATTCGCGAACCTTATTTTGTTCCTGAAAACAAAAAAATTGACGACTTGTTAAAAAGCTTTCAGGAACGAAAAATGCACATGGCCGTTGTGGTAGACGAATATGGCGGCACCTCTGGTATCGTTACATTGGATGATGTTTTGGTTGAAATTGTTGGGGATATTTCGTTAGATCATTCGGACGAAGAATTAGTTTACTCCAAATTAGATGATTATAACTACGTTTTTGAAGGTAAAACTTCCTTGATTGATATTTACAAAATTTTAGATATCGATGGGGAAATTTTTGAAAATGAAAAATCTGAATCGGATACACTTGCAGGATTTATTATCGAATTAGCAGGAAAAATTCTTAAGAAAAATGAACGTGTAACCTTTCACAATTATACGTTTACAGTGGAAGCTGCGGACAGCAGAAAAGTAAAAAGAGTTAAAATAACCATTCAACCGCATGAGTAAACTAAAATTAAGACGATTAATAATCGGAATTGGCTTCATGTCTATTTTTTGGGCATGTTCTGAAGCCAGCTCGGATTATTATCCAAAACCAAGAGGATACATGCGTCTGGATTTTCCTGAGAGAAAATATTCGATTTTTGCGGCAGATAGTTGCCCTTTTCAATTTGAAACTGCCGATTATTTTAAGGTTATTCAAAAAGCAAATTGTAATAGCGATATTCAAATGGATCGTTTTAATGCAACCTTGTTTTTAACCTACATGCCAATTGATAGCAACTTGATTATGAACATTGAATATTCGCGAAAATTGGTGTATGAACACAGTATAAAAGCCGATGCCATTGAAGAAGTTCCAGTCTTAAACCCGAAAAATTCAACCTACGGCTTAAAATACAATATTAAGGGAGATGCCGCATCGCCATTTCAATTTTACGTCACAGACAGTACTCATCATTTTTTGAGAGGTGCTCTTTACTTCAATGTAAAACCAAATTATGACAGTATCCGCAGCAGTTTAGATTACGTTGTAGAAGATATCGATCAGTTATTGAAGACCATTACATGGAAAAATGAACCTAATTAAACCTCTTCACATAACGCTTGTTGGAAGTGTATTTCTAGGACTAATGGTGTTTGTAACCCTCTTATTAGTAGAATTGTTTACACAAATTGATATAAGTAAAATCACCTATTCCGTCATTCCAATCATTTCAACAATTTTGTCTTTTGTGATTTTTACCTATTTTATTGACCGTTTTATCAATAAAAAAATAAGACATATTTACAGCATAATTGATACTGGTCAAATTTCACAAGAACCCGATATTAAATTGTCAGATGACAGTTTGGGTCAACTTACCCATGCCACGGCCGAATGGTCCGAAGCGCAAAAAAAACAGATCTCCGATTTAAAAAAACAAGCCGATTTTAGAAAAGAATTTTTAGGAAATTTGGCGCACGAACTTAAAACTCCAATTTTTAGTATTGAGGGTTATATCTTAACGCTTTTAGAAGGTGGTTTGGAAGATGAACGTGTAAACCGAGACTTTTTAGAGCGAGCGTTAAATGGGGTGGATCGAATTTCGAATTTAGTGGAAGATTTGGATCAAATTTCCAAACTTGAAACTGATCGTTTTGATTTGGTGATTGCTAAATTTGATTTGGTTAAATTAATTAATGATGTTTTTCAAGAACTCGAACCTCGCGCAAATACACGCTCCATCAAACTTAAGTTTGACAAACACTACGAACCTTTATTTGTAAAAGCTGATAAAAACAGTATTACCCGGGTATTTGTAAACCTTATTTCAAACTCAATTTCTTATGGAAATGAGGGAGGAATAACCCAAATTAAAATTGAACTTATTGAAAAAAGAAAAGTCTCAATATCTGTTATTGACAATGGATTAGGAATGTCAAAAGAACATATCCCTCGTCTTTTCGAACGGTTTTACCGAGTGGATAAAAGTAGAGAAAGAAACATCGGTGGATCAGGCCTTGGTTTGGCGATTGTAAAACACATCGTAGAAGCCCATAAACAAACAATTATTGTAAAAAGTACAGAGGGTGTAGGTTCTACTTTTACATTGACGTTGGACAGAGCCTAAATCCAAACAAAATTTTCTTGAAAATTTCTTGGTATTTCATTTTTGCGTATATTTAACTCCCGCACATTTTTTGCATTTATAATTGAACATGAAAAAACAACTGAAATACCTATTTACTGCTCTTAGTATGTTTGTTCTAATGGCATCCGCTTATGGACAAATGGCAGGAAGTGTAGAACTTAGTTCCTTTATCTTAGACAAAGGTAAAAATACCGTTCAAGTCGTTATTAAAACTAACGATTCCTTTATCGCTGGAGCAAACCGTTATGTACTTCATATCGGAAGTCGCTATTTTCAATTAAGTAATCACCCCGACGGTCGCTTAGATGAAATTGTCTTTTTTTTAACGTTAGAAGAATTCAATAATTTGACCAATGAAGGAAAAATTGTACTTGTGTATGGTTATTTTTATGAAAACACTTTAAAAGATAATGAATCCGAACAAAATCCTAACTATTATGGAAAACATTGGATTTTAGGCAATTTTTCTCCTAGCTTATTGAAAACAAATTAATTAAAAAATCCTCACCACATGAAACTACGATACTTAATTTTAGTAGCAATTTTTGCCGTTGCCGAGACGCTCCAGGCTCAAACACCAGACCCTGGAATTCCTGGTCCTTATGCCGTTTCCAGTGCTGAATATGACTTAGGTGACGAAGCATTTGGTGCTCCATCTTTTCCTGACTTAATTGAAGTGATAGGTACTGTTTATTATCCTACGGATATGTCAGATGGTCCTTTTCCTGTTTTGTTGTTTTTACACGGACGACATTCTACTTGTTATTCAGGCGGATCTACGAACATCGCTTGGCCTTGCACAGGAGCATTCACTGCAATTCCAAGCTATCAGGGATACGCTTATTTAGCAGAACAAATGGCCAGTCACGGTTATATCGTAATTTCTGTTTCTGCCAATAGTATTAGTTCAACCGACAACAGCACACCCGATTACGGAATGCGTGGTCGTGGCGAATTACTTCAACATCATTTAGACTTATGGAATGATTGGAATACCGTTGGTGGTGATCCTTTTGGAAGTTTATTTGTTGGGAAATTAGATTTAGATAATGTTGGAACCATGGGGCATTCTCGTGGTGGTGAAGGGGTGATTGAACATGCCCTTTACAACCGTGAATTAGGGAGTCCTTATGGCATCAAAGCCGTCTTAACACTTGCGCCGGTAGATTTTAACCGACCAGTGTTAAATGGAATTCCAATTATGAATATTGCGCCATATTGTGATGGTGACGTATCTGATTTACAAGGAGTTCATTTTTATGACGATTCGCGTTACAACGAAGAAGACGATACCATGCCAAAACACAATTTAGTAATGTTGGGGGGAAATCATAATTTTTACAATACGGTTTGGACACCAGGTTTGTTTCCGGCAGGAACCGCTGACGATTGGGGGTATGTAGATGGAGCGCAATCAGACGAACAATGTGGTACCTCAGCCCCTGGAAATGGCCGAATGAATCCGCTTAAACAAAGGAATTCTTTACTTTCGTATGGCAGTGCATTTTTCAGAGTTTATGTAGGTGGTGAAACCGTATTTGATCCGATCTTAAAAGTAGAAGACGTGGTGCCTCCTGTTTCCTCTACCTTGGATGGCGACGAAATTTTTATGTCTTATCATGCACCTGTAAATAAACGAATTGACATCAACAGAACCGACATCGAAGATACGGAAACGACAAATTCAACAGGTGAACCTGCTTCACAAAATGGTTTAGTGATTTATGATATTTGTGGGGATGATTTTGGAGAACAATATTGCATCGGTGCTGGTGCTGGCGCAAATCAAGAGCCTCATAATAAAAATGGAGGAATTTCAATGATTGGCCTTTCTCAGCTTGCTATTGAATGGAATTCACCAGATGATTGGTACCGAAATAATATTCCAGCGTACATGAAAGATTTTACTCAATTTAGATCAGTCCAATTCAGAACTGCGGTAAATTTTGACGAATCTCCAATTGATGTAGATCTAAATTTCAGGGTACAATTGATTGACAATACAGGTGCTATTGGAAGTTTAGAAGTAGATGATTATTCGGGTGCATTATACTACCCTCCAGGCGATTTTGGAACTACACTACCCCGCACGATGCACAATACCATCAGCTTACCAGTTGCCGATTATACGGGAGTTGATTTGACAAACATCGTCGCTATTAGATTCATTTTCAATGCTTCGATGAGTGGTGCGATTTTAATTTCGGATTTATCCATGACTGGGGATGAAGAATTAATATTTCCTCCAATTGCAAGTTTTACTGCCAACGTAACCGAAACTTGTACTGGTGAGGTTTCTTTCATCGATAATTCAAGCTTTTCACCAACTTCTTGGTTCTGGGATTTTGGTGATGGGGTTACTTCATCTGACGAAAATCCATCTCACACCTACTCTGATAATGGAACATATACCGTAACGCTTACTGTTGAAAATGAAGCTGGCGAAGATGTTGCTGTGGAAACTTCTTATATCGTTGTGGATCGCCCAGAAGCGCCAATAGGAACCGATATTACACTTTGTGGCCCTAGCGATGCAACCGTTTCAGCCACAGGAACAGGCGGTGTACTAAATTGGTTTGATGCGCCTGTAGATGGAACATTGTTGGGTACAGGTAGCGATTATACCGAATTTATCACAGAATCAACAAATTTCTTTGTGCAAGAGGAAGTTCCTGGGCCACTTTTATCGGTAGGTCCTCCAGATAATACATTTGGTTCAGGTGGTAATTTCAATTCGAATGATTTGCGTGGGATTTTCTTTGATGCGTATGCACCTTTCACACTAGAATCTGTTCGTGTTTATGCACAAGGAGCTGGAAACCGTAACATTCAAGTATTGGATGGTGATGGTGGTGCTGTAGTTCATGAGATTGTTGTCAATATTCCTGATGGTGAAAGTGTGGTTGATCTGAATTTTGACATCGAACCAGCAATGGGTTATTACATTAAAGTTACGGGAATTACGGTTAATTTATTTAGAATCAATGACGGCTCTCCTACTTATCCTTATGAAATACCAGGTCTTGTAGCCTTAACAGGTTCAAATGTTGCGGATAATCCGTTAGATTTCTACTATTATTTCTTTGATTGGAAAATCCGTGAAGCTAATTGTATTAGTTCTAGAACTTTGGTTACCGCGGTTGTCGAGCCAATTTTTACAGTGACTGTTAGTGATGATGTTACAATTGCTTCTGGAGAAACGACTACCTTAACTTCTTCTGCTCCTGGAGGTGTCACTTATTCTTGGTCACCAACAGCAGGATTAACAGCTCCAGGTGCTGCCACAACAGACGCCAGTCCTACAGTGACCACCACGTATACAGTGACAGTAACGGACGCAGATGGATGTGAAAATTTTGAAAGTGTTACAGTAACTATTGACGGGGTTCTTGGCGGAACGGATTTAGAAAATGCCACGATAAAACTTCACCCAAATCCGACAACTGGGGTAATTTATGTCACTAATTCTGGAACTGACGAACCATTTAAGTTAGAAATTTATACCACCGAAGGTAAACAGGTTTATACTTCTGAAGGATTAAATTTAAACGGAAACGAACCAATTGACTTGTCTTATTTGGCGCGAGGGGTTTATTTTGTTAAGATCTCAACGAGAGAAAATCAATTCCAAGAAAAAGTAGTTTTGCATTAATTCAAATCGCGGGTCATTAATTTAATTGCTCGCGATTTGTTGATTTTTATCCGAAATCATCCAATAATAACTGAGCTAGTTTTGATTGGTTATTCAATTTCTATTTATTTTGATCAATCATTTTTAGAATGAGGGAAATTTGTCCCAAATTATAATAACTGTTTTCGATGACGCCTTCGATATTTCGTAAGTCGGTTCCATATTTTTCATCAATAAAAATTTCATCGAACGTTTGATCTGCTAATTACTCGACACGATCGGCAAATTTTTATGTATTGAGCTAAAATAAACCGCCATTTTGACAACATTTTAAAAAACCCTACGTATCAGAACTGATTTAACGTGTGGAGGATTGATTCATCTGTAAAAATTGGAACTTTATCTAATTTTAAACGTTTGAGTAGGTTGATTTGTAATGAATTATTAATTTTGTCGGGGGAACTAGAACCGTAGAACTAAAAACAAGAATTATTGATTTGGAGATTGTTAAAATGTTAAAATGAAAAGGCTAAAAGGGATAATTCTTCTTATTGGAGCTCTTTTTTCCTATAATTTGGCCTTCACCAATATTATAGTAGTAAGTAACACCCTAAATACTGGAATTGGTTCTTTACGAAATGCGGTTTCTCTTGCCTCAAAAACTGCTAACGATACAATTTTAATTAATGTAAAAGGCACGATAACCCTCAATAGTACAATTAACATTGATGACTTTGATGCCTTAACGATTATCGGCGCTTTTCCTAAACATACCACAATTACCTCTGCCGGTTCTTGGACAGGAAGTTTTTTCAACCTTAACTCGTGTGAAGATGTCATTATTCGTGGAATTGGATTTGTTGGGGGAACAGGAACAAGCCGTCATATTTCCGTGGATGTTTCGGATGGAGAAATCTTATTTGAACGTTGTCTCTTTGAAGGAAATTCGACTACCTTTGATGGGGGTGCGGGTGAAATATCGAATTCAGAGGTCAAATTTTCAAAATGTAGTTTTATCGATAACGCTGCGAACGACGGAGGAGCACTCTACATAAAATCAAGTTCTCATTGCGTCATCGAAAATTGTACATTTTCTGATAACGTGGCAACAGGAAATTCTGGCGCTATCAGAATAGAAAGTTCTTCTGAAGTAGATTTATTATTCAATACCATTATCCGTAACTTAGCTAGTGATGCACCGCAAGCTATCGAAAGCATACCAGGAACAACAGTTACTTTAGAAAATAATGCCATCGGTTTTAATGGCGCAGGAGAGCAAATAATTCTTAACGGTACAGCAACAACGTATGGTGGTAACCGGGTTCGTCTGAATGGCCCTGGTCAATCTGGCACATTCCCAACGGTAGTGTCCGACACAAAAGCAACAGGTTTAGACTTTGGCTTGCGCACCACTATGAAAACGGATGGATTTGGGCTAAAATATTGGCCAATAATCAATCCGTTGAGTGTGTTAATTAATCCAAAAGTTACCTCAGCTACTGCCCCTAAATATGATTGTAGAAATGCCCCTAGGTCGCTTAAAGGCAGTGGAAGCTTAGTTTATGCAGATGCTGGTGCGTGTGAGTATACTCACTTGCGGGTTACAAATACTTCTGGATTAAGCACTGATCCAAATTCATTTTTGTGGGCTATGAGTGCTGGACAACGTAAGGACGAAATTCATTACATTGAATTTGATATTGATCTTGTTGGGGCTGCAACCATTAATCCCTTAGCTAATGGTACGATGACATTGCAAGGTTATATAATTGATGGTTTTTCGCAACAAGGTTCTGCAATCCCAGGCCCAGCAATTTTAGGAGGAACAGGTTTAACGCCTGCTATATTGAATATTTCGCTTGTAAAGAATACCGCCGTTGATTATGGGATACGGTTTGGAACTGGCACAGATAGCTCAATCGTACAAGGCTTGAGAATTCAAGGGTTTAATAATTCAGGAATTGCAATAACCTCGAGTTTTAATTCTGTTTATGGATGTGAAATTGGAATCAATGAGTTTGGGATTGCAACTGCAAACTTAATATCCGGAATCACTTTGGCCAATACTAACAATAAAATTGGAGGTTGGGAACATTGGATGAGGAATGTGGTTTCAGGTAATGGTAGTTCAAGCGATGTTTCACAACCAAACTTGCTTTTAAATTCGGCAATCAACAATAAAATTCAAGGCAATATTATTGGTGGGGCGGCTAACGGAAATAGTCTCATCACTGCCCCTTTTCATACGCGGACAGGAATTTCTGGAGGTATTACTACCCTTTTGCAGTACAATTTGTTTGGAGGATCTCTTATCAATACTGGAAACATAATAATTGGCAATCAAACAGGTATTCATTTTGGTAGATTTGCAGATTACAATAAATTTGAAGGAAATAAAATCGGCGTTGGCTGGGATGGGCTAACGGCTTTTGGAAATACAATAGCAGGAATTTCATTTAACGGGTGTGATGACAATGTAATTGGAGGTTTGTCACCTAAACAGGGTAATATCATTGCACATAATGGCAAAGGTATTGTCTTAAAATCGTTGGTGACAATTTCTGAACGAATTCTTATTGTTGGGAATTCCATTTACCTAAACATTGGTCAAGGAATTGACTTTGAAGACGATGATGCCGTTGAGCCAAATGATGGGGCCCTAAATGCAGCCAAACAAAATAGATCCTTGGATTATCCGGAACTCCTATTTTCTGAAAATTGTGATGGCACAAACACCAAAACAAATTATCGTTTAAGCGTGCCAACGGGTGCGACTTACCGCGTTGAGTTTTTTAAAAATTCAAGTCCTGATCTAACCAATGGTGAAGGAGAACAATTTATTGGAAGTCAAACCGTAACTGTGTTTACAAATCCTCAAGTGTTTACGTATGTTTATCCTGGGGTTTTATCCGATGGCACAAGCATTAGCGCCACCGTTTCTACGAACAATACAACCTCCGAATTTGGTACAAATGTGCTGGTGATTGATGAGCGAGTTGCAACAATTTCTTATACGGATACTTGTCCAGGAAATCCATTGATTCCTGTCATTTCAGAAGATTTTGGTGGGATTTTTGATTTTATGGATCCTGAGCCGATGGATGGGGCAGTGATTGATCCAACTTCCGGTGAAATTACAGATGGAGTGGAAGGTATTACTTATGAAGTTGTATACTCTTTCTTAAGTGGGTGCAGTAATAAAGACACGGCTTCAGCAACAGTAATAGCGGTTGTCGAAGGATTTACATTTGATGATTTTTGTGCAGGAATAGTAAGCCCTGCTCCAATTCCCGATGGTGTTCCAGGCCTATTTACCTTCATCGATTTACTAGATGGATCTTCCATCAATGGAGCAACTGGTGTCATTAGTTCACCTGTCGAAGGAACAACATACACGGTTACCCATACAGCAACAAATTTAGGATGTACTCAATCGGCAATAGAAACGGTTACCGTTACCAATGTTGATGAATATTTTGAATTTGAAGATATTTGTTTTGGAGAAAATGGATTTCCAGAAGCAGTTGCAACCCCAGGAGGAACATTTTCAATTGTATCGCCAATCGATCTTGCAACAATAAATTCGATTACAGGTGAATTTTCTGGTGGGGTTGCTGATGAAACCTACGTGATTCGCTATGTTGCCTTATTTGGTGGATGTGCGGATAGTATGGAAGTTCCCATCACGGTCAATAATCCAAATTCAAATTTTACTTTCCCGGATTTTTGCCCAAGTGACGCTAGTCCAGCGCCGACGCCAGAAGTTCCTGGTGGGGTTTTTAATTTTACTGTTATTCCACTTGCAGGTGAAGTAATTATCACAGAAACAGGAGTAATAGAAAACCCGGTTGAAGGCGAATCGTACGAAGTAAGTTATGAAGTTGTGGTTGATGGATGTTCATCGATAGATACAATAACGACAAATGCAATTGAGGTAATTGAAGGATTTACCTTTGCGGATTTTTGTCACGATACCGAAAGTCCTGCGCCAATTACAGCTGGTGCACCTGGTCTTTTTTCAATGATAGATTTAGACGATGGTGCAACAATTATTTCAAGTAGTGGAATTATCGTTTCACCGGTCGAAGGGACAACGTACACCGTTACACACACAGCAACAAATTTAGGATGTTCGCAATCTGAAACAGAAACGGTCAATGTGACAAATGTTGATGAATACTTTGAATTTGACGATCTCTGTTTTGGCGATATAGGATTTCCAGAAGCCATCGCAACACCAGGCGGAACATTTTCAATTGTAACACCTTTGGATGCAGCTATAATTGATCCAACCACAGGCGAATTTTCAGGTGGTTTAGGTGCTGAGACCTACACAATACGATACATTGCCAATGTTGCAGGTTGTGCAGATACTTTAGATCTTCCAGTTTTGATAAACGATCCGAACGCCAATTTCCTTTTTCCTGACTTTTGCCCAGGCTCATCTAGTCCAGCTCCAACTGCAGAAGTCCCCGGTGGCGAATTTAGTTTTGCCACTGCACCACTATCAGGTGAAACAATTAATGCCGATTCTGGGATAATTGAAAATCCAGTCGAAGGTGCTTCGTACGAAGTGAGTTACGAAGTTGTTATTGATGGCTGTGTAGCAAATGATACTGTAATGATCAATGTAATTATTGTTCCTCAAGAATTTACAGCAAGTGATTTTTGTTGGAACAACACCTCGCCACCGGCTATTCCTGTTGCTCCTGGCGGAACTTTTTCGTTTGGGTTTCCATTACCAGTTGATGGAGCTACGATCAATTCATTAAATGGTCAAATTTCTGAAGCAACCGAAGGTGTAGTTTATGAAATACTGCATTCCTTATCCGTTGGAATATGTACTCAAGCAGATTCTGTTTTGGTCACAGCCGTTGGTGTAAATGAAAGTTTTGTTTTCGCTGATTTTTGTCCACATGATGATAGTCCTGCGCCAATTCCAGCAACTTCTGGTGGCACTTATTCATTTTCAGGTATTGTAGTAGACGGAGCGACCATTAATCCGTTGTCAGGTATTATCAGTGAAGCTGTTGAAGGGACATCGTATCTTGTTGCATACTCAGTATCAGAAGGAAGTTGTACCGAAAATTCAGAGGTGTTAGTAACTGTTATTTCAACAGACGAAAGCTTTTCGAGCAATTCATTTTGTGCCGAATTTGCCAGCGTTGCGCCGATTCCAGCCGTGCCAGGAGGTGTTTTTTCATTCGAACCATTTTTAGGTGATGGCGCCACAATTGACGTTTTAACTGGTATTATTACTGGTGCAAACCCGGGTGTTACCTACGGAGTGAAATATACCGTAGGAATTTGTAATGAACGCGATACCAACTTTATTTTTGCGAAACCTAGTGAAATTCCTTCGTTTGTCTTGGATGATTTTTGTTTGAATTTAGCCGTTGCTCCAACAATTGACGGAACTCCTGCGGGCACTTTTGATTTTAATCCTTTACCTGTTGATGCAGCTATCATTGAACCAACCACTGGGTTAATTTCAAATACCACGGGTGGTACCTACACCATACGATACATTACACCAGGATCGGATGTGGCTTGTCAAGACACTCTTGAGAAAATCATAACAGTTTATCCAGTTCCGCAATTAACCTCGGTTAGCTCGGATGTTTCTATCTATTGTCCGTATGACGAAATAGGCCCAATGTTAGCTGTTGGCGATGATAATTCGGATTTCTTCTATTGGTATTTTGACGATTTATCAAACCCAATCCTAGATTCGTTCGCTAATTATACTCCCTCTGAACTTCACCTCGGCAATAATTTATACATCGTACAACCTAAAAGTGAATTTGGTTGTTTTGGCGATCCTCAATCGTACAATCTTTTTCTTTCAGATACCGCAGGGATGCGCGCAATCTCAGATTTTGATGTTTGTCTAGGATCGCCCGCACAATTGGAAGCGTACAATGGAATTTCTTATTGGTGGATAACTGATATCCCTTTAGCCGACTATACTGACAATAATCCGGTTGCATTTAGCTTAAATCCAGAAATTTATCGTGTCATCATAAAAAACACTGAAGGCTGTGAAGTGACCGACTCGGTAAAGGTAAGTTTTTTATCGGCTGGCGATTGTGAAATTATTGTTTACAATGCTTTTTCTCCGAATGAGGACGGCAAAAACGATTTTTGGTACATCGAAAATCTAATCAATTTTATACCGAACACCGTTTATATTTATACGCGATGGGGTGATAAACTAATGGAAATTGAAAATTATGACAACATCAATAACTACTGGAAAGGACAAGATAAACGCGGAAATGACTTGCCGCCTGGCACCTACTTTTATGTAGTAATTACTGAAAATGAAGAATTAAATCATGCTAGTTGGGTTCAATTGGTGCGATAAGAATTAAATGAAAAGAATAATATACATACTAGTATTACTAATCAGTCATGTTGGCTTAACGCAACAAGATGCGATTTATAGTCAATACATGTTTAATCCATTTGCCATTAATCCGGCGTATGCTGGATCGCGAAATGCTGTAAATTTAGTCGCAATCAATCGCAATCAATGGTTGGGATTAGATGGTGCGCCAACTACGCAAACAATTTCTGCCCATACTCCTACCAACCAAAAAAAATTGGCTTGGGGTGTTAATTTTTCTCATGACAAATTAGGCGTTACGAATAATTTAATGGCAATGGCCACCGGGGCCTATCAATTGCTACTTGAGTCAGGCACCCTTAATTTTGGATTACGTGGCGGGATTTATAATACCGTGATTGATCAGGGCCAATTGACTTTTAGAGAAGATAATGATCTTTTAGACACTAAAACTAGATTAAGTGCCATGGTACCAAGTTTCGACTTTGGACTTTATTATTACACCGAAAAATTTTATGCAGGTTTGTCACTGAATCACCTTACCAAACACCGTTTTAATTTCGCAAACCTTGCAAATAACCAAACTTACTATTTGAGAAGACACCTTTTTTTTGGCACAGGTTATGTCTACAAAACAGATAAAAACATTTTAATTAAACCTTCTATTTTAGTTAAATACGCGGGACCAGGTTCGTTTAATGTCGATTTTAATACGAATGTGATGTTTAACGAATTGTTTTGGATAGGGATAGGCTTTAGAAATACATCAAGTTTAAATTTTTTATTAGATTTCAATGTTTCTGACTATCTTCGAATCGGATATTCGTATGATATGAATTTAACTAAAATAAACAACTATTCGAATGGGTCGCATGAACTTTTAATTGGGCTTGATTTTAATTTACGTAAACCATCCTTCACAACACCACGCTATTTATAACATGAGATTTCAATTTTTGCTCCCATATTTCCTTTTTGCCCTTTCGGCTTCATCTCAAAGGTATGAAATTGAAGAAGTGAAATTAGTGGCTAGCATTCAAACCATTAACGGTATCAACGAAAAATCAAGTGATTTCGCTCCTGTTATCTTTAATAATAAAATCTACTTTACCTCAACACGACCATATAATTTGCAAAATTTAGGGGAAAACAATTGGGATAAAAACGGCTTTACCAATCTTTTTTACGGATCATTTTATTTGAAAGAGGCTGGAGTGATCAGTGTGAATGATATAAAATTGGTCTCCAATAAATTGATTTCAACTAGTAATACGGGACCTATGTGTCTAACCCAAACAGGTGACAGTCTTTTTTTTTCACGTAAAATAGAAATCACAAAAGGGAAAGAAAAATTTTTGAAATCCCAATTATTTCTAGCGACAAAAAAAGATGGTAAAATCAATAAAATAATAAGACTCCCCTTTTCGAGCGATGATTATTCGTATGCAAATCCTGCATTTGATCCAGCAACAAAGAGACTTTATTTTGTTTCAGATCAGCAAGGGGGTTTAGGTAAAAGTGATCTTTATTATTCAGAAATTTTCAAAAGTGGATGGGGTGAGCCTGCAAACCTTGTTGAACTCAATTCGGAAAATAACGAAAATTACCCTTTTGTAATTCGAGGCAACATCTTCTTTTCAAGCGATCGTGAAGGGACTGAGGGGCAATTGGATATTTACTATGTATCTCCAGAAAAAGAAGGTGAACTACTTAAAATAGAAGGGTTAAATTCGTCCGCTGACGATTTCGGGATTTCAATTTTGCCAAATATGTCTGCTGGTTATTTTTCTTCGACACGTGAGGGCGATCCAAATATTTATTATTTCACCCTTGAAAAACGAATTACTGTAAAAAACCAAATTTCCGGATCATTTACATTCAAATCACTAAACCCGAGTACGGCAAACCTTACCATCAATTTAGTCAATGACGAGGGTATATTTGTTTACACTCAAAAAGCCGATTCAAATGGGCACTTTATGTTCGAAAACGTACTGCTTGATACAAATTTAACATTAAAAATCAGCGGATTAAATGAAGAAAATACCCAGCTTAATTTTTATGATGAATTTGGGAATACAAGTTCAAGTTATGTTTTAAATGAGGATGGAAAATTTTTGTACAAGAAATTAAGTCTCAACCGTGCAAGTGTGATTCACTTTATTCCAGAAGACATGATAAATTATGAGGCAAATCTTGCCCACTTATCCGGAAAATTAGTGCTAGAAAGTAATCCCTCTGAAAATTTAAGCAATCGCATCGTTAATTTGGTGGATCAAAATAAAAATATTTTGCTTACGACAAAAACGGATCCAACAGGAAATTTTGAATTTATGGAGTTGGCAACTAGCTCAAATTATTTTATTCAAATTCCTGATTGTGCCGATGAATTATTACTCTATGTCTACGGATCCAAAGACAATATTTACAGCGAATTAAAATTTAATTCGCAAGATGATTTTATATTTAGAAAACTAAATGTGAAAAATCAAAATAGCCTTGCGCTTATGCAGGTTGAAAAAGAAAGTGATTTTATGCTCAATTATACTGAAATTATTGGAAATTTTAAACCAGCAAAATCAGAAATAAATTGTTCAAACAGCATTGTTAGAGCATACGATGAAGAGGGATTGTTAGTTGGTACCACCAAAACCGATTCTTTAGGGAATTTTGTTTTTAACGAATTACGCAATAATACCCAGCATCAATTTAGAATAGAATGTGACGAATCAGCTCAGCTTTCGCTATTTAATCGATACGGCGAAGGAATTGCACTAATTGAAGCATCAGAAGATAATTATTTTATCTATAGACCTCTCGGCTATCAGTCAGATGGAGAATTATCGGCTCTAAACGCTACCACCGATTTCAATATCAATTTATCGGACGAATACGAAACTGTTTTGGTGTATTTTGGTTCAAATCAAACGAATGTTTTACCCGAAGACCTTGATAATTTAGCCTTGATTTACAAAGTATTGAAAAAATATCCCCAACTTCACCTATCAATTAGTGCTTACGCTGATGCTCAAGCTTCTGATGATTACAATTTTTTACTTTCTCAAAAAAGAGGGCATTGGATTGCAGATTATTTTATTGAAAAGGGAATTGAAAAAAATAGATTCTCCATAAACGCTTACGGAGAATCTAAATTAGTGGATGCCAGCAATGACGCTAGTAACCGTCGCGCTGAATTGCGATTTTATCTAACGAATTAAATAATACCCTGAGTTCGACTCTAAATTACCATACAGTTTTTTATTAAAATTTGACGGAATAGCCCTATTATGTGGATTTGCGGAATCAATCCATTAGATTTAGCAGACTACTTAAAATAATGCTGTCGGTATTTTCAAAAATTTCAAACATTTTATTTTTGAAAGCAATGTTGACGCTATCTGTTTGGGTAATTATTCGATTTAAATTTAGGCAAAGGGGCTAGAACACTAGTAAAAATTAAAATAATTGATTTGCAAGTTTTTATTTATTTTTTTAAATTAATTTTTTATGCTCTGATTAATTCGCTAATTATCATCGACACCCCTGATAGGAGCGGTAGCTTGGCACAGCAGAAACCAATTGAAACCCCGCAAGCCATTTTGACGTTAGGAAAACATGGAAGACGGAGAGCTGAAAAATTTTGTGCAAGCCAACTTTAGCGGAAAGCAGGAAAAGGTTCTGATAAAAAGCCAAGACGGCAAAATTTCCTGTATCCATGAATGAACTTTCGTTGGGGATTTATCATCGGCTACCCATTGATTAATTTCATTTCTAAATACGTTTTTCGTTTTAATTTACTTTGTACCCAGGTTAAAAAGTCGAAATATTCAAATACATTTCTTTCTTTCGGGTGATTTTTCAGTTTAATTAATTCTTTTTCAATTAGGACTAATTTATCTTCAAGATCGAAAACCCCATCAATTCTGGCCAATTGAGAGATTAATTTCAAAAAAACTTCTTCAAACGCATAAATTCGATTTCGCGTTTTTAAATAACGTTTTGTAGTGTTTAAGGCATACGGTAAAAATCGATTATTTTTTAATTCGTAATGTAAAATCAAATTGATAAGTTGTGCAAAACAATGGATGTCATGGTTTTTATCTATTCGGTCTTCGTTGAGTACTTTGTTGCTCCATAGAAGCGCTTTTGAAAATTCACCTAACGAAAGGTAGATAATGCTAATTTTAAAATCGATGTATGCTTTTCGGAGTGGGTTAATTTGATCGCCATGCACCTTGTACCCTTCAAGGATTTTAGGTACCAATTTTTCCGCCTGAACAAAATCGCCTTTTTCAGAAAGTAAAAACAGCTCTAAACTATATTTACTCGAAAAATATTTAATTTCCAAATCCAGGGTGTGCTGTTGTTCGCTGCTTTCGGTATACCCATTCAATAACCTCAAGTACGTTTGCGCCTTTTCGTAGAACTTCAATTTTGTTGCTACATATACCAAATTAGTTAACATGGAAAAATATAAATTAGGCCGATTTTTGAAGTTGCTATTTTTATCTTCAAATAAAACCAAATTGGCACTTAAATGCTCGTAACAAGCTTCGTAATTATTGGTGGCAAAGTAAAACGCCCCGTGAATGTGGTGATAAATATGCTGAATTCGTTTTGAATGGTTCATCACCTCAATTCCTTCAAGTCGGGAGACCAAAAATTTTAAACGGTCATCCACTTCTTCTGATCTATTTTTTCCGTTTAAATTAATTTCTTGAAAAAGTAAACTTTTGACATTCCATAATTCGTTGTACATTTTTAAATCGGCAATAATCATTTCTTCCGATTCTAACATATTTGCCAATTCGGCCTGATTGCTGTCCACATAGCCATCGTTTTCAATCAATCGCTTTTGTTTTTCTTTGATGTCTAATAAAATGGTGAATCGTTCTGATTTTTGCGCTAATTTTTCTGTGCTGGCTAATAACTTTTCGCACTGTTTGTACAAGCCTTTATCAAAAAGAATGTCGGCACAATTTAAGGATCTGTAAAATTGGGCGTCTTCAGAGCTGTTCGCGTTAAATGCATCTAAACTGCGGAGAATATTACTATATAATCTAGCTTTTGTGATAGAAAACTTGTTTAATAATGCTTGACCTTTAAAGTGCATAAAGATTAAATCTTCTTGATACGTGTCCATTCGGTCGATAAAATCGAACAGTCTGAGGTAACCATTCTCTTCACCGATGGTGTGTCTGGAGGAATATAATTTAAAATATCTCTTCTCTGATTTATTTAAACTTTTAATCAGTTCAAAGAGATGGTTGGATACTTTGTTTGACATAAATTTCAATTAGTTGGTGCGTAATTAGAACTCAATCTACAATTAGTAAATGAAATGATCTCTGAAAAAATCGTTTACTACCCCAATTGCCTATCTATTGAACAGCTTCGTTTATTTAACGGGAATTCAATAGTGTGCCTTTTAACCAATTGTACTTAAAATTGCCCGTATATCCGAACTTTTGCCTTAAAACCTAACTTGAATGTCTCGGTTTTCTTTGCCGGCAATCAGATTACAAGGGCTTTTGATGAAGTTACGAAACGGTAAAATGATCAAAAACTACCTTTGCTTTGGATGGTCCGATCGCCTTGGCTAATTCCTCCAATGATGCGGTTTTAATGCGTTTTACCGATTTGAAAAAAGTCAGTAAATCAGTCGCTGTTTTATCTCCGATTCCATCGATGGTGGTTAATTCTGTGCCCAATGCATTTTTACTTCGTTTATTGCGATGGTGGGTAATTCCAAAGCGGTGGGCTTCGTTTCGCATGTGTTGAATGACTTTCAAGGATTCGGAGCGCTTGTCGATGTAAACAGGAACAGAATCGCCTGGATAATACAATTCTTCCAATTTTTTTGCGATGCCAATTAAGGTAATTTTACCCCGTAATTCTAATTTGTCAATACTTGCCAAGGCAGCACTCAATTGTCCTTTGCCGCCGTCAATGATAATTACTTGCGGCAGGGATTGGTCTTCGTCTAATAAACGTTTGTACCGCCGATACACCACCTCTTCCATCGAAGCAAAATCGTCTGGACCAACCACCGTTTTTATATTAAAATGGCGATAATCTGCTTTACTTGGTTTCCCGTTTTTAAATACCACACACGCAGAAACCGCATTGGTTCCATGAAAATTCGAGTTATCAAAACATTCGATATGCACCGGCCATTCTTTTAATCTCAAATCTGTTTTCATGGTTTCCATAATCCTTTCGGTGTGTCGTTCTGGATCGACCAATTTTTCTTGTTTATGCTTTTCCACCATAAAAAATTTGGTGTTCCGTTCGGACAACTCTAACAAGGTTTTCTTTTCGCCACGAATAGGAATCGTAATTTTTAGATCGGGAAAAAAAGTACCTAATTTTATACGTGTGATGACTTCTTCCGATTCTTTCCCATAACGTTCGCGCATTTCAACCAAGACAAAGGTCAAAATATCGTCGGCACTTTCATCTAGTTTTTTCTTGACCTCCACCGTATGTCCTTGAATAATAGACCCATTATTAATTTTTAAATAATTTACATAAGCCGATTTAGTATCTTCTGAGAGTGAAATAACATCGACATTGTGAATGGTAGGACTGACAATCGCAGATTTCGAATAATAATTTTGCAACAGCTGAATTTTATTCTTGATTTCTAAGGCTTCTTCAAATTTTAAGGCAGCGGCACAGATCTCCATTAAATTTTTCAATTCTTTGATCACCGAATTGACATTACCGCTCAGAATATTGGAAATCTCGGTAAGATAGACTTGGTATTCTAATTCGCTTTGTTTTTTCTCGCAAGGCCCCTTGCAATTTCCAAGATGATATTCTAAACAAACCTTATAATTCGATTTTTTAATGGCCTGTTCAGATAAATTTAATTTACACGTTCGCAGTGGGTAGACATCTTTAATTAAGTCCAACAAGGTCCACATCATTTTTACAGAGGGATAAGGTCCGTAATATTTTGATCCGTCTTTAATCACTCGTCGCGTTGAAAAAATTCGAGGAAAAGCTTCTTTGGTGACACAAATCCACGGATAGGTTTTATCGTCCTTTAATTGAATGTTGTATTTAGGGAGATATTTCTTAATCAAATTATTCTCCAACAACAACGCATCCATTTCGGTATCCACCACTAAATACTTAATGTCGACAATTTTGCGCACTAAAATTGCCGTTTTCGCATTGTCGATTTGGGTTTTATTAAAGTAAGAGGAGACCCGCTTTTTTAGATCCTTCGCCTTCCCAACATAAATGATTTCACCTGTTTTGTCAAAATATTGATAAATCCCAGGACTAGATGGAATTTGTTTTATTTTTTCCTTGAGGTGCTCGAACATACGGACAAATTTAAGCTGAAATTGAATAATCCTATCACCTTTTTTTAGAATAACTTTAAGTACACTTATCAAAAATCAACTAGACTTGATTATATTTGAGCGAGTTGAACTATCTTTTTATGAAAAAAATTACCTTATTTGTTTCTGCACTGGTTTGTCTAAACGGATTTAGTCAAGAACTTCACCGTTGCTATACCCACCAAGCTTTACTTGAGCAAGAATCAAAAAACCCAGGCTATCTCACACATGTAAACGAAACCTTTGAACGGGCAAAACTGACGGGTTCGCAAGATCGTGAAGATGTTTACACCATTCCTGTGGTAGTTCATATCGTTTTTAACACCCCTGAAGAAAATCTTCCAGACAGTGTAATTTATAATCAAATAGCTTCATTAAATGCTGATTACCGCAGGTTGAATTTAGATGCGGGTAACGTGCGAGACACTTTTAATACGATTGTTGGGGATACTTACATCAATTTTGTATTAGCGTCATTTGATCCAGATGGAAATCCAACCACTGGAATTACGCGAACAAATACGGATGTAGAAAGTTTCTTAAGTCTTGAGTTATCACCAGCTGAGGGAGTAAAATCAGCGGCCGAAGGTGGAGTTGACCCATGGGATCAAAGTCGTTATTTAAATATTTGGGTGTGCGACATGTCGCTTTTTGGCACTGTTTTTCTATTAGGATATGCCACGCCTCCAGATGGATTACCGCATTGGCCTGATGGTTCCGTAGATGGTTTAGCCGACGGTGTAGTAATTCAGTATGAAGCTTTTGGAAGCAATAATCCCAATCCGTTAATTGCAGGTGGCGGAGAAATCGACGTTCGTGGTCGTACAGCTACCCACGAAGTTGGTCATTATTTAGGCTTACGGCATATTTGGGGAGATGGCGATTGCACCCAAGAAGATGGTGTTGATGATACACCAAATGCAGTCGATCAATCAAATCAAGATTGTGACATCGAAAAAAATACGTGTACGGATGATATCGGTGATTTAGGCGATTTGCCAGACATGGTTGAAAATTACATGGATTATTCGGCAGAAACTTGTCAAAATTCGTTTACACTTGGTCAAATTGAACTTATGCGCGGGGTAATTTTAACCGAACGTTTTGATTTGATTGACAATAATCCTGCATTAGGCACTGAATCAATAAGAATGGATGAATTGCAATTTCAATTGTATCCAAATCCATCTCAAGGTTCAGTTACTTTGGTAATGAATGGCGAAACGGAAATCAATCAAGTAAATTTAGTGGCAGAAACTGGTCAAGTTATTCAAACGTTCACCCCACAAAACGGGCAAAAAACAATCGAATTCACCCAGCTGCCAAAAGGAGTTTATTTTGTTCAGATTGCTAACAACGAAACCATTCGTACCGAAAAACTGATTATTTACTAACGTATTATTAGAAAATTTTCTTTCGAGCGGCGGATTTTTTTTCTGAAAGCGTTAGCGTCGTCATCGGCGCGATAACCAATTGGAACACATAACACCGAACTTAAATTTAGTTCGTCCAAACCTAAAACTTGGTCAAATTCCTTTGGTTTAAATCCTTCCATTGGGGTGGCATCAATTTTTAAGAGTGCGCAAGCATTTAATAAGTTTCCCAAGGCGATATACACTTGATTATTCATCCAAATATCTCTCTTTTCTGTTGACATTGCTGCAATTGAACGAAGCATCATCGAACTAAAACCTTCCAACGTATCGCGCTCAACCCCTCTTTGCGTCGCCATATTTTCAACATAATCAAACACATGTTGATCGAAAATTTCCTTTTCGCGGCAAAGAATAAATAAATGCGAAGCATCCACTACCTGATTTTGAGCAAATGCGTGAGGTAATAATTGATGTCGTAACTCTTTATTTTCAACCACCACCAACTTCATTAATTGCAACCCATACGAGGTTGGTGTTAAACGCACCGCTTCAATCAATGTCTCCACTTGATCATCTGTTAACAGCAGATCGGGATTAAATTTTTTAGTGGCATAGCGAAAATTAAGTGCTTCAGTTACCTTGTTTTCCATTTTTGAATCCTAAATTATTTCATAAAATTAAGAATAAAGAACACCTCAGTGCGTATTAAGTTTAAGTTTTCAGAAATTATATGTTAAATGGTAGCATCTTGGGAGAAATGAATTATATTTGCTCTTTAATCAAGAAATAAGACAGCGCATGGCAGATTTAGTTAGATATTCAGATAGTGACTTAAAAGAATTTAAAGTTCTTATTGAGGCAAAATTAATTGAAGCCCAACTGGATTTAGATTTATTACGTGGCCAGTTAGATCATAGTGATGATCACGGAACTGATGATACAGGACGATCATTTAATATGATGGAAGATGGATCTGAAACCATGTCACGAGAAGAAATGGCTCAATTGGCTGTTCGTCAAGAAAAATTTATCCAAAATCTTAAAAATGCTTTGATTCGTATCGAGAACAAGACCTACGGCATTTGTAGAGAAACTGGACAATTAATCCAAAAACAACGTTTAATGTTGGTGCCTCACGCTACATTAAGTATCGAAGCAAAAAGAGCTCAAGGATAGTTTTTTGTTTTGGGAAAAAAAGTAATCATTCTTATCGGAGTAATTTTACTCCTTGACCAAATTATTAAAATTTGGGTTAAAACTAGCATGGTTCCGCATGATAGTGGAGCAATTCCTGTCATTGACGGTTTTTTCCAATTGTATTACATCGAAAATAGAGGCATGGCTTTTGGCGCAACATTGGGCGAAGGAGCAATGCCAAAATATTTCTTAACCTTATTTAGACTAGCCGCCATTATAGGGATTGGTTGGTACATCCGAAAGTTAATTTTAGAAAATAACTCTCCAAAAGGATTATTAATTGCGGTGGCGTTGGTTTTTGCTGGAGCAACAGGTAACTTAATTGATGGATTGTTTTATGACCTAATTTGGGATGTCAACCTCGAACAGTATTGGAACATTGCCAAAGATTCGGAAGGGGATTATCTTTTTGATCCCCTCACACGTCAACCAATGCTTCGTCCGCATGGTTTTATGTTAGGTAGTGTAGTGGATATGTTTCAATTTACGACCGTTTATCCAAGTTGGACTCCCATCATCGACCTTAATTTACCAGAATTTTTAGGTGGCGGCAACCTCATCGACATTCATCCTGGGAAAGAAATTTTTGGCGCTATTTGGAATTTGGCAGATCTTTCAATTTCCGTTGGAGTTGGATTAATCATTGTTAGGTACCGTAAATTTTTCCGGAAACCAACACCTCCTGCAAATCCAGAAAAAACAGAAGAACCTCAGCTGACAGAGCCAAGTTGACTTTCCAAAAATTCAATCACCGCATTTTCATTGGGCGATTTTAACACCTCTACCTTTTTTAAATACGCCATGCTTGCTTGCGTCGTTTTTCCAAATGCCACATAAATTTGGTTGGGTGGTAGTTCATTTAACCTAACGTAACTCAAAAAATTGGAAGGACTGGTGAAAATTAAAACATCAAAATCTTGCGAAAATTTTATTGGTATTAATGTGGTGTGATAGGTTACTAATTCAAATTTGCGTCTTGGCGAAATGTGTTTGACAATCGATTTTTTAGAGCGGTCACTGATGGGTAAAAACACCGTTTCGTGTGGAAGTAATTGGCTGTTAAAATTTTCCCCAATTTCAGGGATTGAGTGATTAGAATCACCACAAAAATCAATAGTTGGGCAAAATAATTTCACTATTTTAGCAGTACCAAGTCCCAAAACACCAATTTTTGAAGCAAAAACAGGATAATTTTCTAAATAGGCTTTTGCTCCTTTTGGTGAGTTAAAAAAAATCCAATCTGTTTGAGGAATTGCAAGGTTCTTTATTGGTTCAATTTTAATTAATGGTTGACAAACTAACGAAATTTCACGTTCACTGCACCATTTTACCAATTTGGGAAAACCATTGGCTTCGGAAGTAATTAGAATTTGTTTAATCTTCGCCACGTCTCAAATCTTCCACAATAATTTCTGCTATATCTTCGGTGTTTTCTACCTCGTAATAACAAACCGTCGCCGCTTCATCAACACTTGGTGCATAACTCACATTAATTTTCCAAATCCCTTCTTCCTTTTCAACGTAAACGCCCAAAGGCAATTGACATCCACCGGCAAATAAACGTAAAATATCACGCTCAATTTTAATCACTTCGGCCACGTCCTCGTGGTGAATGGCTTTAAGAACCTCAGCCAATTCTACATCATTTTCACGGATTTGAATCGCCAAAACGCCTTGCGCTGGAGCAGGAACAAATTGTGTCGGATCCAATTCAATGCAGACTAATCCAGATAAATCCAACTTTAATCTTGCCAACCCTGCGCTAGCCAAAACAATGGCATCGTAATCACCGTTTAATAATTTATTTACCCGTGTTGGAACATTCCCACGCAAATCTTTTAAAACCAAATCATCTCGCATTCGAATTAATTGCGTTTTACGCCGCGATGAAGAGGTGCCAACTAGTGCATTTTCTTTTAATTGCATCAATTTGTCAGGCGCCAAAGCACTCGCGCGAATTAATAATTGATCTGTTGGATTTTCCCGATACGAAACCGCTCCAATCATCAAACCTTCTGGTGAAACCGTTTCTAAATCCTTGTGCGAATGCACCGCGATATCAATTTCTCCATTCACCAAAGCCTCTTCAATTTCTTTGGTAAAAAATCCTTTGCCCTCCAACTTGTCAAAACTCAAATTCTGAATTTTATCCCCTTTAGTCAAAATAATTTGTATCGAAACGGAATGCCCAAGTTTTTCCAAACTATCTTTTATAAAATTTGCTTGCCACAAGGCTAAATCACTTCCTCTAGATCCAATAATTAACTCCATCTTATACCAAATCTAATTAATTTTTGTGAGCATTTCTTTGGCCATAATCATCGGCACACTCACATATTTTTTCTCCATATAATTTAATATTTTATGAAGTATTTGTTTCGATTTTTCATCCATTTCCTCTACGTCTTTGTGAAAAATCTCTTCCATCGCCTTTTGTCGAATTGCCTTCACGTGGGTAGGAATGGCTTGCATTTTTATCTCCACTTGGCGCATTTCAAAAATCGCTTTAAAATCTTCCAAAGCTGAAAAAATTAGTTGGCGAACTTTTAGCAATTCTTGCCGCCGTAACAATAAATTTTTATCCGAAATTTCTTTCAAGGTTTCAACAGAAATGTAGTGAACAGGATACGCCTTACAAACGGTCGCATCCACATCCGCAGGAATCGCCAAATCAACAATTACTTTCGTTTTAGAATCGCGCAAAATACTTTGGTAAATGTTTGGCGTAAGCACAGGTTGCGCCGCACCGGTACACGTTAAAATTACATCAAACCCACCTGTGTAATTTTGTAATTCGTCCAAGCGCATGGGCGTTCCTCCCAAATTTTCGGTAAAAAGCACCGCGTTTTCGTACGTCCTGTTAAATACAACCCAATCCGTTAAACCATCTTTTTTTAAAAATTTACATAAATTTTGATTCGTCACCCCAGCCCCAATCACCAAAATTTTTGGGTTTTTGGGTAATTTATGCTTCATGAGTTCTTGGTAAGCCAATGAAACCACCGAAACTGAACGTTCGGAAAGCGCCGTTTCTGTGTACACTTTCTTGGCAGTTTCAATCGTTTGGCGCATCACAATCCGAATCACATCACCTGACAAACCCTCTTTTTTCGCCAACGTATAAGCATTGCGCACTTGGGTAATAATTTCGCGCTCACCCAACACCATCGAATCTAACGAACACGCCACTTCAATTAAATGATTCACTGCATTAATCCCATTCCAATGCCTCGCTTTTTGAGCAATTTCATTCACAAAAGCACCATCAAAATCAGGAATAAACCTTTGTACTAAATTTTGAATCATCGTATGATCAACTGGTTGGTGCTGCACAAAAACAAACTCCACTCGGTTGCAGGTCGATAGGTACATCAATTCATCCAACCCAAGCAACAATTTTAAGGCATTCATTTTTGGCGCAATCTCCTCTTTTTCCAAATGGAATTTCCCCAACTGTGCCAGCCCAATACTATTGTGCGTAAATGCTATAATGTTAAATTTAACCACCTTCTAAATTTGTCCGTCAAAATTCCTTATTAATTCAACTCGCTTTGTCATACTAATGTCATAAATCCAATAAAATGACATAAATCATATAAAATAATTCCACGAATAAAAGTTGAAGCTCATTCTGCCCATTTAACCAATCCATCTATTGGCAAATCCATACTGCAACAAGGATCTAAAACCACAAGAAACAAAGTTTACCTCGCATTCAAAGACTTAGTTTTGAACTCTGAGACCGTTCTATTAAAAATTTAACGTGCATTAATTAATTTTTACGCTAAATTTGTCCTTTAAAATGTTTTTCTTTTCATGGTCTCTGATATAGTTATTACTCTTCTTTTAGTTTTTTTTAATGGTTTTTTTGTTGCGGCCGAATTTGCCATTGTCAAAGTTCGAGCTTCACAGCTTGAGGTCAAAGTAAAAGAAGGAAATCGCATGGCGATTTTATCCAAACACATTGTTTCTCATTTAGACGGATACCTTGCTGCCACGCAACTTGGTATTACCTTAGCTAGTTTAGGATTAGGTTGGATCGGCGAGCCAGTTGTTTCCAAAATGATTATTAGCCTCATGCATTTAGTTGGTTTTGAAATTGAACCAGAATTAGCGCATGACATTGCACTACCCATAGCATTTGCTTTAATTACTATTCTTCACATTGTTTTTGGAGAACTTGCTCCTAAATCTTTAGCCATTCAACGATCTGAAAAAACAACCCTCTTTATCGCCTATCCATTACAGTTTTTCTTCATCATTTTCCGCCCATTTATCTGGATTTTAAATGGTATTGCAAATTTTCTGCTCAAAACCATCGGAATTTCAAATGTGCACGGTTCAGATGTTCATAGCAGTAAAGAATTACAATACTTGGTGCAACAAGGTCAAGCAAGTGGTGAAATTGATGATGCCGAATATCGCATCATTAAAAATGCGTTTGATTTTTCTGAACAAACAGCAAAACAAATTATGGTGCCGCGTACCCAAGTTTTCGCAATCGATATCAATGAATTTAATGACGCCACTATCGACAAAATAATTGAAGAAAGTTATACCAGAATTCCATGCTACGATAAAAGCATAGACACCATTGTAGGGGTCGTCTATTTAAAAGACATCCTAATTTCCTTCCGAAAAAACGAACCAATTAATATCCGAAGCATTATGCGAAATATGATGGTGGTTCCGGAAACTAAAAGCATTGGAAAATTGCTCAACGAATTTCAGATCAAACACCAACAAATGGCCTTGGTTGTAGATGAATATGGAGGAACGGAAGGAATCATCACCATGGAGGATATTCTGGAAGAATTGGTAGGCGAAATTCAAGATGAATACGATAACGAAATTTCAATCGTTGAAAAAGTTGGTGAGAAAACCTACAATGTAATCGCTTCATCGCCCATTGATGACATTAACGAAATGTTACCGCATCCAATCGAAAAAGACGAACAATACGAAACCCTTGCTGGCTTTTTGATCTTAAAATTCGGAAAAATCCCATCGCCAAAAGATAAAATTGTCATAGAAAATTACGAGTTTTCGATTCTTAAAAAGAATAAAAATTCAATTTCTTTTGTTCAAATTATTGATTTAACAGAAGAAATTTTAGCGGATTAATTGGGTAAGAATTGGCCAATTAGTTTAATAAACTAAACCCTCCGATTCGCCAAAAGTGGAGGCGGCTCACCCGTAAAAGGATTCCAACGGCTGATACTTTTTGCTTCAAAACCAGAGGCGCGCATAATTGAGCGGTCGCCGTAGCGTTCGCGAATATGATCCATGGCTTGGTACAATTTTAGGGTGGTTGGATTTTCGAATAAACTAATTTGATGTCCACCATCTACCAAATGACTAAATCGAACACCAATTAAGCGCACCAGCAAACGCCGATTATATAATTTTCGGAAAAGCTCCAATACAATTGGTAAAATTTGATGATCGACAGCGCTGTAAGGAATCATTTTTTGGAGTGTATAGGTCTGAAAATCCGAATAGCGAATTTTAACTGTTAAACAAGCCGTTAATTTACCTCCTCGGCGAAGTTGAAAAGCTAAATTTTCTGCCATTGCCGTCATTAATCCTTCCAATTTTCGGACATCAATGGTGTCGCGGTCAAATGTGCGTTCGGTGGAAATAGATTTGCGTTCGTGATAAGGAATAACAGGCGATAAATCAATTCCATTCGCCTTGTGCCAAATGCTAATCCCATTTTTTCCAAATACCTTTTCCATTACCTCAATTGGCATTTCTTGAATGGAAACAATATTTTTCACCCCTAAATCGCACAAAGTTCGGTAGGTTTTTTCGCCAACAGAAGGAATTTTTCGCACAGATAAAGGAGCCAAAAAGCTTTTTTCTTGACCTTTCACAATGGTAATTTGGTTGTTTGGTTTCGCCTCGCCAGTGGCAATTTTAGAAACCGTTTTATTCAAAGACAATCCAAAGGAAATGGGCAAACCAGATTCACGTATTATTTTAGCCCTTAAGTCTGTTGCGATTTGCTGACAGCCAAAAAATTTATCCATGCCTGTTAAATCCACATAAAACTCATCAATTGACGATTTTTCATAAAGCGGCACAGTGTCTTTTATAATATCCGTAACTAACTCCGAATATTTTGTATAAACACCTGTGTTTCCCCGTAAAATAATCGCCTCGGGACACAATTGTTTTGCCATTCGCATTGGCATTGCCGAATGTACGCCAAAGGTCCTTGCCTCGTACGAACAAGAAGCCACTACTCCTCGGTCAGATGTTCCGCCAATTAATACGGGTTTCCCATTTAATCGACTGTCCATTAAACGCTCACACGAAACAAAAAAGGTATCTAAATCCATGTGCACAATTGAACGCTGCATTTTAATTTTTTTTAGTTGTTAATTTTAATCCAACCTAAACAACTTGTCATGTTGGCATTAACCATTGTAAAATTTTTAGATGGCGTGTGCCATCTAAAAATTTTACAATGGAATAACTTCTACCAAAAAATTAATCCTCTGCTATTCTTTTGAACGCAAAATAATTCTATTAGACCGTAAACAATTTACGTTCTGCCAATGAAATGCTATTTTTTTGACATCCACCTTACAGCGGATAAAATAGGGCATTCATTTTTTACTCTACCAAAAGTTAAAATGAACTGGTGTTGTTCGGTTGAAATAGGAAAACACCAACAAAAAAATGCTTTTTTTTGCCTCACAAAGGTGATGAAATTTGTCTAATGTTTTTTCTTTTTCAAAGACAAAACTTATGAACAATTTCGGGAAAGATGACTATTTCAACAAGGTGACATGTCCTCCAATTTCTACTGGCAAATTGGTGTCAAAGGCCGTGTAAATGATTTTCCAAACATACACACCATCAGGTGCGATAATTCCATTTTGATAGGTTCCGTCCCACGAAGCTTCAAATTCATTTGCCGAATAAATTAACTCGCCCCAACGGTCGTAAATAAAGAGTTGGAAAACTTGACTTTCGTAAAAAATCGGCTGGAAAATATTGTTAAATGAATTACCATCCGGCGTAAACGCATTTGGAACAATAACTGGAATAATAGGAGTCACCGTAATCTTTTGATAAAAACGATCCCTACATCCATATTCATTTTCGGCAATAACAAAAGGATAATAAACACCAGGATCGTTATAATTGTGCCAAACGGTTTCTTCTTGAGAAAAAAAGCCATCAGCAAAATAAAACCAATGCTCTACCTCATCTTCTGAAAGGTTTGTAAAGAAGAAATCGGCGTGATACTCGTCTTGTTGTTCTGGTGTCACGGTAAAATTAGCGGTTGGTTTTGGAAAAATCTCAATTAGATCTTCGCGGGTTAAGGTAAGCGTATCAATACATCCCGATGTTGTCCAAATGGTTAAGGTCACATCATAAACACCCACTTCGTTATAGATATAAGTCGGATTTGCTTCGGAAGAAGTTCCAATGCTGTCCCCAAAATCCCACAAATAGAAAATTTCGGTATGCGCAAAAGATAAATCCGTAAACACCGCACTATAAGGCGCACATTTTAACTCGTCTGGTACACTAAAACCGATCGTAGGTTCGGCGTACACAAAAATCTCTTCGGTATGACTTTCTTCACAAACCTCATAAGTAACGGTATAGGTAACTGTATGTGGACCGCCAGCTGTAAACACAACGTTGGTAGGGCTTTCAAGATTAGAAGTGAGCGGAACTGAAAATCCACCAAAATCCCATTCAAAAATGGTTCCATCGGCTGCAGGAGGATAGGTTCCTTCCCCAACAAAATCAAAACTATTTCCTACAATACATTGCGGGCCTGGCGGGGCAAAATACGCAGTGATTGCATTTTGCACAATAAATGTTTCGGTGGCAGTGTCGGTACAAGGCCATCCTGGATTTACCACCAACATAACTTCGTAGGTACCTGGACTTGGAAAGGTATACGTCGGTTCAAATTCAGTGCTGACATCTGTTACAATTCCTGGTACTCCAAAATCCCACACATAGAAATCACCACCGTAACTATTGTTTTCAAAAACAACATCTAATCCTTGGCAAAAACTTAAAAATGTAACCAATTCGGTTTGCGGAACGACTTCCGCTTCCAATTCAATGTCGCAATTCAACACCCTAAACAAAAAATCACGGCGAGAGGTACTAATTAAAACACCCGCTCGAAATTCTTGCACACAGACGCCCACCACATACAAACCCGGTGCCCCAGGCACAGCCGTTAAAATTCCTGTTACTGGGTCAATAGATAAATCTCCTGCCCCAAAAGGATCTGTTTCCGTAATTCCGCCTGCCCAAATAATCGGATCATACGGAGGTGGACTGGCCGGAGATGGCGCTGGATCTAAATCGGTTCCTCCTGCAAATGGTGTACACAATTGATAGACCAAATCATCTCCATCGGGATCAATCGCAGAATGATCAAAAATTAACTCTTGCCCAGCACACAAAACCAAGGGCGGATAATTTGTAAAACGAGCACTGCTATTACAGATAGCAAGAGCCGGAGCAGGGATGTCAATTTGAAGAGTTAAGCCCTGTTCAGCTGGATCCAATAAATTAGTCACCGCAGGTCCACGGCAGCAACGTTGGTATGATAAAATATAGCCATTTGCAGAAGGAGGCAAAGTAACAACTTTTTGATAAATAGCTTCCTCCACGCAAATATCCGAAGGCAACGTAATACATGGATTGTCTAACAAAACATCTAAAACATCACTTCCAGGAAAGGCAATCGTGAATGCATCAATCTGAACGTAGGAGCCGTTAAAAACAGTAATAGGAACGCTTGGATCAAAAGCCGCACCATCTGACAAACAATCGCGGTAAACTTTTAAGGTAATTCGGTAGGTATTTCCACCCAAACAATCATAATACATATCCCCCCCCACAATGTGTGAAGCACTCAGTTGCCAACTGAGAAAAAAAGAGAATATGAGGAATAAATTTTTCACAATGTACTAAGGTAATAAAAAAGAGCGTTCGAGCACTTTTAAATAAGCAAAACGGGCTAATTATTTAGCCATTAGCACAAAATTAAGAAATTGGACAGAACAATAAAAACTTAACGAGTACTAAAAATGGAATCCTAACCCAAATGAAATTCGAAATTCATCTAAAAAAACCGGGTACGAATCTGCTTTGTGTTTTCCAAAAATATACCGTGTTTCCACAAACATAAAAAAGAGCTTTTCGGAGAAAAAATCAATACCACCTGCCACAGAGCCAACTGGATTACTGGTTTTTTTGAATTCTATCTCACTTGTCACATTATTCAACACACCAAATTCGGAAGATTGAGAATAGGCAATTCCCGGTTGAAATCCTACATAAGGTTGAAAACGTTGATCAGAAAACCGATAAAATGCGCCTGCAAACAATTGATGATTCATCGTAAATCGCGGTCGATCGCCAAAGGAGTCTAAAAAATAAAACCCATCACCTCTTAGCTCAATTTTTCCCGAATTTGGACGACAACCTAAATAGCCATGCAATTGAATGGTTTTGGTCTTTTCAGTCAAAAAACCGGGTGAAAAAGACAACGCCGCTTTCACTTTTAATTGTCTTGTTACTCCATTTGGAGGATTTTCAATTCCAAATCCTACTACTGACCAGCCCAATGAAAAGGCCAATAATCCTGTCAATAAAAATCCTTTTACCATAAATCGCCAATTCGATAATTTAAACTAAATGTCAATAAAACGTGACCTTCTACACCAACTTCTTCGTGGGTTGAAGGATTTGTATTTAAATAATATCCATTGCCAGTAGGACTTAAATCATATTCTAAATGCTCGCCCAAATGCAACATGTATTGCGCTGATAAAGTACAATTGAATCGTTCTGTTAAAAAATAATGTGCGCCTAACCCGGCTTGTACCGCCGAACTCCACCGACTGATTTTTTCGCTTGAACGGTCGATATAAGAAGTGCCTAGCGGCGTAACTTGGGCAAAATCAAAACAATGTCCTGCAATAAAATAAGGATTAAAACGCTTGTTTTTATTCAAATAAAAAAGCACCGACCAACCGATATGTGCATTTTGGCGTGTCCCTGCTCCTTTTAAATCCATGGTAATCCAATCGGCAAACCATTCGGTGCTTAAAAAATCAAAAAATTGAAGTCTAAATTGCCCTCCTGTTCCTAATGCTGGAACCTTATCGTGTTCAAAAATGCTGGTAGTGGTGCGCAAGCCTAAAGTGAAATCACCTTTGTCCAAATACGACCTAATTTCTTGTGAAAAACTGATTTGACTGAATAGAAACAAAAAAATAAAACAAGAACTTTTTTTGAGTATCAACATGGCTTTAAAGCATTAATGTAGGACTAATATACATTAAAAAGCATTTAGACTAGTTTTAAATAATTAAAAAAGAACTAAAGAGTGGCTAAAGTGTTATACCTTCATACAAAAATGCGGAAATAAAAATGAGCGAATCAGAGTTTTATAAATTAGATTTTAATTCCCCAAATGGTAGACCATATCCTTTAGATACCTTAAAAGGAAAAGTGGTTCTGATCGTGAATACGGCCACAAAATGTGGTTTAACGCCGCAATTTGGCGGCTTAGAGCTCCTTCATGTAAAATACCAAGACCAAGGTTTGGTTATTTTAGGATTTCCATGCAATCAATTTGGAAGTCAGGAACCAGTTTCAAACGAAATGATGGAGGAATCGTGCGCTATTAATCACGGTGTTTCCTTTCAGTTGCTTGAAAAAATTAACGTCAATGGAGCGAAAGCGCATCCGCTATTTACGTGGTTGAAAAAAAAATCGGGGGGTTGGTTTAGTAGTCGCATAAAATGGAATTTTACCAAATTTTTACTCGATAAAAATGGGAATGTTATTAAACGCTATTCACCAATTACTAATCCTGTAAAAATAGAACCTGACATTTTAAAACTTTTGTCAGCAGAATTTGAGTAAGAAAACGCTAAACAAATAAGTTAATTGAGTTAAAAGAGTGTACTTTTGTGGTGAAAAAATCATTTAAATGAGTAGAGGTTATATTCGTTTTGCTTGGATTACCTTGGTTTTGATCTTTTTAGTGATTATAGCAGGGAGTGTTGTCCGTTCGGCTGGTGCAGGTATGGGATGCCCAGATTGGCCCAAATGTTTTGATCAAATAATTCCACCTACTTCTGCCGATCAATTGCCTGTTGATTACAAAGAAAAATATGCCGAATATCGCAAGGTGAAAATCTTTAAATTTGCCTCACTTCTTGACCTTATTGGGATGAGCTCTGAAGCCGAATCCCTTCGTGCAAATCCAAAATTGCTTAAAGAAGAAGATTTTAATGCGGCAAAAACGTGGACAGAGTATGGCAATCGATTGGTTGGGTTTTTAGCTGGTAATGCGGTGTTAATTCTATTGATTTGGACCTTAATTCGTTACCGTTCCAACCGTACCTTGGTTTTTTTAACATTTTTAAATTTAGTGTTGATGGGCTTTGAAGGTTGGTTAGGCTCTGTTGTTGTGTCCACCAATCTTGTTCCTTGGATAATTACCTTGCACATGTTGTTTGCCTTGTTCATTGTAGTGGTTCAAATTTATATTATTCGTCGTTGTCAAACATCAACATTGGTTCAGCAAGTTTCTCCCGTATTTCGATGGCTTTTTTATTTTTCGATTTTGTTAACATTTGTTCAGGTAATATTAGGCGCACAAGTACGACAAGAAGTTGATTTTATGGTGAAAGAAGGTTTAGAACGTGCGTTATGGATTGATAGTATGGAAGGCGATTTTCTCTTTCATAGGTCTTTTTCTTGGATTCTTCTTGCTGCAAATATTTGGTTATTTTGGTTAAATAAAAAGGCAAATTACGGACTCGCTACCTTGAAATACATCCTTGCTATTTTACTCATTTTATTTATTACAGGTATTTTATTTTCGTATGCTGGAATGCCGGCTTTCGTGCAACCCTTACATTTGCTTTTTGCTTGTATTATTTTGGCGATGCAATTATTTAGTGTGTCGGATATCAAACAAATCAAATAGCGAATTTTTAGTTTAAAAGGCTTGTGTTTTAGTATTTAAATTCAAAATGCCAGGCATCAAAAAAAAGAATTAAAAAAAAGCTCAGTTTTTAACATTTATGCCGAAAAAAGGACTAGTTTTGCACCCCGTTATATCCATAAGGAGTTATGTTATTGAAAAAAATAGTTTTACGCAATGAAGATCATTTTGCAGAGGCCATTTCGGCATGGGCAAAACAAAAAAACGTTGCTGTTGAAACATTTGACGGCAAGTCGTCAATTTTAGAGATTGCAGATTCTATGGTCATTATTCAAGAAGATCACAATGTTTCGAAAGAAATTAAAGAATTGCGTGAATCTCTTGACAGAATTCACAAACCAACACACCAGATTGACATCAATGCAACCATGAGTGCCTCTGTGGCTTCTTTGCATTTTTGGTTAGAAAATAACAAGCCAAAAAGTGTGTTAATTGTTGGGGATGAAAAATTGACACAAAGCCACCGATTTAACGAATACTTGGAAAAATTATCGCAAGTAGTTTAGGGCTCTTCTTATTTTTTTCTTCATACTGAAAATTTCGTGGCTTCGAGTGCCTCAACCTCCTTATCTCGTTCTTTCATTTGCCTTTGTTTCAATATCCAATAACTGTAATAAAGCTGGAATTCGCAATTTTCCGTGTATGACCGCTAATATAAAAGCCTGAGAGTTCGACTCTAAATTATACCGAAGACACAAATAATATAGTCCAATATCAATTTCATTTCATTGTACTATTTATTTGTAGTTTCGGCATTACCTAATCTAAAATTAATAGACTACTTTAAATATTGGTATCGGTGTTTTCGCATAGACAACCATGATTTTTTCGTCAAAACAACTCGAAATAGCCCGCTATTACTTCGTTGCTTTTTCTCAAACTCAAGCTTTTCTATGCGATCTGAATGAAATTTAAAATCGAAATCACGTTAAAACGCAATTCGCGTTTATAAAATAAGCCAGGAACGTATTGAGCGACATTTGTTAGCTTTTCAATAATTACCTGTTTTATTAGCAATAAATTTTACACCTATTCGTGTACTATTTGATTTTAAGTTGTCTATCTATCCTGGTTTTAAGTTAACCTTAGTTTTAAATTGTTGGTCTGTCTCACCATTTCCAAAAAATTTCACCCATTTGCGTTAAGGATCGCAGTGAAAAGCCCGGAATCCTCCCCAAGTTTTTGGGGAGAATGAGGACTTGTAACGAAGAGCCTGCCCCCGACGATACCGACTGAAACGTCGGTATCGTCGGGGAACGCCCAAAAAAAGAAAAAAACCTTCACCAAATTTTTTTACACAAAAAAAGCCGACTCTTACGAACCGGCTTTAGTGTTGTTATTAGTGCCTTACTTTTTTGTGACGCTGATAATTTCAATGTCGAAAATCAAGGTTGCTTTTGGAGGAATTGTTCCTCGTCCGGCCTCGCCATAAGCTAACCAATATGGCAGGATTAGTTTAATTTCACCACCAATTTCGCATAATTTTAACCCTTCGTGCCAACCGGTAATCACACGACTTTTATCGATTACCACTTTGAATGTTTTATTTTTATCGCGTGATGAATCAAATTTTTCTCCACTTAAGAAAGTTCCGGTGTAATGCACTTCCACTTCATCGCCAGAAATAGCTAAGGTATCATTTCCTTGTTTCAAAATTTGGTACATTAAGCCAGAATCTGTCTTTTTAGCTTTTGGATATTTCGATTTCATTTCAGTCGAAAACGCCTTGTTTTGCAGCGCTAATCCGGCACGTTTAGCTTTTGCTTGCCCTTCGATTGCCTTAGGAAACACTTTAGTCGCATTAAATTTTTGTGCTTTTTTTCCAACGCGAATAATTTCAACGGTTTTAATCATGTCCTCTTGTTGAATTTTATTCACCACATCTTGTCCTTGCACGACGTGTCCAAAAACGGAGTGTTTGCCATTCAACCACGGGGTGTCTTTATGCGTAATAAAAAACTGACTTCCGTTGGTGTTTGGACCTGAATTAGCCATGGATAAAATACCAGGACGGTCGTGAATTAAGGTTGTGTCAAACTCATCAGGAAAGCTATAACCAGGACCACCAGAACCAGTGCCTGTTGGGTCACCTCCTTGAATCATAAAATCAGCAATTACGCGGTGAAATTTTATACCGTCGTAATATGGTTTTTTAATTTTAACTGAATCGTAGGTTAAATTTCCTTCGGCTAGTCCAACAAAATTAGCAACGGTAATTGGCGTTTTTAAATATTCTAATTCAATTAAAATATCGCCCCTATTGGTAATAATTTTGGCGTAAAGACCATCTTTTAAATCTTGAGCAAAAAGCCCTAATGTGAGTAAAAATGTTACTCCTAATGTAATTAATTTCATTGTTTAAAATTTATTAATGCCTAAAAACAGCCTCAATAGGCTGAGGTTTGCTAGTTTAATGGTGAACAAAGATACACATTTTGACTTCGATTTGGCTGTTGCATTTTAATTTTTTGATAAGGCCTTGTTTCGAATTGTAATTCAAATTGTAACGATACCAAACGATCATTTTTTTTGAGCGATTATCATTGGCCTATTTTTCCAGATTAATAAATAAATACCGTAAATTTGCCCACCATGATTTTTGTAACAGGCGGCACGGGTTTATTAGGAAGTCACGTTTTGGTCGAATTGCTAAAACGAGATAAAAAAATTCGTGCTTTATACCGCAAACAATCGTCTTTAATTGCCGTAAAAAGCATTTTTGCACATTATTTTAAGGAGGCTGCCGAGGCCAAATTTGCCCAAATTGAATGGGTAGAGGGCGATATTTTGGATATTACATCGCTAGGCGAAGGCATGGCAGGATGTGAGGTAGTTTATCATTGCGCTGGGCTAGTATCTTTTCGAAAAAAGGATTTTAAACAGTTGATGAAAATCAACAAACATGGCACGGCAAATGTTGTCAATGTAAGTCTTTCTAGAGGAATTCGTAGGTTTTGTCATGTAAGTTCAACGGCTGCTTTGGGTCGAAATGGCGAAAACATTCATTATTCTGAAAATTCAAAATGGAGCACTTCGCGCAATAATTCAAATTATGCAATCAGCAAATACAGTGCTGAAAATGAAGTGTGGCGTGGAAAAGAAGAAGGTTTAGAAGTCGTTATTATTAATCCTTCGGTGATTTTAGGCATAGGAGATTGGAACGATTCGTCCTTGAGTTTATTCAAGGTTATTAAAAAAGGCTTGAAATTTTATACCCCAGGCACCAATGGCTTTGTTGATGCGCGGGATGCAGCCTACGTTTTTTGTGAATTAGACCACCAAAACATTATCAACGAACGGTTTTTGGTGGTGTCAGAAAATCTTCCGTTTAAAATTTTGTTTGAAACCATTGCCCATGAATTTAAAGTGAAACCACCCTTTATTTTAGTGCGAAAATGGATGGCTGGCATTGCATGGCGTTTAGAAGGACTTTTGGCGTTCTTTTTTGGTAAAAAACAAAATATCACAAAAGAAACTGCTCAAAGTTCGATGAAAACCAGTATTTACTCAAACGAAAAAATTCGAAAACAATTAAATTTTGAATTTATTCCGATTAAAGATTCGGTGAAAGATGCGGTGGTATATTTTAACCAGTTAACCGACTAAAATTTTCTACTTAGCCCTTTTATAAACAGGCACTGCCGAACATGGCTCGCCAAACATCACCGTTTTTGCAACCGGCATTAATTTCTTCGTCAACACCATGTAGGCCTTATTTGGATTAGGGATCAACGAACAACCTTTCACCATTACAATTTTATCTGCGTACGGGGACACATCCCAATTTTCGAGGTTGGCAAAAAATAAATCGGATTTGGTTTGGGCAGCGTCGCCATAAATAATTTGTTTAGCACCGCCCAATTGAGTAACAATTAACATATAGGCCCAAGCTGGAATTATGGCATCATTGGAACAATAAACCTGCACATTTTGATTGGCATATTTAGCCCAGTCGTGGTCTTTCACCCACTGCCTAAAATCCTTTTCTTTTAGCACAAATTCATTCCACAAAACATCTTTCAAATCAATCACTTGCACTGGGTGTTTATCCACAAAATCCAATAAGTCTATTTGTTCGATGTTGGCATTGGCAACCTTATTTACAATTTCCGTCTCCATACGTACAAATTTACAAGGAAAATTATCACGGTAGTTATTTATCAATAGAAAATGAGTTTAACTATTTTTCTTTAGTTGGGCAAATCCCGACAGTCGGGACTGGGCTAAACGCTATAGTCCCCAACGCGTTGGGGAGCTGCCGCTTATATCCCTTTTGCGAAAAAAAATTGCTTCCACCATAAAATTATGACGAACGGACGAATGATTAAAATAAAGTTTCCTACATTTATCGTCAAACCTTTTTAAAGCTTACTTAAAAAGAATCGACTAACCATGAAAATGAAACAAATGAAATTAAAACAACTACTTTTAGGAACCTCTCTCTTTTTAGCGGGGGTCAGCGTTTTTGCTCAAGAAACATCTACCAACAAAGAAGGCAGCAGTTATAAATTTGAAAAAATCGCCCATCTGGATGCAACTCCCGTTTTATCGCAAGGCGGCACGGGCACCTGCTGGAGCTTTTCTGCGATGTCCTTTTTTGAATCTGAATTAATTAGAATGGGTAAAAAAGGATACGATTTATCAGAAATGTATATCGTTTACCAAGCTTATTTAGGCAAAGCAGATAAATATATCCGCACGGATGGAAATACAAATTTTGATCAAGGTGGGGCTTTTCACGACATTCCTTGGGTAATTAAACGATTCGGAATTGTGCCAACTTCGGCTTTTTCAGGATTAAATTATGGATCTGAAACGCATTCGCATTCTGAACTTTACGCCGTATTGGATGGGGCTGTTGAAGGGGTTTTAAAAGCGCGAAACGAACTTCCAAAAAATCAAGGACTTTCACCAGCTTGGATAAAGGCCATTCGTGGAGTGTTGGATGCCTATTTAGGAGCAGTACCTGAAAAAACAGAAGATTTTAAATTTAAAGTAGACGGTAAAGAGTACAACCCAATTTCGTATCGCGATGAGTTAGGATTAAATATGGACGATTATGTTTCTTTAACCTCTTTTTCAAATCACCCTTTTAATCAAGAATGTCAGTTGGCAATTGCAGACAATTGGGTGTGGGACAACTCGTACAATGTCCCTTTAGACGAATTATGGAAAGCAGCGGAATACGCATTAAACAAAGGGTTTACCTTTGCTTGGGGAGCTGACGTTTCTGAAAATTATTTTGATTACCGATCTGGCTTGGCTGTCGTTCCTAAAGATAAATCAACCATCGTGGTGAGCGGTCGAGACAATAAAAACTTCTCAGATGCTGGCGCCGAAAAACAAGCCAATTGTTTTATGGAACCTGTGGAGGAAGAAGTTATTACCCAAGAAAGCAGACAAAAAGGATACGACAGCAAATTAACCACTGACGATCACGGAATGCACGCTGTTGGATTATATAAAGATCAAAATGGAAAAAAATATTTATTGGTAAAAAACTCTTGGGGCACTTCTAACCCTTGCGGTGGGTATTTATACGTTTCAGAAGCGTATTTTAAATACAAAACCATTAATATTTATGTCCATAAAGATGGAATGTCCAAAGAGTTAAAAAAGAAATTGAACATCCAATAAAACCTTGTTTTTATAAATTATAAAAGTCGTTAGCATAATTATCTAACGACTTTTTTTGTTGTATCAATTTTTATTTCTATATTTCTTGAACTAAATTTTAACTATGCGCCAACAACTACTGTACAAATTAGTGTTTTCTTTTTTATTCCTCAATTTTACCATTGGGTATGGACAATTCTTAAGTAAACCGTTAACTTCCTCACCAGTAAAAGGAAATTTAGCAAAAACCGAGAGTTTTTTGCATTATTCACCCGATTTTCATCACGAACACGCTGGTGAAAAGTGTCTGCAAGATGCTTTAACCACCGATTGGATTGAAAAAGCAGGCATCACAGAAAAATACCGTGCCGAAGAAGCTTATCAATCAAATCTGGCAAGCACCCGAACAGGTGGAGATCGATCAACTTATACGATTCCAGTAATTTTCCATGTCATCTATAATACCCCAGCTGAAAATATTTCAGCGGATGATATTATTGCCTTATTAGATGCAGTGAATGAAGATTTTAGTGCTTCTAATCCCGATGTTGGAGAAGCTCGCAGTGGTTTTGGTTTTATTCCTGACAATGCGGACATTGAGTTTTGCTTAGCTAAGCAAAATGAAGTTGGTTTGCCTTTGGTTGAATATGGAATTCACCGAGTACCAACCGCAGAAGTATGGTTTAATCCAGACACCGAAACTAACAAAATGAAAGGTTCTGACGGTGGAGATACCGGAACCGAGGGTTGGGACCGCGATCGTTATTTAAATATTTGGATTTGTGACATCACCAACGGAGCTGGTTCAGGTGTCGCAGGTTATGCTTACAAACCAACTATTGGATCATTACCTCCGGCTTCAATTGACGGAATTGTTATTGATTATAATTTAGGTACTGACCCAACAAACCATGTATTAACGCATGAGATAGGTCACTTTTTAGGATTAGACCACACATGGGGAGGCGGTGCAGGAAGTTGTGGAACAGATGACGGTTTGGCAGACACCCCTAATAACGCAGGACCTTCGTTTAATTATGGAGGATCTTGTTCAGGTTCTCAAATGACCTGCCCAGGCATTCAAACTCAGTACGAAAATTTCATGGATTATTCGAACTGTACCGTAATGTTTACCGAGGATCAAGTAAATCTAATGCACCTAGTATTAGAGGGTTCTAGAGAGGAATTAACCACGTCTGACGTTTGCGACACACCATTTCCAATGCCACCCGTTGCAAATTTCGTGGCAGATATCACCACCGTAATTGAAACAGGATCAGTAAATTTTACAGATTTGAGTACTAATTATCCTACTACTTGGAGTTGGACAATTTCTCCAATGACAGGCGTAAGTTTTATAGGAGGCACAACAGCGGCAAGTGAAAATCCGGTGATACAATTCAACAGTGCTGGATTAAAAACAATCACCCTTGTCGCCTCCAATGGCGAAGGATCAGATACTGAAGTAAAAACTAATTATATTTCCGTTATTGAAGGGGGTGCTGGTGCAGCTTCGTGCGATACTTTGCGGAATTATACCGAAGATGAATTTGACAACCTAGCGTATTATTCAGTCGGAACTGAAGCTGGTTATTACCCTTCGCTACTTACGTTGGATGACGGAGCCCTTCGTGTTGATGCTTATGCCGAATTTTTCAATGTTCCTGGACCAACATTTGTGAAAAGAATTCGTGTTCCAATTATACAGGTAGATGATATTGGTGGCGCAAGCAATGTTACCTTCCGCGTTTGGTCTGATGCTTCGGGTGAACCAGGTGCTATTCTTGGTTCCAAAGTTGTTCCTTTGTCGGATTTGGATGAAGGATTTATAAATACAATCGATTTTACAACCGGAATTGCTGTGTCCGGAAATTTTTGGGTAGGCATGCTATTAAATTACGGCGCTGGTTTTGACACTGTTGTTTTTGCTACCACAAATTTCTCCGACCGACCATCTGGAACAAGTACCACCAGTTGTTTAATTACAGGTGGGGTTGGATGGACACGCACATCGGATGTGTTTTTAGGCACGCCTGATTGTTCGTTAATTATGGATGTGTTGACCTCAAATGGTCCAGATCCGGTGGCGGTTGTGTCCTTCCCAGTCACTGAAACATGCGAAGGAATGGAGGTCACAATGAACGGGTTTGGTTCATTAAATACAACAAGTTATTATTGGGATATTTCGGATGGAGCGGATTATTATTATTATGATGAAGCTAATTTAACTGCATCGTTTGATGCTGGAACATGGACTATTCGATTAATCGCAGATGGATCGTGTGAAAGCGATATTTCGGATGTTTACACGTTAACAGTAAACCCAGCTATTAATGTGACCAAGTCCATCACTCCTGAAAATTGTTCTGATGCTGATGGAATTGTCACGTTTAATGCCACGGGAGGAGATGGTGCACCTTATCAATACTCAATTAACGATGGAGCTTCCTTTGTTGGAACAAGCACATTTACCGGTTTAACAGCCAATACCTATAATTTTGTGGTGAAAGATGATGCTAACTGCGAATTTAGTGGTGTCGCTATTGTAACAAACATTAATTCGTTTTCACCAAGCATTAGTCCTGATGTAGTAATTACCCCAGGCGAATCGATTGATTTAACCGTAACTGGTGGTTCGTTTTGGACGTGGTATGCAGGTGCTACCTATGTTGGAAATACAGCCACAGTAACCGTTGCGCCACTTGTAACCACCACGTATGTATGTAATGTAATTGACGACTCAGACTGTGAAGTAAGTTTAGATGTTACTGTTTTCGCAGACGATGGATCAGGAATTGTTGGAATTGATCTGGACAAAAGTTTAGATATATTCCCTAATCCTACTGCCAATGAAATCAATGTTCGATTTAACTTGATTGAGGCAAAAGATTTATTCATCCGTTTTGTCTCTGTAATTGGTGAAGAGGTAGTTTCTGAACGTTATACGAATGTTTCAAACAATACACTTACGTTTGATTTGAGTCAATTAGCAAAAGGAGTTTATTTTGCTGTGATTGAATCTGAAAACGAAACAGTGATAAAGAAAATAGTGTTAAGATAAACACTCAAATAATTAGTGAAAGACGTTGGGATGAAGATCTCAACGTCTTTTTTTTACCCATGTGTTGGTTAAAATTTTAGCTGTGAAAAGTAGATTCCAACACCGCCAAGCTTTGAATTGGTTTAAAATTATCGAAAACGACATGGTAATAATTAAGCAGCGAATAAACCAATTCTCTTCTGGTTTTTAAATCAATGATTGGATCCAATTGCCCATCAAACGTTGCTTTTGAAAAAGTAAGTAATAAGGCCGATTGCTCGGGACTTAAATAAGCACCATGATTAGGTTGATATTTCGTATAGGTACATTCTTGCAAATCAAGGTAAACGGGTGCATCAATTTCTTTTGGATAAAAGCCTAAGTACTTTGTCAAACGGTAAAGAAATTTAATGGTAAAATTCGAAACATGGTCACTTAAATCCAACGTTTCTAGGATGTTTTCAAGAAATTCAAACAAGTCTTCGTTCTCTTGATTTTCTTTTATGGTGGCGTTTAAAACCTCATTCATAAAAAAAACAATACTTGATTTATAGGGATCAAAAGGAATCGTTTTATAAATCAATGCGGATTCAATTGCTGTAATTTTGGCCAAATCACTTTCATTTCGTTGATAATATTCAATGTCAATTAGACTTAAAGGGGCAATTATATTTCCCTTTTTGTTTTTCCTTTTTGCACCTTGAAAGATAAATCCTTTTACCCCGTATTTGGGAGTTAAAATTTGAAGAACCACACTTGTTTCAGAATAATCTGTTTTTCGCAGTACAATTCCTTTGGTGTGCAAACGCATTTTTAATTGATAAAAACTATTTTGGATACATTTTTACCTTTACCTTCTAGACTACCCGACCAAACTAAATATACGCCCGATTGCACACGCTCGCCTGTTAAAGTCAATCCATTCCAAATCACAGTTCCTCCATTAGAAAACGTTTGATAAATAAGATTCCCTGAAACATCCGTAATTTTCACATCCGAGTCGTAACCTAAACCTTGCACAGTAATTGGTCCTGCATATTCAGGACGCACTGGATTAGGAAAAACGGAGACTGTGCTAAAATCACTATCCCCTAAAGAGGCATCCGAACGAAATGAAACCAACCCTTTTTCGGTGGCAAAATAAACCTCTCCAGATAATTGATCAATCTTAATATCTAAGATATTGTCAGAAATAAGTGGACTGTTTTCTTCATTAAATCGATAGATCTCTTCTAGACCATCTGGCGAAAAACAAAAAACGCCTGAAGAACTTGTTCCAATCCATTTTCTATTTCCTCCGTCTACTGCAATTGCGGTGATATAGGTTTCACCCAACAAACGCTCTACTTCACCATTCACCGTTAATAAAATAGGGTTTGCATCATACTTTCCATAACCGCCATCATACAGCTCGCTTCTTGAATAAAGTACCACCAATCCCGATTCAGTTCCTATCCAAATTTCACCATCTACATCCTGAGCAAGTCCTTTCACAAAGATCGAAGGTAAATTTCCAAAACCTTCATTTGCTACCAAAACTCGGAGGTTATCATCCGACTCATCGTCAAAAGTTCCATTTTCGTTAAACGCCACCAAACCAACATTCGTCACTCCAACCCATTTATTTCCTATTTCATCTATTAACAAACGATAGGGGATTTTTCCGTTTGAAGCTGCGCCGAGTGAATATTCATACCAAGTTCCATCAGGCCTTAGCACTTTTAATGGTTTAATCCCAGCATTAATCAGCCACAAATTACCATCATCATCATATTTCAAATCGCTAATATTAATCCGTCCTGCAGAATTTTCCAAAACCGAATTTTCGCTGGTGTACACTTCTGAAATTTTGGTTCCATCATTCACTATCTTTAGTCCTCCTTCTGAAAAACTTGCGAAGGCAAATTGCTCATTATTTGATTGATTAACAGCAACAGAAATAAAATCCCAATCTTTATCTAATTTAATTGAATCGTCTGTTTTGTAATTAAAATTAGTCCATTCCTCATCTTCAAACAAGTAAACCCCATTTCTGAAATAATTATTTTGTAAATTTTGAGTGACACCTCCCCCAGCAACTAACACCTTCCCATATTGAATATCCAGTCGATAACTCCCGTCTGTGGCTGGAGAATTTACATAAATGGACGTTGCATCAAACGAATTTAAGGATTTCACCATTCCATTGTTGGCATCTGCGATCCAATAATAATTATCCCTAAAAATACTCGCTTTTGGAAATGGTGTCCCGTTGGGATAATCAAAAATCAAATCAATTTCGACCAAATCGGTGTTTAACGCTTGAACAGAGGTGGAATACGTCAATAACAATCGATCTTCATCTGCTTTCATTTCGCTTAAGTTAACAGGTGCCGGTAATTTATTAAGAACGTTATCTTGAAAATAATAAACTGTATCCTCGTTAAAATTTAATGAATTATACGCGAAAAACAATCTGTTTCCAAAAGTTTCAATTTGGTTAAATGACTCATTTACGAGGGTCGCTGGCAAATCCACTAATTTTTCCCAATTGGCAAGATCGTTCAAAAAGCCAGCCGATTTAGATGCAAAATAAATACCCTTTTCGGTGGCTGCATAGATGGTGTCTTTATAAATAGTTACGTCATAAACAACTGGATTAATATAAGGATAATACGTGTCTTTAATCTCTTTTTTTTTATTGTCAAAAACTATCAATCCAATTCCCGTTGAAATATAAATAATGTCGCCATCGTAGTAAAAATTAAAAATAGTCTTATCCCCTGATATATCAGCCTTTTTAATCCAAGGGACATTCGTAATCGTATTTCCTTCAATAATGTCAAAATTTCCGCTTAAATAACCAACACTTACGGTATTAATATCACTTGCTATCGAAGTAATATCTAAATCACTCAACCCATTTGTTAAGGTCAATTGCTCCAAAGAGTTATACGACAAATCATATCGAACCAACCCATTCGAACAGGCCATAATTACTTCGTTCTCCGTTTCGCAAATCCCTATTGCATTAAAGGCAGAAAAATGAATCCTCCATTGGTTCATCCCAATTTGCGCACCTCCAATAAAAGTATTGGTAATCAGCAAAAAAATAAAGAGTGATTTAAAACTTTTGTATTTCATTTTAATCGTCAGTTATAAAAAAGGCAACAAATTTTTTTATGCATTAATCCCTTAAAAAATCTACTCCTTTCAAATTTATATAAATAACCGTATTTCGTCTAAATTATTGTTTAGAAAAAAGAGATTTAATCGATTATCAACCAAATATAATTCGGATGGCGTCTTCGATTTTCGCAACTTGATGAATCTGGATGTTAAAATCAGACTGTTTAATACCTTTATTGTACTTAGAAATAATAATCTGTTCAAATCCCATTTTTTCTGCTTCGACAATACGCTGATCTGTTCGATTAATCGCTCTAATTTCTCCAGAAAGGCTAAGTTCGGCCGAAAAACAAATATTGGCAGGAATTGGAATATTAGCGTTCGATGACATGATCGCACACACCACTGCCAAATCTATTGCTGGGTCGTTTACTTTGATTCCGCCTGCAATATTTAAAAAAACATCTTTTGCTCCCAATTTAAATCCGCATCGTTTTTCCAACACGGCCAACAACATATTCAATCTTCTTAAATCAAATCCAGTTGAGGAACGTTGGGGCATTCCATACGCCGCAGAGCTGACCAAGGCTTGAATTTCAATTAGCATGGGTCGAATCCCTTCTAAGGTCGATGCAATTGCAATCCCACTTAGCCGCTCTTCGTTATGTGTAATTAAAATTTCAGAAGGATTTTCCACTTGGCGGAGTCCATTCCCATTCATTTCATAAATTCCAATTTCATTAGTTGATCCAAATCTATTTTTGACTGATCTCACCAGACGATAGACATGATTTCGATCGCCTTCAAAAACTAATACCGCATCTACCATGTGTTCCAGCACTTTTGGTCCTGCTAAGGATCCTTCTTTGGTAATATGACCAATTAAAAAAACAGGGGTCCCTGATTCTTTTGCATAGCGCAAAAATTCGGCAGTACATTCTTTAATTTGCGAAACACTCCCTGGCGATGATTCGACATTACTTGAGTGCAAGGTTTGAATCGAATCAATGATCAAAATATCGGGATTTACAGCTTCTAATTGGATAAAAATATTTTGCATCGAAGTTTCCGTTAGTACAAAACAATTTTCGTTTTCTTTCCCAATCCGATCTGCGCGCATGCTAATTTGTTGCTCGCTTTCTTCCCCTGAAATATAGAGGAATTTTTTATCCTTTTCTTTAATGGCAATTTGTAATAAAAGGGTTGATTTTCCAATCCCAGGTTCGCCACCAAACAACACTAATGATCCAGGAACAACACCACCTCCTAGCACACGATTCAACTCACTGTCGCAAAGCATAATTCGTCGTTCTTCATATTCTTCAATCTCATTCAATCGGTGAGGTTTCGCCGCTCTTTGGGAGGAAGAAGATGAAAAAGGAGTTGCACTTTTAGGGGTTTTATGGATAACCTCTTCTACATAGGTGTTCCATTCGTTACAAGAGCCACATTTACCTACCCATTTTGGCGACTCGGCACCACAATTTTGGCAAAAAAAAGATGTTTTTGTTTTTGACATTTTATGCAATTTAAACGACAAGTTTATTTAATCAGGTCGTAATCTATTTACGATGTGGAAAAAATTGATAATTACTTTCAAAGATAGCCCTTTTCTAGATGAATTAACAAAAATCACAATCAACTTTAAATGGTGGCTGATTTAGCATTAAAATGTTTATTTTTGGAGACAATCAAAAAGTATGGCTAAAATAATTTCATATAATGTCAATGGTATTCGTGCTGTTTTAAAAAAAGAGTGGATTTCGTGGCTTAAATCTGAAAATCCAGACATTCTATGTTTACAAGAAACCAAAGCACATGCGGATCAACTTGACTTAAATGAGTTTGAGCAGTTAGGCTACCAAACGTACTGGTATTCGGCAGTTAAAAAAGGATATAGCAGTGTGGCGATTTTCTCCAAGCGAAAACCCGACCATGTTGAATATGGTTGTGGAATAAAAAAATATGATGATGAAGGTCGCATTATTCGTGCAGATTTTGGAAATTTTTCAGTGTTAAGCTGCTATTTTCCAAGCGGAACAACAGGTGGCGAACGACAAGTGTTTAAAATGGAATTTCTTGCCGATTTTTTGGTTTATATTCAAGAATTACGCAAAACCCGTCCCAATTTATTGATTTCTGGGGACGTTAACATTTGTCACGAATCAATTGACATTCACAATCCTGTTTCAAATAAAAACTCATCAGGCTTTTTGCCTGAAGAACGCGCTTGGGTAACTAAATTTTTATCTACTGGTTTTATTGATACGTTTAGGGCTTTAAATAAAAACCCTCATCATTATACGTGGTGGACTTATCGTTTTGGAGCAAGAGAAAAAAATCTTGGCTGGCGAATTGATTATCACCTCATTACAGACACGTTAAATGACAAATTAACCAAATCAGGAATTTTAGCAAACGCCACGCACTCTGATCATTGTCCCATTCTAGTTGAATTGGATATTGATTCACAATTTAAATAATGACAATAATCGGTGTTAATTATTCGGTTCTTTAGAAATGAAGTCGTAAATTTGAAAAATTTGCAATGAAGTAATTAAACTTAAAAAACGTAAAATTTGATTGAAATAATAATAGGTGGAATTGGATATGGATTACTGTTAAGTATAATGGTAGGTCCTGCCTTTTTTATCTTAATCGAAACCAGTATTACCAAAGGCATAAAATCAGCACTTTACCTTGATTTGGGTGTCTTGATTAGCGATTTGGTTTATGTAATTATTGCTTTCATGTTTTTCCAAGAAGTGAGTGCGCTCATGGAAGGTGATAATCGTAATATATTTAAATTAATAGGTGGATCGGCTTTTATTATGTTCGGGATTTTTAATCTTTTAAAAGCGAAAAATGTACTTCCCCATCACACTACCAACATGGATAAGGCCAGCGAGTTAAAAGCAAGCAACCATGTCATGATGATGTTAAAAGGGTTTATGATTAATTTTTTAAATCCAGGGGTTATTTTTTATTGGCTAACGTTAATGTCACTGTTACCCGAGCCCTCTCCTGATCTTGGGATAGATCATATTTACATTCAAATCTTTTACATCTCCTTAATTTTAATCACTTTTTTTGGTTTAGATGTCCTAAAAATTATAGGCGCTAAGAAACTCAAAGAATTTTTAACCCCAAGTTGGATTCGTATCGTGAATTTAGTTTTAGGATCTATTTTGATTCTTTTCGGTTTGCTATTTTTGATTCAAGGAATAATCGCTTTACTAAAAAATTAGTAACCATATTTGATTTGGCGCTTATATTTACACTACAATTTTGATTAAAAATGAAAAAGCTCTTTATCCTACTTGTCTTAATCGGTTTGACTTTTGTGTCATATGGGCAAAAAACCAAACCCAAATTAGTACGCCATTATTGGGACTATAATAGCACACAAATCCAAAAAGAAGGCCATTATTACGCTGATGATTTTAACGGTCAAACGACGATGGAACATGGATTATGGCGTTATTGGGATCGTCAAGGAAATTTAGAAGAAGAACGAAATTATCTGAAAGGTGTTTTGCACGGCGAAGTGATTTTGTACTACAGCAATGGCAAACCGAAACAAAAGGGTTATTTCAAAGAAGGACTTCAAGATAGTTTGTTTGTGAAATGGCATCAAAATGGAGTGATTGAACAACAAGGTTATTTTAAAAATGATCGCGCGATTGGTGATTGGAACTATTTCTACTCAAACGGTTATCACATGATGGAGGAAAGTGTAGAAGATTCGGTGGCGTATGTACTCAATTTCTGGAAACAAGACAGCACCCAAACCTTAACAGATGGAAATGGGCGCACCTTTATATATTATCAAAGTACAGGACATCTTCAAGAATTTTATACCTACAAAGATGGACTTAAAAATGGTGATTTTGAAGAGTTTACAGCTTATGGAAATTTCTTTGCAAAAGGGCAATACATCAATAACGAAAAACATGGCGATTGGATTTATTGGTACTACACGGGTAAAATCGATCGTCAAGTAAATTATTCAAATGGGGTTTTAAATGGCACCTACACTAAAAATTATGACAACGGGAAAGTCAATATCAAAGGAGAATATGCCAATGGAAAAAAAATTGGCCATTGGATTTGGTACACCAATATAGGCACAAAAGACATTGAAGGCAATTTTAACAACGACCTGCAAGAAGGATTTTGGCAGTATTGGTATCCCGGTGATTCAATTCACATTGAAAGTAAGGGTTATTTTAAAGAAGGTAAACGAAGTGGAAGGTGGAATTTTTACGACAAGGATGGAGGAAATTGGCGAGAAGGTTCGTATGAGAATGATTTAGAAACTGGTGAATGGAAAACTTGGCACGAGAATGGGAAATTGATGAAAGTGGGAAATTTTGTGGAGGGTAAAGAACATGGACAATGGCAAGAATGGTTTGACAACGGCGATTTAATGCATTTAGCTAATTTTGACATGGGAACCTTGCACGGCGCATGGGAATCCTACTATAAAAAGGATAATCTTCATTTAACGGGATTTTATGATCACGACTTAAAAGTGGGTGAATGGCGTCGCTACACCAAAAAGGGTAAACTGCTTGAAATTGGAAATTATAAGATTATCAAAATTAAAAAAGATATTTCTTACGGTCCTTTTGCAAAACGTGAGTTAAAAGAAAGTGTGAAGGATGGCCATTGGGTTTGGTTTAGTGAAAAAGACGGGAATCGCACGCATGAAGGAAATTATAAAGATGGGAAAGAAGAAGGCGAGTGGATTTACTATTTTCCAGGGGGAGCAAAAGCCAACCGAATCATTACTTATAAAGATGGCAAATTACATGGTAAAATGTTAATTTTTTCGTGGCGACCATATTATGTCACCCAAGAAATTAATTACAAAGACGGCTTAAAGCACGGAAAACTTTATGTTTTTGATAAAAATAGAAAGGTGATTACCGAAAAAACATTTGAAGAAGGCGCCGAAGTAATGCCAGCCACTATTCCACGCTAATTTACGTAAATAATTCGTAGGTATTGTTTTTAATTTTTTCGCACAAATCATCGGTTGGCAAATCGTTATCGTCTAGTCCAAAAGGATCTTCGATTTCCTCTGCCAAAATCTCCATACTCACCAAAACATAAAAAATAAATGCAGCGATGAAACTTGAATAGTATCCAAAATCTGCAATCAATGCCAACGGAATAGTGGTTACGTAAATGAAAATGAATTTTTTAAGGAAGATGCTGTATGAATAGGGAATTGGTGTGTTTCTGATTCGTTCACACGCGCCAACAATATCTGCAAATGTTTTTAAATTAATATCTAGATTAATAACATCTTCTTCGGAAATTTTACCAGCCTTTTTCAAGGAGTGAATTTTTTGGTACAACCATTTTGTTATAATATTTGGCACATGCGAAGCTCGACTTAGTTCCTCTAATTCCTCAGAAGTCAAATCTAATTCTTCAAATTTTACCCCTTCGCGCAAATGCTCTTTTACAGCAAAAGCATAATTTGGTATCATTCGCATAAAATACTGACGTGTTTCGTCATCATCACAAATAACACTTAGTTTCGTTGATAAATTACGTGAGTTATTAATTAATTCACCCCATTTTTTGCGCCCTTCCCACCACCTGTCATAAGCCGTATTAGTTCTGAATACCAATAATAAAGATAACACAAAACCGATCAAAGAAAACACTTGGAGTAATTTGCTTAATCCAGAAACGTCAGTAATATAAGTTAACTCTAAATAGGTTAATCCCAAGGTAAAAAGAAAAATGTACAAAATTTCTTTCCAAATTATTAAGACGGTATCACTTCGCCTAAATGCGAGAATAGAACTAAACCAGGATTTTGGATTGTATCGAATCATTTTTTTAAAAAAGAAATTAACCGGTACAAAAATAGGTTTTTCAACGATCAAAATCAATTTTTGCGAAATACAATCACACAACAGTCGTTTTTGCACGTATATTTGTTTTGTGAAACGATTGCTCGATAAAATAAATTATTATCATAGAATACTGAAAGCGACAGTATTTCGCAAACTCATTCATTTTACGCGTAAAATTATCGTCCCCGGATTTGAAGGCATATCGCTTTGGGAAATTTTGTATTTTTTTATCCTCGCTTTACGAAGAGGATTTATAGCAACGCGAGCATCGGCTTTAGCATTCCACTTTTTCTTGGCTATGATTCCTTTCGGATTGGTGATGGTGATTATCACAGCCTACATCCCCTACTTTAATTTAGAGCATGATGTTTTACCAGTTTTTGGTAGTTTTATTCCTGAAACTATTTTTAACGAATTCACTTCAAAATTAAGTGAATTCCATAATTCTACCGTCAACTCACTGATTTCTTATGGATTTATACTTGCCCTCTATTTTAGTTCAAATGGTTTTTCTGTCCTGATAAAATCTTTTAATGCGTCAACCATCCAATTCGAAAAAAGGTCATTTTGGTCAGTTAAAATAACATCTTTGATTTTTGTTTTTTTGTTGATTTTTGGGGTGTTTGTTTTGGTGTTAACCTTGCTATTAGAGCGTAAAGTATTGAATTTTTGGGCAAAACATAGCGACTTTGTATCTGAATATCTCTCGACCATCTATTATTTTAGCACTTTTCTCTTTGTTGCTGCTTTGTTGTATTTTGCCATCGCTACTTTATATTATTTTGGCCCTTCAAAACGGCATGAATTTAGATTTTTCTCCGCTGGAAGCACGTTAGCCACCATTTTATTTATTTTATTATCTGATCTATATTCATTTTACATCCAAAAATTCGCGAATTATGATGAATTATATGGTTCGTTGGGGACAATTATGATGCTTTTATTGTGGATCTATTTAATGTCATTTGTTTTATTATTGGGATTTGAATTAAATGCTAGTATTCATGGCGTGAAAAGGAAAAAACAATTGGACAATAAAGCGACGTTGGATGCTCGATTTGCAAGTGAAATTCACCAATCTTAATCAGTAATAGGAAACTAGTTTTTTTGTTTGAATGGATTTGACTAATTTTAGGCACAAATCTACGAGGAATTCCGAACGAAATGGAAGTACTCATGAATTAAAAAGGGATTGATTTTTAGCATGGATAAAATTGTCATTGTTACAGGAGGTGCTGGATACATTGGATCGCATACAGTGGTCGAACTATTTTTGGCGGGCTACAAACCGATTATTATTGACGATTTTAGAAATTCAAACCCTTGGATTCTAGATCGAATCACTCAAATCGTTGGCAAAGAAATAACGGCACATACAGTTGATTGTCAGAATCAAACAGCATTTAATGAGGTGTTGGATCAGTACAAATCAATTTATGGGATTATTCATTTCGCCGCAGATAAAGCGGTTGGTGAATCCGTTGATCAACCGATTAAATACTATCAAAACAATATCGGTTCCTTGTGTGTGGTATTAAATGTCATGAAGAAATTTGATATTAAGAATTTCGTTTTTTCATCCTCATGCACCGTTTATGGAGAAACGTCAACACCTATTGTAACCGAAGAATCTTCAATTATGTCGCCAGTGTCGCCTTATGGGGATACTAAAATAATTGGCGAAAGAATCATCCAAAATTATTGGAAAACTACCCCCGATACAAAAGTAATGCTCTTGCGGTATTTTAACCCAATTGGTGCACATCCTTCTGCTTTAATTGGTGAATTGCCGCAAGGAATTCCAAATAATTTGATGCCATATATCACGCAAACAGCAAAAGGACAAAGAGACAGTTTAACCGTGTTTGGAGGTGATTATAACACACCAGATGGAACCGCCATTCGCGACTATATTCACGTATCTGACCTTGCAATTGCCCATGTAAAAGCACTGACTTATCTCGAAAAAACCTCAGCCAAACTATTTGATTATTTGAACATTGGTTCAGGAAAAGGAACTTCTGTTTTGGAATTAATCAACACGTTTGAAGAAGTAAATCATCTAAAACTGAATTACCAAATTGGAAATCGTCGACCAGGAGATGTGGAACAAATTTTTGCCAATGCTGATAAAGCCAAAAAAACAATTGATTGGACGTGTAAATTTAGTTTGAAAGAAGCTCTTCTTCACGCATGGGAGTGGGAAAAATCTTTACCTGTCTAGCATAAATATCTTACTACATGAAAAAATTAACTTGCTTATTTCTATTTTCAATGTGTTTGGTTGGTTTCGGTCAAACATCTAAAGAACTGCCGCTATTTTATAAAAGAAAGCCCGGGATTATGCGTTTTTATTCTGGCTTAAACGCACCAACAGAAATAACCCCCTCTAAATTCGATCGTTTTAATACGGACATTTTTTATAATTCATGGACAGGTGACGTAGATGAAGTGAAAACTCAATTTTATTCACTTGGTCACAATATCAACATGATGTTTGATATTCCTTTTTCGAAAACGTCAAGATTTGGAGTGGCCATAGGTTTGGGATACAGTCATTTTAGTGTTCGGCATGACGGGGCTTTTAGCTTTATTGATGATCCAGATTTATTAAAAGAAGAAATGTTTTCCAGTTTTTCCCTTTATACTGGAGATAAGCGATGGGTGAATCGCACCGCATTTAATTTAGTGGAGGTACCGTTCGAACTTAGAATTCGATCGCTAAAAGAACGAGGAAAATGGAAATTTTATCCCGGATTTAAGGTGGGTTTTATAGTGGACAGTTATTCGAAATGGCGAATTGAAAATCAAGAATTCAAAGTATTTAATTTTCCTGATTTAAATCGTTTACATTATGGTCCTTCATTCAGGTTAGGCCGTGACAATATTTTTCTATTTGGATATTATGACATGACCTATCTCTTTACCAGCGAAAACAGTAATAAATTGCAACTTTTTGCCGCGGGGATTAGCATTGGGTGGTTCTAGCCAGTAAAAAAATCGAAATTGGTAAATGATAAAAACCGGCTTAGATAAATTATTTGCTTTAATCGCATTACTGGTTTTATCTCCTATTTTCATCTTTATTTCCTTCATTATTTGGATTTTTGAACAGAAACCTGCTTTTTTTCTTCAAAATCGGGTTGGAAAAAATAAAAATGAATTTACAATTTATAAATTCCGAACAATGGCCGATGGAAAAATCACCACCCTTGGAAATATTTTACGAAAAACGGGAATTGATGAACTTCCACAAATTTTAAATATCCTAAAAGGCGACATGGCATTTGTTGGTCCACGACCATTAACCATGCAAGATATTGTGCGTCTTGAGTGGAATACCTCTTATTATAACGAACGATGGAGTATTTCTCCAGGAATTGTGGGATTAGCTCAACTCGCTCCAGCTTGCAATAAAAAAATGAGTTGGTTTTATGATCAATTGTATCTTCAAAAAAAATCGTTTGGTTTGGATGTGAAAATTATCTTGGCTGCCACATTAATTCCGTTCGTTGGAAAATCTTACGTAAAAAAATGGATTCATGGTAAACGGAAAGTATAATGTTTTGGTCAATGGAACAGGGAATATTGGCACCTCCCTTGTTCAACTTTTAGTGAAATATCGAGAGGATTTATTGATCAATGAGATTTACGCTTCCAAACGTTCTTTACATGCCTGGAATCAAGTAGAATTGGATACGTTAATTGCAAATGGGGTGAAAATTTGCACCACAAAAAAAATGGTCGGATACGATTTTATAGCGGATGTTTTACCTGAGATTGATTATATTTTTGAGGCTAGTCCAAATGGGGTTGGACTGCAAAACAAAGGAGATTACGAGCAATTAGCAAATTTAAAAGGATCCTCTGCTCAAGGAAGTGAAAAAGGATACGGAATTCCATTTATGTCGGGAATTAACTCCGACCAAATCAAAAATCAACGGTTTGTAAATATTGTTTCGTGTAATACACATGGAACGGCGTCTATTTTAAAACTTTTTTGTGGTGAAAATCTAGAGAATTTGGAAGAGGCGGATGTCGTGGTGGTTCGTCGATGCGAAGATCTGGGCAATCACCAACGATTGGTTTCTGGAAATGTGGTGGCGCGTCACCTCCATCCAACCATTGGCACGCATCACGCAATTGATGTGGTGGATATGTTTAAAACAAAAAATATTTCGTGTGCTCTCACCTCTTCGGACATCACCACCCCAAGTCAGCTCATGCATTCGATCCGTTTTCATATTTCCCTCAAAACTCCTCTCTCAAAATCAATCGACGAATTGGTGAGTGTAAATGCATTTATCGCCACCACCCAAAAATTTGATTCGAACGTGATTTTTGAAAACGGACGTCGCTATGGATTTAATGGACGGATCTTTTCGCACGCAATTCTTTTGTCTGAAAACATGCTCGTGAGTGAACGAAAAATTAAAGTTTGGGCATTTGTACCTCAAGAAGGGAATAGTTTAATTTCTACCCTTCATGCCTATCTTTTACAACTAAATTTCTCGAATGAAAGTACTGTCTTAGCAAAAATTCAAGGTGATCTTTTGCGGAAAAAATGGTAATTGTAGAATTAATAATGACTCCTTCCTTTGGGTAATCCCAAAACTTGCGCATTCACCAAAGTGGTTTCTTCTTGAATTTTTTTATTGAATATACCTTCACCTGCCCGCAGATTGGAGTACCTTGGATCTTCAATCATCCCTAATTTTTCCATCTCTTGCACTTCAATGGTAATACAATCATAATCAATCACCACTTTTCCTTTTACTTTATAAATTCCTTTTCCTCTAAATTGATATCTATCAGCAATTTCAGGAAAATGAACCGTGTCCAACCATTGTCCTTCGCTGTCTAAAAAAGTTCCGAAAAACATTTTTTTGTTATTACTGGTGGTTGTTCTTTTATTGTGGATCAAGTATCCTTTAATCCAAACCACCGCATCCTTATAAAGATAAAGGTCATTTGCCATTAACGCGTCGGTATCATCTTCGGTGGTAATGCTAAACGGACTATAAAGCGGAAATCCCAACAATTCCATTTGATCAAACGCATCCTCTTCCCACGTGCTTTGCAGGTTTGGTAAATCGTACACGACCTTTTTAAACCGAAATAAATCAGGTTCAAAATCTTCTTTTCCTGCTTTTTTTCCAATTTTTAGATGGGCTTCCCACATCAATGTTCGTTTATTTTTCCCAGTAAATCGAAAGGCATCAATTCGAATTAACAAACAAATTTGATCTAACGAAATTGACACCCGGTCAATAAAATCATCGAAACTCAAAAAATCGCCATTTTTTTGCCGTTCTCTGACAATTTTTTGTGCAATTTCAATCCCAAACGAATACAATAAATGGTAACCGATAAAAACTTTTTTTTGTTGAATTGTTGTCAAAAGTTCGCTATTATTGACACATGGAGGATGAATTTCAGCACCATATTTCCGTGCTTCGTAAACATATAATTCGGTGCTATAAAACCCTCCAAAATTGTTAATCGTTGCTACCATATATTCGAGGGGATAATAGGCTTTTAAAAAAAGACTTTGGTAGCTTTCAACCGCATACGAAGCTGAATGTCCTTTGGCAAATGCATACCCCGCAAAACTCTCTATTTGCCGCCAAACCTCTACGGTTAATTCATAACTGTGTGTTTTTTCGACACAATTGGCAAAAAATGTCGCCTTTACTTGTTGAAATTCTTCCCTGGATCGAAATTTACCAGACATTCCTCGTCTCATTTTATCGGCTTCACCAAGTGTTAATCCAGCAAAAAAATGGGCCACTTTGATCACATCTTCTTGATAAACCATCACCCCGTACGTTTCTGGCATTAACTCAAGTAAAACAGGATGTGCCTCTTTTCTTTTTTCTGGATGGCGATAGCGTTGAATATAAGCTTGCATCATGCCCGACTTGGCGACACCAGGACGAATAACAGAACTCGCCGCCACCAATCCTAAATAATTATCTACTTGCAATTTTTTCAATAACATACGCATCGCTGGCGACTCTACATAAAAACAACCAATCGCATTTGCGGTAATCAAAAGCTGTTTGATGAGCTTATCCGATTTAAATCGTTCCAAATCATCAATGTCAAAATCTGGATCATCTGGGTGATTTTGTTTGATGATTCCAATGGCATCCTTAATTTTTCCCAATCCCCGTTGACTTAAAATATCAAATTTAAACAGGCCTATATCCTCACAAACATGCATGTCAAACTGAATGGTTGGATACCCTTTTGGTGGCATAAATGTCGCAGTGAAAAAATTAATGGGCTTTTCAGCGATGATAATTCCACTGGCATGAATACTTAAATGACTTGGAAAACCGTGAATGTAGTTCCCGTATTTTAAAACCAATTGAACCAAATGATTCGTCTCAAACGAAGAAACATAGCTACGACTCAATTGATCAATCTCTGTTTTAGGCAAACCAAACACCTTTCCCAACTCTCTTATTACCGCACGATATTGAAAGGTATTGTAGGTAGCCACCAACGCTACGTGTTTAAACCGCTTAAATATATAAGCGGTGACTTCATCGCGATCTGTCCAAGAAAAATCAATGTCAAAATCTGGTGGGTTTGTTCTAAATAGATTGATAAATCGCTCAAAATAAAGATCTAATTCAATCGGATCAACATTGGTTATCCGCAGGAGATAGGCCACAATACTATTAGCGCCACTGCCTCTTCCTACATAAAAATAGCCTCTTGAGCGTGCGTAAGAAACAATGTCCCAATTCATTAAAAAATAGGATATAAATCCCATTTTTTCGATGATTTCCAGTTCCATATTGATCCGATCAAGAATCACCTGATCTACTTTGGGATACCTGAAAGGCAACCCTTCTGAACAAAGTTTCTTGACTAAAATAAGGTCTTCTACAGCATCTCCGGTATAGGTTTTTTGATTTTGAGGAACAAGGTCTTCTGAAAAATCAAAATGAATTTTACACGCATGAAGGATATTTGTTGTATTGGCGATGATTTCAGGAAAATCGGCGTAAATTTTTAATAAATCTTCCAAAGGTTGAATGCAATCTGTTGGATTTCCTTGTTCTGTAATGGGCAATTTACTCAGCAATGTGTTTAAATCAATCGCTCTTAAAAGGCGATGGGCATTAAAATCTCGTTTATTTCTAAATGTCACAGGCGACAAAATAACCGCTTTCGAACAATCAATATGTTTTAATCGAATGTAGGGTAAGTCTTGAGGTGAAATGCCTATAAATTCATTTTTTCTTAAAATCCGATGATTGTTTTTTTCAAATGGATAAACCACAAATGCGCCTTCAAATGCGGGTGCTTCACTTTCCAATTCAAAATCTTTATTTAAAATCCCTGTTAAATGACGGTTGATTTCACTAAATCCATCATTGTCTTTTGCAAGGGCGATGTAGTGTTGTTTTATTCCCTCTCTAAAATCAACCCCAATAATTGGACGAATTCCGTATTTAGGAGCAAGCCGAATAAAATCTAAACAGGCAGAGGTGGTATTGATATCGGTAAGCGCAAAGCAAGACAACCCCATCGAACGACCAAGTTCAAGGAGGGTTCCGGGGCTAAATGTCCCATAGCGTAAACTGTAGTAAGTATGGGTGTTTAAATACATTTTGATTAATTTCTAATCACAAATGTATTAATTTTTAGTCGGTTTCCCTATTTTTTCTACTGAATTACCAACCTCGCCGTCTGCCTTGATTTTTGTTCAAGAATCACCTTTTTTCCAACGGTTACGCGTTTTAAAGTCGCATCATCGTAATGTCTTACGGTCACCAATTCTAACGCATCGTTATATTTTACCTGGTAATTTGGTTGAAAAAACTGAATGAGCTTTTTCAAATCAATTTTTGAATGATCTACAACAAAAGAGAAACTTACCGCCGAATTTTGCATCAAATTGACCCGTATTTTTTCTTTGTTCAAATATGCAAAAATATGTTCGAGGTTCTCTTCAATGATAAATGAAAAATCTTTGGGGATTAAAGAAATCAGCAACTGATCCATCTTAAAAATAAAAGAAGGAATATGATCATCATAAGCTAAGGATTCTTGAATGACTGACCCCCTTTCGTCTGGATGAATAAATGACTTGATGTAGAGTGGAATTTTTTTACGTTTTAAAGGTTGAATCGTTTTTGGATGAATCACCGACGCACCAAAATACGCCAACTCAATCGCTTCTTTAAACGAAATTTTTTCTAATAAAACGGTATTGTCAAAATATTTAGGATCGGCATTTAACATACCAGGTACATCTTTCCAAATTGTCACATCTTGAGCATTTAAACAATAAGCATAAATCGCCGCAGTAAAATCGGAACCCTCGCGCCCAAGTGTGGTGGTGTGATGGTCGATGGTGTGTCCAATAAAACCCTGTGTAACAATAATTTTATAACCTTGTTCAATTAATTTATTGACATGATTTTCGATCAATACTTCCGTCACTTCCCAATTCACTTTTGCTTCTCTCCATCGATTATCGGTGCGCACCAATTGGCGCGAATCAACCCAAACAGATGAAAATTGATGAGAAGCTAAATAAGCCGCAACAATTTTCGTAGAAATGACCTCACCAACAGAAATTATTTGATCATACGCAAAGTCATAATCTCCCTCAAACGAAACCGAACATCGTTGCTTTAGGTTTTCAATCACTGCTAAAACGTCTTTTTTAACTTCAACTGAATTAGCTGAAAATAAGCCATCAATAATGTTTTCGTGAAAAGTAGATACCGCATCAATCAATTCAAACGTGCGTGTTTGATCATTTTTGGCGAAGCTCTTCATAATATCCTCCAAGGCATTGGTAATTTTACCCATTGCGGACACAATTACGACCAAATTTTCGCCCTCAAAGCGTCTAATAATCTCTCCAACGTTTTTTACAGCGGCCGCATCTTTAACAGAAGCTCCACCGAATTTAAAAATTCTCATTCGTATTAATTTTTTACGAAAATAACCGGTTTCAGCACAATCTTGAAAAAATTTAATCATAATTCTATTTTTCTCACATATATGAAAGGTAATGTTAGAAAATTCGTCCAATTTAAAAATGTGTTTCACCTGCTTGTCAATGAAACACATCCGCCGTAAAATCTGTCAGAAAAGTCCTGTTTCAAAAAAAATCATTACCTTGCCCTAACAATCAACTTATCCTTAATTTAATCGATTAATGAGTCGACATAATTTATGCTATGAAAATCATCTTTCTCCAATCAAAAACACTGTGTTTATTTCTATTTTTTTTCGCTCTTCCAAGTTTTGCACAAGAGGATTGTGATAACGGGTTAGATGATGATGGGGATGGCTTGATTGATTGTCTCGATCCTGATTGTCTCGACGATGAAGATGCTTGTCCCGCTTTTTCTTTTCCAGGAAGTTGTCTCCCAATTGGATACATTCCAGATATTACGGGAACGGATGATGCTTATAAGGTTGGTGGTTCAGTAGCGGATGTTTCTATTCCTATTCCAGTTTCAACTAATCGGGCTTCGTTGATTATTCAAGGTGTGTACCAGCAAGCTCCGGTAGATGCACTTACCGGAGTAAATGACCTAAATCATGCACAAGAGCGGATTGTTTGGGGCAGGGTTGAACTCGATTTAGACAACAACGAATCTTCGGGATGGGTTGAATATTCGGTGAATAACCACGAATCAAAACGGTTTTCGTGGGTTGATCAACCAATGGGGCCTAGCAATACCAGCACCTATGCGCGTGTTGGTCACGATTTCACCGAATTATTAAATTTTGAATTTGTCTTTAATGAGGTTGGCACAAATCTAGTAATTGGTTGCTCCGAGCCTGCTGTTGACATCTCTTATTACACCATTTTTTATGGAAATTTTGATTCGCAAAGTTTAACGAGTACCCCAGGAGCAGACCCAACTCAATATCCAGTTTATTTTGATGCTGGACCAGATCCTGTTAACTTAACTGCAACGGTAGATATGCTAACAGGTGCCGATGCTCCCGATTTTCTGCAAATTAGAGCTATTGGAATCAATCAAAATCGTAGAGGTAATAGCGGTGTTTTGGTAGAAGATACCCGTGAAGAAGCCATGTCAATAAAATACATGTTAATTAACTTAGCAACGATGCGTGCTTCTGGAAATATGACCGTGAACAACGGGAATATACCAGACATGAATTCCTCATTTACTTTTTCGGATTACGATGTAACAAGTGGTTTATCTATTACCGCAGATGCAACTCTTTTAGGCGATAGTGATGGAAATATTTTACCCCCGGATCAAATTGCCGTGTGTGATATGACTTTAGAAATTGTCGCAGATCAATTAATCATGACGCGGAGTAACGTGCATGGAGCAGATTTCAACGAAATTTATTATGTCGAATTTTTGCGCTTTTCAGACCAACCTTATTCTTCGAGTTTTTACATCACCAAAAATGCCTACAGTAGCCCAACAGACATTAGTTTTGATTTTGGTGGTTCAAATGACGGAATAAGTGTGGATGGGTTCGTTGATTTTGAAATTCCACCTGGCTCAAAAAGAGGTTATTTAGAAATTCGAGCAAATGGATTATTTAGCCCGTTTTCGTTGGCTTCGTTTGTCGGACCTGCTCCTACTAATACCACGCGTACCAACGGCAATCAAATGTATGCTTTTACTGAAGTAAATTTTGATTTGGAAGAAACCACTGGTTATTTCGTAACGATTACCACAGCTACTGAACAACAATTGTATGCTTGGCAAGAAATTCCTATTAATCCGCTTATTGACATTACGGATCTCGATATTTATGGGCAATTACCAAACAATGACGAGCGGTTAAATTTTGAAATTATTGAGCCAAATATTTTTAGAGTGCATCTTGAAAATGATAAAATTGCCTACGAACGTATTTTAAATATGACCTTTTTAGGATCAAAAGTCAATTTGGTTTACAGCACCTTTACACAAAACGATGCCTTAACAACAGGTTGTGACAGTGTCCACATGGAGATGGAAATCTGCAATTCGGGTGGTGCAGATTTAACGGTTCCTGTCCCTGTTTCGTTTTACACCGCTGATCCAACGCTTGATCCAACTGCAATTTATTTACATACCACAGTTTACGATTTAGATATTGATCAAGGACAATGTGAAACGTTCAATTTTGCCATTGATATTAGTGCCTTAGGTGGTGCACTTACAGGCGATGTGACGATTGTATTGAACGATGACGGAAGTTTTGCTGGCGCTCCTGGGACGGTGATTCCTGCGATTTTTGATGCCGAAGACTTAGCAGATCAAGACAGCGATGTTTTAGAGTGTGAATACATTTATAATATCATCACTTCAGATTATGTAATCACCTTGCCACCAGCTCCAACCATTGATTTTAATGAAGATTTATTTATCATTTGTCCTGAAAATGAGGCGGTAATTATTGGAACTGTGGACGGCACATTTGGTGATGTAACCTATGAATGGTCGCCAGGCGGCGAAGCAACACCTACGATAACGGTGTCTCCTGATGTAACCACGTGGTATTATTTGACCATTACGGACGAATGTCATACTGTAACGGATTCAACCAAAATAGAAATTGGGTCGGTTGATGTTTCCGAAATTGATGTAATTGAAGCGGAAGTTTGCCCAGGCGTGCCAGGCCTTTTAGGTTCAATTACCATTCTTCCAGACGATCCATCTTGGATTTATACACTTTCTGGTGATGGGGATATTTTTGGACCATCCGGTGTGAATATCTTCAACGATTTGACAGGTGGAATTTATTATTTACTCAATATCGTCGATGACGAAGGTTGTTTCTTGGATACGGCAATTTATGTTGGTTTAGGAGATAATGAAGTGACTGCCGATTTCGTGATTGATAGCTTAAGGGATGTTTCCTGTTTTGGTGCAAACGACGGAGGCGCGTATATCAATAACTTCGATGGGGGAATTTTACCTCCATTTACTGCCGTTTGGTCGACTATTGCCGGGCCTTTTGCTACTGTTCCTGGATTGCCAATTGGTGGGTTTGATGACATTGATAATTTATTTGGAGGCACTTGGACGGTTACAGTGAAAGATGAAGAAGGTTGTGCATGGTCACATCTTTTTACTATTTACGAACCAGATCTTTTAACCATCGACATTATCTTTAATAATCCTACTTGTTATCTCTTTACGGATGGATCGGTAACCGTAAATGCTGCAGGTGGAAACCCTGGTAGAATTTATGAAATCAGAGATGCCGATGGAAACCTCTTAAATATAGATAATTCAAATACAGCGAACACGCTTGGTGCAGGGACATACACTGTCACCGTTACCGATGAAAACGGGTGTACTGCATCTGGTTCAGTTACGCTAGTCCAACCGGACCAATTGGACATCAATTTAATTATTAATAATCCACTTTGTTATGGATTTTCAACAGGACTTGTAATTGTTGATAGCGTTTACAATGCAACTGGTGATTACGGACAAGTTGGGTATTACTGGGCTCCAAATCCTGGTGGTGTTAACGGAATCAGCGCTGATTCGCTTCAAAATATCCCTGCTGGAAATTATATTGTTACCATTAATGATGATAATGGTTGTTCTAATACATTTGATTTTACGGTAACGCAACCGGATTCGTTGTATTGGACCGAACTTGGATCGCACCCGGCATTTTGTAGATTATTTGATTATCAATCTGGTAATGGAGTGGTTTTTGGGGCGGTGGCTGGCGGTGTGCCTGATTACGACTACCAATGGGAAAATTTAACAGATGATAGTTTTTCGCCTAACTCAACGTGGGGAGGTTTAAATCCAGGTGAATATCGCCTTACTGCAATTGATGCAAACGGCTGTATTTTAACGGAAGTTATTACCTTAGACTCGTTAAATCCAATCGCCGATTTCACGATGACTTCACCTCAATTTACCGCTGATTATGAAGGCACAGCTCCTGTGGATGTTCATTTTGAAAACACTTCACTCAATTTTGCAAATCCGTTTGATCCGTTTGCAGACACGACCTTTTTCTGGAATTTCAATTATGACAATACGGATTGGATTATATCGAATTCTTACTTCGAAACGTTTGACACAACTTATGGCTTGGGCGATGAATATCAAGTTTGTTTGGTGGCTATCAATAAAAATGGATGTACGGACACAACCTGCAAAACTTTGATTATTTACGATCCTTTAGTGTTTGTGACAATTAATATTTTCTCGCCTGACGGAGATGGAATTAACGATATTTTTTCGTGGAATTTTAAATCGGATGCTGTTTCTGAATTCAGCTGTTCAATTGTCAACCGTTGGGGTGTGATGGTTCATGAAATGGACAATATCACTGATGGTTGGGATGGAAATAATCAAAACGGGGCACCTTGTCAAGATGGAGTTTATTTTTATACATACACTGGAAAGGCTGACAATAAAACACCTTTCGAAGGGCAAGGAACAATTCAGCTGGTGCGCAAATAGTAATGGATTTAATCGGCACCGAAAACGAGCTAAAAAAAACATTTGAAACAGCCAAATTTGTAGAGAAAACCTGTGCTCAAATTAATAAAGATCTAAATGGACTTTCAGATGTGATAATTTCAAATCGTCAATTAAATGATCCACTAGGTGATTTGATTGAACAGTTGATTCCAATTATTTCTGTAATGAAAGATTTGCAACAATTTATTTATAAAGTTGATCTGCCAGAAAAGATCTACATCAACGCTGTATCGCAATTAAATTGGCACGAATTATCTTATCAAATCATTCGCCAGGAGGCGCAAAAAGTGTTCTTGAGAGATCGATTTAGCTGATAATTTCAATGAAAATTTTGTTAATTCGACATAATGTAGAATTATTGTCCCCTTAAAAATAACCTGTGTATATATAATTTTTAACTTTGCCAAATTAGAGGTAATTGAATAAAAATAATGGACAAATTTACATTTGTCGGAAATGGTGATGTCAGCGCCATTAACGATCTTTACGAAAAGTACAAAATTAATCCCGAATCCGTGGATATTCAGTGGGCACGCTTTTTTGAAGGTGTCGATTTTGTTAAAACCGATTTTTCTGCTGAAGGCAAAGGATCAGCGATTCCTGAAAATTTTCAAAAAGAACTTAAAGTACTTCGTTTAATTGAAGATTACCGATTTAGAGGGCATCTTTTTACCCGCACAAACCCAGTTCGTGAACGCCGTAAATATGCGCCAACGTTGGCCATTGAAAATTTTGGTTTAGATCAAGCGGACTTAGCTTTGGAATTTCAAGCAGGAACAGAGATTGGTATCGGAGTAGCTACCCTCGAAAAAATCATTAAACACCTAGAAGATACTTATTGCCAGTCAATCGGTATTGAATATGCTTATATTAGAGGAACGGAAAGATTAAAATGGCTGCGTGATAAAATAGAGCTCGAAAATAGACCAGTTTACAACGCAAACGATAAAAAAGAAATTTTTTCTAAACTAAATAATGCGACCGTTTTTGAGCAATTTCTGCATAAAAAATATGTGGGACAAAAACGATTTTCATTGGAAGGTGGTGAGTCTCTTATCCCTTGTTTGGATGCTTTAATTAAAAAAGGTGCAGAACTTGGCGCAAAAGAATTTGTGATAGGAATGGCACACCGTGGACGATTGAATACCCTGGTTAATATCATGGGTAAACAATACGAGTCCATTTTTAATGAGTTTGACGGAAAAGAATTTGATACCGAAGGTAATTTTGATGGGGACGTTAAGTACCACCTCGGTTTTTCTGCAGATGTTGTCACTACGAAAGGTCACAATATTCGGTTAACTTTGGCTCCAAACCCTTCACATTTAGAGGCTGTAGCGCCCGTAGTACAAGGAATTGTCCGATCTAAAATTGACAATACTTTTCACGATGAGAAAGCAGTAATACCTATCATTATTCATGGAGATGCTGCTATAGCTGGACAAGGTGTCGTTTATGAAGTGATTCAAATGGCACAATTAGATGGCTACCGCACTGGTGGATCGATCCATATTGTCGTAAATAATCAAGTTGGTTTTACAACGAATTATTTAGACGGACGTTCATCTACCTATTGCACCGACGTCGCAAAAGTAACCTTATCACCTGTTTTTCACGTAAATGGAGATGATATTGAAGCAGTAATTCAAACGATTCAAATCGCCACTCAATATCGCCAAGCTTTTCATAGAGATGTTTTTATTGATTTATTAGGCTATAGAAAATACGGTCACAACGAAGGTGACGAACCTAAGTTTACCCAACCCACTTTATACGATGCAATTGCGCAACATCCAAGTGTTCGTGAAATTTATTTGAATCAATTGATCAAAGAAAATGTATTGACGAAAGAAGAGGGTGAAAAATATGAAATTGATCATTCAAATTTGATCGAATCGCACTACGAACAATCACGAACGCAAAATAAAGCCGTTGTGTTAAATTTCTTGGAAAACGCTTGGAAAGGCTATAGACACGGAAATCAAAAAGATTTTGATTTATCTCCAACAACTGCCGTTAACCGAGATAAAGCTATTCAACTAGGAAAAAAATTGGCCACACTTCCTGAAAATCTTAAATTTTTCAGAAAGGTAAAAAAATTAATCAGCGACCGTGCCGATCAAATCGATGCAAATGCAATTGATTGGGGAACTGCTGAAATGTTGGCTTATGCCTCACTCTTAGATGAAGGGCACGAAGTAAGAATTTCAGGACAAGATGTTGAACGGGGCACTTTTTCTCACCGTCACGCTGTTGTAAAAACGGAAGACAACGAAGAGGAAATTATTACCTTAAATTTATTGTCTGATAAACAAGCTAAATTCTCAATCTATAATTCACTTTTATCTGAGTATGGTGTTTTAGGATTTGAATACGGTTATTCACTTGCCAATCCAAATGGTTTGACAATTTGGGAGGCTCAATTTGGAGACTTTTACAACGGTGCTCAAATTATGGTGGATCAGTTTATATCTGCTGGCGAAGATAAATGGTGGGTGCAAAGTGGGTTAGTAATGTTGTTGCCGCATGGATACGAGGGTATGGGAGGAGAGCATTCAAGTGCTAGATTGGAACGATTTTTACAATCCTCTGCCGATTTGAACTGGCAAATTTGTAATGCGTCTACACCAGCTAATCAATTCCATTTATTAAGAAGACAAATTCACCGTGAATTTAGAAAACCGTTGGTTTGTTTTTCTCCAAAAATGTTGTTGCGATATCCAAAAGCAGTTTCGACTATCGAGGAATTATGCACAGGAGGATTTAAAGAAGTTTTGGATGACAGTGTTTTACACAAAGACGGAATTAACACAATCGTCCTTTGTTCTGGCAAATTCTATTACGAGTTAAAAGAAAAAGCTGACGAAAAAGGGGTTGAAAATGCCGCATTTATCCGTTTGGAACAATTATATCCACTTCCTGAAAAGCAATTGGCGGAAGTATTAAAAGGATACAAAAATGTAAAAAATTACATTTGGACACAAGAAGAACCAGAAAATATGGGCGCTTGGAGATTTATCGCAATGAATCTAACTTCGTATAATTTAACAGGGATTTCACATCCCGCTTCGGCTGCACCTGCTGCGGGTTCAAGTTCTTTACATAAACGAAGATTAGCTGATTTGTTTAACAGAATCTTTGCGAAAATTGCAGAAAAATAATGATTTTAAAACGAAGCAAAACTTCGTATAACACTAAAATAAAAAACAATGTCTGTATTAGAAATGAAAGTTCCCTCTCCGGGAGAATCAATATCAGAAGTTGAAATTGCCACTTGGCTGGTCGCTGATGGCGATTATGTAGAAAAAGATCAAGCGATTGCTGAAGTTGATTCAGACAAAGCGACCCTTGAATTGCCAGCAGAAGCATCAGGTATTATTACCTTAAAAGCGGCTGAAGGTGATGCCGTTAAAGTTGGCGCTGTGGTGTGTTTAATCGATACATCTGCAGAACGTCCTGCGGGATTAGTTTCTAAACCTGTTGAAGCAGCGAAGAAGGAAGTAACTGTTGCGACTCCGATCCCAAATCCATTGCCAGTTGAAAAAACCGCAGTAGTTGCAGAAAAACCTGCTTCTTATGCTGCTGGTCATCCTTCGATTGCGGCAAAAAAAGTAATGGATGAAAATGGCATTTCTTCGAACCAAGTAAATGGAAGTGGCAAAGATGGTCGAATTACAAAACAAGATGTAGTGGCTGCAATGGCTGCTGGATTTTCAAGTGAAGCGACAAACGGATGGGGAGGCACACGAAATACAACCCGTGAAAAAATGTCTATGTTGCGCCGTAAAGTGGCGGAAAGATTGGTAGCTGTCAAAAATGAAACAGCTATGCTTACCACCTTTAACGAAGTGGACATGAAACCAATCATGGATTTGCGTGAAAAATATAAACTGGTTTTTAAAGAACACCACGACGTAAATCTAGGATTTATGTCCTTTTTTACCAAAGCAGTAACCGAAGCGCTTCATCATTTTCCAGCAGTTAATGGACAAATTGACGATAAAGAAATTATTTTTCATGATTATGCCGATATCGGAATTGCGGTTTCTTCTCCAAAAGGTTTAATGGTTCCAATCGTTCGGAATGCAGAACAAATGTCATTGGCAGAAATTGAAAAAGAAATTAAACGATTGGCTATCAAAGCACGTGATGGAAAAATTTCTCCAGATGAAATGACTGGAGGAACATTTACCATTACAAATGGTGGTGTTTTTGGTTCAATGTTGTCCACACCAATTCTTAATCCTCCACAATCGGCAATTTTGGGAATGCACAACATTGTTGACCGACCAGTAGTGGTTGATGGTGCGATTGTCATTCGTCCAATTATGTACGTGGCATTGTCTTACGACCACCGAATCATTGATGGAAAAGAATCGGTGAGTTTCTTGGTAAAAGTAAAAGAAATGCTTGAAAATCCAGAAAGAATGCTTTTTCGAGGTAAAGATCCTATCGAAGTATTACTAGGTTTATAGTTTAATAATCAAAATATTAAAAAACGCTCAGAACTATCTGGGCGTTTTTTTTATTAGTAGGTTACAAATTGAAAGAATATTATACCTTAGTACGAAATAATCACAAAATTTAAACAGTATGAAAAATAAATTACAAAAAGGTGTAATTGTGTTTGCCTTAATTGGCTTAATATTTTCATGTGTAACCTCAAATGAAGTTGCTGGAAACCGTGGAATTCAAAAAAGAAAATACACCAAAGGTTTTTATTTTGACCCCAAAGGTAAAATTGGTGGCGGATTAGAAGATAACAACGTGGCTAATACCGAATCTAATCTGGAAAATAAAAGCGCTTTTTCTGAAGAGACGGTATTACCCTCAATGGAGTTAACCTCTACATACCAAGCAGAAAATGAAGTAATCGCTCCAGTGGCGAATGAAGTGGCGGTAGTCAACGAAGCTCCTCAAGCTACTAATCCATCTTTTTCTCATTCATCAACCGAAGTAAGAGAAAACTTAAAGAACGATAAAAAGGTCTTAGGAACGAAAAACACAACCTACATTCAATCAGAAAAGAAACTTATCGCAACTAAAAAGGCAAAAAACGATAATTCAACGACTTCTGATGACGCCATATTATACTATATTCTTGCGATTCTTTTACCACCCGTCGCTGTCGGTTTAGTAACTGATTGGAATAAAAGACAAGTGGTGATTTCATTAATATTATGGATACTTGGTGTAGTAATTTGTGGTGTTATCTATGCACTGATTGTGGTACACAATAATGTATAGCAAAAAGTAGTTTTTTAAAGAAGAGGAGATCATATAGATAACCTCTTTTTTATTTTATGCGATGCGATAATTGTTTCCTGGAAGTGATTCCACCTTTCCTCTCATTTCTAAATTAAATAAGTTCAAAGATAATTCGCCTATATCCATCTGCGTTTTTTCATTCAATTCGTCAAAGTGGATTAATTGATTCATTTGTTTTAACACAGCAATAATTTTTTCTTCCTCTACACTTGGCAATTCAAATAAGTCGGTTTGTTCAGGTTCTGAAACGGCAGGTTTTTCCCAACCCATTACTTCGTCCATATCTTCTGCACAGGTAATTAAATGCGCTAAATTTTTCCGAATCAAAAAATTACATCCATCCGATTGGAGTCGGTCAACATTTCCAGGAAATGCAAAAACATCACGACTATAATCACTTGCTAAATTGGCCGTAATTAAAGAACCGCCTGAAATTGCGCTTTCAATCACCACCGTCGCGCTTGAAAGTCCAGCCACAATGCGATTCCGTTTAGGAAAATTAGAAGGATCGCCTGGATATTTACTGTGAAATTCTGTCACAACGCCCCCCGTCTCCAACATCCTATTGGCCAAATTTTTATGCGCCGCTGGATAAATTAAATCTAGTCCATGCCCTAAAACTGCAATTGTCGACAATCCATTCGCTAATGCCGCCTCATGCGCCTCCTTATCAATCCCGTGTGCCAATCCACTGATAATTTGAACCCCCCTTGGCGCCAAGTCTTTGATCAATTCCTGAACGAGCATTTTCCCATAATTACTCGCCTTACGCGTTCCCACCACCGCAATATTCTCTTTGTTAAATTGTACATTTCCTTTAGAATATAAAACAAGTGGCCCATCTTCACAAAATCTTAAAGAAACTGGATAATTCGGATCTTGGTAATAATGTAACTCGATTCCATTTTTATCAATAAATTCAACTTCTTCTAGTGCCCTTTCCAACGCTTCTTTACGTTTCAATTCTTTAATTCGTTTTAAACTGGTAATCGACAACGCAGCCAATTCCTTGTCACTCGCTTTAAAAACTGCCTCAGCACCACCAATATAAGACACTAATGTCTTGGTTTTGATAACACCAATCCCTTGCAATAAACTCAAAGCAATTTTATATACTCGTTCTTCCACACCCCAAAAATACAATTTTTGATTAAATTTTAATCATTTTTTGATTGTTTTTTCGTTTTTTGTTTCGCCGTTCATTTCTCTCTAATAATATTTTCTTAATTCTACTAGTTGAGAATATCCATTATACAAGATGATTTTCAGGAAATATTCGTATTTTTGAGACAGATCAAGATAAAATACGAATGTTAAGACAAACTTTAAGTCAGAAGTTACTTCAAAAATTGTCTCCTCAGCAAATTCAGCTGATGAAATTATTGCAAGTTCCTACCATGGATCTTGAACAACGTATTAAAGAAGAAATTGAGGAAAACCCTGCTTTGGAAGAAGGAAACGAGGAGCAAGCAGAAACGGACGATTACGGAGATGATTACGAAAATGAAGGGGATGTGTCAGATGCCAACGAAGCTTTTGATATCAACGATTATCTTGACGATGATCTCCCGCAATATAAAACATCGATAAATAATACGAGCAAAGACCAAGAAGAAAGATCTGTTCCATTGTCAGGTGGAAAATCATTTCACGATATTCTTGAAAGTCAATTAATGCTACGAAAATTAACTCCAAGCGAAAAATTAATCGCTGAAAACATCATCGGTAATATCGATGAAGATGGTTATTTAAGAAGAGATATCGAAGCAATTGTTGACGATTTAGCGTTTGGCGCTGGACTTAATACCACTGAAGAAGATGTTGAAGATGTACTTTTTATCATTCAGGATTTTGAACCTTCTGGAGTAGGCGCAAGGGATTTAAGAGAATGTTTACTCCTTCAGCTTGAACGTCGTCACCACGGTGACATTGCTGTTTACACTGCAAAAAAAATCCTAGAAAAATGTTTTGACGAATTCACGAAGAAACATTACGATAAAATCAAATTAAAATTTGAAATTGACGACGAAGATTTAAAAGATGCAATTGCAGAAATTTTACGACTAAATCCAAAACCTGCAAGCTCGTTAAAAGAAGTTACCGACACAAAAAATATTCAGCAAATTATCCCTGATTTTATTTTGACTGACGACGAAGGGGATTTGAGTTTGACTTTAAATAGTAGAAATGCGCCTCAACTAAAAGTGAGTAAAACATACGAAAATATGCTTCGTGGATACTCAGAAGGTGCAAAAAGCAATAAATCAGACAAAGAAGCGGTTCAATTTGTCCGTCAAAAATTAGATTCAGCGAAATGGTTCATTGACGCAATCCAACAAAGACAACACACCCTTTTATTAACAATGAATACCATTTTAGAATACCAAAAAGAATATTTCCTTACAGGCGATGAAACCAATCTCCGCCCAATGATTCTAAAAGACATTGCGGACATTGTTGAAATGGATATTTCTACCATTTCGAGGGTGGCAAACTCTAAATATATTCAAACACCTTATGGAATTATCTCATTAAAATATTTCTTTTCAGAATCTCTTTCAACCTCAACAGGCGAAGAAGTTTCTACGCGAGAAGTTAAAAAAATTCTTCAAGATGCTATCGACGCTGAACACAAAAAACGTCCGTTAACAGACCAACGCTTGACAGATATTTTGAAAGAAAAAGGATACAACATCGCCCGCCGAACGGTAGCAAAGTATCGCGAACAATTAGATATTCCTGTCGCAAGGTTGAGAAAAGAATTATGATTTTAAAGCATTTCTTCAACACACTTTCCTACTTACTCCACCCGATTTTAATTCCCCTTTTGGGCCTGTATTTTTTGTTTTCAATTGATACCCTGCCTCTTTCGTACAATAAATTAGATGCTCTTTGCTATTTCCCGTTCGAATTAAAACTATTCCTATACATTATTATAGGAATTCTTACCGTTTTAGCTCCTTTGCTCAGCTTGCTAATCATGTACTCTAGCAAAATGATTTCTAGCTTAAAAATGGAAAAAAGGGAAGAACGCACCTACCCACTTATTTTAGGATGTCTTTATTATATCTTAGCCTATATCTACATCCGCCGTCAAATTCCTCTCGATTTTGTTCACCCTGCCCTTTTTGGCTTTCTGTTTGGAACAGTCTTAGTTTTTGTCGTAATTCTATTTGTGAATTTTTTTGTGAAAATTAGCGTACATGCAGCAGCTATCTTTGGTTTATGTGGTGCAATTATTGGATACAGCCAAACACAACTTCCATTACAACTTAATTCAACCCCAACTAATTTGTATTTGATTATGTATCTCCTTGTTTTGTCTGGCCTAATCACCGCAGGAAGATTATACGTAAAAGCGCACACCCTTAACGAAATATTGCTAGGTTCTTTTGTCGGATTTTTAGTTTTATATGTCAGTGTGAAATTTGGCGTTTTTATTTAGGTGGTTACATCATACCAATTGTCCCAAAAAATTGTCCAATAAAAGAATAATTTAGATTTTTTAGCTTCATTTATTCAAATTCACCTTAATCGTATTAATTTTGCTTCACATTAGCTTTATTGTACGTTATGATCGGAAAAATAGAATTAAAAATTGTCGCATTAGCACTCATATTCACCGCATGTGGTGTGGGTAAAGATGGCTCTGAAGCCGCTCCAAAAGGCGGAATAAATCTTTTTACCATTCAACAAGATAAGGATTTAGGACTTCAAGTGGCCTTAGAAATTGAAAACGACAAAGCACAATTTAATATTTTAGACTCATCTCGGAACGTAGCTGCCTACAAATACATCTACGGTATTCGCGATAAAATCCTTGCAACCGGCAAAGTACGTCACAAAGATGATTTTGCTTGGCGCGTTAGGATTATCGATAACGACTCAACCCTAAACGCATTTTGCACACCTGGCGGATACATTTATTTTTACACCGGAATCATTAAATATTTAGAAAATGAAGCGCAATTAGCCGGTGTGATGGGCCACGAAATGGGTCATGCCGATTTAAGACACTCTACCCGACAAATGACCAAATTATATGGAATTAATATCCTCGTAAGTGCGACATTAGGCGAAAGAGAAGCCCTAAAACAAATTACTTCTGGTTTAATTGGACTAAAATTTAGCCGTGAGCACGAAACAGAAGCTGACCGTATGTCAGTTGAATATCTTTGCGGTACAACATGGCCAGCAGATGGTGGCGCTGGATTCTTTGAAAAAATTGAAGCTTCTGGATCAGCCTCCCCGCCAGAATTTTTAAGTACCCATCCAAGTCCGTCCAACCGCGTTGCTAATTACCATACTTGGGCAAAAGAAAATAATTGCGGGGGAACAGACAATGGCTCTATTACGTTCAAAAAGTTCCAGAAATTATTTTAACCTATTCAAAAACAACCTTTTTAGAAGCCTGAAAAATGTTGTTATGAAGCACCGTTACAACATAAATTCCCATTAAATCTTCGGGTAATTGAATTCTGTTACTTCCCACCACCCGCTCACGGTAAACGATTTGCCCGCTGATTGATGTGATCATGACATCATAAGACTGTTCAATTTTCGTTTCAATATTTAAAGTGTGTCCAAAATTGAAAATATAAAAGGCTTCATCTTCTGCAACTTCCGTCTCATACTCCTCAATCATCGTCACAGTTATCGGATCAAAACCTTCTACCTTCACATAATCGCACACCAAACTCCCGTTGTTCCCAAACTCCGCTGTAGCAGTAGCACGAATATATTGAATATCCAACGAATCATTCGCCACTGTCAAAGCCACATTGTTTCTGCTTAAATTTAAATGTCTCCACTTTTTCCCATCTTCAGAAACTGAATAAACAACATGCGCTAAAACACAGTTTTTCACAGCTTCAAAATTAAAAAGCACACTTAAACGTTGATAATCATTTAAATCCTCAACCTTTTTAGTTAAAGAAACCGAAAAATTTCCACCTTCTGCACTGTAAAAAGTGGTACCTGTTTCTTCAAATATGATCTCGTCAAAAACCGAATATGGATCCACCAACCACCCATTAAAATTATTCCCTGAATTTTGACCATATTCCAAAAGTAAATCCTGTGCAATCACCCTACTTCCTGCAAGGCAAAAAATCAATACTGCTAGTCCCCTTTTCATCTCTTACTTGATTATCTTTCTTTTCCTATTAACTGCGTCAAAGAATTTAGTTACAAGTTCGTCATCAGATTTTTTATTTGGGCGTATCCCCGACATCCCATCCCCAACTCTTTGGGGATGGGATCGTCGGGGTCGTGCTGTACGTTATAGTCCCTGACATCCCGACATCCCAACTGAAACGTCGGAATCGTCGGGATGTCAGGGAGCTGCCACTTCCATCACTTACGCAAAATTGAGGGAAAATTCAACAAAATACTACTTCTTTAACCACTTCGGCAAAACAATCGAACCAATTAATAAATAAGGATAATAAGATAAGGTTCTCCAAATCAAGGCCAAACCTACCGCTGACACGCCTGCGCCAAGCACATAATCGGCAAACAATTCAGAAAAAGCATATTCTGCTATCCCACTGCCTCCTGGAGTGGGCGTTACCAACATGGCCAACCACATAATCAATTGGCGTCCAAGAATAATGAAATTGTCCCAAAAATTTAGCCCAATAAAAGCAAATAGCACACAATTAACCACCAAAAACCGCGAAAACCAGGCGCCCATTGTTGCCAAAATCAATTTAATCCAATACAACATCCGTTTATTTTTCAGCGCAACTGATGCCATTTCAATGTCCTTTGCAAATTGGTCCGCTTTTTCAGCACGGCGTTTCAAATAAGGTAATTTGTAGATTAATTTCACAAAAAAATAAATAATCTTTGGCGAAACAAAAACCCCAGCAATTAACACAAGTGTTATTCCAACAATAATCCCATAACCTATCCAAAAAACACCCATTCCAGTTTTCGCCATTGCAGACAACTGCACCGGAAATAAGGCAACAACATCAATAAAAAACAATACCAACGGAATCATCAAAACATAAAATAAATTATCCAAAATCAAGGTGATAATGACTAAAGCTGTCGATTTTCCTAAAGGTATTTTTTCCTTTTCCAAAATAAAAAAAGCAACCGCCGAACCGCCAACAACGCCTGGCGAAACCGCCGAAGCAAACTCCCACAACATAATTACATTAAAAGATTGTTTCCAACTTAATTCCCTGTCCGTCAAAATTCGAATGCGCCACATATACGCCAAATCACGCAAGGCCATAAAAAAAAGACCTAACAACAAATAAACTCCGCTCATTCCTGTCCAATGCAAGGTCATTAAATTTTGACTGCCTTTGCGCCATTCAAGGAAATAAATCACCCCAACAATCGAAAGACAAATAAAAATAGCTAGGTAAACCCTTCTCTTACTAAAAAATTGAGAAATTTGTGTCTTGTTTTCCATTTCGCCTCAATCCCTCATTTTTGCACTCAAACTAGCGAATTCTAAATTCTACTTCAATCCGTCTATTTTGATCACGGCCCCACAAATAAGCATTGGTGGCAATTGGGTTTTTAGAACCATAACCATTATAAACCAATCTTTCTGGCGAAATCCCTTGCTTTATTAGGTAATCATACACAACTTTTGCACGATTTTCCGATAGAATTTTATTGTTATCCTCAATCCCAGAAGCATCTGTGTATCCGTTAATCGTAACACCAATATTTTTATTTTCATTTAAATAGGTCACCAATGCATTTAAATTATCAATCCCTTTGCCGGTTGTTGGTAATTGAAAACTACTCGAAGCAAAAACCAACGAATCAATTACAAAAACATTGCCTAAACCTGGCTCTGTTTTATTCGCTAAATAATAGGACAACAATCGATTAGGTTGCGGTTTTGACACTGTTTGCACATTCGTCCCTTTTTCGTCGACTAACCGATCTGAACGATGACCCGTTTTACTAATCACTTTAATTTCAATTCGCCGATTTGCTTCTCTTGATGATTTTGTGCTATTGCTATAAATCGGATTTTCAGGTCCATATCCGTGAAAAGAAATGCGTGCAGGATTATATCCCGATTGAATTAAATGATTATACACAAACTCCGCTCTTTGTCGAGAAATAGTGATGTTTTTTTCAACCGACCCAGAATTGTCTGTATAGCCACCAATTTCAACCACCAAATTCGTGTCTACATCCAAGGCCCTTTTTAAGTTAATGATATCCGGATTTTGTGCAATATTTGAAAAACTCGTCATGCTTGGTGCAAACTCCACATTGTACAATACAATATGAAATCCAACGGGAATTGCTTCAGGAACCACTACTAAATGCTCAATTTCAATGTGTAATTGCGAACTGTCGATATGTGCTGGAAGTGGAGGACATAAACACGCCTTCAACGAATCCGAAATCATAAATTCAGGATAAGGCTCAAAATTTCGAATCCGATCCCGTTGGGTTTGATACCTCGGACTAGTATTTGCCCCATCCGTTCCTAAATCCCAATAATTCACCGCGTCCCAACTTGAAAAACCACAAAATTGTTTGAGCATCACCGCAGCAATAAAGCCAGAAGCATGCCAACCATTCCAACAATGCAAATAAATTGGCCCAATCTCAGGGCTAATGGCCGATTCGTAAGTTGATTGCAACATATCATACACATGTGATGAATCGTAATAATCTTTTTGTTCGTATTTAAATTGATTGTACGAATTATCGATACAATTGCAAGTGTCACCAAGTGGTGAAAATTCAAAATTTTCACGGTACAAATAAATCCCTCTCGAAAAGCCTTCTTCACATAAATTACTAATCCCATCTGGTGGAATCGGATTGTGATTGTCGCGTTTGGCTACGGTGTGATAATAATTATTCCCACCACCACGATAAGCCACCCCGTGCAAAATTGGCCGCATGTTTCGTGTTCCGTACAAACTATCAAAACCATTGCCTTTATTGTCGGTAATTTTATACAACAAATCTGTTTCGTTATAACGTGTTTTGTAAAAATTAGGATTTAGTTCAATGTTGGGTTCAATTGCAAGTAACGAATCAATATTTATTTGTTGACCAGCGGGTACCACCAAATTAGTTGTTAAACCTATTTTAATTGTATCATTTTGAGAAAAAGATCTCCCAAATCCAAAGACAACCAATACAAAAACTATCCAACGCACCATAGCTAACAAAAATAAGGAATTTAAAAAAATTCCTACACAATTAATTTGTTAAAGAATGTTATATCTTTTGTTTGAATCTCAATTCAATTAATTCGCTCCCGCCAATCAATTATTCGACACAATTAATTTGAAAAATTAACTTTTTAAAACCTTCGCAATTTTGAAATAATCCGAATCGTGTAAAGGCGCATTTTTCAGGGCTTCCGCTTGCGTAATTTCAGGTTTGTATTCGTCAGCCCTTAACACATTTATCGAATCCGTCATATAAATCAGCGGTTCTACCCCATGCACATTCACCTCATTTAATTGATCGATAAAACCAATGATGTTGGTCAAATCCTTCTTAATATTTTCCTTCTCAACCCCATTAAACTCCAAACGAGCCAAATGTGCGATGTGATCAATGATTGCGTCGTTAATTTCCATGTTTCTTCGTTTTTTCATGTGCCTTCAGTAAAGGCGCATTAATCGTGTCAAATGTTTTTTGCCTTAAAGATATTAAATCATTTTTATCTAAACCAATGGTTGATATTGGTGAATGAACAATTACCCTCGAAATCCCTGGTTGCGCGCCACCCGTAAAAAGAGGTTCGGCACTAAATATTTTCCAATTGTCCAAAATAGTGATGGGCAATATTGGTACTTGTGCATCAATCGCTAATTTAAAAGCGCCGTTCTTAAATGTTCCCAACAAAGGCGTTGTTGGATGGATACCCCCTTCTGGAAAAATAGCAATCGACCAACCATTTGCTAATTCCTCTTGCGCCCGCACAATCGAACGCATTGCTGAATTTCGTTTATTCCGATCGACTGCAATGTCAATTTTTTTAAAAAAGATATTCATAATCGGCCATTTTAATAATTCCGATTTGCCAATGAATAAAAATCGCTGTTTTGGTAAAATCCGATACATTAAAATAATATCCAAATACGACGAATGATTGGTGCAAATCACAAAAGGCCCTTGACCGACTTGCGGCAATTCGCCCGATCGATTCATGCCAATAAAATCTAAAAACAAGATTATCCGCGCCGTAATCACTTTTAACTTAAAAACCCTATTAAAATTGGAACGTTTTAACAACAGTGTCCAAAAAACAGGGTAAAGGATTAAGAGAACGAGAAAAAAAATCACCGCGAAATAAATGCGGTAAATAATAATTAACGGTAATAGCGCAGTTCTCATTCGGTGCAAAAGTACAAAATTTCAAAGTTTATTTTGCTGTCTTAGCTGAGAATCAATCCGAATATAAATTTTGTGATAGGATTGTGAGTGAATTGCGCCTTAATTGCTACTTTTGAGGCTTTAAATAAATACACTATATCATTTGCTAATTATTTGACAATGGCTAGAATTTTAACCGGCATACAAAGTACTGGAATTCCACATTTAGGAAATATTTTAGGTGCAATCAAACCCGCCATCGAAATGGCAACTCAAACAAACAATGAGTCGTTTCTTTTTATTGCAGATTTGCATTCGCTTACCCAAATAAAAGATGGAAAAACCATGCGTGACAACGCGCACGGAACAGCTGCTACGTGGTTGGCTTTTGGCCTTGATACGGATAAAACCATATTTTACCGTCAAAGTGATGTGCCTCGCACCACCGAATTAGCTTGGTATTTATCTTGCTTTTTTCCCTACCAACGTTTAACGTTAGCACATTCGTTCAAGGATAAGGCCGATCGTTTGGAAGATGTCAATGGCGGCCTATTTACGTATCCAATGCTAATGGCGGCAGATATTTTAATGTATGATTCTGAATTTGTTCCTGTTGGAAATGATCAACTTCAACATCTTGAATTTACCCGCGATGTTGCAGGTCGATTTAACAACTTGATGGGAGACACTTTTGTCATTCCAGAAGCTAAAATAAATGAATCTACCAAATTGGTTCCTGGCACCGATGGCGCAAAAATGTCAAAATCAAAAGGCAATACCATTAATATTTTCCTTCCTGAAAAAGAATTAAAAAAACAAATTTATAACATCGTTACCGACAGTACGCCACTTGAAGAACCAAAGGACACAACAACCTGCAACGCATTCAAAATCTACGCTCTACTCGGGAATGAAACTGAAATCGAAACCATGCGGGCAAATTATGCCAATGGTGGTTGGGGTTATGGACACACCAAAAATGCCATCCTCGAATTAATTTTAACACGTTTTTCCTCTGAACGAACTCGTTTTGATTACTTCATGCAAAATACAAATGAAATTGATGAAATTCTTGAAAAAGGAGCTATTAAAGCACGTCAAATTTCAGATGAGGTAATGTCGCGCGTACGCACTAAAATTGGCTATTAAGCTGATTCAAGATTAATTTATTGTTTCGCCTCCATTTCTGATTTTAAAGCTTCTTCAAAAAAATTGGCCCATATTTAATAAGTCGATAATGGATTACTTATCTTTACAGAAGCACTTACCACTTGGAAGAAACCAGAAACATATACACACTCAGCGCCTTAAATCAATCACTTGAGCGATTTGTCAGGGATAATTTTGCCTTGAAAAATTTTTGGGTCTTGGCAGAAATCACCAAAGTTCAAGAAAAAAACGGGCACTATTATTTAGATTTAGCCGATTCAAAAGAGGGTAAACGAGTCGCTGAAATTGCAGCGAATATGTGGTTTAACACCTTCAATCGTGTCAATACGCAATTAAATGGTGAACTGCCTTCCATTTTTAAGCACGGAAATAAAATTCTCATAAATATTCGCATCGAGTTTCATCCAATTTATGGCTTAAAGCTCAATATTTTGGATGTGGACCCTTCGATCACCTACGGTGAAATTGAAAAATTAAAAAAGGAAACGATTCTCCGACTTAAATCCGAAGGTCTATTTAATCGACAAAAAGCCATTTATCTTCCTGCCATCGTCAAAAAAATTGCCTTGGTGGGATCGCCAAACACTTCGGGTTATCGTGATTTTTTTACAGAATTGCTCAACAATAAAATTTATACCAATTTTAAAGTAAAAGAATTTTCTGCTTCGGTACAAGGAGATTATGCGGTGAAGGAAATTGTTGCTGCTATTAACAAAGCCAATGAATATTCAGTTGACCTTATTATTGTGGTCAGAGGTGGTGGAAGTAAAATGGATTTAAATGTGTTTAATGATTATGAAATTGCAAAGACAATCGCCTTAAGTAAACTTCCCGTAATTACAGGAATTGGTCACGAAAGTGACGAAGTGGTGGCAGATCTAGTGGCACATCATAACGAAATCACCCCAACTGCCGTTGCAAAATTTTTATACGAACGAATTGGCATTTTTGCAAGTGAAATGAACACGGCTTTTGATGCCATCATCACTCGAATTATGGAAATTGTGGCGGGTAGAAAGGATGAGTTCTATCACTTGAGTAAAAATTTAATCTATGCCACAACAAATACCCTACAAACTGAAAATAACCTCATCAAAGATTTAGTGCATGGGTTAGAACTTTCTTCGTCCGAATTAATCGAAACCGAAAAATCGAAACTCGAACTAAACCTCAGTCGCATTAAAAATTATGCACTTAACCTAATTGACCTCAAAAAAAGTACCGAACTCGATTCACAACTAGAAAAAATTATGTTGATGGGAGAAAACTTGGTGGATAAATCAAAAATTCACCTAGCTAACCTCAACGAACTATTGGATTTATTAAATCCAGAACAACTTTTAAAGAAAGGTTATACCATTTCCACCATCGAGAATATTGACATCGATAAATACACAGGTGAATTAAACGGTGGAATTATGAAAACACTTTCTTACAAAACCTTAATCACCAGCAAGATTACAGACACCAAAAAAAACTAGTATATGGAACCAACATTAGATCCAACCTTAAAATATGACGAAGCTTTGGAAGAACTTCAAAGCATTGTTCGCCTATTAGAGCGAAAAGAAATCAACATTGATGAATTGGCAAACCAAGTTAAAAAAGCTAAATTATTGGTCGATTTCTGTCGTAAAAAGCTCAACGACACCGAAGAAGAAATTAATAAAATTATTCGCCCCGAGGCTTCAGACGAAAATGAACCTTTTTAGATAATTAGTTTAGTTGATTTCTCAAATTTTTGCGCTTGATTCATGATATTCCCAAACCGAAGCGAGCTTCAGTTGAGCCCAACAAAAAAACCAAGTACTGTCGTACTTGGTTTTCTTTTTGTGGTGATAGAGGGATTTGAACCCCCGACACATGGATTTTCAGTCCATTGCTCTACCAACTGAGCTATATCACCTTCCAATTATGTGGGTGCAAAGATAGCAAGGAATTTTAATGTACAATAGATTTAACATTAATTTTTTCTGTTTTTTGCGGTCGTGTTAGAAATTGTTCCGAATTTTACCGCATGAATCTAATCATTGATCAGGGGAATACAGCAACAAAAATGGCGATTTTCGATGAAAATGACCTGCTCGTAAAAAAAATAAGTTTTGATCAAGAAAATGCGGTAGAAATTGAGAATTGGATTCAATCGCAAGAAAAATTAATCAAAAAAATTATCATTTCTAACGTTACGGACACCATTTTGAAGACACCAGTCGTGTTTAAAATCATCCTGACCAATGAAACACCAAATCTATTAATCAACAAATACGAGACACCTCAAACCTTAGGAAAAGATCGTTTGGCAAATGCGGTGGCAATTTGGGCTAAAAATCCAAATTTAAATTCCCTTTGTATTGATATAGGTACGTGCATTAAATATGACCTGGTGACCTCAAAAGGAGAATATTTAGGGGGAAACATTAGTCCTGGCATACGAATGCGATATCAAGCCTTACATGAAATGACCGCTCATTTGCCTCAAATTGAACCTCAAAATTTTGCGTATGGATTTGGCACTACTACTGCATCTAGTATTCTAAATGGAGTACAACAAGCGATTCACCATGAAATAAATGGATTTATTCAACGTTATACCAATGATTTTGGGCAATTAACAATTTTTATGACTGGAGGAGATTCAAATTACTTTGAAAAAGAATTTAAAAATACGATCTTTGCAGATTGTGATTTAACCATTTACGGTTTAAACGAAATTTTAAAGTATAATGTTAAAAATTAAAAGTGTAGTTTTTTTCGTGTTTGCGATATGTGGTGTGAGCGCTACAATCGCCCAAAAAGGAACACAATCGCCTTATAGTTCATTTGGTTTAGGTGAGTTGGGTTCTGATATATACGCACGTTATGCTGCCATGGGGAACGTCTACCTTGCAAACACTGATTCTACCATCGTCAATACAGGAAACCCTGCATCTTATTCGTATTTAGCTCCTTATTTACCCATTCTTCAAATCGGTTTAAACGGAAGGGTGTCTAATTTTTCAACCGCATCAGCTCAAACCAATCAACGCCATTTTGGAATTAATCAAATCCAATTGGGAATTCCACTGAAAAAAAATTGGGGAATGGCGTTTGGGTTCAAACCTTATTCATTTACGGGGTACCGAATTACAAAATATACAGTTTCAGGCGAAGACACCACTCAGCTTTATGTAAACGAAGGATCAGGCGGAATTAGAATTGCAAATTTTGGGATCGGATATCGACCTTTAAATTCAATGAAAGCGGACACCATTTCTATTCGTGTTGAATCAAAAGACACCACTCAACGAAAAAAAGACGAACTTCCTGTTATTGGAGTCAAAACCAAACAATTCTCATTAGGAATTAATGGAAATTATTTATTCGGATCATCTGAACAAATTCGCTCTGCTGAATACATTCCATCTACAGCTTCTATTTTTAATTCAAGAGTGATAGATGGTTTAAGAGTTTCCGGACTTTCGGCTGAAATTGGTGTAAATTATCAGTTTGGATTTAATTCAAATGTATTAATGCGTATGGTTTCTATTGGAGCTACCTATTCGCCAGGCGCCAATGTTCGGTCGTTTCAAGATATTTATTCATTCTCTTATATAGGAAGTTTTTACCAAGGTCAAAGTGTGGCAGTTTTAGACACGATTGAATTAGTCCAAAATAACGAAGGAAGTTTTTACAAACCAGAATCTTTCGGAGTTGGATTTGAATATCGTTTTAGACCTTACAAATCGGCTGGTGTATTATTAATTGGATTAGATGGACGAATGGAAAAATGGTCGAAATTTAGCACCACTTTTTCTAGTGAAGAAACTTCAGGCGGATTAAAAGATCGAACTAGCTTAGGGCTTGGTTTTCAATGGATACCAATCACAGGTGGCTTTCTTCCAACTACTCCAATTCTATCAAAATTAACGTATCGCATTGGATTTAGCTATGCAAAAACCGAATTACAGGTTAAAAATAACCTCGGTATAATTACCCCTATTGACAATTATGGCATGAGTTTTGGAATAGGGGTACCAATAAACACAGGTAAATCAAATACAAATTTAAATTTTGGTGCCAACTTAGGAAGTTTAGGAACAACAGATAATGGATTAATTAAAGAACAATATTTAGGATTCTTTGTTGGCTTTTCTTTAACGCCTCAAGCTTCGAATAAATGGTTTATAAAACGTAAATACAATTAAAAACTAATAAAGAATAATTACAAATGAAACTCAAAGGAATAATTGGTGCTTTTATCTTAACCTTATTTTTAGGGACTACTCTAAAAGCGCAAGATAGTACAGCAATAAGTGATTGTGCAAAATATAAAAGTTTGTACTTTACTTATCTTAAACAAAATCAATACGCAGACGCAGCTTACTTTTGGACCAAAGCAATTTTGGCTTGTGATGACTCATTAATGGACGGAAAATTTTACGTTAACGGTCGCGTTATTTATACAAAGTTATTAGCCGATAGCGCAAACGTTGCTCGTTCAAAAGAATTGAACGATACATTAATCATGATCTATGAAAAGCGAATGCTTTTAGTAGACGATCCAGCTTGGACGTCTGATTATGTAGTCAAATTGATAAATGATAAATCAACAGATTATGAAAAAATAGATAGGTTATTTGAAAAATGCATCCATGTTTCTAAAGAAAATGGGAAAGCTAATGCAATTAAGTTGTATTTTCAGCACTTAATCATGAATAAATTCAACTTGGCTCCTAATGATAAACAAGAGGAAATAAGAGGGTTTATTGTCGAAGAGTATATCGTTTTAACCGGTTATCTTGGCTTAGCACTTGAAAAAGCGAAAGCAGCAAACGACGAAAATGAAGTTAAACGAATTGATGGTGCACAAACATTTCTCGATAAAAACTTCCTAAAAGTTGCAAATGATTGTACTGTTTTAGAGACTGTATTTGATAAAAAATTAAATTCTCTTCCTGCTGACAGTGCCACAAAAATGAAACAAATTAAAGCTTACTTGGCTTTAATGGACTTGAAAGAATGTCAATCAACTGTAGTTTATGGGAAATACGTGGATAGCCTAATTTTATTAGCTCCTTCTGCTGATGCATACTTTTTTGGATACAATTATTCAGTTGGAAATAACAACACTACCAAAGCTTTAAAATATTTAGATAGGGCAATTGAATTAGAAGGAAACGGTCCAAACAAAGACAAATATTTCTATGCACTAGCATCGCAACAATACAAAGCTGGCTCTTACAAAGCAGCGTTTAATACTGCTCTTAAAGTTGGGAGCGGTGAATATAAAGGCGAAGCTTATATGATTTGTGCGAATGCAATTGCTGCAACAGCAAATGGTTGTGGTGCTTCAACGTATGAAAGAAAAGCGAACTATTGGTTAGCAAATGATTATGTAAGAAAAGCCATCGCAGCGGGCAAAACAGATGTTGGAAGCGACCGGTTTTTAAGCAGCGCACCAACTTCAACCGATATTTTCAACGAAGGAGTATCGATGGGCACGTCACATTATTGTTCGTGCTGGGGAGAAAGCACAACTGTTAGATAGAGGTTTCTATTGGAAAAATTCAAACCATATTTAAAAATTACTTGCATTCCCGCTATTTTTTTAGCGGGAATGCTTTTTTCATGTGAAAACGATTTAGAAACAATCACAACAGTCACCGCAACGGACGAAACTCCAAGCGAAATTGTGAACGACATGCACACCCTTTATTTGGATTCAGGAGTAGTTGTGTATGAAATTATTGCAACCCGCATGGAAAAATTTAATGTCCCAGAAGATAAAACGATCTTCAAAAACGGAATTCAAGTAAATTTTTTTAAAGAAAAGGACTCCATCGTTTCAACACTTACGGCTGATTACGCCGAAATTCGTGAGATTGAAAATCTTATTGTTGCTCGAAATAATGTTATCTTTACCAACTTTGACAAGAAACAAACCCTGAAAACAGAAGAATTGTTTTGGGACCAAAAAGCAAAAAGAGTAAAAACAGATAAAAGTTTTTACATCAAAGGAGAAAATATGGAAACCTGGGGATATGGTGTTGATACAGATGAAACTTTCTCTGATTACCGTGCCCATAAAGTGACAATAGAAACGATTATAAACGATACATTACAATGACAAGTTTAGCAAAAATTCACTCAGTTTTAGAAAAATTTTGGTGGGCAATGACCATAGTGACATTGCTCTTAATCATTATTTTCATCTTTCAAGATGGTTGGAATAAATGGTGGATGTATTTAGCAGTACCTCTTTTAACTGCGCTAATGGCCTTAATGAGACGACTTTTGAGAAAAAAATTGGAGAAAAGCGAAGCCATTCGTGATCAGCGCATGGCTGAAAACCAAAAAAAATAATCCCTTTTCATTGTTTTATCTCCGTTTTTTAAGCGCGAGATACTTTGGCCAAAATTTTGTTGAAGCAGGTCACCATCTTAATAAACTAAAAATGTGGCATAATGCCATCAGCTGAAAGCGAGCAAATGCCAGTTTTAACACCAATCAATTTTAATTCTTAAATGCTCCATCAATTGACTGTTTCAAAAAGGGATAACTAGCAAATTATCATTGTACAAACACCCGCAATTCGCAATAAAATCGACCTTTCCATCAGTTGGCATAAACGAATTTTTTATATACTCAACCAATTTAAGATATGCGTACTTTGTGATGAAAACGTTTACCACTTGATCGGAAAGTTTGGGTTTTCTCTCCAAATAACTAACATGCATTGTCTTTGGTGACGTTGAAAAGGCCGCATTAAAAGCTGTCTCGGTAAGTCAAATCATCCCAGGTGTGCGTATCCAAAAAAAACCCTTTGTCTCCCCAACCCAAACTGATATAATAAAATTCTTTATTTGTAGGATAATCGCTAATTGGGACAATCGGTTTCCAATCAAAATTGACAGAAACAATGGGCAAACAAAAAATCAGTATGGACGCCATTTGATTGAATAACGATTTCGACATCACCATCCTTTTAATTGAAGCAATCGCACCTACAAAAGAAGAAATGTAGAGATAAATCAGTAAAAAAAATTAAAATTACAGCTAACAATCGGTGAAAACCCCTTCCTCTTGATCCCATGATTTTCATTCGACAAAACATAAATTAATTTTAAATTCGACCCAAGACACACGTATTTCCAAATAATTTTTTGTAAATTCATTGCAAAATAAATCCGTTATATTAAAATGAAAAAAATTATTTTATCCCTTTTTACCCTGCTCGTATTCCATTTTGCTGGGCTGGCTGATCAATTGGCCTATTTATCAAAAGCTGATGCAGACCGCGCAGCCAACTTCTTAGAAAAACAAAAAACAGTCGGAATTTACTGTGGTTGCTGCGATAATGATGTGCTAGAGGCCGTTGAAATTAGTGGAGTTGAAGTTAAATACACAGGGTATGAACAATATTACGAGGTGTATATCAAGTACAAATCCAACGACGAATTTAAAACAGTAGCGGTTGATTTAGCGTATCTGTGGGTAAATACAAAAGGAATAGGGATTCAAACTGTCGGCAAAGCTTTGGGACTTGAACACGATCCTTGCAATACGCCAAATTGGTAACCTCGGCTTAAAACTTGGTGAATTCATTCAAAATAAATTCAGTTAGATATGAAAAAAAAAATTTTAATCTCGCTAACCAGCTTTTTGATTATCTCGTGTGCCGCTCTATTTAATGGTGCTGTTTTTCCAAATCAATGCCAAAAATGTGTGGTAATTGATAAAAATTCGGGGCAAATTTTACAAGTATTTGAAGGATGCGGCAGCGAAAATGTGCGTTTGGAAGAACAGGCAAAAGAAGCGGCATTTGACTATATTAAAAGCATGAATAACTGCAATATTGATGTAAACTGCGAGACTTGGAAAAAAGATCCGGAAGAATAATTCAGCGTACATTTCCACAAAAAACCGAAACGAATGTGGCTGGTTTAATTTTTCAAGATCCCATTCGAAATTATTTTTCACTCATATCGGCTGAGTTTCACTAAATTTGTAATGAGACGCCTTTTATGGAGCAGAAAAAAACAAATATTCGCGAATTAAATTTGGATCAATTGGTGGAAAGTATAGCCAGTATTGGTGAAAAAAAATTCAGGGCGAAACAGATTTATGAGTGGATTTGGAAAAAAGGAGCCCATTCATTTTCTGAAATGCGAAATATTTCGCAAAAAGTGATTGATTTTCTTGAAATCACCTATTTCATCGATGCCATTACTATTTCTGATCAACAAAAAAGTAAAGATCTCACCATAAAATGCGCTTTTAAAAGTTTTGACAATCACATCACCGAGGGTGTATTAATACCAACCACCTCCCGAATCACCGCGTGCATTTCTTCGCAAGTTGGCTGCAGTTTGTCGTGTAAGTTTTGTGCAACTGGGCGATTAAAATTAATGCGGAATTTAAGTGGTGGTGAAATTTACGACCAAGTGTTGATTTTAAACCGGCTGTCTCTCCAACATTTCGAAAAACCGTTGAGCAATATTGTGTTAATGGGCATGGGCGAACCTTTGCTGAACTATAAAAACATGATGGAAGGAATTGAAAAAATTACTTCCGAAGAAGGCTTGGGAATATCGCCAAAACGCATCACCGTTTCAACTGCTGGCATCGGTAAAATGATTAAAAAATTAGGCGATGACGAAGTGAAATTTAATTTGGCCCTTTCCCTTCATGCGGCAAACGATGCAAAACGCAGCCGCATCATGGAAATTAACGACAGTAACAATTTAGAGGTTTTGGCAGAAGCGTTAAAATATTATTATGCGAAAACGGGCAATCGGGTCACCTTTGAGTACATCATCTTTAAAGATTTTAACGACACTTTAATGGACGCGCGTGAACTAGCCGACTTTTGTAAAAATGTGCCTGTCAAAATTAATATTATCGAATATAACCCCATCGATGAAGGTGAATTTCAACAAGCAAGTGCAGAAAATGTCAATGCTTTCGCTGCTTACCTGGAGGACCTTAACTTGGTTGTAAATGTGCGCCGAAGTCGAGGAAAAGATATCGATGCCGCTTGTGGTCAATTAGCCAATAAAAACGGAGCAATTGCGTTAAAAGAACGGGTCTTAAAATGAAAAAAAAAATATTGATTGCATTGGTCTTATTTGCTGTCCAACTTTTTGGACAGGATACGTGGAGTGGTTTAACCAAACCCACCCAAGGCCAATCGTTCAATAATTCAAGAAAAAGTAACTTTTCGGGATTCGTTGGTGAAAATGAACTCGCCATTTTTACAGTCGATTATCTAAGTATCAACAGAAAAAAACAAGAATTAAACCTTTCCCGCTTTCATAAATCCAATTTACAATTAATTTCCACCGTAAACCTTTTCACTGTGATCGATGAAAATTTTTACAACGAACCTTACGAAATTTTTTACCAAAAAAATACCATTTTCTTGTTCTCTACCCTCACAGGAATTAAAGATAAATTCAACCTCATCTACCTCGAAACTTTTGACGAATTTGGCGAAAAATTAACCGGTAGAATTCTCGATACTATCGGTATCGAAGAAACGTACAAAGTAAAAGAATCGACCGAAAAAAACGGTTTTATTGTCGCTTCAAACGATCGCCTCGATCCATCTTACGATCAAAGCATATCCTTAACCGCTATTGATAGTTTAGGAAAAACATCTTGGGAAACAAATCTTAAATCGCCTAATTCCCAGCAAAGTTTGTTAATTAAAGAAATCCAATATTCCACCAAAGCACCGCTTTATATTCTTTGCGATTATGGATTCGATCCAAATGTGGTGGTCAATATGAACAATAATCCAACCGAATTAATCAAAAATAAATACGCGCTTTGGGCTTATGATCCTACGTTAAATTTCCTCAAAGAATTTGATATCCGCCTTAAAAACAAATGGATTAACGGAATTACCATGAACTTTAATTCAACTAAAGAATTAGTCCTAACAGGCTTCATCAACGAAACCAGAAACCAAGCAATAAACGGGGTTTTTACCCTCTTAATCACCCCACAATTGACCGTAAAATCATCAAATTATTACAAGTACAAACGACTCTTCTTCGAAAAATTCTTCGACGAAAAGAAAATAGAAAAAGCAGAAGAATTGGATGACATCATTTTAAGAAACGCCATCATGCTCGAAAATAATTCCTTTTTCCTATTAGGTGAACATTATTATCAATACACCGAGCGGAATTATGATCCCCGAACAAATATCACAACCACTACCGAAAATTATAATTATAATTCAATCGTAGTGGCCTATTTTGATGAAAACGGCAACCATTTATGGACCGAACGGGTGCCGAAATTCCAACATTCAATTAACGACTACGGTTATTATTCATCATTTACCTACGGAGCAAATCAAAACAACCTATATTTATTCTTTAACGATACCGACCGCAACAACCAACTCCGATTAAACGACTATTTTCATTACAATAGCCTTTCACAAAACCGGCGGTCACAAATCAGCTTTGTGCACTTTACAAACGAAGGCATCAAAGCGCGTGGTCCTATAATCGATGCCGAAAACAGCTACATGCTTTGCGCCACTCAAAGTCAACAAATAGATTCCACCAATTTATACTTTTGGACAGAAAACGGCAAATCCGCAAAAATCGTTGCCACCCAAATTAAACCAACTAATAAATAGGTTTATTTTTTTACACAAATTAGCTTCTTTTTTGGGCGTTCCTAAGACATTCCGAACTTACAGTCGGGATCATCGAAGGCGGGCTTTCACTCCAATCCAAAGTCGCAAACGCCGCCAACTTTGGGATTTCCGCTGCATCCCTAACGCGAAATTTAATCAATAATTTATCCAAATTAAATTATATTCTTCCAAAAACCTTGCCTAACGGTATTAATATTCAAGAAATTAGGTTAATCGAATATGTTTATTCAAAAGGATGCATTACATTTAGTGTATCCTTTTATATTTTAACCAACTATGCTAATAAACCATTACATCGGAATTTAAGCCTCCTTCATTGCGGGTCTTGCTGTCATCATTCCATTTGCTTGGCTATGAAAAAAAATGAAGAAAAAACCAGTTGCTGGCGGAACCATAGACTTTTTTGTTGGAAAGATTTTGGCTGATTTTTTATTTGCACACCCTATGTGGGGCAAATGCGGGTCAGAAATACCCCCATCACATAAAACCGAGGGTTTTGCTGTCTCACTAGGCCTTCCGTCAGGAGACGGATAAACTTCTCGCCCAGTTCACCGCAAAAAAAAACCTTCCAAAAAAATGGAAGGTTTTTTTTTGTTGTCTCACTAGGGCTCGAACCTAGACTCTTCTGGACCAAAACCAGACGTGTTGCCAGTTACACCATGAGACAGACAACATCCGTAAATGCGGACGCAAATTTAGCTACAATTTTTAATTGGACAAAGAATTAATCACTTAAAATTAAAAAATCCTTAAAACAATTGATTTATAACTATTTACAAATACAAAAAATTGAGGTAAATCTTAAAAAATCTTAATTAATGCAAGAAACTAAGATCAAATAAAGTAGTTTCACGTTTTTTAAGGAAATTCCTCGAAATATATTTTTAAATTCGCACTGCTTTATAAAAAAGAATATGGATTACAAAAGGATCAATACGATTGTAGGTTGGATGGTGTTTATTTTCGCCACGACAGTTTATTTTATGACACTGGAACCAACCACAAGTTTGTGGGATTGTGGGGAGTACATCACCACTGCGTATAAATTAGAAGTAGGTCACCCTCCTGGAGCTCCTTTATTTATGATGTTAGGTCGTTTGTTTACGATGTTTACCGGTCCAGAATCTGCAGCGATGATGGTAAATGCCATGTCTGCACTTTCTAGTTCATTTACCATTTTGTTTTTATTTTGGACAATCACTATGTTGGCTAAAAAAGCCATTCAAAATCCGGGGGATTCTATCTTTAGCAAAACACCAAAAAATTCAAATCCAGATTCTCTAAAAGCAACTGCTCCAGCTCCTTTAACACAAGGGCAACAATGGGCTATTTTAGGGTCAGGTTTGATTGGAGCCATCGCTTATACATTCTCTGATTCGTTTTGGTTTTCAGCGGTTGAGGGTGAGGTGTACGCAATGTCTTCTTTCTTTACAGCAATTGTTGTTTGGGCGATTTTTAAATGGGATGCCGAAGTTGAAGAACAAGAAATTAATGGGGATTTAGTTTTAGGAAAAGAATCTGTAATTGGGAAAAATCCAGATCGTTGGATTGTTTTAATCTTTTTTATGATTGGACTTTCAATTGGAGTCCATTTATTGAACTTATTGTGTATTCCTGTATTGGCATACGTGATTTATTTTAGAAAATTCAAGAAACCAACCGTTGCCGGATTTCTTTTAACTGGCATAATTGGGGTGGTGACACTTGGTATTGTTCAATCGATTGTCATTCCATACACAGTTCAATTAGCTGGAGGATTTGAACGTTTTTTTGTAAACTCAATCGGAGCAGGATTTAATGTCGGTACCGTCTTCTTTTTTATATTAATGCTATCATTCATCGCTGCCCTATTAATTTATTCTAAAAAGAAGGGGAGTCCTGTTTTAAATACCATTACTTGGAGTGCTTCCATGATTTTCTTAGGATATTCGTGTTTTGCCATGATTGTGATTCGATCAAATGCGAATACACCTTTGGATGAAAACGATCCTGAAAACTTGGTGAGTTTAGAGGCTTACTTAAAAAGAGAGCAATATGGGGATTGGCCTATTTTAAGAGGTCAATATTTTAACTCTAAAATGAATGAAGATCGTGAAACTTGGGGTGATCGAAGTGATGTTTATTTGAGAAGATTTGTCGTAATCGACAAAAAGGGGAACGAAATTAAAGGATTTAAAGAAGAAAAAGACGCGATAGCATTGGCAACCAAAAATGGATTGTCGATAGAAGAAAATGTTATTGAAAAGTACTTTAAAACCTATGATGGAGCTAATTCAAAACCCACCTATGAGGCTTCGGATATGACCTTTTTCCCGCGAATGTACAGCAATGAACCGCGACACATTTCTGGGTACAAAAATTGGTCAGGTCATACCGGTGACCGTTTGCCAACAATGGGTGAAAACCTGACTTACTTCACCAATTATCAAGTAGGTTGGATGTACTGGAGATATTTTATGTGGAATTTCTCAGGTCGTCAAAGTGATGAACAAGGCCATGGCAATCCGCGAGATGGCAACTGGATTTCTGGTTTAAATTTTATCGATCAACATCATATTGGTGACCAAACAGACGCTCCATCGGTTATTACTGAAAACCCTGGACATAATAAAATGTACATGTTGCCATTGATCTTAGGATTAATTGGGTTCATTTTTATGCTGACAAAATCATCTTCAGGATGGTGGTTAGTTATGTTATTGTTCTTATTAACTGGTTTTGCGATTATTATTTACCTAAATCAAAAACCAATCGAACCAAGAGAGCGTGATTATGCGTATGCAGCCTCTTTCTATGCGTTTTCTATCTGGATTGGGATGTCGGTTTTGGCGCTATATGATGCCTTTAAAAAAATGGTTTGGAAAGAATTAGCCATTATAGTTGGAAGTCTTTTCCTTTTCGGGATTATTTTATTTGCAGGAGATACCGCAGCTGGTATGAGTTTCTTATATATGATGGCCGTGATAGCAGTTGCTTATGCCGGAATGATCGGGATGCGCGAACTAAAAATGAAAGATAATGTGGTTGCCATTGTCGCCATTGTAATTACAATCCCTGTACCAATGTTGATGGGCTTTGTTGGTTGGGACGATCACGATCGAAGTAACCGATATACTGCACAAGCCTTGGCAGAGAATTATTTGAACAGTTGTGATAAAAACGCGATTATTTTCACCAATGGGGATAACGATACATTCCCATTATGGTATTTACAAGAAGTTGAAGGAAAGAAAACGGATGTTCGGGTTTGTAACTTAAGTTTATTAAATACCGATTGGTATACTGAGCAAATGACACGAAAAGCGTACGACTCTGAACCACTTCCAATTTCATTTACGGAAGAGCAATACCGTCAAAATGGTTACAGAGATTACATGTATGTGCTTGGAACAAACCAGTTAACAATGGGCAGTCCTACGTTAGATCCGAAATGGGAAGCAAATATCAACCAAAAAATTGAAGCGAATCCGGTAGAGTTTAAGTCAGCATTTAAATCGGCAGCGTTGAACCTTTATACCTTGTTAGCAGGAACCAATTTTGCGGTTAAAAAACCAGATTTATTGGCTACAATTCCTACCATGGATTCTACTTCAAATTATTTTACATTCCGTAATCTAATTATGAATTTATTACAAAAAGGTCAAGATTATGGGTTGGTTGAAACTGATTTACAAAATATTCAAGGAATCATGTTAACCTTTAACGATGCCTTTGATTATTTGCCGCTTGATTATGCAATGGAATATTTAGCCGATGATGCAAACCTTGAAGATCGAGGCAGGGGTCAAAAACTTTATATTTTACCTGCATCAGGATTTAGCGTAAAAGTAAACAAAGAGAATGCACTTAAATCAGGCATTATTACGCAAGAGAATGCGGATAGAATGGTTGATGTGATTCGTTGGAAAATGCCAAAAACAACCATTTTCAAAGCAGATTTAATGATCTTGGACATGGTGGCACATTTTGATTGGAAACGACCAATATATTTTGCAAGTTCTGCAGATCCTGACACTTATTTAGGCTTAGATAAATATTTCTTCTCAGAAGGATTGGTGTACAAACTTGTTCCTGTTGAAGCGAAAACTGGGAAAAATCCAAATACGCTAGGAGAAGTAAACAAAACACGGATGTATGAAAACCTCATGAACTTATTTAAATGGGGTAATATGGAGAAAAAAGGCGTTTTGGTAGATTATTATACCCGTCGTTTAACAAATAATTACCGTGTTCAGTTCAGTATCTTAGCTGATGCTTATGGTGAGACATATGAAGAAAACAGACAAAAAATTGACATCATGAAACAAATCATGGCGTCTGAACAAGCCAAGGCGTCTGATGCGCCAATCAAGACACCAGTTGGTACGTTTATTCCAAGTCAAATCCCTGCGGACATTAAAAAAGCAGAAGCTGCAATGGCGGAAGCTCAAAAGAAAATGAATGAGGTATTAAACAGAGGTTTAGAGATAATGCCACATGAAAATGTTCCTTTTGATAAAGTGATTCCATCGTACGTATCTGCTTATTATATTGCTGGAAATGAGCCTAAAGCACAAGAATATTCTGACAAAATGTTTATGCTTTTTGAGGAAGAAATTAGTTATTATTTATCCGTAAAACCTGAGTTTGGAGCGTTAATGATTGATGATATGTTTAGTGCTTATCGCGGAATTTTTAGTCTTTATCAATCTTCTGCAATTTTTGGTACGGATAAGGTACATCAAGAAAAAATTAGTGCTGATTTCTTTAAAATTACTGAATTGATTCAATCAGCCTTGCCAAGCTTACAAAAACAAAGTCCATCGGCAAGTCAACAAATTGATCAAACTTTTGGAGCTTTTTTCAGCAGAATAAACGGCCAATAAATGAGATTATACAAATTTCCCAAATGGCTCAAACGGTTTTATCCGGGTGCCATTTGGGATTTTTCTTTTTCATCTCCAGCTAAAAAAATCTACCTTACGTTTGATGACGGTCCAAATCCGATCACTACCGATTGGATTTTAGAAACCTTAGCAGCCTATCAAGCCAAAGCAACTTTTTTTTGTGTCGGAAAAAATGTAGAATTACATCCCGAATTATATTCGAAAATAATTCAAAATGATCACACCATTGGCAATCATTCATACTCACATGTCAATGGGTTTAAGTTAAAAACAAAAGCGTATCTAGAGGATATAAAAAAAGCGCGGAAAGAAATTAACTCCGTTTTATTTCGTCCGCCGTATGGAAAAATTACACCAAAACAACATTGGCTAGTAAAACAATTGGGATTAACTACCGTTTTTTGGTCGCACATTTCCTACGATTTTGACATGACTTTATCTTCTGAAAAAAGAATTGAGAAACTTCTCGCAGCAATTCAACCTGGCGCCATTGTGGTATTTCATGATTCTACGAAAGCATTTCTACAATTATCGGCCGAATTACCCCAAATCCTTCAAACCTTAAGGGAAAAAGGATATGAATTTGATAATATTAAAGTTTAATTAAAACTGTATCAAATCTAAATAATTACGTTAATTTTAAAAATTCAATTACAAAATTGTCCTGTTTATTTTGAAAAATAGTTTTATTATAACACTTTTACTTAGTGTGTCCTTGATTGGACGTACGCAGGAAAATTTTGGGTCATTGAGTTCTAATTATTCGCCCACCAATGGGATGCATATCAACCCTTCGTCGATGTTAGACGCCAAAACTTGGTTGGATATTCACATTTTAGGCGCAGGAGCTTATGTCAATAATAATTTGGTGTCGCTAGAAAATACATCTTTCCTGAGGTTAAACCAAACGCGTGCGATTGCAGAAGAAGATATTCTTTACGCCTCTGATCGAGGAAAATATCACGCCTACAACCGCGATTTTGTGCAAGTTTTATCAGCCGTTTGGAGTCAGGGTAATCATGCTGCTGGGTTGAGTTTTGGCGGCTATACGTACGTTGACGCACGGCGCATTGACGAACCTATCGCACGTTTTATCGAAAATGGAATCACTACTTATACCGAGCAACATTTAACGGAGTATTCATTAAAAAGATTACGCGCCAATATTTTAGCGTACGCCGAAGGAAAATTGAGTTATGGATATACTTTTCATCGTCGCCAACGCAACATGTACATGGCTGGAATTTCTTATAAAAAAATATTTCCTTTGGCGGGAGGTGCAGCAAGTATTCGATCACTAGATTATAACGTTTTAAATGATACCGCTTTGGTCATACGTAATTTTGATGCAGATGCAATGGTGAATGCCCAACCAGAATTTTCAATGAAAGGTGGTTGGGGCTTGGATCTCGGTTTTACTTATCAACGGATGCAAAGCGGATGCGAAAACTATTACCCAAATTCAAAACGAGGAGGTTGTAATCGATTACATTATAAATACAAAATTGGCGTATCTATTAATGATATTGGCTATGCAAAATTTAATCCAGCCAATATAAACTATGTCGGATACGAATTAGGAGAGAATTTAATTTTAAATTACGCCGATTTGACCACAGAATTGGAAACAGCCCCTGAGATTTTGGTCGATCGCGAAGCAACGCCAACAAGTGGTTTGATCAGAAAACCAGAAAAAATGAGTTTACCAACTTCCATTTCTGTTCAATATGATCGAAATATTATTCCAAGTTATTTTTATGTCAATGCAACATGGATTCATGGGATTCCAAGAACCAAAGGAGCTTTTGGTCCACGACGCGCACATTCAATCTCGGTTACGCCACGAATTGAAACAAAGTGGATTGATTTTGCACTACCAATTTCATTGTATGAATACAGTCGTTTACAATTAGGCGCAAGTTTAAGACTTTATTGTCTTACCATTGGAACAGACAAACTCTTAAATTTTTTCGTGCCGCACGATTTGTATGGAGCGGATATTTATTTTCACCTAAAAGTGCCTTTGTTTCGAAATCCAAAATGTAAAGAAAGTAATGCATTTGGAAGCAACCGCAAAGGTAAGTTTGGGAAAAGCTATCCAAAATGTGATGCTTATCGCTAAGCAAAAAAAATCCCAGTTGTTTTGGCGAACAACTGGGATGACATGAAAAAAATCTACTATTTAATTACGCTTACTAATGAAATAGTCATTTTAAATTGAGGTGTTTGATTCGTTAATCTACTACTGCCCTCAATGCTTTTACAAAGATCACATCATTTTTTGTTTCTTGTGTTAATGAAACGTTAAAGGATCAGTGAACTCTGTTAATTCTTGTTAATTTCAATTTAGAAATGAAAGCTTGCTCCAAAAGTAAGTGGATAGGCTGTTTCAGATTTGCCTGTTTCGTAGATCGTCAGTATATTGTAGTTGACAAAAAGACCATAATCTTTATAACCTAATCGTGCGGTAGCCATCAGTTGGAAAGCATTCAAATTATAGCGGCCTCTTTCTTTATTCTTGGTGTCCTCGCCGTTCTCGAAATCATATTTATATTTTACGTTCGATCCAATTCGAACTCCGCCAATTGCTCCAAATGAAATATGGAAATTATTGTCTTCGTTTTTTGATGTATTGATTTGAAATAAGATGGGTATATTAAACGAGTTGATTCGTAATTGATTTTTGGAGAAGCCAGTAAATAAATTGGTATCGACATATCCAAAAGTTGAATCAATATTTGATTCCAATCGAAGACTTTCATTTTTGAATCCGTAGCGACTGTTGGTGAATCCAACCCCTGTAACGATTCCAAAATAATCCTTGATAATTCGAATGCGTTGCTCACCAAAATTAAAAGAATATGATAAGGATTTTATAGGATCAATTTGTAAGTGCTGAGAATTAAAAGTGGTTTGAGAACTCCCATTTAACGGCATGTTAATTCCGATGTCAAAACCTCCCCAATACGTTAAATCTCCGCCATATCTTCCTGGTTTGCCTTTACTGTCATCACCTTCCACATCAACCATCATAGTGTCTGAACCAATGATGATGATTTCTTTATTGCCAATTTTAAATCGAGTAGTATCACCTTCCTCTTGTGCGTTTGAAACTAATCCAATAAAGAGGGCTCCGAGTAAAAATAATTTATTTTTCATTTTGTAATTTTTAATTCTATTTGTTGTCTTTAATGCTTTCTTGTAGGACGATGCAAGATACAATTAGTTACAGCCTATTTTGTTTTTTTTCTTTCAAATTCAAAAGACCCAATTTTAAACCCATATCCCACATAACTATTGGATGCAAGGTCTTTGTTTTTGGTGTAATTGATATCCGTATTCACTAAATCTCCTACTAAATCTGTGACAATTTTGTAAGGTTCTTCTTTTTGATATTTTTTGACATCAGCTACCTCATTGTTTGATGGTTGCGGTTCAATTATTTCAAACGGAAGAGGATTTGATTGATCGTCTTCAACAATTTCAATTCCTGGATTTTCATCCATATTTAACGAATCAATTTTTTTGTCTTGGCTGTCTGGTGTCTGCACAATTTTGTCAGGAAAGTGCTGATCTGGTGTGAATTCTTGATCTTTTTGAGGATCAAGTGATTTGTTTTTGTTTTGTTTTGTTGGATGAAGTTGGGCAGTGCCTCCACCATTTTCAGGTGTTAATCCATCCACAGGTTGAATTTTATCTGTAGGCTTCGTTTGGAAATTTGAATCACCCAAAAGCGTAGCTTTATTTCGTCCACCTGCATTGGTATTGACAGGATTATTCCAATCAAAGGTCATGGTAATTAAAAGGAGTCCTACCGCCGCAACAGAAGCAACTTTTGCCCAAAACGGGAATGAAATAACCACACCAGTTTTCATTTTAAGTTTTTCCTTTTCTGGATAAACAACTGAGGTGTCAGCTTTTAAAATACTGGCTTGGTAATAAGCAAATTTGTTTTGTAGGTTGTTTTCACGAACATAGGCTAAAACCAATTCTTCTTCCTTAGGAGAAAGTTGACGTTCAATTGACGCGATTATTAAGTTGTCAATTGTTGACAAAGTAACTAGCAAATCTTCGTCTCGCTTTTTTAAGCTTGGCTTATCGTCAAATTGAATCGATGCAGCATCCAATTGAATGGCACCAAAATCCAATTCAAAATCTGTTTTTAATTCCGGATGCGCTTCCAAAAAATTAAACAAGTCGTACTTTTCTTCTTCACTTAAATTCCCTTCGCTATAATCGAGGAAAAATGCTTCGTAATTTGTTAAATCTATCTTCTCCATTGCTTTCCGTTTAATCTAATATTGCTTCAACGCTCACTAGAATTTCTTGTAATTTTTTTCTTGCCCGAAAGATGTAAACCTTCACTTGGCTTTCGGTTAAATCGGTTATTTCGCCAATCTCGTCATAACCATATCCTTCGTAATCTCTTAATAAAACCACTGTTTGTTGAATGTCTGGTAATTGATCCAGCGCTTCGTGTAATTGGCTTTGCAAATCCAAGTTTGAAATCGGTCTTTGCGAATATTCTTTATCAATGCTAGATTCTTTTGTCGTGACTTTTTCTTTCCTAACCACATCAATTAAGGTATGGCGTGCGGTAGTAAAAAAATACGAACGTGCTTTTGAAGTGTCAATTCCCTCTTTTTTTAACCATACTTTTGCAAAAGTATCTTGAACAACATCTTTGGCAAGATCGTTATTTTTAAGGTGTTTCAATACAAACCGATAAATATTATCGGCATATAAATCAACACACTCATTGTATTCTTTTGTTGTCATTTTTTATTGTTCCTCTTGTTGGGACGATTCATCAATTGAAAAGTTACAGCGAATTTAAATTTTTTCAATAAGTTGACAGAATTAAATTTTCTGGTCGAAATTTATCAGAAATTCTCATGCTTGTAATTTTCTTTTTCGGTTCATTTATTTTATGTAAAACTTGATAGAAATAATAAATCGGGTACCTTCAAAAAATCATTTTCGTCCAAATTTTGTTTTGGCATTTCGTTGACAATTTCATTTGCTTTTTGATTAATTACCTCTAAGATTACAGATTCAATTAAAATATTGCCCGCACATGAGTTTGAACGAAACATAAACTACACCTTCTTGGAATTTGTTAAATTCTAGTTCAGGATAAGCAAATGTTTGACGAGACCATTTTTGAAATTCTTTTTTTGTAGGATCAATTCCGTCATTTGTAGGAGCAGCAAAAGCGATTCCGTTTAATAAGGCAATTAGGACAATGGCAGCTAAATTTTTCATTTCAGTTAATTCAGATCGCGAAGATCATACAAAAACTATGGGATTGTCAACCGCGCTGCAAAACGCATTTCGCGAAGCGAATATGTCAAAAATGACGAATTAAATATTTTCGTAAAGAAAGCAAGGTTAAATTTCGGCGATACCGTGGAAAATCGCAACATTCTGATTTTTTTCTGATTCCTTTTTTGAAATACACATAAAATAAAGCAATATTTATTAGCTTTGTGGCATGTTAAGCATCGATCCTAAAGAACTTCAAATTGCACAATTACATGGGTATTTGCTGGGAGCTATTGGGCCACGTCCAATTGCATTTGCCAGTACAATTGACAAGGATGGAAATCCTAACTTAGCACCCTTTAGCTTTTTTAATGTCTTTAGTGCAAATCCTCCAATTTTAATTTTTTCACCCGCACGTAGCGGTCGAACAAATACAAATAAAGACACTTTTCATAATGTCAAAGAGGTTGGAGAAGTCGTTATTAATATTGTTAACCACCAAATCGTTCATCAAATGTCTTTGGCAAGTTCGCCTTATGCAGCTGATGTAGATGAATTTGAAAAAACTGGACTTACCAAACTTCCTTCTGATACCATTCGTCCTTTTCGAGTGGCTGAATCTCCCGTTCAATTTGAATGCGTAGTGAATGAGATTAAAGAATTGGGAGATCAAGGTGGGGCAGGTAATTTAATTATTTGCGAAGTCAAAAAAATTCATATTTCTGAAGATGTTTTAGATAAGGATGGGAAAATCGATCAATTAAAAATCGATTTGGTAGCAAGGATGGGCGGAAATTGGTATTGTCGGGCAGATAAAAATTCAATGTTTGAAGTTGAAAAACCAATTACTGCCTGTGGCATTGGATACGATGCAATTCCAAATGATATAAAATCGTCAATTATTTTGTCAAAAAATGATCTCGGTCAGTTGGGTGGAATTGAAGAATTACCAAATGAAACAGATGTAAATGAATACAAATTACTTGAGTTAAGTGATTTATTTGTTTCTTTGGAGGATGAACAAGCTGAATTGGAGAAAGAACTTCATCGGATTGCACAAAATTTATTAAAAGAGAATAGATTGGAAGAAGCATGGAAAACGCTACTTTCATTTAATAATAATTAAAACAAACCAAATATTATGTATACTTTAAAAGGAGAGTTAAAAGTGATCGGAGCAACACAACAAGTATCTGATTCATTTAAGAAGAGAGAGTTCGTTGTTGTTGATGCTTCAGGGCAATATGCTCAAACAATTTCGTTTCAAGCAGTTCAAGACAGAGTTGATTTATTGAATAATTTTAATCAAGGTGATAACGTTGAAGTTACTTTTTTCTTAAGAGGTCGCGAATGGACGAATCCAAAAGATGGAATTGTTCGTTATTTTAATTCATTGGACGCCTGGAAAATAGAACCAATTGGTGCTGGCGGAGGAAGTTCATCTTCAAGTCCTAGCAGCAATCCTGAGACCTTTGTAGGAGAAGGAGATGATGATTTGCCGTTCTAGTCTCGGTAAAGGCGAAAGGCCAATAAGACACTTGTAAACAGGTAATTAGCAGACGGTGAAAAATTTCGCATTGATTTTCTTGTTTTTAATTCCTTCCTTCGGATTTAATCAAATCTTAAAGAAGTGGGAAGGTCATTATGTGGGTGATTTAGTTTCTAATCACTTGGATGGTTTGGAACAAACATATCACATGGAGTTAATTCTGAAACAGTTGACAGATAGTTCATACACGTGGATTTTAATTTATGGCGAAGGCGAAATGCGCCAAGAAAGAAATTACACGTTACGAGTTATTGGCGGCAATAAGTTTGAAATTGATGAAATGAATGAAATCGTTTTGAAAAACAATCTCATCAAAAACGAATTTATTTGTGTTTTTGAAGTTCCTGGTGCCTTAATGCATGTTAAATATCGCTTTGAAAAAAACCGCGCTTATTTTGAATTAACCTCCTCCGAAAATAAAACAGAAACTGGTCGCCAAGATTATGTGGATTCGGAAATGAACAAAGATCAGATTCCACGTGTTTATACCTATCAAACCAATACCATTCAAAAAGCAGTGCTAAAGAAGGTGAAAGCAAAAGAATAAAATGTTGAAAAAAGTTATCATTATCGGAGTTATTTTTGTTGTACTTGGTGCAATTGCCTTTATGTTAGTTCCTTGGGGAGAATATGAAAGTAAACTAGAAAAATCGGAAATTCAAAAGGTGGTAGAGGTAGATTCTACAACTGGAGAAATTATACCGGGTATGTCTCTTATTGAAGGAAAATACTCAGTTCAAAGTGGTGAAAATTCCCATGCTGAAATCACGTTTCAATTGGATGGACTAAAGGATACCAAAGGTGGATTTGATAAATTTTCCATCGACATGAAAATCCCAGAAGAATATACCGAATCCAAGTTGAAAGTTGAAATTCAAGCAAAATCAATCAATACAGGGAATGAAATGCGCGATGAACATTTGTTAGAAGAAGATTTTTTCAACACTAAAAAATTTCCTAAAATCACCTTCGAATCTGAGATGGTTGAATTTTTAGATAGTTCGTACGTAGCGAAAGGAAATCTGACCTTATTAAAGGAAACCAAACCTTTGGAAGTTCCTTTTAAGCATTTAGGTGCTGGTAAAAATGATGCTGGTAAAGAGTTTGAAGCATTTGAAGGAACATTTCGTTTTGATCGAATTGCGTTTGGAATGAAAGAATCTGCTTCGGTGGGAAATATCGTCACTGTTTCTTTTTATTGTGAATTAATTAAAAAGTAGTTTTGGATTGATCTAAATTAGATGTCACCTACAAAAAACTACCTTCTTTTTAAACCTTTCGGATACATCAGCCAGTTTGTTTATAATGGCAAACGAAAAAGTAATAAAAAAATGTTGGGCGAATTATTTGATTTTGCCCCAGGCACCATGGCGATTGGTCGTTTAGATGAAGATTCAGAGGGCCTTTTACTTTTAACCACCGATGGCAAAGTAAGTTTTGAAATTCTTAGCCGTAAGTTCGAAAAGGAATATCACGTGCAAGTGGATGGTTTACTCACAGATGAAGCCTTGTTAAAATTGCAGTCGGGTGTGAAAATTGGCGTACATGGCCAAAGATATAACACTTTGCCCTGTACAGCCAAAAAACTGGAACAAGTTGATTTTCCAGAAAGAGGAAAAAAAATTCGCGATGAGCGTCACGGACCTACCAGTTGGGTTTCGATAACGGTGAGAGAAGGAAAATTTAGACAAGTGAGAAAAATGACCGCTGCCGTGGGATTTCCAACCTTGCGTTTGGTGCGTGTGCGGATTGGTGCGCATGTGTTAGGAGCTTTATTACCCGGACAAGTGGCTGAAATCGAATCATTTTTATAACTTAAGTCCCAAAATTAAAAACATGTCAACTACTACATTGATTATATTAATGTTTGCTGCGCTTGCAGTATTTATAATGGTCATCGCGCGATATGCTGGCAAGGTGAACAAAAGGAAAATTGAACGATTTGAGGCTTTGGCACTGAAAATGAACCTTAAATATGAAAAACGAAAGCCAAGTGCGATTTCTGCGAACCTAAATTATTTAACTGGGTTCGTTCGCCAATATCCAATCGAGATTTATGAAAAAATCATCAGAAGTGGTAAAAATGCGCATTTGTACACCTGTATTTCCATCAAAAACACCTCATTAAATTATAATTTTTCGATTGGGAAAGAGCACTTTTTCTCAAAAATTGGAAAAACGTTTGGGTTTAAAGACATTGAATTTGATAATCCAGAATTTGACAAAATTTTTATGCTTAAATCGGATGATGAATCACGCTTTAGAATGTTGATAAATTATGAACTCCAGAATGATTTAACAGAATTAAACACCTACTTGAGAGGAAATATCGTAAACTCACCTGGGCAACTTGAATACACTATTTTCGGTGGTTTGGACAATGAATCGAGGGTAGAGGAATTGGAAAAAGTGGTTACATTTATGGTGAAAATCCTCAATCGATAAATTTTCACAATTGGTGTTTGTATAGCCCAAATATCGAACAATTAAAACCAAGAATGATCTAAAATTTATTGGCATATTTTTTTGGAAGAAACACAATAAATTTCATACCTTTAGAGAAAGACATTTTTATGAAATCGATCACTAAATCAATTGTAGTTTTAAGTCTCTTAACAGGTTTTTTTTCCTGCAATAAAACTTATAGCTGTGAATGTTTTACAAGTGGTAAAACGTACAGTTTAGAAAGTAATTCCAAACAAGGAGCTATTACCGCCTGCAACGAATACGAAGTTGACATCTTTAATGGAAATTGCGAATTGCGGTAAACGGTGTTTTAATTTAACTTTGTCTCCCATCGTTTTTCCGCAGTAACAGGAAATAATAACCGGATTAAATAAAATGGATACCAAATTTGGTGAACCATCAGAACGAAAATATGGGTAAGCTTTTGGAAAACAAAAGTGGTACTAGCAATGATTTCGGCAAAAAGTTTAATTGCTAGTGGAATTAGAAAAAGTGGTTCTACCCAAACCAATGCTAACGAGATTAACCCCGCAAATTGCACAGAAATCAATAAAATCAGTGAAAAGCTAGTTGTGGGCTGCAAGAGTGAACCCATTTTACCAAACCATCGTTTTCGTTGTTGAACAATGGCGTCAATACTTGTTGGCGCATCTGTTTTTACCGAAAGTCGCCAATTGGAATAGGCTAAAACTGATTTTTTTTCGCTTAACATGGCTTTTAATAAAAATAGATCGTCTCCCGAAGGAATTTCATAATCGGTGCGTTTCAGATCTACTTCCAAAAAACCGGCTTTGGAAAAAATCAAATTTGGGCCATAACAAAACACCGGATTTTTCATCGCTGCGGCACCAAATCCTAAGGTTTGCATGTAAGCGAATTCAATGGAAGAAAGTTTTCCAATCCAAGTTTTAGAGCGCATTTGTACCGGCAAAATCACCAAATCAGCCAAAGGTAACGTGGTTAAATAGGTTAAGTATTTTTTTGAAAAGGAGATATCTGCATCCCATGTTAAGATAAATGGATGCGCTGCTATTTTTACACCCTCCAATAAGGCATGTTTCTTACCTTTTTCGCCTTGATTTGGGATGAGTTGATGCAAAATTTTAAGCCGTTTCATCAATAACTCGAATGTTTTATCGGTTGAATGATCATTGATAAAAATAAGTTCAAAATTAGTAGAAGGTTTAACTTTATTGAGTGAACGAATGAGTTTGTTGATCCGTTTTTCTTCGTTGTGAAAAGGAATTAGGATGGTAATTTGATTGTCCGAGTTTTGTTGAGGGATTTTATGATTGGTGCGGGTCAACAGAAATAAAACCACCGCGGTAAGCAATTGGAGGCAAACGATAGAAATACAGAGAAGAAGCAGTGTGTTCACCATTCAACGATTTACCAATGAATACCAATTTTGCCTTTCGAATTGCGGGACTCTAATAATTCGTGTGCTTTTCCAATTTCTTCGGCTGGGAAAATTTTCTCGACATGGGGTTTTAATTTCCCAGCCAAAACCATTTCGGTCACCATTTTTAAACACCTGTTTAATGTTTTTGGACGGTTGTCGCCAATTTTAAGCATATTCACTCCGACGATTGATTTCGAACGCATCATGGTGCCTATAGGAATCACTAAGCCCATTTTACGAACAAAATTTAAGGTAGAGAAAATCCCCCAACGTTTACCCGATAAAGCGGCGCCTCCAAATAAAACCAATCGACCACCAGATCCTAACAAAGCAAAATCTTTTTTAAAGGTGTCGCCAGCAATTGCATTAAATGTCACATCTAAACGATCTGATCCTAACGCTTTTTGCAAGATTTCGGCATAGTTTTCTTTGCGATAATTAATCACCACATCAGCACCATGTTCGCGCATGTAAGTTAATTTGTCTTCCGAACCTGCTGTTGCATAAACGGTACATCCTTTTAATTTACACAATTGAATCAATGCCGTGCCAACTCCACCTGCACCAGCATGAATTAATACCTTATCACCTTCAAATAAATTGGTGATTTCATAAGCCATATAATAGGCTGTAACGTATTGTGTAGCGATACATAAGGCTACACCAACGTCTAAATCTCCAATTTCTACAAATCCTAATTCGGAGGTAACTACAGATTCAGCATAACCACCAAAGCGGGTAAATGCAACTACCCTTTTACCTATATAATCTGATGACAGTTCTTTTCCAACCGCATCAATAATTCCAACTACTTCGTAACCCAATATGGAGGGAATTGGCGGTGCTTCACGGTACCGCCCATTGCGCGCCATTACATCGGCATAATTTAATCCAAAAGCCTCTACTTTGATTCGAACTTCATTGGCAGCAGGAGCAATCAAAGAAGTTTCTCGGATTTCAAATGCTTGGTTAGGAGCACCATTTTTAATCAAATAAATTGCTTTCATCGCTTGGATTAATTAGATTTTCCCTCAATCACCACAACAAATTCACCTTTAATTGGATTATTGGTAAAATGGGTATGCAATTCGGCCGCTGTACCTCGCACTGTTTCTTCAAATTTTTTAGAAATTTCTCGTGAAATTGAAATTTTACGATTCGGCTCAAAATGTTCTTGAAATTGTGCCAAGGCTTTTAAAATTCGATGAGGTGATTCGTATAAAACCACCGTTCGTTCTTCTTGAGCAATTTGTAAAATTCGGGTTTGACGTCCTTTTTTCGTAGGCAAAAATCCTTCGTACACAAATTTTTCACAGGGAAAACCAGAATTTACAAGGGCAGGAACAAAGGCGGTTGCACCTGGCAAACAATCTACTTCAATTCCTTTTTGGACACAAGCACGAACGAGCAAATAACCTGGATCAGAAATAGCTGGCGTGCCTGCATCAGACACCAAAGCGTAATTTTTTCCTTCCTCTAATTCACTGACAATCCGATCGACAGTTTTGTGTTCGTTATTTAAATGGTGTGGAATTAATTTGTTCGAAATGTCATATTTCTGAAAAAGATGTATCGTCGTTCGCGTGTCTTCGGCCAATACAGCGTCCACTTCTTTTAAAATTCGGATCGCCCTAAAAGTCATGTCCTCTAGGTTTCCAATGGGGGTTGGTACTAAATATAATTTACCCATTAGTTGAACCTAACTTCGTATAATTTCGACCACCATTTTCCAGTTAAATAGATTTTTTTTGTTTCAGGATGATAAGCAATCCCATTTAAAACATCATTTCCCGGTTCTTTCGAATCTAACATTAGTGTCGTGCAATCAATATAACTTAACACTTTTCCAGTTGCTGTGTCGATTTCAACAAGACGCGTGTCAGTGTATAAATTCGCAAATAATCTGCCATTGATTAATTCAAGTTCATTTAACATATCCACATTCGATTCATTGTCGTACACCGTAATTTTTTTCACTTCGACAAATGTGTTTGGATCGCGCCAAACAATTTCATCTGAACCATTTGACATCATTAAATACTTACCATCGTTGCACAATCCCCAACCTTCGCCAGTGTATGTAAAGGTTTTGATGAGTTTAAAATTCATATCATAAACATAACACAACTCCGATTTATAGGTGATTTGATAAATAGTGTCATTTAAAATCGTGATTCCTTCTCCAAAAACAGAACCTTCTAGGGCATGTTCTCTGATTTTCATCCCGCTGGTTAAATCTACCTCTGCTAAAACGGATTGATTGTATTGTCCTGTTCCTTCAAATAATTTGCCTTTATAAAATTCCAACCCTTGCGTATAGGAAGTTTTTGCATGGGCAAATGTTTTTACAATTTCGGCCTGTCTCTCAATAGGCGTTAAATCTGAGAAGAAAATCACTTTGCGACTTTCTTGGGCAATTTCCCCTTTTCCATTTTTATACTTGATGATAACAGTAGTTGGTCCTACTTTTGAATTTGTTGTGGTAGGAATCGTTATCGTCTGGTCAGAAATAGGAAGATTTTGTGCAAAAACAGAATCATTCACATAAACAGAAAGTTCTGAAATTCCTTCTGCGTTATTCACGCCAATTTGTAATAAAATAGAATCGCCAACTACGTATTGCTCCTCATTTATAGGTGCAGTAATTTGCACTGGAATTGGCGACGTGGTAACTATAATATTGTCTGGATCTTCCGAATCGCCCTTACAACCAATCAAAAATACCGACACTAAAATACTGAGTGCGCCAAGTTTAAAAATCTTTTTCATTCATTAAAATTTTTGGATCATGTCCATTAATACTTGTTTTTTTCGGGTAGATACAGGAATTTTAATCCCATCTTTTAGAAAAATATAACCATCCGATTTGGTAAATCCTTTAATAAATTTCACATTGATTAAATGCGATTGATGTACACGAATAAAATCGTGATCAGAAAGTAACTGATCAAATTCTTTTAAGGTTTTGGTGACCAATAATTTGGTGTCGTCGGTAAAATAAAACATCGTATAATTCACCGATGATTCGCAGCGAAGAATTTCCGCCACTTGAACGATGTGAATTTTATCCAAGGTGTTTAAGGCGATTCGTTTTGGATGATTTAAATTCTCCTTCAACAAACTAATTCGTTCACTCGCTTTTTCCTGGTGTTCAACCCGATTCACCGCCTCCATTAATTCATCTGGATCGATTGGTTTGAGCAAATAATCAACCGCGCTGAATTTAAATGCTTTGAGGGCATACTCATCCGAAGCTGTTGTAAAAATTAATTTGAAATCTTTTATCAGTAGGATTTCTAATAAATCAAACCCCGAACCATCTTTCATTTGGATGTCCAAAAAAACTAAATCTGGTTTTAATTCGTTGATACATTTTGCACCAGTCACCACCCCTTCTGCCTCACCAACCACCTCAATACTTGCGCAATAATTTTCTAAGTCGGATTTTAAAACCGCACGTGCTTCAGCAATGTCGTCAATAATAATGGCGCGAATCATAAGTTGCGTTTTATATCGCGTGGATCGATATCATTGTGTGTTACACTGTACACGCATTTTCCATCCTTCACAATCAAGATTTGCGGCGATTCGTGGATGACAGATAAATCCGCAGCGATTAGATTGGATAAATGACGATACGCAATCAAATCTAAATAAACAGGCAAAGCAGTTTCTTCAGAAATATCCCATTTACTTTCGATGCGATGTAAAGCCATGGCACTGATTGAACAGCGGGTGCTGTGTTTAAAGAAAACGATTGGTTTATCAAAAGATTCTTTCCGAATCAATCGCGTTAAAGTTTCTTCATCCTTGAGCGGAAACCATTTTATATTGGGAACCTTTTCTTCCCTATTTTTAAATCCAAAAAGTCCCATTAGAAAGCTGATTTAAATTGTGCTAAAAATCTTACGTCATTTTCAGAATATAAACGTAAATCGCCCACCCTGTATTTAAGTTGTGCAATTCGTTCGATTCCCATTCCAAAGGCAAAGCCAGAGTAAATTTTTGGATCGATGTTAGCCGCTTCTAAAACCGCAGGATCTACCATTCCACATCCTAAAATTTCTAACCATCCAGTATATTTGCAGACATTACATCCATCTCCATTACACAGCGTGCAAGAAACATCTACCTCTGCACTAGGCTCAGTAAAAGGGAAATACGAAGGCCGTAACCTGATTTTTGCGTTTTTACCAAACATTTCTGTGGCAAAATAATTTAAGGTTTGTTTTAAATCGGCAAAAGATACGTCTTTGTCAATGTACAAGCCTTCCACTTGGTGAAAAAAGCAATGTGCCCGAGCAGAAATCGCTTCATTTCGATAAACTCTTCCTGGCGAAATCGTGCGAATGGGAGGAGTGCTGCTTTCCATCACCCGCACTTGTACAGACGATGTGTGTGTACGCAAGGCCATTTCATTTTCACCTTTTTCGATAAAAAATGTGTCTTGCATATCACGCGCAGGATGCTCAGGCGGAAAATTTAAAGCGGAAAAATTATGCCAATCATCCTCAATTTCTGGGCCTTCTGAAACAGTAAACCCAATGCGGTTGAATAATTCAATGATTTCATTTCTTACTACCGCTAAAGGATGTCTTGCCCCAATAACCATTTCATCCGCTGGACACGTCAAATCTATTTTAGGCTCGTTTGAGTTAGAAGAAGTGTTAGCAAATTTCGATTTTAAAGAATTATAAAGTTCTTCTCCTTTTTGTTTCAGCTTGTTAATCTCCAAGCCAAAATCTTTTTTGTGCTCGGCAGGGGCATCCTTCAACTCTTGGTATAGATCTTTAAAAATATTTTTAGCACCTAAAAATTTTATTCTAAATTGTTCAAGCTCTTCCTGAGTATTTACTCGGATTTCGCCCAAAGCTTCTTTTACATCTTCAATTTTTTCTCTTAAACTCATTCTCGACCTGTAACTTTTTTGGTGTACAAATTGTTTTATCTAGCAAACGCTAAAATAGCAAGTCGTAAATTTACAAAAAAATGGGGGATTGAAGCTGTTTGATAAAAAGTACTAAACAAATTAACAAAGAGATTAAAATTTTTCGCAGAGACAAAGACAACCTTTTTAAAAGAGAATCATATTAATAGAAAAAAGTGAATTTTCAGTCCGTTAACAAGCTGGATGGCAAATAAAAAAAAGAAAAATTAACACGAAAAAAACCGAAAAAACAACCTTTATTTAAAATTATCGTATTTTTGTAGTGGTTGAGCTTTCAAACGACATTTAAAAACAACAGAAAATGAATAAAATTATAGCAAAATTGGGATTATTAATTTTAGCTGGAGGGTTTGTATTTTTGGCAATGATCTCTTGTAGAAAAGAAGGCGAAACCATCGCAGTGATTAAAGTAGTGGACACGTCTGGAGCAGCTTTTGGTGGTGCGATGGTGCGTTTGTATGCTACCCCAACTATTGATGAGCATGGTGCTTTGGTGATCGATGATACAATTTACACAGATTCTCAAGGTTTAGCAAAATTTGACTATTCTGAAAATTACAACTTGGGCCAAGCTGGGGTATTTGTATTAGATATCGAAGTAAGAAGCGGTGATACCCTTTACGGAGATGGGATTATTAAAGTATCTCAAGAAGAAACATCTGAAGAAACAGTGATTGTTCAGTAAGCAAATAAAATAAATGATTTTTAAAACCCTCAGGTTAATTTACTTGAGGGTTTTTTTATGCGGTTAAATCAAATTTCCAATGAATTGCGTTAATTTTGGGACATGGTAGAAAATTTATTCAATCAACTTTTTCCGAGTGCTCCAATTGTTCAGTTAAAGCAGAATGCCAACTATAATTTTGTCATTAAGCAGTTAGTTATAAAAGAATATAATTGTAAATTATTATTCACCGAAGGGCTTTCGCAGTATCCGCAAAAAACCAAGGAAGGATTTGAGGGCTTTGAAAAAATTGAATTGTATTTTTGTTTGCCGCTTTATTGGGATTTAAATGTGGATCAATGGCCTTTGTGCTGGTTAGATAGATTGGCTGAAATTCCTCAAAAAAATAAGACATGGTTTGGAGCTGGGGATACCATTCCCGCAGGAAATCCACCACAAATTTTATCCGATCGCTTTGCTGCGAATCATTTTATGTTGACAAAGCCGATTAAATTGGCGGATTTGTTTTCTGATCCCATTTTTTTAAAAGGAGGAATTCAGTTTTTAGGTGTTATGCCGATTTGTCAAGAAGAATTGGAATATAAGCTGCGAAATTCGCACACGATTTTAAGACAAAAATTAATTAAAAAAAATCATACCGAGCAGGTGGATATGTTTCGAACTGCAGTGAGTAAAAAGCGAATATTTGGTTTATTTTAACAGACGATTGAAATTTAATCTACAAAAAGTAAAAAACTTGATCAAGCCATTTTTATAAAAGTGTACATTTAACGAAATTATTAAGGTAAAACATGACAAATAACGATATTTTTAAGAAACTCCGAGTCGCGTTGAAATTAACTAACACAGACATTGTTGCCATCTGTAAATTAGTTGATTTTAAAGTGACTGAAAGCGAATTAGGCGCTTTTTTCAGAAAAGAAGATCATCCGAAATACCGAAATTGTGGGGATCAAATTCTTAGAAATTTTTTAAATGGGTTGGTCATTCACTTACGAGGCCCTATGCCAGACAAACGAATTGGTCGGGTGGATAAAGAAGACGAGGATGACGATTCGGAAGGTTAGAAGATTAGCCAAACCAAATCCAAACATATCTGTTTTCGTTGTAAAGAAATATCTAATCAAACACCGTTGGATAATTTTACCTATCCTGTTTTTCCTTATTTTAACTCAACTATTTCGTTCCCATTGATTAAGCAAGATTTATGGATTCGGATGAACCCAGCGTCTTGTAACAATTCATCATGATCCACGCGTAGATTTAGTAAGGGGTTCAAATTAAGTTTAGACAGTTGGTTTAGAAAAGAATAGAAGGTGCAATTAACGTTTTTTCTTACGCTTTTTCTTCTTTTCTTCTTCGTCTCTTTGAATTAATGCTTTCCAATTATTATCGCCTTCATCCGAATAATGAATGGTGTCTTCATATTCCGAACGGGTAGTATTTAAGACATCAATTGGCACAGTGATATAATCTTCGATTTCTTTTAATAAAACACGTTCTTCTTTACTGCAAAATGATAATGCTGTTCCTTTATTTTTTCCTCGTCCAGTTCGTCCTACGCGATGCACATAATTTTCTGCCATATCAGGCATATCGTAATTGATTACGTAGTCAACATTTGGAATGTCAATTCCTCGCGCACTGATGTCCGTCGCAATTAAAATTCTAAAATTTCCCTCTTTAAATTCTTTCAGGACATTGGTACGTTCTTTTTGTTCTTTATTGCCATGAATCGTTTCGGTATGAATGCCCACACGTTCCATTGCCGCACAAACTCGTTCTGCTCGAACTTTGGTCCGCACAAACACCATAAATCGGGTGGATTCATTTTCTTTTAAAATCCGTTCCAAGAAAAATCGTTTGTCATCCATTTCAACAAAAGTTATGGCATGGGTTACGTTTTTAGAAACTGGATTTTTCGGTGAAATTTGAATTCGGATAGCTTTACTATTTACCAACGAGTATGCTAATTTTTTGATTTTAGCATCAATTGTCGCCGAAAAGAAGAGTGTTTGTCGACGTTTTGGAAGAAATTTAATCAAATCTTCAATGTCTTTATAAAAACCAAGGTTGAGCATTTGATCCGCCTCATCTAAAATCAAGGTTTCTAAATAATCAAATCGGATATAACCTTGACTGACAAGGTCAAACATTCGGCCGGGTGTTGTTACCAAAACATCTACTCCCCGCAGTAATTTTTCAATTTGAGGATCTTGCTCAACACCTCCATAAATGGCAACGGTTTTTACTTTTGTATTTCGCGCAATTTGATGAAATACTTCAGTTATTTGAAGGGCTAATTCACGCGTTGGAACCATCACTACACAGCGGATGCTGTCTTTTCCAGGTCCTTTTGGGGCAAATTGAATTTTATCAATGATTGGAATAGCAAAAGCGGCGGTTTTTCCTGTTCCAGTTTGTGCAATTGCTAATAAATCTTCCCCATTTTGGATGGTTGGAATACATTTAAATTGAATATCCGTGGGACGTTTAAATCCCATTTCTTCTAAATTACTTTTGAGTTCTCTCGAAATTCTATAATCACTAAAGCGCATGGCGCAAAGATAATAGGATTTAGCCCAAATACTACATTGAGAAAGATCGAATCAATTTTCAATGTAATATCAACTACTTGGCTAAAAGTTTTTCATTAAAATGGGGTTTATTTAACAATAACAAAATGTTGAGGTAACTTGGTGTTCAAGGTTTTGATTTAATTTTGATCCCGATCAGTAACTCGAACGAGTTGATTCAATTTTCATAACGAGAATCCGGTTATTTGGGGGAATAATCGGATTTTTTATTTCTTTAAAACCCAGCCTGAAAAACCTTGATTTACGAACATTATTAAGTTTTGACCAGCCTCAGACGCATCGGAAAAACTTCCAGCAGCTACACGATAAAGTCCATTTTCAAAATCTAAAATTGACGCGTTAAATCCTTTCTCTTTTAAATCAAGCACAAAATTATCTGCATTTTGTTTGATGGAAAAACATCCTCCAATAAGGTGAAAAGATTTATCAGCCGCTGAACTCGTTTCTGGTTGGTGTAACGCCGTTTGATCTTCTACCACCGAAGTTTTTGTTTTATCGAGCAAAATGGGAATGAAAAAATCTTCATCAACCTGATAATTAAAGATACTTGCATCAGAATCCGCCACCGTCTTCGTTAGTTCTTCCCATGCTGGAAATTCGGAAATGGATGGCAATTCTTGTACATTTGTGCGCATTTCAAACACCCTTTGTGGGGTTTGGTGAATCGGATTAAAATCGGCCAATTGAATTTTACCTGTATCGATAAAATCAGTTTGAACAGGAATCCAATAACTATAAAAAAGCAAAGGAATGGCTGCCGCCGCGCCTAAATATTTCCAAGTACTTGATTTCTTTTTTTCCTGAATTGGGATAATGACTGCCCCATCAGGTTTAGAGTCCGTTGCAACAAGGGGAATAATTTTTGCCTCTTGTAGGGTGGCTATTTCCAAAATTTGGTGGTCGTCTTCCACAACTGCTTGTGGTAAATTTGTTTCAGATTTTTCAGTGACCGTTTCAGCAAACGAGGTAAATTGAATGCTACTTAAACCATACGCTTGCAAAAGGAGATTAATTTCTCGGGTTTGTTCAAACAAGACTTGTCCATTTTCTTGCACCAAAAAACCAATTTCTCCAATTTCAATTCGTTTGCCTTTTGCCAAATCTGATTGCCATTTTTTAACAGATTCGCCTATAAAGTCTAACGCTTTTGGATAAGAAATTTGATCAACTTCCGCAATGGTTTGTCCTAAAAGACCATCATTATTAATCAATTTAGGATTAAAAAGCACATGCTTTGAAGGAGGCCAAATTCGACGGTCGATTGGGTGGATGGTTGCGGAAGTATAATTAGCAATAAATCCCCCAAAATTAGGCACAACCACACAGTTATGGTGATGCAATAATTCAGTTATGTGTGGTGCAATACTCATGAATTTCTTTTCAAATTTACGCATACTATCTGAAAGTTCATCGATTTTGAAAAAATTGTTTTACTGCTCTAGGCGAGCTGCCTGAAAGTCAATGCATTTACAGTTGCTTAAAAAACGCAAAAATCCCGCCTAACTCCTTCGGATACTCCCTTAAACTTGGATCGAAGGCTTTAGACGGGATGCTACTATATTGTGAATTTTACTCAATTAATTATTGGCTTTCCATTGGTAATACAAGTCAAAATATCCTTTTGTCTCCAATACCACCACACCGCCAGTGGTATCGCCATATTTTGCAGGAATCCCACCTGTATAAGCTTCTAACCCTTGCACTGATGCACCGGGAATACTTGACATATCATTTGCTTTTACACCATCAATATAAAAAATGGCATCCCCTGGTCGAGACCCTCGGATAATCACATCAGAAGTTCCTTCTACCATCTTTATATCAGAACTCATTGCGGCTAAGAGCGCTTTCGGATCTCGGATGTTTAATGAATGGTCAATGTCTTCCATTAGTACTTGGATTCGGGGGATTTCTGTTTCGATTTTTACTCTATTATGAATTATCACGACTGCCTTTAATAGATTATCATTCGTGCAATAAACGTTGCTGTTGGTGATTCCGTCTGAATAGACCATGATGCTTGCAATTTTCATCGTATCGAAATTATCAGCTGCCACAGTTAGGTTATAAATCCCTGGCCTTAAACCATTGATTTTGTAGCTCCCATCAATTTCAGATTTTGCATAACGATTTCCTGATTCAGTCTCCACCCACATTCTGGCGAGAGGGATTAAAGTAGATGAATCTTCTTCCTCGTATACGTACCCACTAATTGTACCGAGGCCTACTTGAGAAAAGATGATGTTTGAGACACTTATCAGTGCTAAAACGAGTGTTAATTTAGTTTTCATATTTATATTTTTTGTTCTTTCTCTATAGATGCGGGCTTTGTAATATTTCCATAAAAGTGGGTTAAGTGTTTTTTTTGATTGGGTACTCCAATGATCAAAACCAAAGTCTTTTAGAAAAGAAAGGTCATAGAATAATTGTTCCCAATCACTTTTTTCTTATTATTTGAACTGTTTCATTTTTCTAATCTAGCAATAGGTATATCAGATATCCAGTATCTTATACCGTCACCAAATAGATTTAAAACAATGGACATATTTTGCTTTATAATTTGAGGTTCTTATTCATTTTTAACTTCTGAAATAATTAAAAAAATCACACTTCATCAATTGTCCAGATCATTCAAATAGTTAATATAGTGAAACGTGATTGCTTCTTTAGCATCTAAAGATAAATAGATTGATAGTTCTTCTAGTTCAATTTTAAAGTATTTATGATTACATTTGAAACTATCGAGTAATACGTCCATGCTATTTGAATTTTTCGTGATTTTCAATAAATCATCTTCACTAATCTGCGTAAAAGTAATTTCAAATAATTGTTGAAACTTAACTAAGCCATAATCTGCCAAGTAGTAATTCATAATTCGCAAAAAATCATTCATTGAGCGCAATGGAATCTGCTTGTCGTAATAACCAGTAATTACTTCTTCAACTATATTTTTATCTGCTCTAAACTCATCTATTTTTAAGCTATTTTTTGAATATCCAAAATAATAAGAAGGAATATGTTCTAGGCTAGATATTGGAAGATCATTCAATATTCGATCAAGTGCATTATTCATTAGCATAAAAAATGTTGAATTATCAAGTTCCTCTTCGTGCCAAAATTTCTGCCACATATAATTCATCGCCTCTGAAATATACTCATCGTATTTGCAGTGAATAAACGAAAGTTGGTAAATTGGATGTCCTTCAGTGAGTTTATTAGAAAATGGCTGGATATCCTTTTCCATACTGTCTTTTTTTTCCAAAAACTGCAATTTAAATTTGGGGATGTTTTCGGCTACCCGTTACAAATACAATAAAATTTACTCATTAAATTACAATATGTCACAAAATAGTTATCAAATAAATATTTTTTTAGACTGATTATAAATAAATTAAATCTTGATTGTTACAAAAAGAAACAATTCTTAAATTTTAACTACTTCCCGTTAACCAAGGTCACCGTGCCTTGTCCGGAAAATTCTTCGCCGGTGTCTGCTTTGCCTGCGTAGGTGTAAAAGTAAACCCCATCTGGAACTTTGTTTCCTTGTTTATCTGTGCCGTTCCAGCCATCGTTTACGTTGTTAAATTCGGCGATGATAACTCCCCAGCGATTTACAACCGTGCAATAAAACTCCTTTACAGCGTCTGAGCGATGGTAAAATGTAAATTCATCATTTTGGCCATTTCCATCAGGTGAGAAAATATTAACTGGCACAAAAACCAAAGGATCGCATAAAATCAATTCTTGACAACTGGTATCTTGACAACCGTTTTTATTTAGAGCGATCAAACAAATATCATAAGTCCCACTTTGAGTGAATGTAATGTTGTATGATTCATTGATGTCATGTGAAATCACCCAAGGGTTGATGTCGTAATTAAAATTCCACAAGAAGGTAGTGTCCGCAAAAGGATCGTTTGGATTGGCGTAATTCAACGATTGGTTGGTGAAATTAATGTCTACTGGCACGACGGCATCACAATCCGTTTTTAATTGATCGATGGTCACGGTAAATTGAGAAATTGGGTTTAACGAATCCAATAAAACGTTTTGAATCAATTGACAGCCGTTTGCGTCAGTCACTGTCATTCGATAATTTCCAGGATTTAATCCGCCCCAGGTGCTGTTGAAAGAAGTTTCACCATTATCTAAATTTTCCCATAAATAATCGTAATCTGGTGTGCCTCCGATAGCTGCTGCAAAAACAACTCCATTTCCAGATTGATAACCAAACAATCTACAATAAGCAGGATCTTTACCAAATTCTGAAAAAACCAATTCGCTCGGTTGGGTAATTGAATATTCGATCACTTGCGAACAACCATTTCCGTCGTTAATTGTCAAGATATAATTACCAGCAGCTAAATTATATAAACTATCTGCTCCCACACCACTTACCAATGGAGGATCTGGTGACCAAATAAAGACCAATTCGTCATAATCACCTTGCCAATTAAAAACAGTATCTACAACCACATAGCCTGTTTCATCGCCATAACAAAGCGGATTAAAAAAGCGCAATTGCGCATTGATTGACGGTGGGTCTAATAATTGAATCGAATCAATTAATTCACATCCTCCGCCTAAATCAACTCTAAAATAATACCAGCCAGCTGTCAGTGTATTCGCCGTATTTGATCCTCCAACATTCAACAAATCACCTGCTCCGTTTTTTATTTCGATTAATTCTTCACCAGTTGGATCTAATAAATCCAAGGTAATTGAACCATCAGAAAACCCAAAGCAGGTTGGATTACTAAATAAAACATCAACGGAAGGGGTTCCAATACTGATCTCGACTGTAAAAACCGCTTCATCAGCACAAACACCATCACCAGCAGTTAAGGTCACTGTAAAAGTTCCAAGATCATCGTATGTATGTGAAACATCTGGAGTATCATAACTTGCCCCATCTCCCATATCATATGAGACAGGTACACCGTCTGTTCCAGTGTAAGTAATTGTTATCTCGCCAGTTGCGCAATTCACGTCATAATCGAAAGAGGCTTCTGGTGTTTCGCCACTTCCTACAATAATCTCTAAATAAGTAGTATCCGACGTTAAACAACCCTCTGGATCAAACGCCACTAACCTCACTTCATAAATTCCAGGTTCCGTAAACGTATGAGATGGTTCAAATTCAGTAGAAAGCGGCGATCCGTCACCAAAATCCCATTGGTAGGTAATTCCAGTTCCCGTATTATCAAAATCAACCGTAAAAGGCACACAACCTTCGGCCGAAGGTAAGGCATCAGCATTTGCATTAACATGGCTAATTCCAAAATCAATTTTAAAAACCGCCATATCACAAAATCCTCCTGGTGTTGTTCCAAATGCCCCTGGAGTTGTCGTAAAAGGCTCGCACGAACAAACCGCTTGATAAACAGTCCCGTTTTCTGGGTCAAATCTACTAGTTCCTCCATCCACATGGTTTCCGCTGTAATACGTTGAAAATTCCATCGCCACCGCATCTGGTTCCAAAACTCCTAAATACATCCCTCCAGTTGGATAAAGTGGGCCAACCAATGGCAAACCAAAAGAAGCGGAATGTCCTGAGAAATAGACGTATTCACAAGCATCAACCATAAATGCAATCGGAACAAAATTTGCTCCACCATTTCCTACAACAGTGCCAAACTCAAGGGTTTCTAAATCGCTTGATAATTTACAGATAAATTGATCACTCAACGGATTTGAATAGACACCTGGTGTTACTGGTGCAATTCCTCCATCGCTTTGACCGTAAAGATACACACTTCCATCGATATCAATATCTAAGAAAAATGCTGCATCACCAGCGGTCGTGCCATAATAAGTGCTGAATTCTATATCCTCACCGTCATTAATTAATTTAACGCAATAAGCATCCAAAATTCCTCCTTGATAGGTTGTTTGATACCCAGTTGCTGTCATAAAACTAGCTTGGCATGCTCCTGTAACATATACGTTACCATCGGCATCTAAACGCAATCCAAAACCAGCTTCACCAGAGGCTCCTCCTAAAAAGGTTGACCAGTTCATGGAGGACAAATTTGGAGGCATCGAAAAAATCACCGCATCTTGAACTCCTCCACCATAAGTAGTTTGAAAGGCTCCTGGAGTGGTTGGAAAATCAGCTCCACTTGTGCATGAAGCGATGTAACAATTCCCATCTAAATCAACAATAATTTCTCCTCTAAATTCATCGGCATAATTAGAGGTGATTCCATTTGCACCATCTTCAGAATTTCCTCCAACATAAGTTGAGCCAATTAATGCGTCTCCATCTTCTGTTAAATGGGTGATAACAATATCAGTGTTTCCTCCACCAATTGGTCCTGTTACATCAAATGCACCTCCAGAAGTAGAATAATCCACTGAATTACTTGTGCCTAAAACATATAGTTCTCTGTCTTCACTTACAAATAAACTATGCACTAAATCTTGTCCTGCGCCTCCTAAATAAGTTGCATAAATTAAGGAGGTAGCGTCAGGATTTAATTTACTAATAGCAATATCGACACCTCCACCAAAAGTCAAATCGAATGCGCCAACGGTTGCTGGGTATCCAGCACCAAAACAGCGCGCTCCAGTATAAATATTTTCATCTCGATCGTAGGTTGCACTGTGTCCGAAATTTGTGACCGTTCCTCCAGAAAGGGTGGCTCCAATTAGGGTTGGGTCGATAATCAAAGGTAATTTTGTATTGTATCCATTCGGAAATTCAAAACCTACTACTCCATTTGTAAGTGTATAATTGCATGCGATTTGTTTTTTAACTCCATCGATCACTTGATAAACATAAGGTGCATTTTCAACATATTCGCCAATGGATGTGATGGGAATTAAATTTCCATTTCGTAATTCTAGGCTATTTAAACCAGCATATTTTATTTTGATGATTGAAGGATCTATATTAGGTGCAACGACAAAATCATATTTAAAATTTCCATCTACGCTGTAAACATCTAAATCAATTCCGTTGTACAAATCATCGTATGAAACATGATCAAAAAGTGGTACGCGTGAAGCCCATTTAGTTTGATCATTTCCAATAAAATAGTTGTGATATTCTGTTCTTTTGCCTGTTTCAATCAATTTTGGTGAAGCATTTGAACCAATGAAATTTGCTTTCCAAGCGTGACCGTGAACAAGGTCCTCGTGATCGTGATCAGCATCACCTGCGTGATTGTGCGCGTGATCAATATCTTCTGCAGAAACTTGTGAATAGGTAAATCCGTTATTTTCAAGAAAAACAGATCCTGTTCCAAGTGGCGCACGATAAAGAACTTTTGAATCCCACTGACCTTTATTTTTAATGAAATGTAAGGCGTTGTGTGCCATTTCAGCTTCGTGCAAATGGTGTTGTGCACTCCCTGTGATTTGAACTAAAAAGAATAAAACAAATAGCTTTCTTGACAATTTCATAATGGATAATTTTTGTACTTCTGGTAAAGAAACGAAAAACACAACAAAAAGGTTGTACAGCTAAATCAAATTTTTAAAAATAAACGAAATAATTCTTGCAATCTCAGGTTGTTTTTCAGCGGGTTCCAAATTTATCGTTGTCCACGAAAGGAGGTTCTTTTTATTTCCTCAATTATTTTGGTTTGCGCATCTTCTATATTTCGAACTACGATAAAACTGCCCCCACCTGCACTCACTACATCTTGCATGTGTTCCGCAATATAAGTTGATGTGTAAATACCGACCACAGAAAATATAATTCCTTTTTCTTGATAATTTTTTGCGATGGTTTCTAGGTAACTCATGCTGCCCTTGTTAAATACCCCATCAGTAATCATGATCACAATGTTATTTCGGTCGGTCGCATACATCCGATTATTCATTTGATAGGCCATTTTTATGGCATCTCCACCCGCAGTTGAGCTGCTGGTTTTTAACCCCGATACGCGATCTAAAATCACTTCTTTGTCTTGACCACTTAAACCATCCACCACCACCGAAACACTGGACGAATATTTTATCACAGAAATCAAATCCTCTGGTCGCAAGATTTTTACCAACTCGGTCATGGATAATTTTAATAAATCAATTTTCCCTGATGCATTCATCGAACTAGAAACATCTAAAATAAAGGTGATATTATTATACTTAAAATGTGCAAAATCAAACAAGGTATCTGGCAATTCATTCCGCGGCGTATTGTCAATTTCAACAGGAACTTCTTCCACAACCTCTGGGATTTCATCGATCACGACGGTAATTTCAGGGTCGTGCACGGTTGGTTCTTCTATGATGATGATTTCTTCAGGTACTTCTTCAATCTCTGCAACAAAAATTGGATCTTCAACTCCCTCGGGGCGTTTCAATAAAATTTCGACATAATTTCGCTGAAAATTTAAATGCCCTTCGGAATAATTATCTTGGTAAGTTGGCTCTTGCGCGGCGATATAATAAAAACCCATTGGCAACTCGCGGTGAACAATACCCTGTTTATCCGTATAAAACTCTCCAACCAAGTTGTTATTTTGGACAAAAGATACTAAGGACCTTCGAATAGGTTCTTTCGTCAACGAATCCATTACTTTCACTGTAATTGCAAAATACTTTCGGTTATCCTTGGGCGGATCATTACTAAAATCGGGACAATCAGTTAACGGATTAGATGCAGGTTCTTTTACATTTCCAAGTAGAGTAATCGTCATCGGATTTCCTGAATCGCTAAAATAAACATCTACTTGATGGTTAAACTTGCCTTTTAACCCATCGTTAATTTTAAACCGAATGGTGATGGAACTATCTGGCAACAGCGCTTTGCTTGAAAAAATATAATAGACATCACGTGGTTTATCAATCGTCAATAAATAATGTTTTTTGTCTGTGGTGTTGGTGAATATAATGTCCACATAAGTTTGCGCATTCGGATATAAATCACCAAAATCGTGCACCTTTTTTTCAGCCACAATTTGCCCAGTTAAAAAGAGGGATTGAACTAAGACAAGAAGAAATAAAATTAATTTCATTTAACATATATACTGCAAGGTATAGGATTGGTTACAGAAATTGTAACAAGGCTAAATTAAATGTCTTGATTTTTGCAAACTCTTTCTAAAAAACAACGATTTTCATAAAAAATTATCGGCTTACCACCAATTAATACTAACTTAGATTTCTATTAAATTTAAGTTAAAGATGACGTCGAAACTAGATATTCTTAATTCAAAAAAAGAAGAAGCTTTAAAAGGAGGTGGAGAAGCCCGTATTGAATCGCAACACAGCAAAGGAAAATTGACTGCCAGAGAAAGGATTCAGCTATTAGTGGATGAGGGAAGTTTTGAAGAAATTGGGATGCTCACTGTTCATCGATCTACGAACTTTGGGTTGGCTAAACAAAAGTTTTTAGGCGATGGTGTGGTAACTGGTTATGGCTTGGTTCATGGTCGTCCGATTTATGTTTTTTCACAAGATTTTACTGTTTTAGGAGGATCTTTAGCTGAAATGCACGCTAAAAAAATTGTGCGAATTATGGATTTGTCCATTCAAAATGGAATTCCGTTAATTGGGTTAAATGATTCAGGTGGAGCAAGAATTCAAGAAGGAGTGGTTTCCTTAGGTGGTTATGCCGATATATTTTTCAAAAACACGATGGCTTCAGGGGTTATTCCTCAAATTTCTGCCATTATGGGGCCATGTGCCGGTGGAGCAGTTTATTCACCTGCACTCACCGATTTTATCTACATGGTTCAAGACTCGTCTTTTATGTTTGTTACCGGACCAAATGTCGTAAAAACAGTGACGCATGAAGAAGTGACCTCGGAAGAATTAGGCGGTGCTTCGACACATTCTGAAAAATCAGGGGTGGCGCATTTTTCTGTTGAAAATGATTTAAAATGTTTGAACGACATTAAAAAATTACTCGCTTATTTGCCTCAAAATTGTGAGGAAGGTGCACCAAGATATCCTTATACCAAAGTAGACGAACATCGCCCAAATTTAAATACCATCATTCCTGACAATCCGAATCAACCTTACGATATTAAAGAAGTGATTAAAGAATTGGTGGACAAGGACTCTTTTTACGAGGTACAATCCAGTTATGCTGAAAATATTGTAATTGGATTTGCCTTTTTGGCAGGGAAAAGTATTGGGGTAGTTGCCAATCAACCTGCCTTTTTAGCGGGAGTTTTGGACAGCAAATCGTCCAATAAAGCGGCTCGTTTTGTGCGATTTTGTGATTCTTTTAATATTCCGTTATTGGTTTTAGAGGATGTTCCAGGATTTTTACCCGGAACGGAGCAAGAATGGAATGGAATTATTAATAACGGCGCCAAATTATTGTATGCCTTTTGTGAAGCCACTGTGCCAAGAATTACGGTGATTACGCGTAAAGCCTACGGAGGTGCTTATGACGTAATGAATTCGAAACATGTGGGTGCAGACATGAATTATGCTTGGCCAAGTGCAGAAATTGCAGTAATGGGTGCTAAAGGTGCGGCGGAAATTATTTTCAAAAAAGAAATTTCCGAAGCTGAAGATCCACAAGCAAAATGGATTGAAAAAGAAGCCGAATATGCCGAACTTTTCGCGAATCCATACAACGCTGCTAAACATGGATTTATTGACGAAATTATTGAACCTGCTGAAACCAGAAAAAAATTAATTCGTGCCTTTGACATGTTAAAACACAAAGTGGCGCATCTTCCTAAAAAGAAACATGGAAATATCCCTCTTTAAAATGTCTGGGAGATGATTCCTTTAACACATCGCCAAATTGAAGCGGAAAATGGACCATTATCTAACGCCTGTGTTGATCGTGGAATTATTTCTTTTTCGAGTTTTATTGAATGGGTTGAACAATTGCCGTACCAGCGTAATTCGGACCGTTCAGATTATTCGCTGGTGTTAACTGAAGAATGCGGTGCTTGCAGCACAAAAAATGCCTTGGTGAAAGCGGTGGCATTGGAAAATAATTGGGAAGATGTTCAACTATTTATTGGGCTTTATTGGATGTCCGAAACAACGAACCCAGGGATTGATGAAGTGTTGAAAAATGAATCCTTGTCCTACATACCAGAAGCACATACCTACCTTAAAATTAACGGTTTAGTGCGCGATGTAACTGGTTTGCCACTTGGTCAAGAATCATTTTTAACTACTTTAGAAGAAGAAATTGAAATTTCACCCACTCAAATAGGCCAATTTAAACTCGATTGGCACACCGAACGATTAGCCACATTTGCAAGTTCGCAAGAACGGTCACTGACGGATGTCAAAAAAATTCGAGAAGCGTGTATTACAAAACTTTCGTAGTTGGAATTAGTTGGTTGGAGATAAACTTAGGTCGTGGGGAGTTGCTTCAGTGATAGATAAAATGAAACAGATATATAAAATCACCTACCCTACTAAAAAAATTTACATTGGAAAGCACAGCGTAGGAAGTCATCGTTATTTTGGAAGCCCTGCCAGGATGTTATAAACCTAAGTGCGATTTTAAATTTCATTCAGATCGCACAGAAAAGCTTGAGTTTGAGAAAAAGCAGCAAATTAATAGCGGGCTATTTCGATTTGTTTTGAAGAAAAAATCATGTTTTTCTATGCGAAAATACGCTCAATATTATTTTCACTCGTGTGCTAATTTTAATATATGGATTCCTAAATAAAAGAAAGCGGCTAAACTATCAAATTTGAATAAAAATCTGGCTGGTAATTTAGAGTCGAACTCTGAGGTTATAAACATCCGTAGTTGAATTACTCTTTCACATCCCTTAAAATTAAAGCAAAACAAATTTTAATTTAGCCATTCATAAACGTTCAGAAGATCAAACCTTCTTAAAAACGAGTTGAACCAATGAAAAAAAGAATTACACTGCTCCTCTTAGTTTTCACTGCAATTGTATTTGCAGAAAAATCAAGCGTCACCATCCTTATCGATCCAGGCCATGGCGGAAAAGATCCAGGACATCTTCCCCATCAAAACGAATTGATGCAAGAAAAAGACATTGTGCTAGAAATCTCATTAAAAATTGGCGAATATTTATCCTATAATTTGTCAAATGTAAAAGTAATGTATACCCGCAAAACGGATATCTATCCAAGTTTAGATGAGCGCGTGGCCATGGCAAATAATAATAACGTGGATTATATGTTGTCAATTCATGTCAACGGCAGTCCAAACAGCTCCATTTACGGAACCGAAACTCATATTCATAATTTCGAGGCCAAATCGTCTTATCAATGGGCAAAATTAATCGAGGAACAATTTACCTCCCGGGCTGGGCGCCGCAGTCGTGGAGTAAAAACCGCTGCCGATGTGGGACATTCCATCCAAATCTTAAAACAAACCAACATGCCAACCGTTTTGGTTGAGTGTGGGTTTATCACCAATGCTACCGAAGGAAAATATTTGAATGCGGCTTATGGCCAAGAAATTATTGCCTCTGCCATCTTTCGTGCTACCCGCGAATTTATCAAAGCCAAACACCCTAACATCGACTTTAGTCCTGCTAAAGATTTAGCAGTAAAAAACGATCAGTCTATTTACAAAGTACAAATAATGGCCTCAATTGATGAATTAGCCACCGATATTCCCGAATTTAAAAAACTAGGATATCCCGTTGAGCGCGTGAAAGTTCAGAGTACAAGCATGTACAAATATAAGTACTACGTAGGTCCATTTAAAGATAAAAAAGAGGCCAAAAAGGTAGAAAAAGATGTACAAGGCAAAGGATACAAAGACGCCTTCATCGTTTATTTTGAATGATTCATCTATAAAAATTGCCGCTAGTATTATTTATTTGGTCTAGACTTATTATATTACAATACCACCACCGAAACCAACGAATTTTACAAAGATTTTGAAGAATTAGACGAAGACCTCGATCTGCTAACTGTAAGTGAATCAATTGCCTTTGAAGAAGAATTTTTCCATACCCAAACTTTTTTCCAAAAAACACTAAGTTTTTACATTTTTTTTTGCTCCACAAGATTTAATTTATTTATATTTGCACTCGCTTAAAAAAAATGCACTAGCATAACCAGATTTAAGCGGAAAGTGAATTCCTCCTTAGCTCAGCTGGTTAGAGCATCTGACTGTTAATCAGAGGGTCCTTGGTTCGAGCCCAAGAGGAGGAGCCAACAAAATAAAGGGTTTCAGACTATCATGGTCCGAAACCCTTTTTTCATTTGCATACTATTTGCATACTTTTTTCGTGATTTTTTCTCTATTCGATTTCTATTTTATCAATTTCTTGCATTAATCGTTCGATCAAACATGATTTTTATATGTTCATTTTTTTGAAATAAATGAACATATCAACAAAAAGCGTCCAGTTTTGATAATTTATATCGAACGATGCACATTAACTGAAAGCCGCTGAGGCGTTTTGCGTACGATTTGCTTAAACTAAATTATAAAAATGGTTGTGAGAATGGGTTATTACATTTTGTCCTTTTCGAACATGCGTTAAAAAAATGTGGGACATACTGGATTCGAACCAGTGACCCCTACCTTGTCGAGGTAGTGCTCTAACCAACTGAGCTAATATCCCATTTCTGTCACAAAAGTATAAAATATCCCATGGATGCTTTATAATTTAAGCGAAGTATTTAATTTACTAAGGGTGTTTCGATAAAACAACCTTTAAATAAAAAACCAAGCACCAGGTACTTGGTTCATTACGTGGAGAATACCGGATTCGAACCGGTCGCCTCTACACTGCCAGCGTAGCGCTCTAGCCAAATGAGCTAATCCCCCAAAAACGCATGCAAACACCGAAATTAGTTGTACACACAAGGCAAAGGTAATTAAAAATTAATGATTGTTTAATCCCACCCATTTTATTTGTATCTTGTTCTCTCTCCTTCTCTTTCTGTTTCTCCTTCTCAACCCCCTCAAAACTCACACTGGAACTCAAACTGCCATTTCTCATTCTCAACTCCCCTCCAAACTCAAACTAAACCTCCCTCTGTCCTTGTGCCCTCTGCCCTATAAAAAACCTCAAAACTCACACTCCAACTCAAACTCAAAACCCTCTGCCCTTATGACCTTTTACACTCTGCCCTATCAATCCCCTCTGCCCTAAAAAAAATGTAACCAAACCAACTTCCCCCAATATAAAGACGTGAGAAGTAGGGTTAAGAGGCAAGATGTTGGATGAACTTTAATTAGTTTGTCCAACTCTTTTTTTAAAGCGTGCCTCGCTCAAGTACCTCAACTTGGCTCCAAAATCAATTCCAGACAATTTTCAATCGATAAATCCGTATATCTTTATACGCACTATTGAAATTCATTTGAATAAACGGCTAGTTCACATATTATTCTTTCTATTTCTAATCAGTTTTCAATCCATTTTTGCGCAGGATAAAATTGAAAAGGAATTTCTATATAGCTCGGACACCATACAATTTGACACCGTTTCTGTTTTTAGAACTGGTTTTGAATTGCGCATCAACAGCCAACTAATTCCAGATAGTCTTTATTATTTAAATACTGTAAAAGCCAAATTGGTGCTTTATAAAGGAAATCAAGGCGATGTAATTAAGATTTCATACGAGCCCACTCCGTTTAATTTAAATATCCAGTTTGCGCATAAATCGACCAAAATAATAATATCAGATACCACCAAAACCATTGATCCTTTTTTGTATTCGGTTTCGTCCGCTAACCCCAACCAAGATTTATTTGGATCATCTAAACTCAACAAACAAGGCAGTATTTCGCGAGGGGTTACGGTGGGCAATGCACAAAATCTCTCACTCCAATCAACCCTCAACTTGCAATTGGATGGGCAAATTGCGCCGAATTTATTTTTAAAAGGATCGATTTCGGATGATAATGTTCCTTTTCAACCCGAAGGGAATACCCAAAAATTGCAAGAGTTTGACCAGGTTTATTTACAAGTGTACAACGATAATTTTGCTGTGATTGGGGGCGATTTTTGGCTGAAAAAACCAACGGGCTATTTTTTGAATTATAATAAACGAACCCAAGGGGTGTCGGTAGAAGGTTATCATGACATGGCCTGGCTGGGGTTAAAAGGAACGGCTTCGCATAAAGTGAGTGGAGCTTTTTCGCGAGGGAAATTTACTCGAAATGTGATTCAAGGCGTGGAAGGAAACCAAGGGCCATACCGCATTGTTGGCGCAGAAAACGAAACGTTTATTGTGATTTTGGCTGGAACAGAAAAGGTTTTTTTGGATGGTAAATTAATGACCCGAGGGCAAGAGTTTGATTATACCATCGATTATAACACTGCCGAAATAACGTTTACTGCCAATAATTTAATTACCAAAGACGTTCGGATAATTGTGGAATGTCAATATTCCGATTTGAATTATGCGCGTTCGCTCTTGGCCTATAATGCCGATTTTAAAGGTGAAAAATACCAAACATGGGTCAATGTCTATTCAGAACAAGACGCCAAAAATCAAATGATTCAACAAAACCTTACCGATGAAAAAAAATTAGTACTTAGCCAAATCGGCGACAGCCTTTTTAACGCTTTTTCAAACAGTATTGACAGCGTGGGCTATTTTGAAAATAGAATTTTGTACAAATTGGTCGATTCGTTAGGGTTTGATTCCGTTTTGGTATTCACCGCCAATTCGGACTCTGCCATTTATCAAGCTTTTTTTTCACAAGTACCATTTGGACAAGGAGATTATGTTTTTGAACGCTTTACCGCCAACGGACGTGTGTATAAGTGGGTTGCTCCAATTGGAGGAGAAAGACAAGGAAATTATGCACCCATTCAATTATTGATCGCCCCACAAAAAAAGCAGATGTTTGTCGTAGGTACCGAATATAAATTCACAAAAAATATTTCAAGCTTTTTAGAAGTCGCTCTTTCAAATCAAGATGCAAATACATTTTCGAGTTTAGATGCTGCCGATAACCAAGGCACAGCCGTAAAATGGAAATTAAATTCGTTGAATAATATCGATTCACTGCGTGGTTTACAACTCGCTTCGGCTATTGCTTTTGAATACAACCATGCCAATTTTAGGCAAATTCAATGGTTTAGGAGTGTCGAGTTTGACCGCGATTGGAATGTCAGAAACAAAGCATATTTCGGCGATCAATACCTCTCCAATGCCTCCATCAAATTACTCGGAAAAAATTGGGGCGGAATTGGGTATAATTTTGAGAATTTTATTTGGGGCAATGATTATTCAGGGATCCGAAATAACGCCAATATTACCTTTCAAAAAAACGGCTGGAAATTACTCGGCGATGGGAGTTTATTGGTCTCAAACGGAACAGAAGCATCTAATTTTTTAAGGCATCAACTTGATTTTTCTAAAACCTTTAACGCAATTAAATTAGGTTTTCAAGACATTCAAGAAACCAATAAACAGGCATTGGAAGGCGATCCTACCCTCTTGTTAAGTTCCTACCGTTTTTACGATTGGAAAACCTACATCGCCACCGGCGATTCCACCAAAAATCAATTCGAATTATATTACCGTGAGCGATACGATTGGTTCAGCGACTCAACACGACTAAACCGTGTGGCAAAAGCTCAAAATGTTGGGTTTGAGGCAGGATTTACCAAAAATATCGATCACATTTTTAGACTCAGCGCCAATTATCGCAGCCTACAAATCGAAGATTCAACCCTCTTTAAAGGAAAACCAGAAAATACGGTTTTAGGCAGGTTAGAACATGTCTTGCGTCTGTGGAAAGGCACAGTGGCAGCTACTAGTTTTTACGAAGTGGGTTCGGGCCTCGAATTGCGACGGGAATTTTTGTTTTTAGAAGTAAATCCCGGGCAGGGAACTCACACATGGATTGATTATAACAATGACAACATCAAAGATTTAGGCGAATTTGAAATCGCCGTTTTTGTCGATCAAGGAAATTACATCCGTGTTTTTGTGCCAACCAACACCTATGTCCGTGCCTATACCAACCAGTTTACCTCCAGCGTCACCTTGTCGCCTGAAAGTATTTGGCGCACCAAAACGGGAGTCAAAAAACTTTTGGCGCGTTTCAGCAATCAAACCGTTTATAAAGTCGACCGCAAAACAAGTTACGAGGATAATTTCCAACTCCTAAACCCATTTGTTTACGGAATTTCAGACACCAGTTTGGTCTCCCTGAACACCTCCTTCCGAAACACCTTTTATTTTAACAAAACCAATTCCGTTTTAGGCCTCAATTATACCTATCAAGAAAATGGCTCAAAAATATTATTGACCAACGGATTCGATACCCGTTTAAATACCTTCCACGAAGTTCAGTTTCGTTGGAATTTAAATAAGTTTATCAATTTCCGCGTCAATTCAACCCTTGGCCGTAAAAAAAACGCTAGCGATTATGCCCTTGGCAGAAACTATTTTATCGAGTATTTAGAAACCATTCCCATCCTATCTTTTCAGCCAAACAGCGCCTTTCGAATCGCTTTAAACGGAAAATACAGCCAAAAATTAAACAATTCAGAGCTAGCAGAAAAAGCACAAATTCGCGATATTGGAATCGATTTAAGGTACAATCAAGCCCAAAAAGGAAGTCTCACTGGCCGTTTCAATTACATCAACATTACCTACAACGGCACGTCCAATTCGTCCATCGCTTTCGAAATGTTAGAAGGGCTAAAAACAGGCAATAACTTCACCTGGGGACTCTCTTACCAACGAAAAGTCGCGACCAATTTGCAGTTAAATTTTAATTACAACGGGCGTAAGTCGGAGGCAACAAACACCATCCATTCAGGCGGTATGGAATTAAGGGCTTTTTTCTAATTTTTTTTGGGTAAATCCCCCCAAAGCTCCTAGTGAAACGTCTGAGCATCGGGGGGTCGGGCTGATCCGCTATAGTTGCCCATTCGTTAGTTTCGAGAGCCTCAACCAACGAATGTGCAAGCTGCCGCTTCCATCCCTTTTGCAAAACCACGCGCAACACCCACCCAATAAAATTGTGCCACAACAAAAACAATTAACATGCTTAGCTTTACAATTTATCGCGAGCATCCAATCCTTTCCTATAATTTGTGTAATTTTGCAGTTCATTTTTAAAAACGAGTCGATGGAAGAGAATAAGATGAAATTTGGAACAAAAGTGATACACGCCGGCGTTCACCCAGATGAAGCAACAGGCGCAATAATGACGCCGATTTATCAAACAAGTACCTACGTGCAACCCGAAGTTGGGGTGCATAAAGGATACGAATATTCTCGTACCTTAAATCCAACCAGACACGCGTTAGAAAAAAACCTCGCCGCCATTGAAAATGGAGCATTTGGAGCTTGTTTTGGTAGCGGAATGGCCGCTATCGATTGTGTACTAAAAATGTTAAATCCTGGCGATGAGGTGGTTTCTACCAACGATTTATACGGAGGAACTTACCGAATCTTCAAAACAATTTTCGAAAAATATGGCATCAAATTCCACTTCATAGGAATGCAAGATGCTGCTACTATCGAAAATTACATGAATGAAAATACCAAATTGATTTGGGTGGAAACACCAACCAATCCAATGATGAATATAATTGACATTGTAGCAACGGCAAAAATTGCTAAAAAATACAATGCCATGTTAGCGGTGGACAATACATTTGCGACCCCTTACCTTCAAAATCCACTTGATTTAGGGGCAGATATTGTCATGCACTCCGTTACAAAATACTTAGGTGGACATTCTGACGTAGTAATGGGAGCTTTAGTTTGTAAAGACGAAAAAATTGCTGCTGAAATGTACCGCATTCAAAATTCATGCGGAGCAGTTACCGCGCCAATGGATTCTTTTTTGGTATTACGCGGCATCAAAACCCTACACATTCGCATGCAACGTCATTGCGAAAATGGAGAAAAAGTGGCTAAATTTTTAGCATCTCACCCGCGAGTAGACAAGGTTTATTGGCCCGGTTTCACCACCCATGCCAACCACGAAATTGCAAAATCGCAAATGAGAGGCTTTGGTGGAATGATTTCTTTTACCTTTAAAGGAAATGACATTAAAGATGCGTTGGAAACCGTGAAAAAAGTTAAAATATTTGCTTTGGCCGAATCATTGGGCGGTGTAGAATCCTTAATCGGACACCCGGCCACCATGACCCATGCTTCGATTCCAAAAGTAGAAAGAGAAAAATCAGGTGTGGTCGATTCACTCGTACGATTAAGTGTAGGAATCGAAGATGCAGATGATTTAATCGCAGATTTAGAACAAGCTTTAAACGCATAAAAATGGCAGTAAAAATAATTCAAGCAGCTGATGTTTTAGCCGCAGTTAATCAAGGCGCAATTTTCATTGATGTTCGTGAAGAATATGAAATTGAAGAAATGGCCTATGACATTCCAAATCAACTTCAAATTCCTTTGGGTGACATTCAACGCCGAGCAGGTGAAATTTCAAAAGATCACCCAATCATTGTTGGTTGCCGAAGCGGTGCACGCAGTATGAATGCATGCGGTTTTTTAGATATTCAAGGGTATAATGTTTCCAATTTAAGCGGTGGCATTATGGGTTGGTCAGACAATGGCTTCCCAATTAAATAAAGTTGCCTACATCACCGGCTCCTCATCAGGACTTGGAAAAGCATTGGCCGAACTTTTGCTCGACCACGATTATTTTGTCATTGGAATAGCGCGCACAGCAAGCATTGAGCATGCAAATTATCAGCACGTTTTTCTTGATTTAGCCAACATCAACCAAGTAGTTGATTTTCAGTTTCGGGTAGATGGAAAGGAAGTCTTGCTCATCAACAACGCTGGAATAATTGGCGATATTTTGCCAATCGGACAAACTACTTCAACTTCTCTTCAAGAAATTAGCAATGTAAATATCCTTGCCCCACAAATCTTAATCAACAGCTTTTTAGCCACTTTTTTATCCAAATCCACAAAAGGACACATCGTAAATATTAGTTCTGGTGCCGGAAAAAACCCGATCGATTCTTGGGCAGCCTATTGCGCTTCAAAAGCGGCGTTAGATTTATTCAGTCAAACCGTCGCCTTGGAATTCCAATTAAACGGAAATCACGCATGGAACATTCACTCAATTGCGCCAGGAGTTGTCGATACCCCAATGCAAGCCCACATCCGCAATACTTCACCAGAAAAATTTAAATCGCTCAACCGTTTTATCGAATTAAAACAAAATGGTGATTTAGTGTCCCCAGAAAACACTGCCCAAAAAATCTTTACCTTAATCAACCACCCAGAAAAATTTAAAAATACAGTTTTGTCGGTAAGAGATTTTTAATGACTTTAGGTAATAACCTAACAAATAACGAATTAATTCCAGTTAATTCCAACACGTAACAAAAGAGTTAATTCAGTACAATTAAAACGTTTTAAATGTATGGGATTCTTGGATTCCCGATAAATAAACGACTCCTACATTTAAATAACTTTTTAAAGATAGAATGATTCTAAATACGTACCTTGCACCTTGATTACAATTGCTTAAAAAACAAACATGAAAAAAATCTTCACAATACTTGGATTTGCTTTGGCAGGCGGTGCAGCAATGGCGCAACATATACACAGAGGCCCTGAAAATCCAACCTTTTGTGCTACCACTGAACAATCAAATAAAGTATTTCAACTGCATCCAGAATATGGAATTCAAGATTCCATTGATCAGCAGAATATGCAATTGGAATATGAAAATTTTCTAGAAACTTGGAGTCCTGACGACCGCTCTTTATATGTTGTACCCGTTGTGGTTCACGTAGTTCATTTAGGCGGACCAGAAAACATTTCTGACGAACAAATTTACAATGCGATTGAAAATCTAAACAATGATTACAATAAACTAAACAGCGATTTAGCACTTACAATTCCTGAATTTGCTGGAATTACAGGTTTGTGTAATATCGAGTTTAGGTTAGCTACTAAAAATCCTTCTGGACAATGTCACTCTGGTATCACACGTACCTATTCGGCAACAACTTACGATGAAGGAATGTCAGATTCAGGTCACGAAATTGTAGAAGCTGTAGCAGATGTTCACGGAAATTGGCCGCAAAATAAATACATGAATGTTTTTGTATGTATTGATCCTGCTGGTGCAGCCGGTTATACGTTCAAACCTGCGGGTTGGTATCCCGCTGGCGGAATGTATGGTTCAATTTTTATGAGCCATACTTATATGGGAACAATTGGCACAGGTGGCTCAAGCGGAAAACATACCTTATCTCACGAAGCGGGACATTGGTTAAATTTATCTCACACTTGGGGGAATACAAATAGTCCTGGATTGGCATCTAATTGTGGCACCGACGATGGAGTTGCCGATACACCAAACACGATTGGTTGGAATAATTGCTCAAACTTATATGGTGCAACTTGTGGTTCTTTAGACAATGTGCAAAATATCATGGAATACTCTTATTGCTCAACCATGTTTACCGCTGGTCAAGCTGCACGTGTTCAAAGTGCACTAACTGGTGTAACGGCACAACGGTATAAATTATTTACAGAAGCAAATCTAATTGCCACTGGAACAAACGGCCCAGGCCAATTATGCGAAGCTAAATTCAATTCGAATAAACACGTTATTTGCGCGGGAGGATCCATTGATTTTTCAGATGTTTCTTACCACAATGTGACCAGCAGATCTTGGACATTTGAAGGCGGATCACCAGCAACCTCGGCACTAGAAAATCCTACCATTACCTTTAATACACCTGGTACTTACAATGTAGGTTTAACTGTCTTTAATGGTGGAGATTCTGAAGTAGTTTTAGAAGAAAATTATGTCATTGTTTTACCAGAAACAGGCACAACAATTCCATATTCGGAAGGTTTTGAAACCATACCTGCCTTACCAGACAATAACCGTATTTTTGTAGAAAACCCTGCCGGTGATGATACCTGGGAATTAACAACATCAGCAGCTAGTTCAGGATCGAAATCGGCTTATTTAGGTAATTTTGGTGTAGCAACTGGCGCAAAAGATGCACTTGTTTCAAGTAATATTGATTTAAGTGGAGTTGATCTTGACGATGAGATCATTTTTAACTTTAAATATGCGTACAAACGTCGAATTGCGGCAACTGAAGAGTGGATTCGTTTTTACATTTCAAAAGACTGCGGCGAAACATGGGCTTTAAGAAAAAATATTAAAGGCGATGATTTAGGGCCATTGGTCAGCGGATCTGCCTACACTCCAGCCAGTCAAGAAGATTGGATTCAAGTAGATATCACCAATATCTTAGCTGATTATTATGTAGAAAATTTCCGATTCAAAATTGAATTCGAAAACGACAACGGGAACAATATTTTTATCGATGACATCAACCTTTATCCAGCCTCTATGACGGCCTTGGAAGATTTAGATAATAATTTTGGATTGGTTGTTTATCCAAATCCTGTTTCCGACGAAACTACCATTCAATTAAATGGAGTAGCTGGTGAAAATTATTCAATCGCTGTATTTAATACGCTCGGCGCGCAAATTGCAACCGTTTTCACAGGTGAATTAAACGATGGAATAAACCTTATTTCTTGGTCAACAAACGACCTTGCAAAAGGCGTTTATGTACTAAAAATTGAATCACAAACAAGTGTTCAAACCATCAAATTAATTAAAGAATAAACAAGCTTTAAAACATTTAAAAAATCTCGTCGATGTAAAATTGAAGAGGTTTTTTTTTGTTATTTGTGAAACAGGGGTTTTTATCCAAGAATTCTTGGAAGACAATTCGTTTGAAAATTATTCGGCAGAATTAGAAAAAGAAATTGATTTGATAATAACGAGAAACCTAAAAGATTTTAAGCACAGTCAATTGGCAGTGATGACTCCTGACAATTATATGAAAATCAAAAGTTCAAATCGCTAAAGCAAATTATCCCTTGAGGTATTTAATCTCTTAAAACCCTAATGCGCACTACTCATCCGATAATTAATCGAATCAAGCGCCGCTTCATAGATGCCGTGAAGCAATTCGGGGTTTAAGGCGTAATAATCCAAACTTTCTTCAAAATTTGCTTTGGTGGTATTATGACTTTTAAAGATAGAAACAGAGGAAGAGTCTAAGGCATCACGATACAAATCAGGCCGAGAATATTCTCGTTGAAAATGGGATTCTAAGATGTGTAAATCAATTAAAACAGAAATTAAATCTGGTTTTTTCAAAAGTTTTTCAGGGGCATCCGTCGATTGCTCACCCGAACAAGCCGAGAGTAAGATAAGTGCTCCGAAAAATATTCTTTTTATCATTTCTTCTGGTCTCTACTAATCGTTCGCAAACGTCATACGCATGCCATTATTGCCTTCAATTACTTTATTTTGATGATACACCAATTGACCATTCACAAATGTGCTGTCAATGGCGTGACTAAACGTAAATCCTTCAAAAGGCGACCATCCGCATTTGTACAACAAACTTTCTTTGGTAACTGTATTTTCTTTCTTTTCGTCCACCACCACTAAATCGGCATAATAACCTTCGCGCAAATATCCTCTGTGTTCTAACTTAAAACATTGGGCAGGGGCATGACTCATTTTCTCCACTGCTCGCTCTAAGGTAATTTTTCCTTGTTTAACTTTTTCTAAAATCGCCAAAACCGCGTGTTGTACCAACGGTCCACCAGAAGGTGCGGTAAAATAACTTCCAGATTTTTCTTCGATGGTATGTGGTGCATGATCCGTCGCCAAAATATCAATTCGATTATCATTTAATGCTACCCATAGTGCATCCTGGTCGGCTTGAGTTTTTACGGCAGGATTCCATTTAATAAACGCACCTTTTTCGGCATAATCGGCATCAGAAAACCACAAATGATGAATACAAGCTTCGGCTGTGATTCTTTTTTCAGTCAAAGGAATGTCATTTCTGAACAAACTCAACTCTTTTGCGGTTGAAATATGTAAAACATGTAAACGGGTATCGTATTTTTTTGCCAATTCAACGGCCATTGAAGAGGACAAATAACAGGCTTCTGTGTTTCGAATTTCTGGATGATATTTCATTTCCATCAAGTCGCCATATCTTGCTTGGTACGCAGCAAGATTTTTTCGAACAGTTCCCTCGTCTTCGCAATGGGTTGCAATTAACAAAGGACATTGCGAAAAAATACCTGTCAAGGTTTTTTCATTATCTACCAACATATTACCTGTCGATGAACCCATAAAAACCTTAACGCCACAAACCATTTTTGGATTTGTTTTAAGCACCTCCTCCAAATTGTCGTTGGTGGCACCCATAAAAAAGGAATAATTAGCTGGCGATGATTTTGCAGCAATCGCATATTTATCTGCCAACAAAGCTTGCGTGGTGGCGGTAGGATTGGTATTAGGCATCTCCATAAACGAGGTAATTCCCCCCGCAACTGCCGCCCGCGATTCGGTGTAAATATTTCCTTTGTGCGTTAATCCTGGCTCTCTAAAATGGACTTGATCATCAATCATTCCAGGTATTAACAATTTCCCTTCTAGGTCTATAACCGTTGCTGTTGGATCCGAAATAGAAGCAGCAATTTTTTTTATAAATGAACCCTCAATCAGAACATCTGCAATTACTTGTTGGCCCTCATTTACCAAACGACCATTTTTTAAGAGATATTTCACGCGTGTAAATTTTATGGTTCAAAGGTACTAAATCACAACTAAATTTACTAGTTTTTTGAAGCCGATTTCCTTGTCAATAAATCCAATAACACGCCAAAAACTGGGACGGTTTTTAAAACCATCAAGCATTAAAATTCAAATAAAATTTTTAGTGAAAATTAGAGTTTCAATCGGCGCATTTTCCAGACCCCAAAAATGGCCTCCTTAAAAATACTGGTGCTCATTTTAGACGTTCCAAATTCGCGATCAATAAAGGTAATCGGTACTTCAACCACTTTAAAATTATGCTTAATCGCCGCGTATTTCATGCAAATCTGAAAGGCATATCCTTTAAAAGTAACCGCGTCAAAATTGATTTTTTTGAGTACTTCGGCTTTATAACATTTAAATCCGGCGGTGGTGTCTTTTATCTTAATCCACAAAATTGTGCGCACGTACCATGATGCAAAGTAAGAAAGTAACAATCTTTTTTTATCCCAATTGGCTACTTTTCCGCCTTTTACATAGCGCGAACCAATTGCCAAATCGGCACCGTTTTTACAAGCGTCCAACAACCTAACCAAATCATCAGGATTGTGTGAAAAATCGGCATCCATTTCAATTAAATGCGCATAACCTCTTTCCAATCCCCATCTAAATCCATGCAAATAAGCCGTGCCTAATCCAAGTTTTCCTGAACGTTCTTCAATATGTAAATTTTCTGGAAATTCGGTCTGTAGATTTTTTACAATGTTGGCGGTCCCATCTGGAGACCCGTCATCAACAATTAAAATGTCAAATTTTTCACTCAGCGAAAATACCTTTCGAATCATTTTTTCAATGTTCTCTTTCTCATTATAGGTCGGTATGATAACTAAGTTTTTCAAATTTATCCTAGGTCTGCGAAGATAGTTTATTTTTAGATATTGTGGATATTTTCGTTGATATTCTCTTGAAATTAACAGTATTTAAGAAATTTAAAATTACCCTCCAAAAAGTTGATTTTGATAGAAATAAAAAGCGTTAAAAGGTGGTCTATTTTCTTGAGAATTCGCCTTATATCTTTTATAAATTCGAAAATTAGCCTCAATTACTGAGTTAACTGTCATATTAAATGATTCATTATCGCGCTTGTCAGGTCAAATGTGGTTATTTTTGTAAAAACGAATCGTTGAAAACCATTTTATATATCAGCATTTTTTTGAGTGCAAATTGGTTGGTTGGACAAGACCAGAAAAACGTTGTTTTATTGGATAATTGGAATGACACCACCCTTGAAAAAGGACTCGAAGAGGCTGTATTTAATGATGTTTGGGGGTTTGCTTTTGAAGACAAAAATTACTGTGCCATTGGTTCAAATGCAGGAACACATTTTTTTGAAGTAACAAAAGATGAGTTAAAATTGGTCGACTTTGAACCTGGAAAATTTCAAAATCCTTTTGTTGAACACCGCGATTTTGCAGTATATAAAAATTACTTATACGGTGTAAGTGACGAAGGCACAGCGAGTTTGCAAATTTTTGATTTTTCTTATCTCCCAGATTCCGTGAGTAAGGTGTATGATTCGGATGAATTTTTTCAGATCTGCCATACCATTTATATCGATACCGCCAAAGCAAAATTATACGCCTGTGGACCAAATAACGTGGGCATGCAGATTTTGGACATTTCCGAACCAACCAATCCAATTTTGGAGTATGTATATGCTGGAGTTGGTTATGTACATGATTGTTATGTTAGAAATGATACCGCCTTTTTAAATTGTGCGTTTGATGGGTTACGGATTTATGATTTTAGTGGTGCCGAACCAATCGAACTAGGGATTTTAGATTTTTATCCCGCACAAGGTTATAATCACAGCGGTTGGCTTTCACCAAATGGCGATAAATATGTTTTTATTGATGAAACGAAAGGGACAAAGGTAAAATTGTGTACCTGGGAATCGCTCGCGACGATCTCAATTACAGAAACATTTGGCACGAAAGATTTTGATGAATATATTCCGCATAATGTGTTTTTATTGGATCATTTGGCTATTATTTCTTATTATAACGAAGGTCTACGCATCTTTGACATCAGCAAATCTCCCATTAAAGAAATTGGTGCGTATGATACCTTTTTGAAAGATACCAAATATCGCCTAAATGGGGCATGGGGTGTTTATGTTTTTCCTGAAGACAATCAAATCTTAATTGCTGATCGACAAACGGGGTTATATTTATTCGAATTTCCTATTCAACAGTTGGATAATGACCAACAAGGCACTTTGTTTTCAACCGCTCCTTTTATTGATAATTATGGATACATCATTCCACGGGATTATTTAGATCAGCAGGGATTAACATTTTCGATTTTTGCCTCCGACGGAAAAATTATGTATGAACAAAGTAATTTCTTCAGTTATCTTAGCGTGCCACTTGGTCTTAGTACGGGACTCTATTTTTATTCTATCTCAGACGAATTTGGCGATTTTGTTGAAAGCGGAAAATTTGTTTTTGTCCAACGCTAACGCCACGCTTTCAACCTTTTTATTCGGGATTGTTTTCTCTAACAGAATCGTTGGTTTTTCAATGGATTTAATCAAAAATTCAGTGTTCATAACTCTGGACAAGGTGCTGTTGAAAAGCCTCAATTTTTTTCATCTTTGTACATAGACAAAATTGAGGAAATGAAGAAGATAAGTTGGTTAGCGCTCGTTGTGTTTTTTTTGGGTTGTGTTCCAATCAAAAAATACCGTGATTTAGAAGCTAATTATAAAAAATGTCAAAGTGAACAGGCCGAGTATAAAACCAAAGCCATCGATTACGAAAATCAAGTAAAGGAATTAAACGTACAGTTAGATGTATTAAAATCTGATGTGAATAGTTTGCGCGCAGATTCCTCAAAACTAGGTGATAGATATCGCCAAGCGGTGGTGAATTTAGAAAAATCGAAACAACTAAATACCGTTTTAGAAAATAAATACAATGCCCTACTAAAAGCTGGTTCGAGCGAAAATGCCACACTTATTCAAGATTTAGAAGCCACTAGAATCGATCTTCAACAAAAAGAAGACCGATTAAATAAACTGGAAAAAGAACTTAATTCGCGTGAGCGTGCGATTCTATTAAAAGAAGAACGCATCAATGAATTAGAAACCATGTTAAGCAATAAAGACGAAGCAACACGACTTTTAAAGGATAAGATTTCTTCGGCTTTAAGAGGGTTTTCTGACAAAGGAATTTCTGTCGTTGAAAAGGATGGTAAAATTTATGTGAGCATGGAAGCTCGTTTATTATTTGCTTCTGGTAAAACAGATGTTAATGCCGAAGGGAAAAAAGCAATTATAGATTTGGCACTTGTGCTTGAATCGCAAAAAGACATTGATATTTTAGTAGAAGGTCATACCGATGCTGATGCCTTGGTGAGTACTTCGCATCCAAAAGACAACTGGGAATTGAGTGTATTAAGAGCAACTTCAGTGGTTAAAATTATGTTAGCGAACAGTGTAATGGATCCAAAACGTGTGTCTGCCGCCGGACGATCTGAATATCATCCAAGCGATCCGTTAGACAAAGCAAAAAACCGAAGAATTGAAATCATTATCACCCCAGATTTAAGTGAATTGTTTGAATTAATATCCAATGATTAATTTCATGGTATCTATTGAATAAGGGCTTTAGATACACTTTTTTGAAATTAGACATCCATTAATCACAAACCAAAACCAAAAACCTCACTTTCTACCTAAGTGGGGTTTTTGGTTTTTTTTACTGTGTCTTCCGAAGCTTTAGCGCAGGCGGACTTCTCTTTCGCTCATTTAGGAATGCGTGTGTTTAAATAGGACAATTACAATGCCGACCACTGATATATATATGATCGTCCATGAAAATTGAACTAAACATAGATTGCATCGGCAGTATACCTAAAACCATGGGACTAATTTATACATTCACAAAACATAAATATTTCATTTAGAACCTAGATTAAATCTGAGAAAAACAGCCCAAATACCGTCATCAGCGTTCTATAAAATTTCTTGTGACCGAATAATCGATAAAGGATGAATAGATCCAAAAAAAAAGACACTAGTTAAAGTGTCTTTTTAAATTATTTTTAAGGATTTTTAAGCTCCTTGGTTTCCGTTTACTCTGCTTTCAATCGAATCATCATCTTCATCCATGTCGTCATCATCTTCATCTGGATCGATGATCGTGTCATCATCTTCGTCCATGTCATCATCGTCCTCATCTGGATCAATAATTCCTCCGCCTTTTACATCATCATTTGCACCACGAGTTTGTGAATTGTCCTCGATAGCAAAAGGATCTTTGTCATCGCATTTGTTGACGATTTCTTTATTACAAGAATTCAACAACAGAATTGCAACAAAAATACTTAATATGTAAACTAATTTTTTCATCGTTTATACACCTAAAAATGCATACACATAGCAAATGTACAAAGTTTAACAAGACAAAGCAAGTTTTTTTAATTTTTTTTCCGAATTAATATTTATGAACGCCGCCAAGTTTTAGAATTACTTTGGTGCCCAAACACTCTCCTTTTTCATTGTTGAGTTGATAAGGACCTATAATCATCAAATTTTCACCTGTTAATTTGCGTAAAATTTCAATTCTTCGGTTGGTAATTTCTACCCCTTTCGATTCATGGTCACCATCCCCGCTGCTTTTCTTATTCTGCAGACTAATGTCTATTCCTACCCCGTTATCGGTCACCTCAAATACAACCTCCCCTAATTCTTGAAAAATCCGAATCTTAATTAAACCTTCATTTTCAATGGATAAAATTCCGTGGATAATACTGTTTTCCACAAAAGGCTGAAGAATCATAGATGGAATTTCAATTGATTCGCCGTCTAAATCAGGACTAACTTCTATGATGTATTCAAATTTTTCGGCAAACCTCATCTTTTCAAGGGAAAGATACAATTCGATTCGCTCGATTTCTTCTTGTAACGTTACAATGAAATTATTACCCGCCGAACTATCCAGATTTTTACGAATTAATTTCGCAAAATTGGTCAAAAACTTGTTGGCCGATCGTTTATCAGACGAATTAATGAAATATTGAATAGAGTTTAATGAATTAAAAATAAAATGCCGATTCATACTTGCATTTAGCGACCGTTGTTCTAAAAATAACAAACGATTTTTTAATTCAAGTTGTTCGTTTTCTTGGCGTTGTTTTAACGCCCTAATTCGGGATTGGAAAATATATAAGATAATAAAGAATACAGCTAAAACAACCAAGGTGATAAACCACCAGGTCAGCCAAAAAGGTGGAGAAATGGTTACTTTTATTTCGCGAATGATTGACCACTGATTGTTTTTACTCATGGCACGGACCTGAAAAGTATACTCACCAGGTTGCAAAAATGAATAGGTGGCATAATTTGAATTTGATCGTGGCGACCAAGCTTCATCTGCACCAATCAAGCGGTATTCATATTGTACCGATAAAGGATCTTTTAAATTAATTCCTATAAAATCAAACGTGACGTGATTTTTATTGTAGGGCAATTCAATCGATATGGGCACATTTAATGTTGGATCCATCTGTACTTTATAATCCGAATAATCAAATTCTTCCATAAATAAGCGAATCCCTGTCAATTGTAATTTTGGTAATTCGTACTGAAATAAAACACCTTTTAACGAAGGATCGATTCGCGCTAAACCACTTGCCGTGCCCACCCAAATATTTTGTTCACGGTCTTCATAAATCGCATTGATGTTTCCTTCTTCATCAATCAAACCTTCCGAACTTCCGTAATTAAAAATAGCAAAACCTAAACTATTGCTTTGATCCTTTATAATGTGGTAAACGCCTTTCATGGTAGAAATCCAAATGCTACCATCCTTACCAGTAATTAAACCTAAAATATTTTTAGATCGATAATCATTTCTATCTAATTCGAAATAAAATATTTGTTTATTCGGCCGCATCACATAAAGTCCATTTTCAGTACCAATCCACAAATTATTTTCTTTATCAGCAGTTAGCGTATTTACTTTAATGTCCGGAAAACCAATTTTGTCTTTTGTCAAATAATTTCCTACACGCTCAAATCGAAATAAACCGTTAGAAGCCGCACAATAAACGTCATCTTCATAAACATACAGTTTATTAATGTTGATTTGCGCCAAATGGGTATATCCAGTGTCACTATTAACAACATATAAACCTTCATCTCCTCCCAATAAAACAGTAGATGCATCGGCGCGAACAATGGATCGTATTTTGGGATTTATTCCAGATAAAGGATGTTCAATCGCTTGGTGATTTTCATCCAAAATAATTAATCCTCTAGATGTTCCTAACCACGTTTGATTTTTACGTTCATCCACCATAATCGACCAAACAGTTTTGTCGACAACGGATTTATTCAACTCAGAAAAATACGTGTATTTATAGGGGTATAAATTTGAAATTCCCTGATCATACGTGCCTAATAAAAAATTGTCTTTTTTATCTTCGGCAATCGACAAAATTAAATTGCTCGCCAAGCTGTCTAGGGTGGTATAAGAAACGACCGCGGTTCCAGTAAATTTTAGCAGACCATTCCCATCTGTACCCATCCAAATATTGCCTTCGTCATCTTTAAATAAACATTCTAATCCACTTTCCAGTAACCCGTTTTTAGAATTAAAAAAGAGGGTTTCATGGTCTGAAATTAAAAAGGCTCCTGCATTCGTTGAAATACCAAAAACTGATTCGTCATAAAATGTCATTGATAAAGCGGTAGAAAATGGCAAGGGATACAATTTTTTCTGACGAGTGGACAGGTTGTAGGAGAACAATCCAATTTCTCGCGCTGTTATAAATAAATTATCGTCGTAAAGGGAAATGTTTCGAATATTTAATTCCGAAACTCCATCAATAGTCAACGGAGAAAATCCAGTTTTTTGCCAATTGTATAATCCCTCTTTAGTCCCACATAAAAGAATTGAATCCTTATAATTAACTAACGCACGAACATAATATTTTTCTGTGGCTTGATCTCCAAGATCAATAAACTTATGTCCGCGTAAAGTAATCAAACCCGTATTTGTACCAAAATAAATCTCCTCTTGAAATTCAGCAATAGTATTAATTCGATATTCTTTTTCGAAATAATAAGGTTTAAAGGATTGGTTTTCAAATTTGGCGACACCACGTGCTGTAGCGACCCAAAGTACGCCAGAATCTGTTAGGTAAAGGCTACTAATATTATTGTCAGGTAACCCGTTGTCAATTGAATAATTAACAAATTCTATCCCATCGTATCTACTTAATCCAGAAGCTGTTCCAATCCATAAATACCCTGATTTGTCTTGACATATAGCCCGCACTTGCGACTGTGCAAGTCCATCTTTAACAGTGTAACCTTTAAAGTTATAATGTTGCGAAAAAACGAATTTCGCAAAAATTGTAAAAACGAAAAAAAGCTTAAATCGCACCAGCTAGAGTGATTTTAATGTTTTCACAAAGCTTGCCACTCGATTTCGTGCAACGGATAAAAGTTTACCATTTTTAAGGATGGCAAAGTGCCCATCCTCATTCAGGTATTCCTTCAAAAAATTCATGTTGACAATGTGTGACTTATGGATCCGATAAAAAATAGTTGGTTTTAAAATTCCCTCATAAATTTTTAAGGTGCGTGTATCCAAATAACGGGTGCCATCACTAAAATATAAAATCGTACAATTACCAGATGCCTCTAAATACATAATATCATTAATATCAATTAGTTTGATGCCTTTGGTGTGACTAATCGCCACTTTTGACCCATATCCTTGCGACTCCATCGAAGATGATAAGTTTTTGATGGATTCAAAATAGGTGTCAAAATTTTCTGGGTTGTCTGAAAAGGTAGATTTGGCTTCTTGAGTTTTCTCCACCGCGCGAATCAAATCATCAATATCCACTGGTTTTAAAACATAATGAATCGCATTTGCATTAAAGGCGCGTAAGGCATAATCTTTAAATGCAGTCACAAAAACCACCAAAAAATTTCTGTTTTCGATACTGTCTAGTAAATCAAACCCTTCAGATCCACTAGGCATTCGGATGTCCAAAAACACCACATCAGGTTTTAACTCTTCAATTTTTTCTTTTGCAGTAACAATATTTCCCGCTTGTGCAATCACTTCGACATCTTCGCAATACTCATTTAATAGCATTGTTAAGTTTTTTCTTGCCAAATCTTCGTCGTCAACAACTATCGCTCTTAATTTCATTTTAACTGTTTTTGTACGCCTTTTCTTTTCTATTGCCCCATTTATGTTTACCCGAAAAGAACATGGTGTAATTTTTTTCATGGTTTAAATGCACAATTTACGCAAATTCATTACGTGTCAATAGCACATTTGAATATAAAAATACAAATATCCTTCAATTCCATTCAATCTAATTTTAATACATTTTAATAAAAAGATACAACTCTACGACTTTTAATCTTACGTTAAGATTAATTAAACAAGTAACTTACCCTTGAAAAACAACGAAGAATTACGCTTATGAAAAAAGAATTACACATTATTTCCGTTAAAATTTGGATTTTCAACGATAATGGTAACTAAAAAAGGGGGCTAAGTTAGCCCCCTTTTCTTTTGTGATTTTTTATTCTATCCTGCTTTTTTAAATCCTCCACTTGCCGGCGCACCTTCTTTTTTCTCACCAGATTTAACTGGATCTGAAATTGGTTTTGCAGGTTGGTAAAGAATCGAGTAACTTTTTATAGCCGCTAACTCGCCATTTTTACCTGTTAAACGAATCGAGTTTACACCTTCTGTTAAAGTAAGTGTAGCCACCACATTTCCAGTTGCTGGATCAAATGTAAAATTAGTTATCACCGTGCCGTTCACATTTAAAGTGATTCCTTCTTTGCTTGGAACATTTAAAACATTCACTTTAAAAAGGAAGGTTGGTTTTGTTACCGTATCATTTGTACCAATTGGATTGACATTTTTAATGACTGGTTTTTTAATTGCACCAACCTGTCCACCATTGTCAGTTCCGCCAGAATTTTGTCCTGGATCAACTTTTTGTAATGGTTTTTTGTAGGTGATGACATAACTTACCATTGCTTTTTTGTCTGCATTTCGAGCTTCTAATTTTATGCTGTTTACTCCTTCCACTAATTGAAGCGCGCATGAAATTTCTTTCGTTGCAGCATTGTAAGTGAAATTTGAAATGGACATATTATTCATCGTCAAGCTTAAATCAGCTTTACTGGAAATATTTGTCACACGTGCCTTTAAAAAGAAGCTAGGTTCAGTTACCGTTGCTGTTTCTGAATTTGGGCTAATTCGCGTGATTTCTGGTGTTAAGGTAACGCCAACTTTATCCCCATTGTCTACACCACCTGAATTTTGAGTTGGTGCTTTTTCGTAAGTGACATAATACGTGTACTGCGCAGTTTGCCCATTGTTAGCAGACACTTTAATCACGTTTACCCCAACATTCAAGGTAATGTTTGCCGATAACAATTTTGTTGCAGGCACATACGTGTGTGATGTCATAGGAATTCCATTCACCGTAATTTGAACATTGTCTTTAGAAATAATGTTCGTCACAGAAGCTTTGAAACTTAAGGTTTCTGAATTAACCTTAAGTTTTGCAGAAACGGGCATAATTGGTGTGATAACTGGAGCATCTTGTGCTTTTGTTCCACTGCCATCTGAACCGCCATCTGTCCCATCACCTTTTAGGCCATCTGCTGCAGGTGTGTAAGTGACGATATACGTTACCGTTTCGGTGCTACATTCATTTTTCAATGTGAATTTAACAACGTTCGTTCCTACTTTTAGGGTGATATTTGATAAAGTAACCTTGCCCGCATTATAAGTAGCCATCGCTCCAATTCCATTTACAAGCGCTGTTACATTTGATCCATCTTTTAAATTTTTCGTGTTAAATACGATGGTGTATGGTGTTGACACCGCACTTGATTTAAGTGCATTTGGCGTTACCAAGGTATAGGTAACTGGTACACAAGGATCTGGCGCAGCTGCTCGGTTGTAAAGAACTTTATAGTTTACTGTGACCGTTCCACAAGCATTTGTCAGCGTTACCGCAATTGAATTAGTTGGAACAGACAAATAAGGAGCTTCGATAGATACAACTCCACCTGCATACGTACATGGTTTAACGATTCCATTAATTTTTACAGTGATTTGTTCTTTCGTCACATTTTCAACGCTCAACGTTATGCGGTACATATCTCCATCAGCAGTTACATCGGTTGCTGTTGGAACGATTAATTTGTATTTAGGAGCAGCACATGGCGCATTGTGAACCACTGTCACGCCTGCTGATGTCCGTTCGCATCCGTTGACAATAATTTCAATCGAATTGTCTCCTTTTGATAAAACAAGCGGTGCTTGTAAAACTTTAGAAACCGGGTTGAATACAAATGGAACAGATGCCCCATTAAATTTCAAAATAATATCCCCTGCATCGGTAACGTTATAGATTGAAGCATAGAACATCAAATCTTTCTCTACGATTTCCATTCCATTGGTTAATCCATTAATGATAATTTCAGGACGAACACAATCTTCGTGAATAATCGTATAGGTTAGTGTTTCTGAGCTACATGTATTTCCAAAAGTAATCGCAACTATGTTTGTTCCAGAAATTAAAGGAACAGTTAAAATTGAAATTACAGAACCAGTGAATGAATAGGCAATTGGTGATCCATTCAAGGTTACTCCAATCGTTCCTGGAATTACATTCGCTACAGAAAGACTGATTGACGTTGTTGCCGCATCTGCTTCAGTAGCTAGGGCAGTTGGAGATACAAGCGAGTAGGTAACCGGCGCACAAGGAACGGTATAAGTTGCCGCAATTGATTCAGTTGCGCTTGCACAACCATTTGCAATTACTTGAATCGTGTTACCACCAACATTCAAGGTTAAATTAGCCGTAATTGTTCCTGACAAGGCGTCAAAACTAAATGGTTTAGAAACCCCATTTAATTTTAATTGGATTTGGTCAGCACGAGAGATATCGGTAACAGTCGCAACAAATGAATACAACGCTGCACCTACTGAAATTGGATTCGTTGATAAATTAATGGTTGGTGTATTACAATCATTTCGTGTGATACCGTAGGTAACGGTTTCCTTACTACATCCATTAGTTAAGGTAACAATGATGGTATTTAAACCTTCTGCCAAAGCAATTGAATTGATGGTCAATAAATTATCTGCATACGTGAAAGGAAGTGATGTACCACCTTTTGTGACCGTAATTCCCGTTGCATTGGCAACGACTAAGTTAATTGAATACGTAGCATCAGCTACCGAAATTGTTGCCGCTGATGGGCTGCCAAGCGTGTAAGTAATTGGTTTACATGGAATGGTATAGCTCACCACAAAATCCTTGCTAGCACTTTCACATCCATTGGCAATTAAACGAATGGTATTATCGTTGGTAGCAAGGGTGATACTTGCCGTCACCTCACCAGTTACTGAATTAAATGTAAACGGAACTGGCGATCCATTGACAAGCAACTGAATTGCCGCCGCTGTCGCGATGTTGGTTACCGTCGCTTTGTACGTGTAAACTGGTGTTGTCACCGCTGGAGGATTGCTGCCCAATGCAATCACTGGTGCTTTACATCCATTGTAAATAATTGAGTAGGTCACGATATCAGAGCTACAATCATTCGCCATGGTAACCACAACAGTATTGGTACCATCAATCAAATCGATCCCTGAAATAGTGACGATTTTTGAATCAACATTAAAGGTGAAAGGAATCGTTGTTCCGTTTAATTTCACCGTGATTTGCGCAGCACTTTCTACCCCAAATGTCCCTAAGGTGATAGCAAATTCGCTTTCTACCGAAACAGTTGGAGTTGTGTTTGGCGTTAAAAGTGTATGGGTAATTTTATCACAAGGTTTGTTATAAATAACTGTACCTGCACCCGTTACCTTTTCACATCCATTGGCAATAATCTGAACCGTATTTGTTCCTTCAACAAGAGGGAAAACAGCGGTTAACAAATTAGAAAGAGGATTAAAGTCAAAATCAACCGAAACACCATTTACTTTTAAAACAATGGCTTCTGGCGATGTAATATTGGTAACCACAGCGGCCAAGTTGAAAATACCATCCGTTACAACCATTCCAGCATAGATGCTATTAAATACAACCACTGGAGGTTCACATCCATTGTAAGTAATGGTGTATTTTACTGAACCTTTACTACAATCATTTGTCAATGAAACAATCACGCTATTTACCCCATCATTCAACGAAAGGTTTTCTAAAGTGATATTTCCTGAAATTAGGTCAAACGAAGGAGTTACTCCAACACCATTTAAAGTCACTGAAATTTGCCCAACATTGTTGATCCCTGTAGTATGAAGCACAATGGTGTATTTATTTTCTACTGAAGTCACCACATTTTCTGCTGGTGATAACAAACTTGTCACAATTGGTTGGCAAGGAATTTCTCTGGTAATTGTAATTGTTTTCGATGTTTTACCACACGCATTTTCCGCTTGAATAATGATGGTATTTAAACCAACATTTAATGGGAATGCTTGAGTCAATTTATCTGTAAGTGCATTATAAGTGAAAGCTTGAGAAACCCCATTCAAAATTACCGTAATTTCTTCCGATGTTGCGTTGGATACGGCAGCATCTAGGACAATTGAACTAGAAGTAATCGTAGTTCCAGTCGCAGGAGTAACACCGCTTATTACCGGAGAAGCACATGCATCTCGAACAATTGTATACGTTAAGAAAGCTGGTCCACATTTCGTTTTCACAGTGATTGAAATGGTGTTTGCACCAACAATCAAATTAATGCCTGAAATGGTAATTGTGCCTGTTCCTGCATCAAATGAGTTAGGAATAACCGTTCCGTTCAATTTTACCGATATATCATCTGAAGCATCAACATTTGTTGAGTTAACCGTCAATGAAATAACCGATTCAAGTGTGGTGAAACTTGTAGCTCCAGTTGCAGTCAATGCAGGCGGATCACATGGAGCACCTGGCGCGTCATAATTTAAAGTAAATGTCGCTTGATTAGTTCCACAATCGTTGGTAACAACCACAGTAATCGCATTTGATCCTGCCGCAAGTGTAATCGCTTTAGAGGCGATAGACGTTCCTGCATTGTAGGTCATATAACCTTGGCTTAATCCGTTTAATTTCAACTCAACGATTGTACCAGGTGTGTGGTTATTGATTTGTGCATCAATTGTCACATTCGGATTTACAACTGTCGCATAAGGAACAGGTGAGATATAGCCAACAGTTGGAATCAAACAAGGTCCTTCCGGCAATTCTAAATTTACGATAGCAAAATCATCTGCTACCCCATCAGGATTTTCAACCGTTACTTCAAAAATGTTACTTCCTGTAATTAAGGCTGTATTAAATACAATTTGATGACCATCTATAAATGAATACAATCCATCCGCAATAACTACCCCATTTTGTTTTAAGACAATTTGACTTTTTGAATAGATATGGGTTGTATTAGCCGTCACGATGTACACAGCATCTGACACCACATAAGGGGAAGATGGAGGATTTGTAAAAGCAACTGTTGGAGGCGAAGCTACCACAGGTTTCTTGTAGATAATAATTCGAGTTTCAGAATCTGAACCTACTAAATTTGTTCCTGTTATTTCGACAATATTGCTGCCTTCGACCAAAACAAGTGGTAAATTCAATACTTTGGTGTAAGTGTTATAGGAAAAGGCTCCTGTTGTTACACCATTTACTTTCACGACAATATCCGAAGCACTATTCACATTCAAAACACTTGCAACCAAAGTCATATTTGGTGCTCCAAATTCAATATTATCAACCGCAGGATACGTAATGTCAACTACTGGAGGTGCTTGTGGAATTGTGCGTTTGTAAATGATGGTAGTTGCTTCAAGGTCCATACCATATTCGTTGGTCCCTGTAATTTCAATTACGTTTGACCCTTCTACCAAACTAGTAGTGAAATTCATTAAGTCAGATGAAGTACTGTAAGTGAACAAGGTAGATATTACCCCGTTAATTCTTAACGTAATGTTAGCTGCGCTGGCAACATGCTCAACTTGTGCAGTTACATTGTAGGTTGAAGAATAAACAGTGATCGGATCGATACTTGGATCAATAAAAGTAACCACAGGCGGTCTTGGTGCGTTTGGACGATTGTAAATAATCGTTGTGCTTTCATAATCAGATCCAATTTTATTTACTCCAGTAATTTCTACATAATTTGCTCCTTCCATCAACACAGCACTGAAATAAATTTCTTTAGTTATTTCGTTGAATGAATAGCTACTCACTGGATTTCCGTTTAATAAAATAGTTAATCCTGTTTTAGAAGCAACATTTAACGCAGTTGCTTTAATGTTAATTGTATTTACAGAAGAATAATAAGGATCCACTCCAGGAATCACAAAATCCACAATTGGAGGTTGTAAAGCTTCTGTTTTTCTATAAATTAACTCAACCGTTTTGCTGTCACTTCCTGCATCATTGGTAGCAGTAACAGTTACTGTGTTTGTTCCTTCAATTAAGTTCAATGAAGCGTTAACTACTTTTGCTCCGTTGTCATAATTAAATGAAGTTAAATTAACCCCATTCAAATACACGCGAATTTGTGCTTTTGTGTCTACATTTAATACCGTTGACACCAACCCAAACACACTTGAATTTACTGGATAAGGTGAGTAAGGAGGATTGGTAATCGTAACAATCGGAGGATTTGATTGTTGCATATCTTTTTGGTAGATAATAATCACCGATTCATAATCAGATCCTGACTCATTTACCCCTGTTATTTCAAATAAATTTTGACCAGGATGTAAAACTACCGTACTTTCAAATTGATCCGTTGTCGGATTATAGATAAAGTTTGAATTGATATTACCATCTTGCTTAAACGTTACACTTGCTTTGTTTTCAACATAGTAAATATTCGCTTTTATTCTAAACGTGTTTTGTGTAGTCGTGTAAGGACTTGTATTTGGATCATAAATATCAACCACTGGTTTCTTTTTTGCCGCAGGTTGGTCGATAATTGGTGGATTTTCATTGGTGTCAAAATCATCTACATTTACGTGATCATCTGTATTATCATTATTGCCATTGTTGTTGGATGTAGTTCTGCTGCCATTAAATAAATGAAATTTAAACGTAAGGGCCGTATAATGATAGATATCGTTTAAACCAGAAGGAGTACCATCAATATTATTTGGCATTCCATCAAAAAGGTTAGCTCTTGTCCAAGTCATTTTGTGCTCAAGTCCAATTGCAACAGCCGGATGAACTTGTTTGCTAATTCCAAAACCAAAACTTGGCGCCCAGTCAACATCGTAACTAAATGCATCACCTACTAAATCGGTTTCATAGTTGCCGTCTTGAAAATCTAAAATATCAGTTGCAGAACTTCCGCTTGGCAGCGCGTCGTAATTATAGATTGGGTCGTTGACTGCATCATTATTTAATAAATCGGCAGCAGTGTGGTATCCTTTGATACCAATACCTCCAAACGCCCATAAATTTACACCCGTTCGTTGTCTTAAACGATTAGTATTTAATACCAATTCTAACGAACCGCTTAAAACAGTGGTTCTATAATTTGGAAGAAAATATGCCAACGAATCATCATAATTTTGAAGAATACCAGTGTTATAATTATCCAAACCAATGGTGGAAGCACTGTCGAGGTTGTAACGATTTAAACTTTGCCCTTGAAATTGAGCGTATAAAAAGCGAGCACGCAAATCCCAACAAAAGATTTTGTCTTGATTCATGCCAAACGATTTACCAAACGTAAATCCGGCACCTGCTCTAAAACGATATGGAATTTCGGATTGGGTTGACCAAGTGCCACCGCCATTTAACCCAATAAACCATCGTGTATCTCTGTTATAATCAATGTAATTTTGGCCAAAGCCTTGGAAAATACTGATTAATGAGATTGCTAAAATTGTAATTATTCTTATCATACTTTACTGTTAAGTTTCTTGAAGTAAAAGCGTATGTCAATTATGATTTTGCTTCAATTAAAAATGTGATATACATTTTTCGTACCAAAGTTAAAAAAAGGAACGTTAAACGGTACAATTTTGACGATTAATTGCAATAAAATTTTAAAATTCTCGTCCCCTTAGGCTCGAAAAATCAGGCCTCTACCAGTAAAAATGAATTAAATGAAAGTTTAAAACGAATTTATGCTTTTGTCCAGGTTTTTGTGTCGTAAAGCCAACCCATGTAGCCCCGAACCATCAAATTTCCATGTTCCAGCCAAAGTTTACATGAATAAATTTCACCTACTTTTGGGTCGTAAATGGTGCCACCAACCCACTTATTATCTTTATAGACAAAATTGTTTAAAAAAACCATTTGCATAATCGTCCGAGTCTTTAGGTCGTTGTCTGGATTTTTTTCATCTAATTTTGGATTACCCGCCTCATCATTCGGTTCGGCTAACCAAATAACACGACCAAAATATTTAGTTTCGAGGGCGAAAATTTCAACCTTTACATCTTGTATTTGAGTGAGCCAAATGCCTACAATCGCATCAGGATTTGCAAAAGTCGCACCAGAACAACCAATCATCAAAAAGAAAAGCACACGGATATTTTTCATATCCGCAAAGGTATGCTATAAAATATTCATTTTAAACTATTTAAATGATTTATGTAACAGAAATAGTTAATTGTGTAAACCAAGGGCTCAACTATCGTAAACACTCGGTTAAGCTTTTGCCTTTGTCCACGTTTTAGTGTCAAACAACCAACCCAAATAACCTCTAACCTTCAAATTTCCGTTTTCGAGCCAAAGTTTACACGAATACGTTTCCCCTTCTTTCGGGTCGTAAATCGTTCCTCCAGTCCACTCACCATCCGAGTATAAAAAACCACTCAAAATGTCCATTTGTAAAATAGGCCTGGTTTTTAGTTTGGCGTTCGGATTTTTCTCATCCACTTTTGGTCGCCCTTCCTCATCTTTTGGTTCAGCCATCCACACCACTCGCCCATGAAATTTATCCACTTTCTTATAAATTTCAACCTTTGCATCCTTAATTTGGGTCATCCAAACCCCCAAAATCCCATTCGGATTAGCAGCACCCACAAAAGAATTCGCCAGAATCATCAATACAATCAAACCAATTTTTTTCATGAAACTAAAGATAGAAATATTTTTTTAAATGGGCAAATCAATATATGGTTGGCTTTTTATCAGAACCTTTTCCTGCTATACGCTAAAGTTGGTTTGCACAAACCATTTCAGCTGTCCGCGAACCATGTTTTCCTAAAGTCAAAATGGCTTGCGGTGCTTCAATTGTTTTCTGCTTCGTCAAGCTATCGCTGCTATCAGGGATGTTGTCCAATCCTCGCGCTCATTTAGCGATAGCGTAATGAGTGTGTTCTTCAATAGGCATTTGTAATGCCGGCATTTCATGATTTTCCATCCAATCTTCACAAACTGTTATAATTGGATGTTTTCACCGAGGTGACTCAATTAAAGTGATTAAACAAGAATAAAGTAAATTGAAATAAATTGAGCTCATTTGGCTATTTATAATTCAACTCCCGAGCTAAAGATTGACTTTGGCGAACTTCGTTTCGTGCGGCAGCGGTGCCCAAAAAATTAAACCTTTTGTACTTCAATAATGGTATCGCCTTCTTCTAAATCGGCTAATACATTATTTTCTGAAGTTAAATTGGTAAACTGAATTCCATTGGCGAGTACTTCTGTGCAAATATAAGTTTGATTGGCCAAAATAGCGGCTTTTACATATTCATTTGCATCAAACGAGAGGTTGATTTTGTCCATTACCTCAAACCCACTTTCCTTGCGGTAGTTTTGGATTCTACTGACCAATTCTCTGGCAATTCCTTCGCTTTTTAACTCGTCGGTGAGGGTAACATCCAAAGCCACAGTTAATCTGCCTTCGGAAGCCACTAACCAGCCCGGAATGTCATCGGTAATTATTTCAAAATCTTCTAAATCCAATTCAATTTTATCGCCATTTAGTTCGCCTGTCCATCCGTTATTTTTCTCCACATTGGTAATATCAGCACCTTTCCACGAAGCGACCATTACACTAATCGCTTTCATTTGTTGTCCGTATTTTGGTCCGATGGTTTTAAAATTTGGTTTAATTTTTTTCACCAACACTCCTTCGGTATCGTTTAAAAGCTCCATTGATTTGATGTTGGTTTCGGACAAAATAATGTCTTTTACCTCAGCTGCTCTTCGCGCAAAATCGGCATCTAGAACAGGGACCATAATTTTTTGCAATGGCTGACGTACTTTAATTTGTTTTGCTTTTCGCAAGCTCAACACCATTGAGGATACCTTTTGGGCAATCTTCATTTTTTCTTCCAAATCCAAATCAATCTCCTCTTCTATACTCACTGGAAACAAGGCTAAATGAACCGAATCTACATTAAACCTCGTTGAAACTTGGTTTAAATCTTGAAATAAGCGATCCATAAAAAACGGAGCTATTGGCGCACCTAAAATGGAAACAGTTTCTAAACATCGGTATAAGGTTTGATAAGCCGAGATTTTATCTTCGCTGTATTCTCCTTTCCAAAAACGTCTGCGGCACAAACGCACGTACCAATTGGACAATTCATCGCCAACAAAATTTTGGATTAAACGTCCTGCTTTGGTTGGTTCGTAAGTGGTATACGCTTCATCAACTGCTTGAATCAGCGTATTTAATTTCGACAAGATCCAACGGTCAATTTCTGGACGGTTCACCAATTCTACCTCCTTTTCGCTGTAACTGAATCCATCAATATTGGCGTAAAGGGCAAAAAACGAATAGGTATTGTATAAAGTTCCAAAAAACTTACGCTGCACTTCCACAATTCCTTCTTCATCAAACCGCAGGTTGTCCCAAGGTTGCGAATTTGTGACCATGTACCAACGTGTAGCATCTGGACCGTATTGGGCTAAGGTTGCAAAAGGCTCAACGGTATTCCCTTTGCTTTTCGCCATTTTTTGTCCGTTTTTATCCAAAACTAACCCGTTGGACATCACGTTTTTATAGGCTACACTATCAAATACCAACCCGGCAATTACGTGTTGAGTATAAAACCATCCACGCGTTTGATCCACCCCTTCGGCAATAAAATCAGACGGAAAAAGTGAGCGGTTATCAATGGCTTCTTTATTCTCGAAAGGATAATGATGTTGTGCATAGGGCACGGCACCAGAATCAAACCAAACATCAATTAAATCTGTTTCTCTGCGCATTGGTTTTCCTTTCGGAGATACCAAAATGATGTTGTCGACATAATTTTTATGTAAGTCAATCGCTTTATAATTCTCAGCCGACATATCGCCAGGCACAAAATTAGCTAGCGGATTAACCGCCATTAAACCAGCATCCACTGCCTTTTGCGCTTCCATTTTTAATTCTTCTACCGAAGAAATACAAATTTGCTCCGTTTTATCTTCGGAGGTCCAAATAGGAATTGGAATTCCCCAATAGCGCGAACGGCTTAAATTCCAATCATTTGCATTTTCGAGCCAATTTCCAAAACGGCCTTCGCCGGTAGATTTTGGTTGCCAATTAATCGTATTGTTTAAATCCACTAATTTTTGACGATTTTCGGCTACTTTAATGAACCAAGAATCTAACGGATAATACAATACCGGTTTATCGGTACGCCAACAATGTGGGTAAGAGTGTTCGTATTTTTCAATGGCAAACGCTCTGTTTCCAATTTTTAATTTAAGCGTAATCCGTTCATCTACATTTAAGTAGGCTTTTAAATCGGAGATAATGGCTTTCAGGTTTACCCGTTGTTTTGCCAATTCATCCTCCATTTCGTCCCCTTCCAAATAGGCTTCTTTCACGTATTCGCCACCTAAACCAAAAATAGGATCATTTAATTCTTTTCTAAAACGGCCTTGCAAGTCAACCAGCGGCACAGGATTTTCATTTTCATCTAAAATCAAAAGAGGCGGCACCCCTGCTGCTTTTGCAACAAATGCGTCATCCGCTCCAAAAGTTGGCGCCGTATGTACGATTCCTGTTCCATCTTCAGTAGTAACAAAAGCGCCCGGAATTACCACAAACGCCTCGTCGGCATCTTGGTACGGTAAAACATACGGCAATAATTGCTCGTATTTTAGACCCAACAAATCCTTTCCAAGACATTCACCGAGAATACAATACGGTAATTTTTTATCGCCCGCATTATAAACAACCTCTTCGGCTGAGGCAACTTGGTCAAATTTTTTTCCAAATTGTTTTTGAACTAAATTTTTGGCCAAAACAACTTCAATCGGTTCGAAAGTATATTGGTTAAAAGTCTTCACCAACACATATTCAATACTCGGACCAACTGTTAATGCGGTGTTCGAAGGCAAGGTCCAAGGGGTGGTTGTCCATGCTAAAATATAAACTTGCGATGGGTTTGCATTTGAAAAAGGTAATTTTTGACCTTCTTTCACTTTAAATTGCGCCACACAAGAGGTGTCTTTTACATTTTGATAACAACCCGGTTGATTGATTTCGTGTGAACTTAATCCTGTTCCTGCTTTTGGCGAATAAGGTTGGATGGTATAACCTTTGTACATTAACTCTTTTTTGTAAAGTTGTCCAAGCAACCACCAAACCGACTCCATGTATTTACTTTCGTAGGTGATATAAGGATCATTCATATCCACCCAATACCCCATTTTTAGGGTCAATTTATTCCATTCATCCGTAAATCGCATGACAGATTCACGGCAGGCTTTATTATAATCTTCGACAGAGATTTTAACCCCAATATCTTCTTTAGTAATCCCTAATTCCTTTTCAACTTTTAATTCAACAGGCAAACCATGGGTATCCCAACCAGCTTTTCTGTTTACATAAAATCCTTTTAAGGTTTTGTAACGACAAAAAATATCTTTTAACGACCTAGAAATAACGTGGTGAATACCAGGCATTCCATTTGCAGAAGGAGGTCCTTCAGTGAAAATAAAAGGTGTGTTTCCTTCGCGAGTTGAAATTGTTTTTTCGAAAATGCGATTTTCATTCCAGTATTCCAACACTTGGTCGGACACATTAGGAAGGTTAAGACCTTTATATTCAGGATATTTTTGACTCATGATAGGTGTAAAAATTTCAAGCTACAAAATTAGCAATTTTTTCTGAGATTTATACCCGTTTGCATGCTGAAGGAATGGAAACTAAGGAATCCAATCCAAAATTTTGAGTTCGCCATTGTCGCCATAAGGCCCGCTTTGTTGCCCGTCTACTTTCGGTCGCCACAAATCTCCGCCTTCACCGCCTTCGTTGTCAATAATCACTTGGTAAAAAAACGGTTTGGCTTCGGAAGTAATATGAATCGTGACATTGCCTCCATTTCCCCCTTTTCCACCGTATTTACTAATACCTCCTTTTCCACCAATCGATTGAATTTCAAGTTGACCAATTCCAAGGGGCAGGTATTTCGTTAAAGATTGAGAAATTTCGCTGTTTATTTGAATTTTTAAAAATTTTTGATTGGACTCGCTTTGAATTAAAGAAATATACACCTCCAAATCGGGGCCTTTACCTCCAATAATAGCAGGATCGCTGTTATTAGACAATGTTTGGGTATTGTCTATAAATTCTAGATTTACTCGTTTTGTGATGGGAACTTTCCGATAGCCATTTTCTGAATTCGCCCGTGGATCATATCCATCAACACCCTTAAACTGCAACAGTTGTAGTTTGGAATAAATGATCCGAAAAGTCCTTAAGACAAAACATTTTGGATTTCTTCTTAAAGTTGCGGAAATTTTAATGACTGGATTAGAATAAAAATCGTCTAACACCCGAATGACTAACTTATAGCGTGTTTTTTGATGTATGACTGCACCACCAATTAATTGAATATCATAATCCGCGAAATTAATAGCACCCGTTGAATTTATATAGGTAGAATCTTTCAAAACCGTTAAAATAGACACCTCCACCAAATTACCGGGAATTATTTTTGTGGAATCGATTTGAAGTTGACAGCGCACAACTTTTTTTCCTTGTCCCGGTTTTACAAACGAAAATCCTAAAAAAGCCAAAAGCAATAGTATTAAAAGAGGTTTATGCATTCATCAATTAGTTTTCACGATAAATTTACCACAATAATTATTCCTTTTTTAAAATTTCCAAAGATCTTCAAGTTTTCTGTGTTAAACAATAAAAAGGGGCCTACTCAATACCGAGAAGCCCCTTCAAAATTCATCAAATTATCATCTTATTCCACAACTACTTTTGTAGACACTTCTTGTCCATTTTCAGTGACATTCAATAAATAAACACCTTTTGCAAATTCATTCATATCAATTACTTTTTGATTTAATCCAGTGCCACTTAATAACACTTTCCCTTCTAAAGTAACCAATTGATAAACAAAATTTCCTTCTTGGGTAATCGTTAAATTATCCCGAACTGGATTTGGATAAATTGCTAAAGTTGGAAGTGCATTTGTTGAAACACCCAATTGGCTGCTTACCAGAATGGATTCGTTGATAGAACAACCTGCCTCATCTTCAATCACCACCACATAGGTTCCGCCAGCAAGTCCTGTTAAATCTTCGGTATCATCAAAATCTCCTGTTCCGTCGTTATCCCAATCAAAACTGTACGCTGGATTACCACCTGTAACTGCAATATCGATTGATCCATCAGCACCCATCATTTCATCTTCCGTTGTGTACGTGATTGTAACAGCTTCATAAACCGTTACTTCAATTGAAGCTGTGTTTACACAACCGTTATCATCTGTTCCTGTTACTTCATACGTTGTTGTTCCCGTTGCATCTGGTGTAATTTCTTCGCCATCTAGCGTTCCATCTGGTGTCCACACATAAGCTGTTGCTCCACTTCCGGTTAAGGTAAATGATTCACCCAAACAAATTTCATTGTCCGTAGCATTTGCTACAACAGTTGGAAGATCATTTACGACAACCTCTATTTCATCTGTGTTTTCGCAACCAGTAATGGCATCTGTACCTGTTACGGTATACACTTCTGTTCCTAAACCTGGTTCAAAAGCGGCGCCATCTGTAACACCCATGTCCCATAAATAGGTATCTGCTCCTGAACCTGTGAAGATCACAGATTCGCCCAAACACACTTCAGTTTCATCAACAGCTGCCACGACAACTGGTACAGCAATTACTTCGATATCCAAAGAGTAACCACAATCACCACCGTCATCACTTGAAGAAGTATAGGTGAAAACTCCTGCCGCTGCAGGTGTAAAAGGCACGCCATTTTCAACGCCACCATCCCATGAAATTGTTCCTAAACCTGAACCTTCTAATGTGAATGAATCACCTAAACAAATAACATCATCAGAAACTGTTACGGTAATTCCTGAACAAAGCACTTCAATGATTACTTGGCCATTTCCCGTGCGATTAGCAGGTGTATTAGTTTGATCAGACCCTTCATTATAAGAACCGCCGCCACCGCCGCCTTTTTCGCCAACCACATCAACATACTGACCGCCGCCGCCGCCAGAATACCCACCGCCGCCACCGCCGCCATAAGCGCCAGCACCGCCGCCACCGCAACCCCAAGCACCTGCATTAGGATAGGTAAAAAAACAAGATCCATTTGTTCCGCCTGATCCACCAGAGACCCAAGAAAACCCAGCGCCAAGAACAGAAAGAACACCAGGTAAAGGTCCTCCATCACCACCATCTGCTCCACCATAACCATCACCTAAAAAACCGCCTCCACCAGCTGCCCATCCACAATCTCCGCCTACATATCCTTTTTGACCACCGTTGCCTGCACTGCCACCAGCACCAGATGAAGAACCTCCAGTTTCGGTGATTACCCCTCCCTTACCTACTTCATTAACTGCAGCACCGCCACCACCGCCAGCAATGATAAGCGGATCAAGATCTCTTAGAACACCTGTTCCGCCGCCGCCGCCGCCAGCATTATAGTAAAAGGCTCCTTGCTGGCCTACGATAACTGTTAAAGTTTCACCAGGTGTAACCGAAAATGTTCCCGTCATTGTGGCACCTAATCCCCCAGAACCTCCAGATCCATCCCCCCCTTGTGCACCTGAAGCATCTATTCGAATTGATGTCACCCCTGCTGGCACAACATAATTAGCAGTAGTCCCTGTATAATTAAATATTGTAATTTGTGCATGGATTGTATTTGCTGCAAAAGCACTTACTAAACCGACGACGAACGTGTATATTTTCTTCATATTTAAATAATTTATTAAAAACAAAATGTAATCGTATTTCCCATAGTTACCCAAAAAACGGCGAACCATTCGATCCGCCGTTTCATTATTTTATTGTGATTATCACTACTTTTTCACTACACGAACCGTTGTTAATTCACCATCAATAGTGAGGTTTACAAAATAAATACCACTTGCTAATTCTTCAAGCGAAACTTCTTCGGTATCTACCCCATTTGCAACCAGCACGATTTGTCCGTTTACATCTGTAATTTCGTACGTAAAAGATCCTGCTGCAAGAATAGTAATGTGAGCTGTTGTTGGATTTGGATAGATCGAAATGTTATTCTCCACATTGATCTCAATACCCAACTGGCTGTTTAAAACAATTGTTTCAGTTGCAGAACATCCTGCTTCATCTTCAATCACCACCACATAGGTTCCGCCAGCAAGTCCTGTTAAATCTTCTGTATCATCAAAATCACCCGTTCCGTCGTTGTCCCAATCAAAACTATATGTTGGATTTCCTCCTGTTACAGTAATGTCAATTGATCCATCAGCGCCCATCATTTCATCTTCCGTTGTATAGGTGATTGTAACGGCATCATAAACCGTTACTTCAATTGAAGCTGTGTTTACACAACCGTTATCATCTGTTCCTGTTACTTCATACGTTGTTGTTCCCGTTGCATCTGGTGTAATTTCTTCGCCATCTAGCGTTCCATCTGGTGTCCACGCATAAGCTGTTGCTCCACTTCCGGTTAAGGTAAATGATTCACCCAAACAAATTTCATTGTCCGTAGCATTTGCTACAACAGTTGGAAGATCATTTACAATGACTTCAATTTCGTCAGTGTTTTCGCAACCTGTTACAGCATCTGTTCCGGTTACAGTATAGGTTGCTGCACCAACACCTGGTTCAAAAGCGACACCGTCTGTAACGCCCATGTCCCATGAATAGGTATCTGCCCCTGAACCTGTGAAGATCACAGATTCGCCCAAACACACTTCAGTTTCATCAACAGCTGCCACGACAACTGGTACAGCAATTACTTCGATATCCAAAGAGTAGCCACAATCACCACCGTCATCACTTGAAGAAGTATAGGTGAAAACTCCTGCCGCTGCAGGAGTAAAAGGCACGCCATTTTCAACGCCACCATCCCATGAAATCGTTCCTAAACCTGAACCTTCCAATGTAAACGAATCACCTAAACAAATAACATCATCAGAAACTGTTACGGTAATTCCTGAACAAAGAACAGTAATTATGATTTGACCGTGACCTGTGCGAATGCCCGAGAGCGTAGCGCCCTCAGTTACCCCATCAGTATAAGAAGAACCTCCACCAGCACCAGCAGCATATGCGCCACCACCACCATACCAGCCGCCACCGCCGCCAGCAACGTGATAAGCACCTGTTCCGCCAACACCAAAAGCACCATTAGATCCACCACTTGATCCGATTCCACCAGCTAGCGGTGTACCTCCTGTAGCTGTACCCCAACCCAAAAAAGAAATACCGTTACCACCCGTGTAACCTCCTCCTACGCCACCAGTGCCATGATTTGGGCAGCCTGCGTTTCCACCACCGCCACCACCAGCTACAATAAGGCGATCAGACAAACTAACTCCTCCTACCCTAACATCTGAAGCGCCACCGCCACCGCCACCATATTGACCAGCTACTCCACCGCCATTAAAACCACCTGGAGAAGAAGTTCCAAAATTTGTGATCGGCTTACCACCAACGTAAATGTTTAGAATTTGACCCGGCGTAACAGAAAGATTACCTGATGAAAAACCACCAAGTCCACCATCATCTTCGATCGGACCACCACAAGGTTCTGATCCACCTCCTTGAGCGCCCCAAGCTTCAATTTGAATTGAGGTTACACCTAAAGGTACCGTATACGTTTGCACAGCACCAGTGAAATCAAATGTTGTTTCTTGTGCTTGTGTACTTCCTGTACCAGCAAACAAAGCAATGCACAGGAAAGATTTAAAAGTAAAATTTATTTTCATAGCTTTTTTTACAAAAGTACTGAAATAACGGATTGAAAAATCATACTGTAATAGCGTAATGAAAATTTAACAAATTATTACTAAAATAAGTCTTTCTTTCAAAAGTCGTTTCTTTCAAAATAAATGGGATCGGATTTTTT
>JBIKJA010000020.1:0-15348 GCA_044361315.1 Crocinitomix sp. | reverse complement strand
CACACATAAAAACGCTTGCCAGATTCCTAATTTAAATAAGGCGTCAAAGGGCTTAAGCGGATAATAGTAGAACTTTTTTTTGTAGTAAATGCGCGTCAAACGATCCACCATTCGGTAATCTTTTCCAACAACTTCTAACCACAGTTGATTCACTTTGGTATCGTTACTAAAAAACCGATGTGGTCCTAAATCGACTTTTTGATCCCACAGTTCAATGGTCTTAGATAATCCTCCAACCGATTCAGATGCTTCGTAAACTGTTACATCAAAACCAGCTTTGCTGAGTTCGAATGCCGACGTAATCCCTGCTGGTCCAGCTCCAATGATCGCAATTTTTTTTGTTGAATTTGGCATAAATAATTTAAACGAAATAATTCCGTCTTTATTTTCACAAAATTAGAAGATATTTTTAATTGGGGACGAGTTTATAAATAAAGACATCGTTGGTGTCTGCGAGCGGTTTGTCAAGATATTCTTCAACGAGGTACCAATCTTTCATTTTGGGTGCACGTTGATTAATTATTAAAAATTCACCGCCTTTTTCAATAAACTTTTTTAAAGGGGTATGATAAGTAAATGTTTGATAACCAGACCATCCTTTCCGATTCATTAAACTCAAGGCAAAACTTGGAGATTTATCAGAGAAGGCTACCACGAGTTTGTCTTTTGTTACCCCATTCGCATTTAAAAAATGTTCCAAATTTGAATAATTTTCAAAGAGATAGGTCGAATTTGTTTTGGGAACCATGCGACGTGCTTGGGTTTTTTTCCACGTATAGAATAAGGCAAAAAAAAGTAGCAGTAAGGAAATCAAGCCAAGGAAATGGGTAGTAAATTTCCGAGAGATTAAATGGGTGAGGTGATAAAAGAAGACACCAAATGTCAAGGGAATAATAAAAATTACCGGAAAGATATAATAATCATGTTGGCCCATCATCTCAAAAAAGAGCAAAACAAAAATGATGCAGCCCAAGATGCTTAGTAAATAAAAGGTAGAGACAAAGCCGGTTTGTTTCGACCAACGGGAGAGGTTAAATATAATGATCGCCACAAACGGCCAAAGCAAGTAGGGATGAATGTAATCGCTTAACCAATAAGTGGAGATGAGGTAAATGGTTTGTTCGATTTCCGTAGAGGTCGCATTCCAAATTGGGCGAGCTTGTGATAAAAAATAATCCGATCCAACGGATGAATTGTACCAATTAGTATATAAAAACCAGCTAATTACCAATAAAAACGGAATAAAGTAAAACCACTTCACTCGAAATTCAAATGGCTTATTCCACCGATGATTGATAAATAAACTCATCAATACGGCGATGTACGGAATTAAAAAGAAAGGTTTAATCATACCTGCCATTGAAATGAAAACGAGCGAGGCAATTAAACTTGATTTTTTAGAGGTTTTTGTGAATTTTAATAAAAACCACAGTCCAATTAATAGAAGGTTTAATGCCACAGGATCGGGCAAATAATCAATCATATAAATGGAAAAAATTGGACAAAGGAAAACGGAAAATGTAATGGCAATACTCAGCAAAAAGTGATTAAAAAAGTGATAAATGATTTTAAACAAAGCGAATAACCCAAAGAATAGAAACACTAGCCAATTAATTTTTGCGATCATGAAATGATTACCAAAAATAGATTGCTGAGCAGCAACAAAATAATAAAATAAAGGAAATTCTGCGACAGCTTTTCCTCCCGATTCTAATTGATTATAATAAATAGAATGATCAAAAAATTGAAGTCCATTGTAGTAGTAATTAGAGATTTGTGCATAAGTATCACTTTTTCGCCAATAGTGAAAACCAATAATCATCGATTTCAAATGCCGATTGACTTCGAGTAAAACAAAAATCAACCAAAGAATACCTGAAAAGGTGATAAATTGAACCCAAGTTTTTGAAAAAAGTTGCGAAATTTTAAGATTTTCAAATTTTTTCATTTCATCAACTTGGTCGGGTGAAGTTCCAAATAGGTGTTAAAGCACCATTTCAGGAACGAAATCAGGCACTACTAAATCACCTTCGGTTGCTGCTACTATTTCTTCGACGGAAACACCAGGTGCGCGTTCAATTAAATGAAATTTATTGTCTTTGATTTCCAACACTGCCAAATTGGTCACCACTCGCGTTACGCAGCCAACACCGGTTAACGGCAAGGTACATTTTTTTAGAATTTTAGATTCTCCCTGGTTATTGGTGTGCATCATCGCCACAATAATATTCTCTGCAGAAGCAACTAAATCCATCGCTCCCCCCATCCCTTTAACCAATTTTCCAGGAATTTTCCAATTAGCTATATCACCATTTTGGGCAACCTCCATAGCCCCTAAAACCGTTAATTGCACGTGTTTACCTCGAATCATTGCAAAAGAAGTTGCGGAGTCAAAAATAACCCCCCCGTCCAAAATCGTCACTGTTTGTTTTCCTGCATTAATCAAATCAGCATCTTCCTCGCCTTCAAATGGGAAAGGCCCCATCCCCAATAATCCATTCTCCGATTGAAATTCAACTTCAATTCCGTTAGGAATATAATTTGCCACCAAGGTAGGAATCCCAATACCAAGGTTCACATACCAACCATTTCTTAATTCTTGTGCGATTCGTTTCGCAATGCCAATTTTATCTAAAGCCATTTTTTAATCGTATTGAGGTGTAAAATCTCGTTCCAAATCATAAAGGTAACATTTTCCATTTGGAATCGAATACTTCGTTTTTTCAATATTCCAAATGTAAAATTTTAAAGTTTTTGATCCTGCTGGAATGTTGTGCAAAAGCGTGCCTTGTAGTAGGTTATTCTCTTTGCCATCCCAATTTTTTCGAAGCCAATCCAAGGCGATGTATTCTTGGTACAACGAATTTCCTAACGAATCATTTACAGTAACGGCCAACCAAGCAATAAAGGGTTTACTTTCTGCCGTTAAGGTCATTTCTGCGCCTATGTAAAAGGTTTTATTTAGAAAACTATCCACCTCCATTTCTAGGATATTGTGGTATTCATCGACGATGATTCCTGCGGTTGGAACGACATTTTGTTCGAGGACTAATTTTTTAGGCAATTTCTTTTTCCGCTCAAATAAGGTTAAATGCGTGGCTGGATCATTTAAAACTGGGGTGTAATAATCAAAGAGTATCGAATCCTCAATTCGGCCGTCTCGAACCACTTGGAAATCGGCGTCCAAGGCAATGTGATAGTTGGTTTGGATTTTAGCTTCGTGTCCACCAGCTTGTGAATTCATATAATACCAACAAAATTCTTGGGTTTTATATCCTCCAACGGTGGCCGGGAATTTAAATGTACGTTTGGAGGCGCTGACATAGTCGAAAAAGGCAAAACTGGTGCGTTCTTCGGAGGAAAAAACAGAGTTTCTAAATGAGAGGTGAAGGATAAAAATGAGGGGAAAATAAAAAACGAGTCCACCGAGCAAAGAGCTTTTTTTAAAGCGGTCTGTCAATTGGTCAAGCGCAAAAATAAATCCTCCAATAAAAAGTAGGTATAAGTGCATTGCTGCGCGATCTTCTGGGAAATTGACTTTTAAAAGATGCGATACCAATAAGATAAACAACACGTTGCCTACTAAAAGCAAACCAAAAAAGTGATGAGGTGAAAGTAGGAGTGTAATGGACTTTTTTCGAATCATTTCGACCAATAAAAACAAAAGAATTCCACAAAAAATTAAGGTTAATCCGATGGCAATTGGATTGGAATAGAAATCGGTGTAATATTTACTGAGCGATTCGACGGTAATTTCGTAAAAGCCATTGTCGCCACCGTAATAAAGGGCCCCTTTTTCTCGTAAAATAAAGGATTGTTTGGCGAGAATTAGAAAGGGAGCTCCTAGAATGCCAAGGAGAAAACTATCGATAAAAAAGCGTGTTTTTTGTTTTGGAAGATAGGTAAATAAGAGATGAACAAAAAGACTAGCAAAGATCAAAACCGCGGGTAGAATTAAGGTCAAATTAGCAGAAGTTGCCAAGAATAAACTGAGGGCAGTTAAAAGATAATAGATTCTTTTTTTCGTGTCGATTATCCGAAGGAAATAGTACAAAGCCGCCATCAAAAGCGCCATTGACATGCCATATCCGCGACATTCGCCAAAATATTCGAAAAGGTAATGCGAACAAGTGAGTGCAAGCAAAAATCCCCAACGTAAAAAACTTGTTTTTATCCAACCAGCAATTCGAAAAACGAAAAGAAAGAAAATCCCATAACTCAAAACATTTGGCAAACGCAAGGCGAGGGGAGAAGAGCCAAAAAGATGATAGGATATATTTGATAAAAATGAATTGAGCACGTGGTTATTGGCATCCCAATGGGCTTTTGGTGGCAAATAATTATCGGATTGAATGTAATAAAAGAAAGTCGCTATTTCATCGTGTAAAACAGGGACATAGATTGCGCGAATGAATAAAAATATCCACAACAAAACAAAAAGTGCGGCAATTATTTTTTTATCAATCTTAGAAAAGTAGGAGGTGGTAAAAAGGTTGCTTTCCGTTTGCATACGATCAATTTTCCACTACCTCGGTTTGATTATCCTTTTGATCGCACAGTTCTTTGTTCGATTCTTTTTTCGAAATGTTCGCCTTTAAACACCCGTTGAACAAAAATGCCTGGGGTATGTATAAAATTAGGATCTAATTCACCTGCAGGAACAATCTCTTCTACTTCAGCGATTGTGATTTTTCCCGCCATCGCCATCATAGGGTTAAAATTGCGTGCTGTTGATTTATAAATTAAATTCCCAGCAGTGTCAGCTTTCCATGCTTTTACGATTGCAAAATCAGCAGTTAAGGCTGTTTCTAAAATATGCGGTTTTCCATCAAATACTTTTGTTTCCTTACCTTCGGCGATTTCAGTGCCGTAACCAGCTGGAGTATAAAAAGCAGGAATTCCAGCTCCACCGGCGCGACATCTTTCTGCCAACGAACCTTGTGGAATCAAATCTACTTCAAGTTCACCACTCAACATTTGACGCTCAAATTCTTCATTTTCACCAACGTACGAGGAGATCATTTTCCGCACTTGTTTTTTTTGTAAAAGTAAACCCAATCCAAAATCATCTACTCCGGCATTATTTGAGATACAAGTAAGATCCTTAACGCCCATTTCAACCAATTTGGCGATACTATTTTCAGGGATTCCGCATAAACCAAAACCGCCCACCATTAACGTCATCCCATCTTGGATTCCTACCAATGCTTCGGTGCTATTTTTTACTACTTTGTTCATCTCAAAAATTTTATAATTCAGGAACTGACTCTTCAACGGTACATTGGAAAATACTGTTGTCGTAGTTTGCAGGTGCCTTAAAGTCTCCTTTGGAAATTTTTATTTTTTCATCCTTGTATACTTTCTGCATATAATACCCATAAATTGGCAATGCCATTCGAGCGCCTTGTCCCCAAGGATAACTTCTAAAGTGAATATCACGGTCATCTGCACCTACCCAAACGCCGGTTACTAAATCAGGTGTTAATCCGATAAACCAACCATCAGCAGCACTGTTGGTAGTTCCTGTTTTACCGGCGGTAGGATAAGAAATTCCTCCCCAATCTTGACCGCTTCTTAAGCTACTGCTCGTTGCGTAAACTCTTCCTCCTTGGTGAATGTTAGCGGATCCATTTACAGATCCTTTCAACATATTAATCATAGTATAAGCCAAATTTTCGTTCATCGCTTCACGGGTAACAAATTCCATATCGATAATGACGTTGCCATTTCGATCTTCTACCCGCATCACATAAATAGGTTGGATAAACACGCCTTCGTTGGCAAAGGTACTTTGTGCACCTACCATATCGTACAAAGAAATATCCATTGGACCTAGACACATGGAAGGAACAATATCTTCGCGGCGTAAATTAATCCCTACATTTTGTAATACTTTCGCCATTCGGACTGGTCCAGCAGTTTCTCCCATTTCTTTCATCACTGCTACTGTGATATTATTAAGAGATCCTGCAAGTCCGCATTTAGTTGGAATTAGTTGCCCTGTATTAGCAGTTCCTGTGGCCGGTGTCCATCTTCCAATGGAATAAGGCATATCGACAAAAGCTTTGCAAGGGGTGATTACTCCTAAATCAAGGGCAGCCGCATACACGAAGGGTTTCATCGTAGAGCCAACTTGCCGTTTTGCTTGTTTTACGTGGTCAAAGGCAAAGTGATTAAAATCAGGACCACCAACCCACGCTTTCACAAATCCTGATTTAGGATCCATTGACATTAAACCTGCTTGGAGAATTCCTTTGTAATATTTGATCGAATCATTTGGAGACATAATGGTATCAAAGTCACCTTTATACGAGAAAATCCGCATTTTAATTGGCGTGTTGAACGATTTGTCAATTTCCGCTTGAGTGGCATTATTTGCTTTTAATCCACGGTAACGATCCGAATTTTTTACCGCACTGTTCATGATTTGTGCAATCCTTTCATCCGCTACTTCATTCCCAAATGGAGGTCGTTTGTTCTTTTTATTGTTTTTATCAAATTCATATTGTAAAACACTTTCCATGTGTTCTTGTACTGCATATTCGGCATGTTTTTGCATGCGTGAGTCGATGGTGGTATAAATCCGTAATCCGTCTTTGTAAATATTGTATTCGGTTCCGTCTGGCTTTTTGTGTTTTAAGCTACCATCTTCATTTTTTTCTTTTAATTTGCTCGTTAATTCTTGACGCAACATTTCTCTAAAATGAGGCGCTAATCCAGCCTTATGATCTACAATTTGATAATCAACTTTGATCGGGAGCTTACATAATGAATCATATTGTTCTTCTGTAATTGTAGCTGTCAAACCTTCATTTCCGGCTTCACTATTTTTTAACCATTGATGCAAAACTGTATTTCTTCTGTCGTAAGCGCGGGTGCTATCTCGTTCATATTGCTGTCTACCTTCCTCTCCAGCAGGGTAATTTCGGTATTGAAATTTTAAAGGATTAAACATGCCAGGATTTTTACACATTCCTACCAGCATGGCAGCTTCTTCCATTTTTAGTTTATCAGGAGTTGTGTTAAAATAAACTTGAGAGGCTGATGCAATTCCTACCGCATTGTATAAAAAGTCAAAATTATTTAAATACATGGCGATAATTTCTTCTTTGGTATATTGTCTTTCCAATCTCACCGCGAGAATATTTTCACCAAATTTTTGTTCCACCCTGCTCCAACGATCCTTCGCAACACCCCCGTTTTCCTCATCAGTAGCGGTATAAAGAAGTTTTGCTAATTGTTGTGAAAGAGTGCTTGCACCACCACCATTAGCTCCAACCGCAGCAAATGAAAGTGCTCGAGCTAATCCAACGCCGTCGATTCCGGCGTGTTTGAAGTAACGTTCATCTTCGGTAGCAACCAACGAAGAAATAACGTAAGGTGAAATTTCATTATAGTTGATACTTTTTCTATTCACTGACCAAAATCTGCCCATTTCTTCACCATCCGATGAATAAATGATGGACGCTTGTTTATCAGGTGGATTCGCCAGTTCTTCGTGGGATGGAATTCCTGACCATGCAAGAGATAACATTATTATAACCACCAATAATGGCAAAAACGCACCCACCCAAAGCAGCGCAAGGATAATTTTTTGTGCCTTTTTTGATAATTCTTGTGTAGCTGTGACTTCTTTCTTCATGTGTCTATTCCAAAACCGTAAAATTACGAAAATTACCTTTAATCTTGTGATTTTGCTTCATATTATCATGAAATTTTTAATTAAGGGTATACAGAATTAAATTATTCGTTTGTTTCTAGACAAAAAACGCGCAAATTGAAATGTTTTTATGCTTTCGTCGGGAACAATTTTGGTATGTTAAGTTTGTGTTTCTTATTTTCGCACTTTTGTGAAGCTTTTTATTGACATACCATGATTCGTTTTCATTTAATAATTCTCTTTTTTTTGGCATGGATTCTTATAGGATGCAATTCGAATGAAGTGAATTTGCCAATTGAATCCTCTATAAAATATCAATGCGGTGCCGAAAATCGGGCGCAAGATGAATTAGGGGATTGGGTTTTTAAAGAGGATTCAATTGTGTTCAAAGGTGGTGAGACGCAATCTGGTGATTGTTCTTTTGCTGGAAGTTATTCGATAAAATTGGACAGTATCAATCCTTACAGTGCTGGAATTACATTTAAAAATCTCCGAAAAGGAGAGTTTTTTAGCGCTTCTGTGTGGCAAAAATCCGGGACTGATTCGGGTGAATTATTGTGCGTTTTTTCAGGAAATAGTGCTACAAAATTAGGGTCACGCGCCAATGGGTTTTACGAACATAAAAAAGGATGGTTTAAACACCAACTCCAGTTTAATTGCGCCATGGATTTTGATTCGATTACCTTTTTTCTTTTTGTCGGAGGTTCGGGTGAGTTGACTTATTTTGATGATTTAGAGATTCAACGATTTACCAGTCGCCCAAAAAGTGAAGAAAATCAAGAGAGAACCTTGTCCATCTATGTGCCAGATTCGAGCGAAAATTTATTGGACACCATCATTAAAAACACACTAAATGATGAAATTATTAATGAAGATTCGAAAGAATATTTGAATGGATTTATTTGTCAAAAAGCAGATAGTATTCCAATTGAATTGCGGTTAAAAGGGGATTGGACAGATCACCTTATTAGTGGAAGCCCTTCTTATCGTATAAAAACAGGAGAAGATAAAACATTTGACGGCTTAAGCACCTTCTCTGTTCAACATCCTAAAACTCGTAATTTCATCCACGAATGGCTTTTGCATAAGATCTGCGAGCAAGAAGGATTACTTGCCACGAAATATGAGTTTTTAACGGTTGAATTAAACGGGCAGAATCAAGGGACATACGCCATTGAAGAACATTTTGACAAACAACTTTTGGAGCGACAAAAAAGAAGAGAAGCCCCGATTTTAAAAATCGATGAAACTGGATTTTGGGGCCAAACATCCTATAAATTAAAAGAAAATAAAGAAATCGAATTTCCTTATTATGAAGCAGCAATTATTACCTGTTTTAAAGAAGGACGGACATTTAAATCGCCGGTTTTAACGCAACAATTTTTAGATGGAGCAACCTTGCTCAAACGGTTTAAAGAAGGTACCGCTAAGCCCGAACAAATTTTTGATTTAGAAAAAATCGCAACTTATTACGCATTGATGGATTTGGGAAATGTAAATCACTCGTTAAAATGGCACAACCGAAGATTTTATTATAATCCAATTACCACTAAATTAGAGGATATTGGTTTTGACATGAGTCCAATGGTTATGCCGTTGAACTCCTTGTTTGCTGCCACAATATTTAGACGATCATCTAAATTCTCCATTCCTGAAGATCGAATTCATGATCAATTGTTTATGAATGCAGAATTCCGAAAATTTTATACCGAAAAGCTTAAAAAATTTTCAAATGAAAAGTACCTCATTGAAACTTTTCTTGGCTTAAAAGAGGAAATAGCGAATACTGAACTCTTTATCCAAAAAGAAATACCGAATTATACCTTTGATCCGAATCCCTATTTTCAAAAGGCAGCCCTAATTCGAAAAGAACTCGAAACCTTAGATCAACAATGGGAGATTTTTTTAGCTCAAAAACCATCTTACAAAACAAGTCTCCCTGAAGATAATGAGAGTTATATTCATCAAACCAATCCTCCTTTGTTAAAAGAAATTGCTGTAAATGCCTACAAATCGATTTTACCAGATTCAACGTTTAAGATCGAATTTGAAAATTTTTTCCTTAAAGAAATTGAAGTAATTGGATATTCTCTAAAAACAAATAAAGATTCATTAATTCGTTTTCAAAAATCTATCAATCTTCCTAGATTTGCAGCAGGAATACCTGTTTTTTCCAATTCGATTCAACTGTCTCAAGAACCAACTCGGTATTTTTATATTCAAAAAGATCAACCGAAAAAAATTCTAAAAGGCAAATTTATTAATTATGGAAAGCCTAAAGAATTTCATCCACGGATTGCTTTAGAGGCTGATTTTAAGATCGATTCAAATTTATTCTCTATCGACAAAAATGTCTTAACATTTAAAAGCGGAAAGTATAAAATTGATCGATTGCTTTATATTCCTTCGAAATATGAAGTAGTTTTCGAACCAAATACACAAATAGATTTCATTCATCAAGGTGGGCTAATCATCAATAATTCGACAAAAATGATTGGAAATGCTAAAAACAAAATCACCTTTAGTTCATCGGATTCGACAAGTATGGGAATCACTATTTTGCAAGCAAAAAATGTTGAGATTCATCACGTTGATTTTTTGAATCAAGGCAATTTAGATTATCATGGCTGGACATTAACTGGGGCTTTGTCAATTTATGAAGCAACTGTAAATTTAAGTCATTTGAAGATTCAAGGTAACCGTTGTGAGGATGCGCTCAACCTCATTCGTTCAAATTTCACCATGCAATCGTGTAAAATCGAAGATACCAAAGGAGATGCATTTGATGCCGATTTTTGTATTGGGACCCTGTCAAATTGTTCGTTTAAAAACACTGGAAATGATGCCGTTGATTTTTCGGATAGTAGAATTCAACTTAAAAATTGTAAAATGATTGCAATTGGGGATAAAGGAATTTCGGTTGGTGAGGGATCACGCGTTTTTGTTAAGGATGTTGAAATAAATGGATGTTTGACAGGAATGGCCTCCAAAGATGGATCCATTTTATGGGCTTCGACTGTTTCGATCAACAACGCGGAGGCTGGAGTGGCTATTTTTATGAAAAAACCGCAATATACAGGGTCGAAAATGGTATTAATTCAAGTGAATGGGGCCAAGATTGGGAAAAACGCATTGATTGAAAAAGGCTCAATTTTAGTATCGAACGGACAATTTTTTCAGGGAACTCAGAAATTTGACATCGAACAAATGTATGCCCGTTTTGGTGAAAAGTAATCAATTTCTAACTTGATAATCTATTTCCTTTTATCGTTTTTGATAAATTGTTCGATAGCCATTGTCATGCTTGGAGCTTGAGGCATTGGTGCATGAATATCTAAACGCAGGTTATGTTGTTTTACCGCATTCGCTGTTGTTGGTCCAAACGCTGCAATTCGGGTATTGTTTTGTTTAAAATCTGGGAAATTTTTTAACAATGATTCAATTCCTGAAGGGCTAAAAAACACCAAAACATCATATTTTACATCTTCCAAATCAGAAAGATCGGAAGCTACAGTGCGGTATAATATAACTTTATTAAAAGCGATATTGTTATCGTTTAACGTATCAGGAATAGAAGCGCGGAGAATATCTGAACACGGCAATAAGAATTTCTCATTTTTATGTTTTTTCAAGGTATCTACCAAATCACCAATCGTTTGTTTTCCGTAAAAAATTTTTCGTTTGCGATACACCACATATTTCTGTAAATAAAAAGCAATTGTTTCTGAAATACAAAAATATTTCATCGCATCAGGAACTTTAAAACGAGTTTCTTCGGCAATTCTAAAAAAGTGATCAACAGCAGTTTTACTTGTTAAAATAACAGCAGTTTGACTTGATAATTCAACTTTCTGCTCTCTAAATTCACGAGCAGATACGCCCTCCACATTTATGAATGGTCTAAAATCAATTTTTAACTTATACTTCTCAGCCAAATCAAAATACGGAGACTTTTCTGTCTCTGGTTTTGGTTGAGAAACTAGGATGGTTTTAACGCTCATAAATCCTACCTCCAATTTAGTTTAATACCGCACTATTTTGAATAAAAACTCGAACTCCGATTACCAAGGGTAATATTTCGAGGGTGCAAAGATATAAAATAATATACAAAATTGAAATTTTATATTCGAGTGCTGCTAGAATACTTTTTAATTCTCTAACTAGAATTAAAATAGCTATTAGAATGCCAATAATCAAAGAAACAATCTCTGCATATTTCGTTGGGGTAGAATAGGTAAAAAGTAAGACAGGAGTTAGAATAATCCCTCCAAGTTGAAAAAAAATAAAATGATTGTTGATATGATCTAAAAACCCTTTTTTTGTATTTGTAATCAAGGCCAAAATTCGAATTGAAATCAGTTTCACAAAAAGCAAACCTAAAATTCCGAGTAGAATGAATAATAAAATAAGTTCATTCGTTTGATTAGAATATTTTGCCACAAGTAATCCAAGGCAGGTGAGGTAAGTAAAGTTTAATAAAACAGAGGTAAATCTGCCTAAATCCAGTAAACTATTACTGCCCGCTTTACTAAATGTTACTAGAAAAAGATCTTTTATATGATGCGGATGTAACGTTTGAACAATTGCAATCACCACCAAATTAAACCCCATTAACAACCAAAAGACGTTGTCCATGTTAGCGGTCAGCGCGATCCCTTCTCCTAAATTGGTGATTGGTTCAATTGTTTTCACCATGCAAAAATAAGTCATTTCAAATTATTTCATGTTAAATTATTTACCTTTGCATTCACAATCTAAAAATTGACGAATGGCGACGGATTTATATACGCACCCTGATTATTATAATATGGATGATTTGTTGACTGAAGAGCACAAATTAATTCGTGAAACAACCCGAGCTTGGGTGAAACAAAATGTATCTCCAATTATTGAAGATTACTACGAAAGAGCGACGTTCCCCGAACATCTGGTGAAACAACTTGGAGAAATTGGTGCTTTTGGACCTTATATCCCTGAAGAATACGGTGGGCCAGGTTTGGATCAAATTTCGTATGGTTTGATTATGCAAGAACTTGAGCGTTGTGATTCTGGCTTACGTTCAACATCTTCTGTTCAAAGTTCATTGGTAATGTATCCTATTTGGAAATATGGAAATGAAGAACAACGCCAAAAATACTTGCCTAAACTTGCTACCGGCGAATTTTTAGGATGTTTTGGTTTAACAGAACCTGACCATGGATCAAATCCTGGCGGAATGATTACCAATTTTAAAGACATGGGCGACCATTACCTTTTGAATGGGGCAAAAATGTGGATTTCAAATGCACCAAAAGCTGATATTGCAGTAGTTTGGGCTAAAAATGAAGAAGGTAGAATTTATGGGTTGATTGTTGAAAAAGGAATGGAAGGATTTTCTGCTCCTGAAATGCACGGGAAACATTCGTTACGTGCGTCAATCACTGGTGAGCTGATTTTTGTCAATGTGAAAGTTCCAAAAGCTAACTTATTACCAAATAAAAGTGGTTTAGGTGCTCCACTTGGTTGTTTAGATTCGGCTAGATACGGAATTGCTTGGGGTGCTCTTGGTGCGGCAATGGATTGTTATGATCAAGCGTTACGATATTCGAAAGAACGGATTCAATTTGGTTTGCCAATTGGAGCGTATCAATTAACGCAACGCAAATTAGCCGAGATGATTACTGAAATCACAAAGGCACAATTCTTGACGCTTCGTCTTGGGCAACTGAAAAATGAAAATAGAGCAACATCTGCTCAAATTTCTATGGCCAAACGAAATAATGTCGAGTTTGCGTTGAAAATTGCCCGTGAAGCAAGACAAATTCTTGGAGCAATGGGGATTACAAATGAATATTCAGTGATGAGACACATGGCAAATCTTGAGTCTGTGGTGACGTATGAAGGTACGCACGATATTCATTTGTTAATCACAGGTATGGACATTACTGGGATTCCATCTTTTGTAAGAGACACACCTGATTTAAGCAAAATGTAGTTTTGAAAAAGTAAACTTTGTCGTTGGCATTTTTTGGAAGGCTTTTTTTCCACGATCAACGACAAAGTTTATTTTATTAATAACCTGAGGAGTTCGATTTTAAATTTCATCGCTGGAGTAATTGCCTTCTCCAAATATTTTTATTTCATTTTTTTTGTTTGCTGGGTTTTCTGCTTTTTCAGTGGTTTTCGGAAGAATAGGTTTTACTTTAATGGAGTTCTCTTTTTTTTCATGAGTTAGCGGAAGGATAGGTTTTACTTTGATGGAGCTCTTTTTTTTTCCAGAGGTTTGCGGAAGAACAGGTTTTTCTTTGATGGGACGCTCTTTTTTCCCAAAGACCCGTAAACAATTCTGATAGAGCAAGTCAAAGCAGTCCTCAGGATTTCCATTCGTTGCATCAAGTGAATGAACAGAACCTAAAAACAACTCAAGTGCAGCAGAGGGTATGGTTTGATCAAGTTTAAAAGGAATAAGCATTGATCTGTAATTAAAAGCGCGTTCAACTTCATTTTTTACATAAATTGAATCATTGGCATTTTTATTAAATAAAACAACCATGATTTTACAATTTCTAATACCCATGATAATTGCTTCGGCATATTCTGTTCCGCCCTGAATATCTCTTGGGGCAACCCAACACCTTATACCCTTTTCTTCTAGGTAATGACACATAGCATAAGCCAGCTTACTATCTGCACTTGAATGACTTATAAAAACATCTTAATTTGATTCCATAATTGTTAAACTTTATTTTAAATCTTTAATTCTAAAATTTATTTTTTTCTTCATTTTGCCACTAATTATTCGGGAGAAACAAGGCGGAAGCCTAGACTGAATAATACGGAGCCAGGACGTTTTTTATTGCTCATCTCGATCCGTCAGCTAACGGACACAAAGTTTCATTTTACTACTGAACAGCCAATTTCTTGAAGGTGCTGCTATGAGTTGGTTGCTTATGTCATTTTTAAGCTACATTTGTATAATCCCCAAATCATTGAAGGTTTGTAAAAAATTTTTCTTGACTGCCCTTCCGAAATGGCAACTTTAATTTCAGCAGCACCGCATTCAGATTTTCCCAACCAAGGAAAAGATATTTTAACCATGAATTCACCTGGAGATAAAGGAAAAAATTTTGTTCCACATCTTTCTTTATGTTTATCACCATTTATCTCGATTGTTGGTCTAATAAAAAAAGAAGTTAAACCAAAACCACTCATTTTAATTTCAATACCTGTTAACGGGGAAATGTTTCCTAATGGCATATCCTCTATCGCTTGAACAGTAGATGGGTTTGAATTTTCAACTTTATTATCAGTTGCATTTTCAATGTTGCGATTTATTTTTTTTTCATCCGAAGAAATAACCGGTTTTTCTTCAATTACACGCTCTTTTTTTCCAAGGACGCGAACACAATTCTGATAGAGCAAGTCAAAGCAGTCCTCAGGATTTCCCTTCGCTGCATCAAGTGAATGAACAGACCCTAAAAACAACTCAAGTGTAGCAGAGGGTATGGTTTGGTCAAGTTTAAAAGGAATAAGAATTGATTTGTAATTAAAAGCGCGTTCAACTTCATTTTTTACATAAATCGAATCATTGGCATTTTTATTAAATAAAACAACCATGATTTTGCAACTTCTAATGCCCATGATAATTGCTTCGGCATATTCTGTTCCACCCTGAACATCTCTTGGTGCAATCCAACACCTAATACCCT
>JBIKJA010000001.1:0-372318 GCA_044361315.1 Crocinitomix sp. | reverse complement strand
GCAATTTCATCGGTTTCAAATCCAATCACAGTCAATAACAACCCTGTTTTAACCGCAGCAACAGATACAATTATTGATTTGGGAGGGACAGCAACTTTAGTAGCATCACCAAGTGGCACAGGCGATTACTTATGGACACCAAACAAAAACATGGATTGTGAAGATTGTCCGATGGCCACAGCAAGTCCAGAGGAAAGTACTACGTACACAGTCATATACACCGACCAAAATGGATGTCGCGCAAGCGATACGGTAATGGTATTGGTAAATTTTGTAGAAGGAGTTGGGGTTCCAACAGCGTTTTCGCCAAATGGAGATGGGAACAATGACATTTTATTTGTGAGGGGCTATGCTATTGAAGCCATTAGCTTTACAGTTTACAACCGATATGGAGAGGTAGTATTTGAAACCACCGATCAAAACATTGGATGGGATGGTATGTTCAAAGGCAAGGAAGAAAATCCAGGGGTCTTTACGTGGAATTTATACTACGAATTTGTAAACGGCGAATCAGGAACACAAAAAGGAAACACAACCTTGATTCGATAAGTAAATTTTAAAGGTAATTTAAATGAAGATATTCGGAGTATTTATTTTGAGTGGTTTCGGTTTGTCCTTAGCCCAGTTTAATGGGATCAAAAATAAACCTAGGCACGTTGTCCTTCATCATGTTATTAAATCAGAATGTTCTGAATTATTAGACACCCATTTAGATTAAAACCCTGAAAGTTCGACTCTAAATTACCATCTAGATTTTTATTAAAATTTGACGTAATAGCCCTATTCTCTGGATTTACGGAATCAATCCAGGATTGTGCAAAAGTGCTTATTTGAAATGGCAACTCCCCGTCTCAAAATCATTGGCAAAGGGAACAATAATGCATGAGGAAATGGGTATATAAAAGGTAGGCTTTAAATGCGTGAAAAAAATCAGCCACACTTAACCATTATCATTACTTTCCCGAATGTCGGCAATTCGGCGAACGCTCTTTATAAAGTAAGTGAAAATTGGGTGCGGCAAATCGATACTTGAAACAATTTGAGGGCAAAACATCGTAAATAAAAAGAAATTATGATCTTTCAATTTCAGAATTTCTGGATCAAAATATTGATTTCTAGCGCCAATTTCAAACCGTTTGGTAAGCCATTCTGAATATTGAGGGAGGATTGAATAGCGTGATGAACTATATTCCGCAAAACCACGATTTAAGTATATTTTACTAAATTCGGATGAAAATCGGTCCAAGGTGATTCCCGTAAAATGATTTCCATTTACCAAGTTCTCCGAAATTATTTTTTCCGAATTTAAATCAAATCCCAAGCCCGAAAAATAGGCTTCTATTAATAGTTTAAAACACTCGCCGGTGCCAAGTACAGGGATGTCTTTATCAATTAAATTTTTTATGATCGAATTAAAATAAAAAGGCTGCTGATAGGGCCCAGGAGCAATGATAATCCCATCATAACTTTCGTAAAAACTTGTTGGGTTTTCAGTGCACTCTCTTTCGTTTAACCAGTAATAATTAATGGGTTGATCCAACACCTTTTCAGCATGCTGTAAGGCCTGATTAGTGGCGTTATGTGAATGATAAGCAAAATTGTAATCTCCAATAATCGCAATCCTTAATACTCCTTCCATACATTAACCTCGTGGTTATTAGCTAAAATTAGTAAAAAAAAACGGGAGCTTCAAAGAACCTCCCGTAATATTAACATTCAATGCGTTTTTTATTTTAATTGGAATGCGGAACGTACATGTCCATTTTCAATACATTTTGTGCCTAAATCTGGATTTACCAGTTTACATTTTAATGTAGCATCAAATTGCATATAATCTCCTGTAGTGTCCGATTCTTGAATCAATGAATTGAAAACAAATTCTCTTAAACATACATCGGTATTTGTATCATTAATCCAAATATTTCCTTCAGGATCAGTCCATCGAATAGCGATCCCGTTGTGACCGATATTTGCAGAATAACCTGGGGTTGGATTATCTAAGAAGTATGATTTCCACTCTGCCAAGGTTGGGTTGTTTGAACCATCATCTGCCCAATTAATTGCACGAATTTCCATTTCAAATCCACCAGGAAGATCCTCTTCTTTTATCAATGTTCGGTAACGAGCATTAGAAATTCCTCCAGATATAATTGATTTTTCAGAAAAATAATAGCAAGAGTCCATATAAGTGTAAGCGACACCATCAACAGTGATATCGCAATCGCAATTTAAATCAACCATTGGAAGTGGTGGCGGAATTATTTCATGATCTGTACATGAACTAAACATGACAACTCCTGCAAAAGCCGCAATATAATATAGTTTTTTCATAGCCTATTTTATGTAAAGGTAAGTATTTTTTTGTTACTACGAAACTAAACGCATTATGGTTGCCTGTAAACTCAGATCAATCACACTAATTGGCAGAATTTTCGTGGTTTTAAATTGATTATTTCAAATTGAAGTGAATCAATTCCTTCGTAAATTGATTTTAAGGGGCTTCCAAGGCTGAAGTAGCTAAGTAAAATTTTGAAAATTATAGCACTCCCTATATTTAGGACAGCTGATTAAAGTCTAAATTTAACAGTTGAAATATGAAATGAACATGGGTTTTCGATTTTTAAAAGAATGAAAAATGAGCGGCTTAATAACCCAGCCATCCCGATTTCTGTATACTTAGCTTCCAAAGAAGAATGGGCAATGGATTTCATGTTGGACAGCTTATTTTCGGGAAGAAAACCACGAACGCTCAATATTGTTGACCAATACAAGAAAACGTGTTTAAGCATTGAAGCATATTAAAACCTGAGAGTTCGACTCTAAATTATACCGAAGACACTAATAAAATAGTCCAATATCAATTTCATTTCATTGTACTATTTAGTTGTAGTTTCAGATTGGATATAACCATCCAGATTTTAATTAAAATTTGACGGAATAGCCATATTCTCTACATTTACGGAATTAATCCATTAAAATTAACAGACTACTTTAAATATTGGTTTTTTCGCATAGAAAACCATGATTTTTTCGTCAAAACAACTCGAAATAGCCAGCTATTACTTCGTTTCTTTTTTTCAAACTCAAGCTTTTCTAGGCGATTTGAATGAAATTTAAAACCGAACCCTCAGGTATACAGGGTCCCATCACACAGGGTCATAAAAATCTTGGAAAAAGCCATTGAAAAACACGGCAAACCAAAAGGAATAAGAACGGATAACGGTTCAGAGTTTACTTCAGGTTTATTTCAATCTAGAAAGGTTGCAGATCTTCGTGTAACCCTTCCACGTATATTTCGTAAATGTAAACTAGGCATGCAATTCATCGATACACATACACATTTATATTCAGATCAGTTTGATCAGGATCGTCACGAAGTAGTGCAGCGTGCCATTGATGCCGGAATTACTAAACTTTTATTGCCGAATGTCGATTTAGATTCAATAGACGGCATGCACCAATTAGTAGCCGATTTTCCCGAAAATTGTTTTCCAATGTTGGGTCTACACCCTTGTTCGGTCGATGAAAATTGGGAAAACGAACTCAATCGATTGCATCAATATGCCGATCAACATGCTTATTGTGCTATTGGAGAAATCGGAATTGATTTATATTGGGACAAAACAACGTTGCCCTATCAACAAAAAGCCTTTGCAAAACAAATCGAATGGGCAAAAGAAAAACAATTGCCTATTGCCATTCATGTCCGTGAAGCTTTTAATGAGACATTTGAAATTCTTGACCAATTAAATGATGAAAAACTAACAGGGGTGTTTCATTGTTTTACGGGTACAATCGAACAAGCTGAGAAAGTTATTGGGTATGGGGGATTTAAATTGGGCATTGGAGGAGTAGTCACCTTTAAAAATAGCGGCTTAGATAAGGTACTTTACAGTTTAGATTTAAAACATTTGATGTTAGAAACAGATGCCCCTTATTTGGCGCCAATGCCACATCGAGGTAAAAGAAACGAAAGTGAATATATAACTTTGATTGCTACTAAATTAGCGTCAATTAAAAATTGTTCAATCGAATCCATTGCAGCTATAACTAGCCAAAATGCACGGGATTTATTCAAAACGGTTCAATAAACAGATCTATCACTTAACTCAATTTATGTTAAAAGTTAATTTATTTAATTGTTAATTTGTTCAAGTAATGAAAAACCCACGGGTACTAATTATATACACAGGCGGAACGATCGGAATGGTAAACGATCCACAAACAGGTGTTTTAAAACCGTTTGATTTTGAACATTTATACAACAGTGTTCCAGAGTTAAAACAGTTTGCATACGATCTTGAAGCGTATTCGATGGATGAACCAATAGATTCATCCGAAATGAATCCAAGCAGATGGGGAGAAATTGCACAAACGATCTTTGACAATTATGTTAATTACGATGGTTTTGTCGTATTGCACGGGTCCGATACAATGGCGTACACCGCTTCAGGACTTAGTTTTATGTTGCAGGGTTTAAAAAAACCAGTAATATTAACCGGGTCACAATTGCCAATTGGACAAATTCGCACCGATGGGAAAGAAAATTTAATAACAGCAATCGAAATTGCAGGAAAAAAAGATCAAACAGGCGAGTCAATTGTGCAAGAAGTAGCGCTCTATTTCGAATCTTCGCTCTATCGCGGAAATCGAACACAAAAAATAAGTGCAGAAAATTTTGAAGCCTTTAGCAGTGCCAATTATGTGCATTTAGCAGAGGCAGGTGTGCATATATCCTTCAATAAACCAGCTCTTTTTAGAACAACATTAAAGGAGCTCCGTTTAACAAGGAATTTTTGCACAGAAATCGGCCTTGTTAAATTGTTTCCTGGCATGCCCATCGAACCAATCAAAGCCTATTTCAACCTAGAAAATTGCAAAGGAGTAATTATTGAAAGTTTTGGCGCAGGAAATTCGTTTTCAAATGATGTTTTAAAAACCTTACTTTCAAATTATATCAACGAAGGTGGAATTGTGTTAAACGTAACACAATGTGTGACCGGTCATGTCAACCAAACAAAATATCAAACGGGTAAGATGTTCGAACAAGTAGGCGTGATCAGCGGAGCAGATCTGACAACAGAAGCTGCCTTGGCAAAATTGATGTACGTATTGGCTGAACCGATGAGTTTAATTGAAAAAAAAGAAAACCTTACCAAAAACCTTTTTGGTGAAATTTCTGAAATTTTAAAATAAACTTAACCAAATCAGTTAAAAAAGAAAATTAGGATCAAACACACCAAAAATTAACATAAAATTTAAACAGGGTTAACACAGGTAACCTTATGTTTCAAAAGAATTTCACGAATTTTGCAAAGTTCCTCGCAAATTGTGGAAAAAATAAAGAAGGAACAAGATTAATTTATAAATTTTAGTAATTTAGCACTTCGCTTCACTAAAAATAAAGAAAAGCACAACTTTAAAAATTTAAACAGACAACAATGAAAAAAGTATTAGCATTAGTAGCTTTTGCGGGGTTTTTAACCTTTGGAGTTTCATCAACCGTGTTCGCAGAGCCTTTAGATTCAACGGTTTTGGCAGACAGCGGTGCAACCGCATTAACAGCAGAACCAGTTGCTCCAGCTGCAACTGCAGCTGAACCAGATACAACAAACACTGGAGGTTATTCATTAACAACTCAATTAAAAATCAGGTTTATTGAAGGGGGCGCTGGATTCATGGGTATCGTTCTATTATGTTTGATTTTAGGATTGGCATTGGCCATTGAGCGAATTGTATACTTGAACTTAGCTACAACCAATACGAAAAAATTACTTTCTAACATCGAAAATGCATTAGCATCAGGTGGTGTTGAAGCAGCTAAAGATGTTTGTAGAAATACACGCGGACCAGTAGCTTCCATTTTTTACCAAGGTTTAGATCGTTCAGATGAAGGAATAGAAATGGTTGAAAAATCAGTAGTTTCTTACGGAGGTGTTCAAATGGGTTTAATGGAAAAAGGAATGCCATGGATTGCCTTATTTATTGCTTTAGCACCAATGTTAGGGTTCATGGGAACAGTAATCGGGATGATTGAAGCATTCGATGCGATCGCAATCGCAGGTACAATTTCAGCTACCGTTGTTGCATCAGGGATTAAAGTGGCCCTCTTAACAACCGTATTTGGTCTAGTGGTGGCGATTATTCTACAAGTATTTTACAATTATTTATTATCAAAAATTGATAGTTTGGTAAATGATATGGAAAATGCTTCTATCTCAATGATTGATATTTTAGTCAAACATAGAGTAGCTACTCCAACTTTAAAATCGTAGTTTGTACAAATTTTGCTAAATAAATTAGAGTATGAACATTAAAACACAATTACTAATAACGAATATTCTTGTGTTCGTATTAGCACTCATTGGGGTGATCTTAGTAGTCTATGCAATGGGAAATAAATCCCTTATTGATCCTATCACACTCGAAGCATCATCTGACACAACGACCGTGTCTCGGGCTGTTCAGTATTCAATGATGCTGTTTTACATCACGGTAGGTGCAATCGGTATTTTTACCTTATTCGCAATAATCACGAATCCAAAAAGGTTTATATACACCGCAATTGGATTTTCAATTTTTGGAATATTGATTCTGATTGGTTATGCCTTAACTGGAGAAGAGACTTCAAAAGCAGTATTTGAATTACCTGGTGCAACACCTGAAAATATAAAATGGTCTGGCGTTGGAATCTACAGCTCATACGTTTTGATTGCTGTAGCTATGGCTCTTATAGCAATTCAAATTGTGAGAAATTTGTTTTCCTATTCGTCTAAATAATTATTAATTATGGCTAGAAGACAAATAGAAGAGATTAATGCAGGTTCGATGGCAGATATTGCCTTCTTGCTCTTGATTTTCTTTTTGGTTACTACAACGATGGAAGTTGATAATGGTATCGGACGAAACTTACCAGCCAAATTGCCACCTACTGATGTTCCCCCGCCACCAGTAATTGAACGTAATGTTCTAAAAATTGAAGCTAACTCGAATGATGCACTCTTAGTAGAAGGACTCGTTACTGATCTTGAAGATTTGAAACAAATTGTTTTAGATTTCTACACGAGCAATAAATTAAGAAATGACGTTAACATAAACATGCCTAATCATGATGTGGTGACCATTGTTCAGTGTGATCAAGAAATTGCAAAATTTAAAGCAATGTTAGATGTCAATGCTGAAGATAAAATTGCGGCTGGTGAGTTAGAGAAATGGAATCTCAGAAGAGAAATTTGTACGAAATCGAACGGATCATTCAAAGAAATGGACAAAGCTTCGGTAATTCAATTAAAAAACCAAGCAGGAACCTCATTTGGTTTATATATGCAATTGCAAGACATCCTAAAAACGGTGGTGAATGAACTTTCTGTGGAAGTTTGTAATGATCTAAACCTAGGTGATTATGAGAATTTAGATCCAGAACTTGAAGAAGATCAGAAAGTTCTCAAAATGCTAAGAATCCTTGTTCCTGAGCGAATTATAGAAGCGAAAATTGATAGATAGTTATGGGAAAATTTAATAAAGGTCGCAAAAGAGGGATGCCCGCTGTTAACACTTCAGCGCTTCCAGACATTATTTTCATGCTTTTATTCTTTTTCATGGTGGCAACAACAATGAAAGAGGTGGATATGAAAGTGGATGTTAAAAAACCAGAAGCTACACAAGCTGTTCCAATCGAAAATAAAGATGAGGTTGATTTTGTTTACATTGGATTCCCAATTGATGAGGCAAACGAAGGTACTCAACCGAAAATCCAATTAGATGACCGCCTAGCGCAAAGCGCACTTGACGTTTCTGACTGGAAAAAATCTAAAACACGTGATGGAAAAAAACCAATAGATATTGTCACCTCGTTAAAAGTTGACAAAGATGTTGACATGCGAATTGTATCTGACGTAAAAGAAGTATTGAGAGATATGAATGCACTCAAAATAAACTATTCGGCAGATAGAAAATAATAAATAAAATTGGTAATATTAACTCATTCTATTTCGTAACAGTTGTAGAATGAGTTTTTTTATTTTTTGAAAGTTCCGTTTAAATTAATCTCATGGCCTTAATTAAATCTTGTCGAAATAAAACTCCTCACATTCCATCAACTTGTTGGTTGGCGGAAAACGCCACGGTCGTTGGCGATGTTACCATGGGCGAAAATTGTTCGATCTGGTTTAATGCTGTTGTTCGAGGTGATGTAAATTCGATTAGTTTTGGCAATAATGTCAATATCCAAGATGGCGCTGTCATTCATTGCACTTATGAAAAAACCAAAACAATTTTAGGTAATAATGTATCAGTTGGCCACAATGCTTTAGTGCACGGTTGCTTGGTACATGATAATGTCCTAATTGGTATGGGCGCAATCGTGATGGATAATTGTGTGATTGAAGAAAATTGTATCATTGCCGCCGGTGCAGTTTTATTAGAAGGTACACATGTCGAAACAGGTAGTATCTTTGCAGGAATTCCAGCGAAAAAAGTAAAAAATTTAAGCCCTGAATTGTTTAAAGGAGAAGTTATGCGAATCGCGAACAATTATCGCATGTACGCTTCTTGGTTCGAAGAGCAAGACACTCCAAATTCTTAACTCAATTAACTCTGTTTTTTTGCTTTGGGCGAGCAAAAAACAACTTCTTGTGCCGTGACGGAAAGCTGTGCATTGGCACCTAAAATTAATGCGCGATTGTCGTCGATATGACCAGCAGGAAAGCTAAAACAACAAGGGATTCCAAGTGGTTGAATGTGTGACCAGATTACCTCTTCGGCGGATTTCCCAAAAGGGACTTCAGAATCTTTCATATTGGTTAATCCACCCACAATAACACCCATTAACCCTTTCAATTTATTCGCTTTTTTTAAGGCGTAAAACATTCGATCGATAGCATAGACGGCCTCACCTACTTCTTCGATAAACAAAATTTTTCCTTTGTAGTTGAAGTCGGAATTGGTTCCAAGCAATGAATATAAAATAGACAGATTTCCTCCCACTACCGGAGCTGAAATTTCTCCATTGACATTTAAATCGTGTGGTTGAAAGCGATATTCGTTTGGTTGGTTATTTAAGACATTCAACAAAGAATCTAATGCTTCCTTGGTATTTTCTGAAAAATTTAGGGGCGCCGTTGCATGTAAACTTGGTACTGAAAAATGACGATGAAGATGTGAATGAAAAACGGTAACATCGCTGTAACCAATAATCAATTTTGGCGATTTCAAAAATTCGGTAAAATCTAATAGGTCGATGAATTGAACACACCCGTATCCACCCCGCGCGCACAAAATAAAATCAACCGAAGGGTCATCCAAGGCTTCCTGAAAATCGGACAACCGTTCATTAATTGTACCAGAAAAATAATGATATTGTCCTAAAGCATGTGCACTGATCTCAACGATAAATCCATGTTTTTCCAAAAAATCCTTTGCAAAAACAACCTGTTTTTCCTCAATTTGTTTGGCGGGCGAAACAATCCGAATTTTCTTTTTTTCGTCTTCCATTTGAATATAATTGATTAACGATTTGAATGCTGTCTTTATGTAAACATTTGCTCAAATATAGAAAAATATTTGTGCACCTTAGGGAATTTAATTCTCCTAACGGAATTTGTGCTTAATCCTTTGATTCCACTTATATTTGTATTAGAATAAAAAACAAATCCAATCGTGGTTGAAATAAAATATCCGAATGAAAAATAAAAAATATACCGTTACTGCGGCATTGCCTTATGCAAATGGACCTCTTCATTTGGGTCATGTTGCGGGTGTTTATTTACCTGCCGATATTTTTGTGCGCTTTTTGCGGATGAAAAATGAAGATGTTGTATTTATTTGTGGAAGCGATGAACATGGAGCCGCAATTACGTTGCGTGCTAAGAAAGAAGGAATTACCCCGCAAGAAATCGTTGATAAATACCACGGGATCAATAAAAAAGCGTTTTCAGATTTTGGGATTTCATTTGACATTTACTCAAGAACATCCAATGCCATTCATCACGAAACGGCGCAGGATTTTTTTACGGTTTTAAATAACAAGGGTAGTTTTATTGAAAAAACAACCGAACAATATTACGACGAAGAATTTGGTCAGTTTTTGGCCGATCGATACATCACAGGGACTTGCCCCAATTGTCAAAATGAAAATGCTTACGGCGACCAATGTGAAAAATGTGGCACCGATTTAAGTCCAACAGATCTTATCAACCCAATTTCTACCCTGAGTGGAAAAAATCCAACCTTAAAAGAAACCTCCCATTGGTTTTTGCCGATGGATCAGCATGAAGATTGGTTGAAAATTTGGATTAAGGAAGGTAAATTGGACGGCGTACAACAACATGATCCAAAAGCTTGGAGAAATCAGGTCAATGGACAATGTATGAGTTGGATTGATGGAGGCTTGCATCCAAGAGCAATGACTAGGGATTTGGATTGGGGTGTAAAAGTACCTTTGCCAAATTCGGAAGGAAAAGTATTGTATGTTTGGTTAGATGCACCAATTGGATACATTTCGGCCACCAAAGAATGGGCGATTGAGAACAATAAAAATTGGGAAGAATATTGGACAGGTGACACAAAATTAGTTCATTTTATTGGCAAGGATAACATTGTGTTTCACGCCATCATTTTCCCGATTTTACTGAAAGCGCATGGCAACTTAATTTTGCCTGATAATGTGCCTGCGTATGAATTTTTAAATTTAGAAGGAGATAAATTTTCAACTTCCCGAAATTGGGCGGTTTGGTTGCACGAATTTATTGAGGATCATCCAAATCAACTAGACGAGTTAAAGTTTGTTTTAACATCGATTGCACCAGAGAGCAAAGATGCTGAGTTTACGTGGAAAGAATTTCAAGCACGAGTGAATAACGAATTAGCGGATATTCTGGGCAATTTTGTGAATCGAGCGGTGGTCTTAACGCAAAAATATTTTGAGGGAATCGTTCCAAAACTAAATGAGCTCACAGAAGTAGATCAAGACGTACTTGCTCAATTAGCAGGGTATCCAGAAAAAATAGAAGGATTAATTCGCAAATATAAATTGCGGGAGGCACAATCAGAAGCCATGAATTTGGCGCGACTTGGCAACAAATATTTGGCTGAGACGGAACCTTGGAAATTAGCCAAAACAGACATGGCGCGGGTAGAAACTATTTTAAATATTGCACTCCAAATCACGGCGAATTTAACAATTGCATTTGCTCCTTTTTTACCGAAAAAAGCACAACAAATTGCTGATTTATTAAATTGTGGCGAGTTAGGTTGGGATGTTTTTGGAAGTGGTTCTATTTTAACGATCGGTCAACAAATCAACACAGAAAAACCTGAAATTTTGATTGCAAAAGTTGATGACGCCTTTGTAGAAAAACAAATTGCAAAACTCGAAGCATCAAAAGTGGCGAATACCATTGCACCTAAAACTCCACAAAAAGAATTGGTGAGTTTTGATGATTTTACCAAAATGGACATTCGTATAGGCGAAATTTTAGCCGCTGAATCGGTGCCAAAATCAGATAAATTATTGAAATTATTGGTGGACGTTGGGGTAGATAAACGCACGATTGTTTCAGGAATTGCTGAACATTTTAAACCTGCCGATGTTATTGGTAAAAAGGTATGTGTTTTACTAAATCTTGCGCCAAGGGCTATTAGAGGAGTGACTTCGGAAGGAATGATTTTAATGGCAGAAAACGAGGAAGGAAAACTAAGTTTTGTTTCGCCACAAGACGGTTTTGGAGCAGGATCAGAAGTGAGATAATTTATTTTTAGGGTAAATTTGTACATTTGTTGCTATGATTGATCGATTTGAGACAGATAATCTAATTGAAATTAAATATTCCTCAAGTCCAAAATTATCAAAAGGAAATAAACAATCTTTTGCAGATTTAGGAACGACAAAAAACTTTATCATTACACCAAATACCGATGATTATATGATCGCGGAAAACATAAGAGTTTGTAAACGACATGATTTTATTTCCAATTATCTCCCAATCCGTTAACTATGAACAAAGATCAAAAATACTGCAATAATTTAATCGATTATTCTCGATTAAAAACCCGCGAAGTAGCCATTGGGAATGTGAATTTTGGTGGCGATAACCCCATTCGTTTGCAATCAATGACAACTGTTGATACCATGGATACCGAGGCCTCGGTAGCACAAGCGATTCGTATGATTAAGGCTGGTTGTGAATTGGTTCGATATACAGCTCCTTCCATTAAAGAAGCTGAAAATCTAAAAATTATCCGCGAAGAATTAACCAAATTGGGAATTACAACCCCTATTGTTGCAGATATTCATTTTACTCCAAATGCAGCAGAAGTGGCGGCTTTGCACATTGAAAAAGTGCGTGTAAACCCAGGAAATTATGCGGACAAGAAAAAATTTGAAGAAATTGAATACACCGACGAATCGTACCAAGCAGAACTAAATCGAATTCGCGAAAAATTCACCCCATTGGTTTTGTTATGTAAAAAACTAAATCGGGCGATGCGAATTGGAACGAACCACGGCTCTCTTTCGGATCGAATTACAAGTCGGTATGGCGACACTCCCGAAGGAATGGTAGAATCTGCCATGGAATTTATTCGGATTTGTGAAGACAATGAATTTTACGACTTGGTAATCTCCATGAAGTCGAGCAATACGCAAGTAATGGTGCAAGCCTATCGAATTTTGGCGAGCAAAATGTTGGAAAATGGCCGCGTTTACCCTTTGCATTTAGGTGTTACCGAAGCTGGAGAGGGTGAAGATGGGAGAATCAAATCTGCGGTTGGAATTGGGGCACTATTAACCGATGGAATTGGAGATACAATTCGTGTTTCATTGACAGAAGAACCAGAATTTGAGATTCCCGTGGCGCGAAAATTGGCCGTGCATTATGGCGGAGAGGGTTATAATGACAAACCAATTGATGAATTTACAGGTGATTTGCCTTACAATCCATTTGAATACAGTCGCAGAAAAACCAGCTCAATCAAAAATATTGGCGGTCATCAAGTGCCTGTGGTCATGTCAAAATTAAACCAACCGGGACACGTTAAACCAAGCTATTTTTATGCTTTCGGATATACGTATCAAGTAAATGATGATAAATGGCATTTGAAAGATCAAGTCTCGGACTATATTTATACGGCCAATGAAATCCCTGATTTTGAATTGCCTGGAACGTTGGGAATTATTTGCAATGCATCGATTTGGCAAAACAAAAATCAAGTGTATCCTATTTTTGAATGGCACGATTTTTTAGAGACAGAGCGAATTTCGGATGAATTAAATTTTGTTTGGATCAATGGAGATCAATGGCCAGCAGTGGCAGAAATCCAAAAACAAGCAGATAAATTTAAAAACGTTGTGTTGGTTTTACGCACGATCAACAAACGTTCAGCAGCTGAAATGCGTCGGTTTTTTATGGAATTAATGCAACGAGAAGTGCTAAATCCAGTAATTCTTGAACGATCTTTTGTAGGTTTGGATGATGAAACCTTTCAAATTAATAGTGCTGCCGACCTTGGTATTTTGTTTTTAGATGGCATGGGAGATGGCATATTTCTATCTGCCGAACAAGGCTCGAGTTTACAAGTCATCAACTCAACCGCTTTTGGAATTTTACAAGCCACACGCACCCGAATTTCTAAAACCGAATACATTTCATGTCCTTCGTGCGGACGAACTTTATTTGATTTACAAGAAACGACGGGTAAAATCCGTGCTAAAACAAGTCATTTAAAAGGTTTAAAGATTGGAATCATGGGGTGTATTGTCAACGGCCCTGGTGAAATGGCGGATGCTGATTATGGGTATGTTGGCGTAGGTAAAGGCAAAATTAATCTCTATAAAGAAAAAACGGTTGTCAAAAAAAATGTGGCAGAAGATGATGCCGTGGACGAACTGATCAATCTTATAAAAGAATATGGCGATTGGGTGGACGAAAAATTATCTGAAAATTAGCTGTTAAATTCACAAAATTAAACTAGTATTGTATTAATTTTAAGTTAATTAAACAGATTATGGTAGTTAAACATTTTATCCTTGTTGGACTTTTAATTGTAATTTCTGCCTGCGGAGTTTCTGAAAATTCAACCATGGAAAAACACAATAAAGAACCTTTAAGCGACTCGAAAAATATTCTTGGTGGTATTTTAGTCGAGCATCCTTTTTCGTCTAAAAACGGTGAAACAAGCGAAATCATGGAACTTTATTTACGCTGTTCGGTTCAAGATTATTTTATTAAATTCTGCGAAAGTTCGGTGACGTCTGACCAATTAAAGCCCTTTTTGAATAAATCTGTTGCCCTAGAAATTGAAATGAAAGACGGGGAATGGGATAATTGTTTGACCGAAGATGTTCATGTACAAAGCAGAATCGGAAAGTATTTAGCGGTTAAGGGGATTGTGAATTGAGGAAGCAATAGGGCAGAGTTTAGGACAGAGGGTGTTTGTTTTGCACAGGGATGTGATAGGGGTTTAGGGCAGAGGAAACGGACGACTCGTCCGTATAACATGATTGGGTAAAATTCCGATGAACAATCCGGCGACGAATATTTTTCGTTAGGGGGTGGTGCGTTTTGAGAATAGAGTGTGTATTGAGCAACAAGAGTGTTGTCTGTTTTGAATAAACGTTTTCCCTCAAAACTCACGTACTAACTCAATTCTGAATTTATTCGTCAGGGGAACGCCCTAAAAAAATTTCAAGAATTAGAAATCATCGGATGGATGAAGGGGTGTTTCTAAAATTAATTGCATAAATACTAGGTTGAGCCATTGTCCGAATTTAAAGCCTACTTGTTTTAAATTGCCAACCTCCACAAAACCAAATTCTTTGTGAAAGGCAATACTAATTTGATTTTCTTCATCGATTCCGCCGATTAAGCTATGGATATCGGCATTTTTAGCGGCTTGAATGATGGTGATCATTAATTGTTTGGCGATTCCTTGTCGGCGATAATTGGGATGAACATAGATTGAATGTTCTTTCGTGTACTTGTAGGCTGGGCGCGTGCGATAAGGTCCGTATGTAACGTAACCCGTTACGATGTGCTGCTGTGTGGAGACATAAACAGGGGCATTGGTGGACATTTTTTCATCGTACCACTCCTCGATCATCGTCAAGGTATAGGGATGATAATTGTAAACTGCTGTAGTATTGATAATGGCGTGGTTTAAAATTTCCAAAATGCTTGGTAAATCCTCTTTTGTAGCCAGGCGAATGTTAATTGGTGTCATTTTGCAAAAAGTTGACTGAGGTCTTTAAACGCTTTAAATTCGAGTGCATTTCCGTCTGGATCCATAAAAAACAAGGTGGCTTGTTCGCCAATTTCTCCTTGAAAACGGATATGTGGTTCGATGACGAAATCTATTTTTTGAGCAATTAATCGCGCGGCGAATGCTGCCCAATCGTTCCAATTTAAGACCACGCCAAAATGAGGAACAGGAACATTTTTACCATCGACAGGATTGGTTGGTGCATCGGTTATTTTAGCAACTGCCGGCACTTGGTGAATAACCAATTGGTGTCCAAAAAAGTTAAAATCGACCCATATATCGGAACTGCGCCCTTCTGAACAACCAATAATTTCGCGGTAAAAATGGCGACATTTTTCGAGATCGTAAACCGGCACTGCTAAATGAAAAGGAGCTAGTATGGACATTTATACTGATTTTAATTGGTACTAAGTTACGTTAAATTCGGTTTAAAAGGTGCAAAAAACGAGTTGCGGTGAAGAGAAATTAATTCGAAATTCGCAACAACGAATTTTCCCCTTTGGCTTGATGAAAATCAATTCCTACTTTAATACATAAATCCAAACAACCACAAAGGAATTTTATTATTAATTCCAAGAGGCATTTCATCCACAGCCAAGTAACTATTTTTTATACCCGCTATTTGTTGAAAGCTTTTGGTTAGACCCCCAACTTCAAATGTATAGGTGTCATTTACAACAAAATCCCCTTTGGGTGCGAGTGTCAATTGATGTTTTAGTCCGATTTGATTAGCGAAAAAAGTCTCGCGAAGGGTTCCAACATTAACTTGGGATTGACTTAAATAGAGCAGGTTTGTGTTTTGTAAATATATTTTATCTGGTTTGGTTAATTGAGTGTAAAATTTTCCTTTCAATCTTGCCAGCGTCAGGACTGACGCTCTTTGCAAGGAGTTTAAATAGTTGAGTAAAGTAATTCGATCCGTTTCTAATGCCTCGGCTAATTTGGTAATATTTGGCTGGTACGGCGGTTGTGTTGAAAGCAAATAAATCAATTTCCGAATTTTTGGGATTTTGGTTAGATCTACCCCTTCTAGCAAGGCCAGATCTTGCTCCAAGACAACATTGAGCACATTGCCTAATTTGTGGTGATAGTTTTTAGTGCCTTCTAAATAAAATGGGAAATAGCCATGTTTTAAGTAAGCCGAAAAATATTGTAACGGTTTAAACTGTTCTAATAATTGCGGAACAATTATTTCGTGGTTATTGAGTATGTCAGTTAACGAAAGAATTGGCAATTGGAGCTTTAATTCGATAGTTAGGAACTCCCTAAAAGATAAACCATGCAAGGTGTACACAACACTCCTTCGACTTAAATCGGTGTTGCCTTTTTGAATGTTCAAAATTGATGAGCCCGTTGCGACTACTTTCAATTCCTTTATTTTATCACGAATATTTTTCAATTCCTGGCTCCAGTTTTGATATTTATGTATTTCATCAACGAATAAATGAGTGCCACCATTTTGTACATGTTTTTTTGCAAGGTCTAGCAAAGTATAATTAGATAAAGCAAGGTCATCCATGCTTATATACAAAGCTGTGTTAGAAGTCCCAAATTTCTCTTTGATATATTGCAGAATCAACGTTGTTTTTCCAACACCTCTCGATCCAAGAATAAACAGCAATGGTTCTTCCCAATCTATCTCATCGATAAAATTTCTTCGAAATCGAGGCTTTAATGCAGCAAGCGTTTCTTTGTATTCGATAAATAGTTGTTCCATTTATAGGTGTTTAAAAATGTAAAGCTATTAATTTTGTTTATCTCTACAAACATTTTTTTGGTTTTTTTGTATATAGCAATAAACATTAGTTTGCTAAATTTGTTTATTCCAATAAACAAAGTCAGGAATTATCTCGCTAAACAATCGCTATTAGCCGCGCCTTGAAAATGAAGTGTTTTTTTGGTTGGCGTCCTTTTTTAGTTGGGAAACGGGTGGTCTCCTCATGATAGGGTGATACACAAATTTTGTTTTTTACTTTGTTAATTTGCGAGAAAGAAAACAAAAAAGGGAGAACTTTTCATTTTTCCCTCTTTTGGTTATCGTTAGAAATGCTACTTAGAAAGAAAATCCTAAGGAAACATTTAAGATTTTTACATAAGGAAAAGCATGTTTTGCAATGATGTCAATGCTGCTTGCATCATAAGTTGAACTTACTTCCATGCGCAATTGATCAATGGTTTCTTTTTCGTCCGTTAAAAAGGTGGTGACTTCTCCATTTACTTTGGCATAATCAACGCTTCCGTTCGAATAATCTTCGCCTCTTAATAGAATAGAATTGGTACCGACGCCTAATCCTAACCACAGCACATCCAACGTAAATCCGCTATCAGTCACCCATTGATTGCCAATTCCGAGTCCACCGCCAAGGAAAAGAGAACTTGCATTAACCACACCCCCATGTTTTATCGAAGGATCATTTCCATCAGGAAAATCAAAGGTAAACGGATTCATTTTTCCTGCTTGAAAACCAAAATACGGTGCTACATAAAATCCTTTTAAGGCTTCTTTTGCTGGAAAAAACCGAAGTTGAAGTGATCCACCATAAGAAATAAATTTTGTGTTTAAAACATCCGAATTAACTCCCGCCGAATCAAGAATGTCGCCCAAGAGATTAGTGGCTAACCCATTAAACGGCACGGTTTTTTTCGAACTAATATTTACCCGAAGATTAGCTGAGAAATAATCGGTAAATTTTCGTTCATAATTAATACCAAAATTATTGGTAAGCACCATTGCTGGTGAAAGGGTTAATTTGACCGAATTATTTTGTGCTGATCCCAAAAAAGGAAAAATCACCAATACAATTAACAATGTTTTTTTCATTTTTTTGTATTTAAAGTTGATCCAAGATACAAAAAAAATCGGATTATGATCAAAAGGTGTTTATCGGTTCTAATTATTATCCTGGTAGGATGTTTTCGGTTTTTAGGTGCTGAGAATCAAAAAGAGAAACCAAGTGAAACATTTAAAATTTTAACAATTGGCATCGTATTGTGTGCAACCACATAAATGCCTTTTGTGTCGTAGGTTGCAGAAATGTCCATTCTTAGAAAGTCTATCAGGTCTTGATGATCGGAAACATACTTGCTATGATCTTCATGAGTATCCTTGAAATACCCTTTAATTGGAGCTGTTCCTTGCAGTTTTGCGTTACATTTTCCGAGTCCAAAACCAAGCCAAAGCACGTCTATAGAAATTGATTTTTTTGTTGTCCAATGATTGCCAATCCCTATTCCACCGCCAAGGAATTGAAAACTACCTTTTACGTAGGCACTATAATAATGTCCCAAATCAAAAGATGAACGATATGCAAAATCAGAGCTATTAATCTTCCCTTTTTGATATCCTAGGTAAGATGAAATATAAAACCCGTTTAAAGCATTTTTGCCTGGAAAAAACCGAAAATTAAAGTTAGCCCCATGAGATTGAAAATCAACTTCTGGTCTACTGCCGTATTGCTCAAGGTCAAGCAATCCAACGAGGAATCCTTCTGCATAATCATCGTTGTAAGGTAAAATATCATTAGATCCATAATTTACTTTTAAACCTGCTGCAAATTGATCTGAAAGTTTTCGTTCGTATTCCAAAGCGAAATTATGCGTGTGCACAATTGACGGTGCCAAGGTTAATTTAAATGAATTGTTTTGTGTCATTCCCAAAATTGGGAAAACGACGTAAGCAAGAAAAAGGAAGTTTCTGATTATAGACATATTAACAATAGCTAAGATACTGAAAAAACTTGAACCTGTACTATTGAATTTTGGCGACTCAACAACTAGCCTGGAATGGTATTTTCAGTTTTAAGGTGATCAGAAAAAACTTGATCAACCCAAGCTTTGCCCCATTCGGATAATTCTTGTTCGGACCAAAGTGGCGGATAAAAAACACGTTTTTGAAAATGCGGCGGCAAGTAGTTTTGCCAATTGGTACCGCCTGTTCCTTTTGATTCACCTCCTTTTTGCGCCAAATAATGTGCAGCTGTGCGATAATGAACGAGTGGCCAATTAATATTTACGTTTACATCTAATTCGCGGAGTTCTTTGATGAGGTCAGGATTTTTTCGGTCGGCAGCAGAAAGTGCTTGGTATTTTTTCCAAAGATTCATTGGTTGGTATTGATCGGCAAATTCATGAAACTTTTCCATGTATTTGGCTTCAAAATCGACAAGGGTTAATGTTTTTGCACCGGTTGCTTCCACAACTGCCCCACGACGCCAATAAATATTGTCTAATTGTTGGTGAATATCCGCATCCATTAAGGCTTGACGTTCGGTTTCATACACCAAATACTTTAAATCGGTACTTGCAATTTCGATGTAACGATAACTTGCGGTTTGGAACCCACTTGCTGATAAGAGGGACATTCTAAATTTTGTGAATTGTTCGCGTTCCATGCCAAATCGCATAATATCAAACGAATTGGTTAAGGCTTCAAAGTACTTATTTACGCGCTTAAGCCGTTCGATAAAAAAGGAAACTGACAAGGTATCAAACCACCCTAAATCTTGACCGATTTCTGAAATGTTTTTCCCGTTTTTACAAATTTGCTCAATTTCGTGTGAGATTAAGGAGAAATACAATTCGGTGATTTGGTGATAAACAATAAATATTTTTTCGTCTGGAAAATCTGTTTTTGGCTTTTGTAAACTTAGCAAAGCATCCACTTCAATATAATCCCAATAAGTCAATGGATTTGCATAGATCAATCCATCCAAATACGCATCTAAATCTTGTCCGATGGAGGTGTATTTTTCTTTTAAGATTTTAAGTTTACCCAAGGTAGAATCAGAAATTTCCATATTGTTTTATTTTAAACTTTGGTAAATTTAAACAAAACTCTGCTACAATAACTGATGTTTGTCAGGATTCCAAAGAACGGTGGGCGAAATTAATTTAATTGGAAAAAGGATTTAAATATTTAGGAGAAAATAAGGTATATGGTCAAGAGTTTTGCTCCGATACCGACTGCCACGCCTCCCATGGTTGCTGCAAACTTTTTGCCTTTAATTGATTTTTTGAGTTTTTTGTTCAACTTGCCATCGTTCAATGGTTGATACTCAGGACGCGATTCAATTTCTTTGACCAATTGTTTTTCTTGTTTGTTGTTTGCTGCTACCACTAATAAAGAGGGTATCACGCCTGTGGCGAAAACAATTCCAAAAGCACAGCCTAAAACAAATTCTTTTCTGCTTTTATAGGCTGTGCTTACGTCTGTTACTGCTTGTTGATAAAGTTGATTTTCCGATTTAGGAAGGGTGTCTAAACTTAGATTTTCGTCTGTTTTTGACGGTTTGTCTATTGGTTGATTTTCCTTTTTTGGTTCATTTTCAACAGTTGATTTCTCTGTTTTTTCGTATTCGCCCCAGGGGTTTTCTCCTTTTGGCAACCATGGATTTTCTTGTGCAAATGAGCTTAAGAAAGATAAACTTATGATGACGACACTTAAAAACCCCTTTTTCATATTAATTCGGTTAACGGATTGATGTTTTTGTTTTGGTGATGTTAAATCCGATGCTGGTGCCAATGATTCCCCCGAATTTATTAGATGAATAATAAACATTTACCGGGATATTGAGCGCTCCAGCTCTAAAGGTTCGTCCAAATGCAATGATCCAACTTGCATTTAGTTCGACATCACCTCTTTTATCGAGAGTTTTAGTGTAGATTGAAGAATTTGGTTCTTGAAATGTTGTAATTGGATCTCCTGAAACAGGATCGAAATTGGCAGGATTTTGTTCCCAAATTTGATGTTGAATATTTCTCCATTCAGAAGAGGTACGATAAGCATCATCGGCATCAATTAAGCCCAAACTTGTTTTTCGTAAACCAAAACTTGGACCAAAAGCAAATTCCCAGCCATTATTTCCAAATCTGAATCCATTTAAGAAACTGATACTAGGAATAAATTGTCCTTGCTCCATGCCGCCAATGTTTAGGATTATTTCACCTAATGCTGAAAAATTTTCTGTTCCGATATATTGCGCCTCAAATTGATACCCTATATTGGACATGATTGGTTTTATTCCTAAACCGCCTTGGTTTTCGTTGCGCGTAAAAAAGGTATTCAATCCCCCAAAAGCGACATAAGAAACGCCCATTCGAGGACCTGCATTACTTAATTTACCCACCGTGGTTGAGGTAATGACATCGTTTTTAAATTCTAATCTACTTTTAACGGTTGGGTCGCTATCCACACCAAATGTTTCTTGTAAAACTAAGGCAATCATTCGCTGTAATTCTTCTTCTTGATTCAAAAACTCTTGTGAATGCGTTGCCTTTAATGTATTGTTTTTTACATCGATTAGTTTAAGGGTGATGACTATTTTATTTCCTAAACCGTCTACACTGCCGGAAAGGATATAATCTACGTTTAGATCTTTTCCTAATTCGACCAAGCATGTTTTTCCATAACAATTAACATATTCTGGTTTTTTTGAAAGGATTTCATTCATGTCAAACTCATCCAACACGGTGTGTTTTTGAAGTTTAATTAATTCTAATCGCGTTAATTTGGCAGCGATTTCTGGGGTAACATGTAAGCCTGTTGTACTAAAGTTGGCAACGGCGATTGTCTCTGCATAAGTTATCATTGATACAAGGACAAAAATTAAGCTGAATAAAAGTTGTTTCGTTTTCATATTATTTTTATTTGTTGAGTCAAAGGTAGGGTTGTTGCAGGGCCTGTGCGAATTGAATTCCGCGAGCCAATTATGAAACTTGCGATTATCGCAAATAATTGGTTGGAGTTTGTATATTGAGGACATTAGGGCAGAGCGATAAGGACAGAGGGGATTGAGTTGGAGTTTGTGTATTGAGGGGGTTAGGGCAAAGCGATAAGACAGAGGGGATTGGGTTGGTGTGTGAGTTTTTAGGGGGGTGCGTTAGTGATGTAGCGGAAATCCCGAAGTTTGCGGGATTTGCCAACTTTGGATTGGAGTGAAAGCACGGGTCCCCCTGTCCTTAGCGCGCTAAGGACAGGGGGACAACGCCCAAATAATGATTAAAATTTTCCTGAAGAAGAGATTGAAAGTACCGTTTATTAAATTTTAACAAAAGGCAATGGTATTTCTTCGTTATCCTGGATGACACGAATGATATAGGTGCCGCCTGCAAAATATGTGAAATCAAAAACAAACGACACTAAATCGTCAGTTGAGGTGACCGTATCGAAATAGACGATTCGGCCAGAGAGGTCAAAAACAGCAATTTTTGTAATTCCTGATGGATTTTTTGAATTATCAAGCACCAAATTCAGATGTCCTTCGGTAGGATTTGGATAAAGTCCTGCTTTTTGTCCTTCTGGAATGACTCCGCATGGCGAGAATGCAAGGCCTGGTGATCCGCCTTCGCAACCCACAAACCACGCAACTGCCAAATTCGGATTTTGATAAGTTTCTGGAGCGACAGCCTCTAAAGTAAAATTACTCACACTTGGGGCAGTTGGCCATGCGCCATCATTTCGATATAAAACACTGTTTACTAATATGCCTTCGGAAGAATACATTCTTAAAATATCGGAGCCCGATAACCCAAAATCAAAAATTCCCGAAACATTAACTACCGAAGAATGTTGTGTGTTAAATTGATCTAAATTATTACTAAACACCCAATAGCCTCCAGCTGGAATTACCACATCTGGTAAGGTATAGGTGTTGTTTGCGTTGGCATCCTTAAATTGATAATTGTTTAGGTTGATTGGTGCTCCTGTATTGTTACGAAGTTCAAACCAATCGCCTGCGTTGTATGGGGTTAAGGCATCGTTATAATTAATTTCGCTAAAAGTTAATGGTTCGACACAAGGCGTATATGGCAAGCCTGGTGAACCTCCGATACAGCCACAAAACCAAGCTTCTCCGCCAAAAATAGGTTCGTTTAAAAACTTATTTTCCATACTTCTGCCCCATCCATCGGCACATAAAGGAAATGGTTGATCGTCTGAATAAGTAGCATTTAACACCATTTCGTTAGTTGCATTAAAAATTGAAATTGAATCAAAATTATTGTCCCATCCATAGCCTGTTCCTCCCACAAAATCGGTGATTGTTGGGTAAACTGCTTTAAACATATTCGTGTCTTCGCAAACAACTAAATACCCATTGGCCGGAATTTCTGTCAATTCTGGGAATATAAATTTATCCCAGAAATTCTTTGATTTTATAGACCAATTTGTCATTTCTAGCGGTGTAGAACCATAATTGTGAAGTTCGATCCAATTTCCGCCATCCAAGGTTGAATCGGGGTGATAATGGATTTCTGAAATGGTGAGTTCGAGTGGTTTTTCGCTTCCTGTAAACAAGGCTTTAAATTCTTCGTCGGAAGAGATATTTAATTCAATGCTTTGCGACACTAAAACATCCCCACCAATCAATGAATTTTCTTCCCATCCCACAAAGGTATAGCCAGGATTTGCAACAGCCGTCATTTTTACTGGAACTCCATCAAAATAAACCCCTGTCCACGGCAAGGTTTCTGGCACAATGGTAGATATTTTAATATATCCCGCTCCTTCTGGAAAGGTGCTCAAGGTCACGTCCACTTGTTTTTCTAAACTAAATTCATTGACTATTTGGTCACGAACCACTGCATTACGGTTTGTAAATTGATCGATGATGACATAGTAATAATAATCGTAGGTTCCCATTCCGCCTCCAATATCCCCTGTCCATTTTTCAAAATGTCTTGGCATTTCAGGCAATAATTGCTCATACATTTCAGTCACAATTGGGGTAAAAGTAGCTGGTTGATAGGTGGTATTCATTAAATCTGCAAAACGATTGATAAAATAATCGTGGTATTCCGGATTTGCCATTAAACCATCATAAATTTCGCGGTAAGGATTTGGTAGGTTTTCATAACGGAAATAATTGAAGATGTTTGCATTGTAATCTGTCCAACCACCTAATCCTAATTCAACATCTTGTAAATAAAACCGCCATTTATTATCAAACGTTTGCATTCGAGCGGTTTTCATGTTGTTATAAATCCAATCCACATTGCCAATCCAATTTTCCGCAGCGATATAATCGGCGTAATTATAGGCATCAATTTTTTCGTTTGCGGTAGTTAAATAATCAGCAGCGGTAGGGTCTGAACTGGTGACATAATCGTGCATTTCATAAAAAGATTCGTTGGAACCTTTTACCGTACGTAATACTCCTGCGCCATAAAAATAACTTACGGACAACAAATCAATTGAATCTGGATTGTTTCCATAATTTCCTTCAAAATAATTTTCATTTGCTTTTTCTCTTACTTCGTAAACCCCATAATATTCACCATTTACAAAGGCAATTACCGGCGAATAAGCTTGGGAGTTGACATTGGTTTCTTGCATCATCCGCATGAAAGTGGCGTCTTTTTGAGGATAGGCGTTCCAGAAATTACTGCCATTTCGCAAATAAAACGCATGAAATTCTTCGATATAATCTTTGGCAGGAATCATTGGGTATTCCACTGGCATTCCTTCGCCTAACAAACTATTACTTGGTTCGATTGTAACACTGTGTTGCGGATTTGAACGACTTCCTCCCGCACCTCCATCAGGTTTAATAGATGCTCTTGATTCGAACTGTTTGTTGCCATCGGCGTCAAAATATTCAATGACGCATGGTTTTCTCCAATCGGTCCACCAATTGTCAAAAATACCTTCGCCCCCAAATAAATTCGCTGGATCGGTGGTAATCGAGATAACAGGAAGTGTAAAATCTTCTAGAATTAAATAGGTTTCTGTGGCTATTAAACTTGGGAGGTGTTCTGAATCGCCTGAAATACAAATTGCTCTTAATACTGCTGTGGCAGGAATACTAATTGCCCCTGAATAAACGGGTGACGCTTCGGTTGGATTTTGACCATCTAACGTGTAATGAATCGTTCCACCAGTTATTGAAGTATTTGTGATGGTTGCACTTACGGCCGCTCCAAAAAATCCGCCATCCAAATTAATAATAGGAGTGTTTTCAAAATTTGTAAACGGACTAGCAGCATTGTTAGACGCACCAAACGTTGGTGTTAAAAATAAACGGTGGGTTGTTGTCCCGTCAAAATATTTACCGATTGACATATTCGGTTCTAAATCGGGAACCACCATTGAATCCACTACCAAACCTGTTGGATTTGCTAAATAAATTGTTTCGCCAGCACTGGCAATCGAAAAATTAGTACTCAAAAAAGACAAATCTCCACCAGGGACAAAATATGGATGAACAGTTCCACCATAATAAGTTGTTCCATCATTAAACCCAAACGATAAAAATGGGATTAGTGATAAATCAGAAGAACCTGGATTGGAATTATGCACCTCAATGGCTAAAACATTGGTTCCGTTTACTAAAATTGTAGATAAAAAAGTTGGATCGATTTCAAAACTGGTAATACTTCCACCACCGTATAATTGTGCTTCGTGGTCGGCTGCATTTTCATCCCAAACTGGTGGTGCTCCAACCAAACCTGTTCGTGCAATTTCTATCCCATTAATGTAAGCCACAAATCCATCATCAAAATCAACATCAAAAATGGCCGCTTCGATGGCTGCTACATCGGAAATGTTAAATGTTTTACGCACATAAACCGAGGATAAAGGGGAGGCTACCGTTGTTACGTCATCACCATCACCGTAGCCAATTCCAAGCGGGGCGTCTGTCCAACCAATAGGGCTAAAGCCAATTGTATTCCAATTGGAAGGTAAATCTGCTGCGGGAATGACGTATTTCCATGTATCATAAGAAAAAACTGCTGTTTCCCAATGGTCGAGTGTTTCGGTATTGTTTTTTCCGTTGGCAAGTATGGTCATGAACCCACCTTCAGGAACCGATCCGCTGGTAAAAGTCCATTTATTTAATTCATCTGCATCATCAGACAAGGTATAACCTTCCAAATCGATTGAGGCGGCAGATGAATTGTATAATTCTAATAAGTCTGGTCGTTTCCCATCAGGAAGCACCAATATGGTTCCGTTTGCATTAGAAGCTTCATTTATACGTAGTTGACCAATTGAAACTGTGGCCAAGAGCACTGAAAATATGGAAGTGTAAATTTTTTTCATACGCCAAATTAATTAATTATTATCAAATCACTAATATTAGGCTAATAATTTTGTTTATTGGTGAGTGGAATTTTTGAAATATTTGGATCGATTTATTTTAAATTATAACCCTTTTTCGTCTGATTTATCTTCCAACAAATACCTTAAAACCTCCGCTGCTCCTCTTAAGCCGAACAAAGCTGGCATATAACTCACCGTCCCATAAAAAGAACGTTTAAAATTTGAACCATCGGTTAATTTTAGGGATTTTTTTTGTTGTAATTCGGATGAAAATACGGCGCGAATATTTTGAAATTCGACATTTTTTTTTCGGAGGCGCTTTTTTAAATGGGCTGCTAATTTGCAGTTATAGGTTTGATGCAAATTCGCGATTTGCACCCGACTTGGATCCATTTTTCCGCCTGCGCCTAAATGGGATATTATTTTAACTTTTAGTCTTCGGCAAGCGATGATCCATTCTAACTTTGGCGTGACAGAATCAATACAATCCATCACATAATTTGGTTTGTACTCCTCTAGTAAGGTCCAAACTCGCTCCGGCAACACAAATTCTTGGACAATATTTAAGTTAAGGTCTGCATTGATGTCTTTTAAACGTTCGGCTAAAACAACGGCTTTATTTCTGCCAATAGTTGAATCTAATGCCGTTAATTGGCGGTTTTTATTGGTGATATCAAAGACATCGCCGTCAATTAGGGTGATGGTACCAACCCCTGCTCTGGCAATAAATTCGGCCGCAAAAGACCCAATTCCTCCTAATCCAACAATGAGCACATGCGTGGTTTTTAGTTTTTCAATTTGCGCTGGACTAATTAATAATTCAGTTCGCTCAAGCCAGTTTCCCATCGGTTAAATACACGTTTAAAATTTTCTTCGAGTTGTTTTTCTAACTCATACAAAGGTATATTTTTTATCTCAGAAACAGTTTTATACACTTCATCAATTGACGTTTCTGAAGTGTCTGTCTCTAAAAATAATTGGTGTAAAGGAATTTTTGGCAAAATAGATTGGAGAGACTCGTTTTTCAAAATTGCGGCGCCTATGCTCAAATATAAACCTTGCTGAAGCACATCTTCCAATAAATTTATTTTGACAAATCCATGGAAAATCCAAGGTTGTTTAGGTTGGATGGTTTGTTTAATGATTTTTATTTCATTCCACGCTTTTACGCAATGCAGGATGACAGGTAAATTAAGGCCTTCTGCCAATCGTACTTGCTCAATAAAACAAGCTTTTTGAATTTCTAACGCCGGACCTTTTAATTTATCTAAGCCAATTTCGCCAATCGCTAAACAATTATTAGCATTGGCCGCCTTTCGAATTAAATCAATTGAACCCAAATCAGCCTGCCAAGGATGAACGCCACAAGAAAATAGTGCATTTGGCAAGATGGATGAAGAAGCATTGACCACTTCTATCCCCGAAGCTCTTTGAAAATGGGAGTGAATATTTATGAGCATTCGATTTATTCAAATGAAAGAACCTTAATTGACATCACCACCACGAATAAATTTTTCTAAAATTCGGCGTTCTTTGGTGGTTGGTTTGCCCATTCCGTTTTCTCGGTAACTGGCTTGCGCCGCTTGATGAATTTTATATTTCTCTACTTCCGAAGCAGGGGTGATATTCAAAATATAATTTTGTACGAGTTTCGCCCCGACCCGTTTTTCTAATAACTCAATCACCTTATAAGAAAAAACACATCCATGTTGTTTGATGCCCACAACATCATTAATTTTGACCTCTTTAGAGGATTTTACCGATTCGCCATTAACAAGTACTTTATTGGCTTTGCATTGATTCGCTGCCAAGGTTCTAGTTTTAAATAGGCGAACTGCCCAAACAAATTTATCGACTCGTGCCATAATTTAAAGCCCGTTTAATTCGGCTTGCAGTTTTTTTGTTAAACTTTTTACAATTAAATTGTACGAATCATCAATCCAAGAATAGATCAAAGCATCACTGGCATCTTCTCCAATCGTCACCGTATTCCAGTGTGCTTTACTCATGTGATAACCAGGTTTAACCGCATGGTACCTTTCTCGTAATTCAATAGCTTTGTCTGGATCGCATTTTAAATTGACACTTCCAAAAGAATCTACATTCGTCAATAAAAAAACTTTATTCATAACTTTAAAAACTAGCACAGATTCATCAAAAGGAAAGCCTTCGGTCACTTCTTTTTTACTAAGACAATAATTTCTGAGTGCTTCTATATCCATGTGATTTAATCCGTTTGAAGGCTAAAGATAAAAAAGATTATTTTTATACGTACTCGGTTTGCAATAGTTTTGATTTTTTCGAAACAGACTTCGGTATCCTTCGTTAGAAAGCAATTTTTTTCTTACCTTCTCCTGAGTGATGTCGAAAATCGAATTTGTTTAGACGAATTATCTGGGATTTATTTGTGAATTAAGGGTTGAAATTTTTCACCCTAATCCCTAAAACAGTATATTTGCAGTCTAAATTTGAACAAATGAGTTTATTAACAGTAGGTAGTGTAGCGTTTGATGCGATTGAAACACCCTTTGGAAAAACAGATAAAATAATTGGAGGAGCGGGTACATATATTGCGCTTTCATCTTCGTATTTTACTAATAATCAAAAAATTGTGTCCGTTGTTGGCGAAGATTTTCCTACCGAAACCTTGGAAGATTTAACCCGAAGAGGCATCAATATTGAAGGAATTCAAATCAAAAAAGGAGAAAAAACTTTCTTTTGGTCTGGGAAATATCACAACGATATGAATTCGCGAGACACCTTAGTTACTGAACTAAATGTATTGGGAACATTTGATCCAATTATTCCTGATTCTTGCCAAAATGTAGATTATTTAATGTTAGGTAATCTTGCGCCTTCTGTTCAACGACAAGTTATTGAACGTTTGACTAGACGTCCGAAATTAATTGCTATGGACACCATGAATTTTTGGATGGACATTGCATGGGATGATTTGATGCAAACAATTAAATTGGTGGATGTCTTAATCATTAATGACGAAGAAGCTCGTCAGATGTCAAAAGAATACTCGCTAGCAAAAGCAGCAAAGGTTATAATGGATATGGGACCAAAATACCTCATCATTAAAAAAGGGGAACATGGTGCATTGTTATTTAGTAACACGAATCAAATTTTCTTTGCCCCTGCATTGCCGTTAGAAGAAGTTTTTGACCCAACCGGTGCTGGTGATACTTTTGCTGGTGGGTTTATTGGTCACTTAGCCAAAATAGACGACATTAGTTTTGACAATATGAAAAGAGCCGTAATCACTGGTTCTGCCATGGCGTCGTTTTGTGTTGAGAAATTTGGAACGGAAAGAATCCAAGAACTAAGCCAAGCAGAAATTCAAGAACGTGTGATGAAATTTGTCAATTTGGCACATTTTTAACTTAAAACCGAACTTGTTTAATTCTGTTCAAACTAACCTAAAGCCAGATAATAAAAACTTATCTAAGAATTATTGAAATATTACCGAACATGAAATCTGAAATTGTAGCAAAAATAAAGGCCTTGGCCGAGCAAGAATTTGTATCTGAATCATCTACTGAGTTTAACGAATTAGTAAACGAGTTTTACAAAATTCAAGATGAAGAAGAGCGCGAATGGGAAATTGAAAAACTTGCTCGAATAGAGGCCGGCGAATCTGAAGAAAGTATTGAAAAACCTGTTTTTTCTATGCTGAACGAGTTTAATGTTTTTTCAACCGTCTTTAAAGAAAAAAAGAAAGTTGAAATTCAAGCGCAAAAGGATTTAGAAAAAGCAAATTTTGAAAAAAAGAAAGCCTTAATTGCAGCGTTTACAGATTTGGTTCAAAATGAAGAAAATATCGGTCGGGCAATTGGTCGTTACAAAGACATACAAGATAGTTGGAAAGAAGTTGGCGCAGTACCAAGAGAAAAACGCCAGTTAATTCAAAAAGAATTTACCAATTTGGTTGACACCTTTCAATACAACATTAATATCTACAAAGACCTTAAAGATCACGATTTGATGCGCAATTTGCGCTTAAAACAAGAGGTGATTGCAAAGATAAAAGGCCTATTGTCGCTTGATAAAATCAAAGATGTTGAAAAAATGTTGCACGGTTATCAAGATGATTGGAACGCAATTGGTGGCACGCGACAAGAAGATTGGGAAAAAATCAAAGATGAATATTGGAAAACTGTAAATTTAGTTTACGAAAAAATCCATGCCTTTTTTGAAGTAAGAAGATCTGAACAAGCGGAAAATATCGTTAAAAAACGCACGTTGATTGACAAGGCAATTGCCATTACTGCCAACGAAGTAAAAGGACATGACGATTATAAAAACACAACGGACGCTTTGTTAGCGTTACAAGCCGAATGGAAAACCATCGGATTTGGCCCAAAACAAGAAAACGAAGATATTTGGCAAGAATTTAGAACGGTATGCAATTCATTTTTTGACAAAAAGAAATCGTTTTACGACGAACGAACTAGCAAATTTGATGGTGTAAAAGCCAAAAAAGATGCCTTGATCGAAGAAGCAAAAGCGATAAAAGATTCGAGCGATTGGAAATTAGGTAGTCAAAAATTGATCGCCCTTCAAAAAACCTGGAAAGAACTTGGATCCGCTGGCCCTAAATTTGAAAACCAACTTTGGAAAAAATTCCGTGAGCCAATTGATGCTTTTTTTGCAGCTAAGGATGCACATTTTAACCAAAAAGATGTTGAGGGAGCTGAAAATTTAGAGAAAAAACGCGCTTTAATTGAAACCATTAAAGCCTATCAAGTTGATCCAAATCCGCATAAATCCATTCAGGATTTAAAAGAAATGTCGAAAGCTTTTGCTGAAATCGGAAATGTTCCGTTTAAAGAAAAAGACGCTGTTTACGCTGCATATAAAGAAGCCTTAGATCAAAAATATAACAGCATAGAGCTAAGCAAGGAAGAGAAAGAAAAAATGATGTTCCAATCTAAATTGGACAGCATGAAAGGAAGCGATAAGAGCGAAAATTTAATGCAACAAGAGCAATTAGCCATTCGAGGAAAAATTGACGTGTTAATGAAAGAAATCATGCAATTAGAAAATAACTTAAGTTTCTTTTCAAATGCAAATGAATCTAATCCGTTATTTAAAAACGTTCGTGCCAATATTGATAAGGCAAAAGCTGAAATTGAAGGACATAAATCGCGATTAAAGCTGATCAGAGAGGCGTCTAAATGAACAAGGTAGTCAATATATTTTCGGGGGTAGTCCTCGCGGCCTTTAGTTTGATGGTGATGGCTGTGGTCTATGATTTATCGCTGGCTTCGGGAATGTCCCTTCGTGGATTGCCTTATAAAGTAGAAATATTTACTAGTTTTGCGGTGTTGGTGCTGATTTTAGGCGCCATTCGCATTCGGCGTAAATGGCAAGGCGCCAATGATATGAAAAAATTTAAGCGGTTTGCTTTTGAACGAAAATTATCACGATCCTCTTTAAATTTATCAGTTGTTCATACGGTTTTGGAATCTATTTTTATGGGTGTTATCATCTATTTTTTTTCAAGGATTGCCGAATTGTCGCCCGAATTTGTTTACCCGATGATTGCCGTGATTGCTATTTTATTGTTAGAAAGTTTGGTGTTTTTGATGACCTTGATTAAAGGCGGAAAAGCTTTTAAACTAGGCATTGACAAAAAAGTAGTGGCCTATTACAACCGCGAAATGCACCTTTTTTATTTTACTGGTTTAAAACGAATCGAATTGTATCAAAACATGGTTAACTTTCAGTATCGTGACGATTTGAATTTATTAATGCCTTTGGACATTTTAAATAACGAAGATCGTGTTGCATTTCGTGACGCACTTATTGAACTATTGGAAGGAATCAACGCCGATAAAAAAGAAAAATTTATCTATATTGATGATGCTTTCAGAAATTTGAGTTAGCCATTTAAAATGGTAAATTTAGGTAAATGGAAACGTCAAAAAAATTGTGAAAAATGAAACGTTTTATTTTGACCTATCAATTTCAACTTATTCTGGTCCTAGGCCTTTTTATTTTTCACCTTGCTAGTAAAGATTACTCAGACCCTTATCAAAAACCAATTGCTGGTGATGCACAGGCTTATTATGCTTATTTGCCCGCCACTTTTATTTATGCCGATTTTTCTTACGGTTTTATCGATGAAATAAACCAAGAACATTATCCAAAATCGCTTCAAAAATCATTTCTAAAACCAAATGGAAATGGACAAGTAAATAAAACTTTCCCGGGAGTTGCCATCTTATATCTCCCCTTTTTTCTAATTGCCCATGCGTTAGCTCTTCTATTTGGTTTAGATGCAGATGGGTATAGCACCATTTATCAAGTGCTTTTTGATATAGGACTTTGGGTATATTTGTTTTTAGGGTTGGTTTTTCTTAAAAAAGTACTGCTGTTTTTTAAATTTTCCATTAGCAATAGCAACCTTACTACACTGATTCTTTGCTTGGGAACGAATTTATTTTTTTATTCGGTGTATGATCAATCGGTGACCCATGTTTACAATTTTTTCCTCGTAAATGTATTTGTCTTTATGATCTTAAAATTCAAGGGCACTGGGCAATATAAATTCCTTGGTTGGGCTCTTTTTGTTTTGTGTTTACTTGGCATCACCCGCCCCACGAATATTTTAGTTTTCGGGTTATTGTTCTTTTTTATTCCAACTGTTCCTTTTTACAAACAGGTGTTTTCGACCTTAATTCAACCGAAAAACTTTTTAAAAAGTGTGTTGATTTCAATTCCTATTTTACTAATTCCATTTTTATTATGGAAAATTCAAACGGGAAATTGGGTGGTGTATTCGTATGGCGAAGAGGGGTTTAATTTTGCATCTCCTCATTTTTCTGAATTTATTTTTTCTTACTTAAAAGGATGGCTGACTTACACGCCAATCGCTTTCCTTATCCTTATTTTTGGATTTATCTTACTCTTTAAAAAAGACAAACACCGATTTTTTGTAGGAATCAGTTTTTATGTCCTCACCATTTATATTTTCAGTAGTTGGTGGTGCTGGTATTACGGGGCAGGAATGGGACAACGGGTAATGATTGATCATTATCTCTTGCTAGGCTATTTAATCGGTCTAATCATCGCTTCGCTTGAAACGCAACTCAATAATCGAATGTTAAAAAGAGGACTTGCCATTGGCATTACCCTAATTTTTATTGGCTACAATATTGCACAAGCCTATCAAATCCGTTACGGAATCCTTTCTGGCGGCTCGGCAACAAAGGAGCAATATTGGGACAATTTTATAGTTTTTGAGCCAAAAGCAAAAATCTATCCTCATGCGCATTGGGCATTAGAACAATCCATTTCGCCATCTTTGGATTCGACACAAAATAATCTCCTCAAAGGCCCTTCCTATTTTATTGAAGATGAATGGACTATCGAAGTAAGTGCGTATGAACCTTATTCAGCCTCTGTTCCAATACCCCTTCAACACCTAAGAAAAGGAAGTAAAATTTGCATTGGATTCAAAGCGCGCGCGCGAACACCAATTGTTGAAACACGAGCTGTCTTTGTTTATGGTGGAATCAACCACATATTTAGTTTAGGTGATTTTGTAAAAACGGACGAGTGGGTGGATATCGAATTTATGGTAGAACCAGAAAAAACAATTACCGAGCCAGCCGTTCTTTATTTTTGGAATGCCAATACTGGTGAAAAAGTAGAAATACAATCCTTGAAAGCTTGTCATTTCTTTGCCGATTCGTATTTATAAATTTTCATTAAAAAGACAAGAATGGTTTCATTTTCATCGACTAATGCCGAAGACACAAATAATATAGTCCACTATCCATTTAATTGCACCATTTATTTGTAGTTTACCCAAAAAAACATCAATTATATAGTAGTGACGAGAGGGTTAGGTAATATCTAAGCTAAACAGATTGATATCATAGAGCAGTGTATCAACCGAGAAAGTGGTCAGAGCATTAGGATTAAAACAGATAATGGGGATCTAATTTGCAGTTATTATTGAACTTTGTCATGAACTTTATAGAATAGAGCAGGCATTTAGAATATTAAAAAATGACTTACAGACAAGACTTATCTACCATTGCAAGTAAGAACCCATAAAATTGCATATACTATTCTTTTATTAATACCTCACAAATTGAACAGCCTCAGCATTGGATCCGTTTTTTACTATCCTAATTTTCATGAAAACATGTCCTTAGTGCGTTAAAAACAATATTTTAAAATAAATAATTATTGATAATTAACAATTTAGCACTGGACTATCTCTAAGAGGGGCAATCCAAAAAAAATCCCCCCAAAAACCTTTGGAGGGACTTTTTAAAAAAATCAAGCTTCTAAAACCTAAATCGACGTCTCGATATAAGCCTCGATTGGGGTGCAGCTGCATACCAAGTTACGGTCACCGTGAGCGTTGTCGATTCGGCGAACAGGTGAGAAGTATTTTGACGATTGTAAATAACTTACCGGGTATGCTGCTTCTTGACGGCTGTATGGCATTTTCCATTCGTCGGCAATTAAGCACGCTGCCGTGTGTGGCGCATTGTGCAATAGGTTATTTTCGTGATCTAAGCCAAGTATAGCAATGTTTTCAATTTCTTTTCTGATTGAAATTAATGCTTCGATGAAACGATCCATTTCTCCTTTGTCTTCGCTTTCGGTTGGTTCGATCATTAAAGTTCCTGCTACTGGGAAAGATACCGTTGGTGCGTGGAATCCGTAATCGATTAATCGTTTTGCGATATCGGCCACTTCGACCCCAGCAGTTTTTTTGAATTGACGGCAATCGGCAATCATTTCGTGTGCTACGGTTCCGTTTTTACCAGTATATAAAATAGGGTAGTGCGGTGCTAATTTTACACGTAAATAATTGCCATTTAAAATGGCGTTTTCGGTAGATGCTTTTAAGCCCTCGGCGCCTAACATTTTGATGTATCCGTAAGAGATTAAGGATACCAACGCGCTTCCGTATTTTGCGGCTGAAATTGAATGAATTTCTTTGGCTGCATCGGCAGGATTGGCGTTTGGATTTCCAGGTAAAAATGGCACTAAATGTTTTGCAACACCAATTGGTCCCATTCCTGGGCCTCCGCCTCCATGAGGAATGGCAAAGGTTTTGTGAAGATTTAAATGGCAAACATCGGCGCCAATGTTTCCAGGGTTTGTTAACCCAACTTGTGCGTTCATGTTTGCCCCATCCATATACACTTGTCCGCCATTTGCGTGAACGATGGAGGTAATGTCAATAATAGATTCTTCGTAAACCCCGTGTGTGGATGGATAAGTGACCATTAAACACGATAAATTAGCTTTGTGAAGTTCTGCTTTTTCTTTTAAATCTTGTACATCGATATTTCCGTTTTCATCGCATTTGGTGACAATTACTTCCATCCCTGCCATTACTGCAGAAGCTGGATTTGTTCCATGTGCTGATGAAGGAATTAAACAGATGTTTCGGTGGAAATCGCCATTGGCATGGTGATAAGCACGAATGACCATGAGTCCAGCATATTCTCCTTGCGCACCAGAATTTGGTTGCATTGACATCCCTGCAAATCCAGTAATTTCGCATAAATCGGAAGCTAATTCGGATAAAATTTCGATATACCCTCCAATTTGATTTTCTGGTGTGTGAGGGTGAATATTGGCAAATTCTGGCCAAGACAACGGCATTAATTCGCTGGCTGCATTTAATTTCATGGTACACGAACCTAATGCAATCATTGAATGAACCAAAGAGATGTCTTTGTTTTCTAAACTTTTAATATACCGCATCATTTTTGATTCGGAATGGTAAGAATTAAATACCACAAAGTCTAAAATTTTATCTGATCGATGTAAACCTGGGGCAAGTGGGCATTTTTCTGATTTCCATTGATCGGCAATAGGAGTTGCAGTTTTGCCAATAGCTTCTGCCATAACAGTTAACAACAATTTTAAACTTTCGTTGGTGGTAGATTCGTCTAATGAAATAGTGATTTCACGGTCGTTTACATAGTGTAAATTTAACCCTTTGCTAAGCGCCACTGTTTTTACTTTTTCAGTAGATAAATTGGCAGGGGTTTGGATATGTAAGGTATCGAAATAATTTCCGTTGAGGGAATTATACCCCATTTCTTTTAATTGTTTTTCGGCATACACTGCTTTTAAGTGCATTTCGATAGCGATTTTCCGTAATTGTTTTGGTCCGTGATAAACCGCATACATACTTGCCATGATGGCTAAAAGAGCTTGTGCGGTACAAATATTGGAAGTTGCTTTATCACGTTTGATATGTTGCTCACGTGTTTGCAAAGCCATTCGTAGGGCATAATTTCCATCGGCATCAATTGACACCCCGATGATTCGACCTGGTAATTGACGCTTATAATCGTCGCGAGTAGCTAAAAATGCTGCATGTGGTCCGCCAAAGCCCATTGGAACGCCAAACCGTTGTGTGTTCCCAAAAACGGCATCTGCACCGCATTTGCCTGGAGGAGTTAAGACCACCAAGGCCATTAAATCGGATGCTACACCTACTTTAATATCAAATGCATGTGCATTTTCAATAAAGTCGGAAAGGTCGCCTACCTTACCAAACGAATCTGGATATTGTACACAAGCCCCAAAATATTCTTTAGACGGTTTAAATTCGTCATGATTTCCAAGTTCGACAGTAATTCCCATAGCTTCGGCACGACCGATAACAACATCGATAGTTTGTGCGTAGCAGGTATTTGAAAGGAAGAATTTTACCGCATTGTCCGCTTTTTGATCGCGTGATCTTAAATTAAAGAACATGATCATTGCTTCGGCAGCAGCCGTTCCTTCATCCAACAACGAGGCATTGGCGATATCCATTTTTGTTAAATCCATTACCATGGTTTGGAAATTTAACAAAGCCTCTAAACGACCTTGTGCAATTTCTGCTTGGTAAGGGGTGTAGGCTGTGTACCATCCTGGATTTTCGAAAATATTTCTTAAATTAACACTTGGCACGATGGTTCCGAAGTAGCCCTGTCCTAAAAAGTTGGTATATACTTTATTTTTTGCACCTTTTTCTTTCATGTGGTTGAGGTACTCAAACTCTGACATTGCCGCTTTTAAATTAAGTGGACTTTTTAATCGGATTTGACTTGGAACGGTTTTCTCAATTAGTTCCTCTAAAGATTTTAAACCAATTGCTTCTAACATTTCGGATTTTTCGGCATCGTTTGGCCCAATATGTCTATCTTGAAATTTCATCTGTTTTATTTTTTAAATGATGCACACCACATCAATACAAATATAAATACATTGGATTAAAAATTGTTCAAGTTTTCAATCATTTTAACTAATTGTTTTTAATCTGTTAGGAAATTGGATAAATAAAACAAAATATTTTTTTAGTTGTAGACGGTTTTGGGGGTTTTGGGGCGCAAAAGGGATAGGCGTGGAGCTCATTTTTTTCAAAAAAATAGCGGGAACAGATAGCCCGACCCCGACGATCCCCTACTTGTTGGCGGATGGAGGGGATTTGCCCAAAAAATTTAACTTATTTTCTTAAGGCCACGGAAGTTAGCAAGGCTGTAAAAAAGGGCAAAGATGGTAACGCCTGCTTGGGTTTCGATGGAATCCTCGAACAGGCATGAAACCACTAAACTGATCATGACGATGTAAAAGAAATAATCCAGATTTTTATGGAAAAAGGGTAGAAATAGCATAAGCACGAATGCAATTAAGCCAAAAATGCCGAGGCTGACCCAAATGGTTAGGTATTGGTTGTGCGAACGGTATTGAATTTCTTTATTTAATTTGGAGTTTGTTTTTTGATAGGCATCGGTAAATGCGCCGGGTACATCGCCGATTCCTACGCCCAATAAATATTTATGGGCAATAATGTACTGCGCGGCTTTGAGGTGTTCGATGCGTTGGAAAAATGAATTTCCGTTGGGATTGCCTCCTTGTTTGTATAAATTATATTCGATTAAAAAGGTGCTGATGCGACTGGCTAAGCCTTTGTTATTGTGTGCGCTGGTGTGTCCGTCTTCTATTTTTTCAATATCCGTTGGGGTGAGTTGTGTCACGCCCATGGAATCTTTTCTGAAGCCGAGCGAGGTGAGGTAACGCATTAAGGTTCCGTACATGGGTTGCCCAATGCGGTCCAATGAATCGTAAGGAATTTCGGATTTTAATTCCCACTCTTTTTTCATTTCTTGTTGGTTGACATACAGCCAGACATAATGCCCATTTTCCATTTCTTTAATGGTGGTGTCGTGGTGATAGGGGTTGTTGTTTGGGGTGTAAAGTTCTAATTCGGCCAGGTCGATTTTTTCGGTAGTATTGATGGATTTGATTAGTTTTAAACTTACAATTCCTGCTGCCAAGATGCTGCCAAAAAAGAGTAAATAAGCCACCATTCTTCTGCCGTTATGGCGAATTTGGTGGATGAAATAAATGATGCTAAAAACTGCCAGAATTATAAAAAGTAAATAGGCATTGATGGTTTGCGCTTTAAAGATGTAAAACAAGAACCACCCAGTCAGCACCACCCAAATAATTCGGTAGGGCATTTTGCGGTGGATGAAGGCCAGGCACGTAAAAAATGCCAAGTTAATTAAGATGGCCAAGCGCCCGTGGTTAATGAAAACGGACATGTTCCGGATGTCACTATTATTTTCTAAATAGTAGTTAAAATGGATCACGTTATAAACCGTGGTGAAGCCGACAATGCCTAAAAAAACGTAGAGTAAAAACTGAAAATGTTTGGGAGAAATTTCGTCAGAAGTGGCGAGGACCAATGGAATTACAATGAAAGGAAGTTTGATGCGCAGGTCTTTAAACCCATAGGCCAAATCGGAGCTCCAACATAACGAAAGGGCAAGGGCGAAGAAGATAAAAACAACAATCCAGCTCAGTTTATTGGCTTTAAATCGTTGCCAATAGGTGCCAAATTTTCCTTCGATGATCCAATTGGAAATAATCCAAATGGTGCCAATACTCATGAGGACGTTAGACAATGCAACGCCAACAATCAAGATGGTTAACGCGGTGATTCTAAGATATAAATGTGCTGGTAAGTTAAGCCATTTATCAAACATTTATTCAGATTCTATATTCAACACTTTTTTATAACGTGGCATATCGTTCAATATTTTAATGGCCTCTAATATATAGTCATCTTTTATTAAACTGTGCATGATTCGGCCTGTTTCATAGTAATACCGACCGATGATTTCATCCTCTAAAAAGGGGATAATTTCGTTTTTATATTTTTGCAGGTCGTTTTCTTTTGACGGAGTTAATTTGTGGATGAGGGCTTCAAATTCGGCTTTTGCCGGCGAATACGAATTTTCCTTTTCAGCTGCTTCTTGAAGTTCTTTGATCAAGGCCATTGAATTGGTATTGTATTCAAATTCTTGTGCCAAAACAAAGGTGGTAAAATCGGCATAAATTTCGTCCGTAATTGAGAATTCTTGTGGTTTTAACAACGTTGGATTTTTGCGCTGAAATTGGGTGGCGTAATTAAAAATCAAATCGTTGAGTACGATGGTTCCGGTTAAAATAGAATATTCTTTTGGTGCAATCGCGACATCAGGTTCGATTCCTCTACCGTCAATTACTTGGCGACCGTTTAAGGTTTTGAATTTGGTGAGTAAGGAGTCGGAAATAGCACCTGCTTTATCGCCTTGCTCGCGGTTGGTATAATCGAGTTTTTGAATACAGCGGCCGCTTGGGGTGTAATATTTTGCAATGGTGATTTTAATTTTCGCATTGTATTTAAGGTCGAGTGGGCGTTGAACCAATCCTTTTCCAAACGAAGTTTCACCTAAAACCACCGCCCTGTCTAAATCCTGCAAAGCACCTGCCACAATTTCACTTGCTGATGCTGCGCCTTCATCCACCAACACCACAATTGGAATTTTAGTATTAATTGGATTGACAGAGGCGGTATAGGTTTTATTTACCGTTTCATCGCGTCCTTTTATAGAGACAATTTCTGTTCCTTTGTCCACAAACATGTTGACAATTTTTACGGCTTCAATCACCAATCCTCCGCCATTTCCTCTTAAATCGAGGACTAATTTTTTCATTCCTTTCCCAGCTTCTAAAGCACGGTACGCTTCCATGACATCAGCCCCAGCCGTTTGGGTAAACGAATTTAATTTGATGTAGCCAATCTCGTCCGATATCATACCATAATAAGGTACGGGCTTAAATTTAATTTCCTCACGAACAACTTTTACCGTAAGGTTGGATTCACCTCGTTTTACTTTGATGGATAATTCGGAACCTGGTTTTCCTTTTAATTTTTCAGAAACTTCTTCAGAGGTTAAGTCGACCACACTTCGTCCATCAATTTCTAGAAAAACATCGCCTGCTGTTAAACCTGCTTTTTGCGCTGGAAACCCTTCTTGCGGATCAATGACCATCACCTCTTTTTTATTTTGGCGAATTATTGCACCAATGCCACCATATTGCCCGGTGGACATGAGTTTAAAATCTTCGATTTGTGATTCAGGGATGTAATTGGTGTAAGGATCTAACTCATACAACATGGCATCAATCGCCGCTTTCATTAATGCTCCTGGATTAGGTTCATCCACATAATTTAAATCGACATTTTTATAAATGAGTTCAAATAATTCCAAATTTTTGAGGATTTCAAAATCTGCATTTTGTTGTTCTTCTAATTCGGGCTGCGCGGTTGCCTGAAACGCAAAGAGGCCAAAAAGCAACAATAAAATGGAGGTGATCAGCTTATTCATAATTTCTATCTTTACTATTCTGCTTGTTGATTGGCTTCAACAATGGTTTTATTAATTTCATTTAAAAGTAAGTGTATTTTTTCTTCAATTTCCGAATAAAGCGGATTTTCTTTTCCAGTATAGATTAAAAACAGTGCCAAACTTATTTTATTGTTCGCCAAATTGTTTTTTAAGTTGGTTCGATCAAGGCGATAAGCTTCTTTGATTTGTCTCCGTACGCGATTACGATCTACTGCTTTTTTCACCAATCGCTTTGGAATGGAGACTACCACTTTAATCGGTACTTGATCTTCAAATTCAATCTGTTTGTACTTGGCGATGAGTGGGAATTTTTTAAGCGTCGTTCCTTGCGCAAATACACTTTCCATGATGGATTTGCTGGTTAATCGTTCGGATTTTTTAAACGTGTTTTTCAAGAGAATTGGCTTACTTATCGTCAAATTCGGGATTGCTTTTTAATTCAATTTCGATTTTTTCGAGATCTTGATAAAAAGGTTCGCCATAGGCCCGAATTAGAGGCTCTTTTAAAAATTTGTAAACCGGCACCCCCAATTGTTCACCAAGTGTACAGGCGTCATTGCATATTGGCCAACGGTCGTAATTTAAAGCAGTGCCACTTCGCAATTTTTCGACCCTGATGGGATACAAATGGCAAGAAATTGGTTTGTTAAACGGAATTTTTTCTTCGCGGTAAGCCGTTTCAACAGCGCATTTTGTAATCCCAACTTCATCTCTATAAACAAAAGCACATTCGGCACCTTTCACCAACATGGTAACAGGATTATTGTCATGATCCATGTAAAACACGCCTTGCTTGTCTACCGCCTCAATGCCTTTTGTTACCATAAAAGGTTTAATGGCATCGAGGTGTTCTTCCAACAAATCAATTTCGTCTAATTCGAGCGGTGCGCCTGTATCACCTTCAACACAACATGCCCCTTTACAGGCCTTTAAATTACAAACAAATTCTTTTCGAAAGAGTTCGTCTGAGATTAATTTATCACCAACTTCGATTACCATGAATAATTTATTTTTCGAGCTGAAAAAGTAAAAATGCACTTTTTCGCACTTAAATTTCCTAGTACAAAGATGGGAAGAAAGTTGATTTATTTTACGGGATAATCAAAGTATTTGATTTCATCAATCATAAGTTCTGATTCGTACAACCAATAATCGTCATCGGTAAATGATTTGTAACGAATGGCTTTGATTTTACCGTCTTCTAATTCAAAGGCGCTCCACAATTCATCAGTGATATAGTTGCCGTCGTTCCCAATCAAAAAACAGCCATTTTCTAACCAAACCTCCACCCCAAAATCATGAATATAGGCCTTTTCAAAGTCGAAATAATCGTAATAAGGAATCGCGTTTAAATTTTCATCCAATAAAATGATGGCACTCGGCACTTCTTTGGTTTCGACACGTTGTGGATTCAGAATTTCAAAAAAGTAGCCTGTAGATACCAGGTAGCCAAAAGGAATTTTATCAATAGTTGAATAATCGACACTCACCTTTTTCCAAACACCGTTTTGTTTTTGCCAAATCGATGAAGCTTCGTTGGAATAATTAGTCAAATTATCGCCGTACATTTCTTCATACATCTCGTTGTACCACATTTCTAAATCGTTTGGATGAATGGTTGAATGATAATCTTCGTTTGACAAAATTAAATTTCCGTTGACAATTCGAATGCCAACTTCGGCGGCTAATTGTCCACTTTCTGGATAACCCCGATCCATTAATCCCTTGATAAATAAGGTGTCTCGTCCTTCAATCAAACGAAGACATGCCGAATCCATGACGGATAATCCTTTGGGATAAACATCAATCCGTCCTTGTTTTTGGCTTACTTGATAGGTTTTATTTTCAACCTCCGCATAAATTGAATCATTTTCGAGCCAAAATAAAATATCATACGTTGGATTATAATGAACAAATTCTTTTGGTTTAGAAATCAACTCATAATTAACTTGATAATGGTCGTAAATAGGCTCTGCAATCGACCATTGATTATTTTGGTCAAGAACATACATGAGTTGACTAGATTGATAATTGTCCTCCGAAGGTTTAAATCGTTCGGGATACATTATTGATTCTTGTAAAGATATTTCAGGCAGGAGATATTTCAAAAATTCGGGCTCATTTTCTAAATTTTGAGCTGTGAGGGATTGAAAAACAGGCGTTCCATCAAAGGCTAAAAAATCGTAGGTATAAGGATTTTCCCAACTTGAAGGATGTTCAAGTAAAAACCCAAAAACATGCACATAAACGCGGCTGTAAATCGGTTTCACCAACCATTGATTAGTTACATAATTAAAAATCCCACTGTGATAATAGCCATCATCGGCTGGGGGGTATAAAACCACCCAATATCCATCTTCTGTCATCATAACTGAATCTTCTTCAGGATATAAAATGCTTTTTAGTGGAATAGCAATATCAGATCTAATACTATTCATAAAATTGGTGACCAATAAAAGGCTGTCATTTAATCGTTGCACACCTGCATGCCCAGAGCTTGGTAAAATGCTTGAATTTCTGATTTTACTTGGGGCATTTCCCGAAAGATCGTTTTGTACAGTCCATTCATTTACGCCATAATTATTTAAAGATGGCTCATATAATACATCTCCAAGGATGATTTTTTCATCGTATAAGACGTTTTTGATAAAAGACAGGTTGGTAGGGTGAGAAAGTGCGGCCGAATAAGGATACACCTTATTTCCATTAAAACTATGAGCTGTTATCGTCTCTGGATTCACTTCAATATAGGTCCCAATTTCTCGAAGATATAAGATTCTATTTTTAGTTGGCTTTATTAAATAGTCGCCAATTTTTAGGTCGTACACGCCAGTTTTTTTCTTCAGATAAATAATGGCTTGTTGATCCGTCAAGGTCACTTGAAACGAATCACATTTGATATCTTGAAATTTTGTCTGTGAAAAACCGAAGAGAAAACTAGAGCAACATAGGAGCAAAAATAAGTAGTGCATTACTGAGTTTGGTTTGGTAAATAAAATGGTCAAGTCTTAACTTTTTAAAATGTCAGCAGTTAAATTAAGAACCCTGTTTATAACTATTTCTTTCGCAAATGTTACGGAAGCGATGAACTAAAGTAATAAAAAGTTGAAACGAACAGTACTTGGATTGTAAAATAAAAAAATGGACGCCTACCTCCGTAAGCGACCATTACCCAAAACCCATGAATCAATTCGTCTAATTCGAAATTAGTATTGAAAAAACCGTGCCAAAAAATATATCTTGAACCTGCCAATCAAAAAAATAAGTTTTTTCCATTTAAAATTATATCTTGCACCCTCATGAAAATCGGTCTCTTCATAATCTCATTGCTAGGTGCGCTTAATTTGGGAGCACAAAACTATATTGATTTGGTCAATGTCTATTACCGAATTTCGCCAAGTTTAGAAACAAAATCACCCGAATATAACCCAAGCCTTGAAATGGCTGTAGTGGATTTTAAACTCCCAATTCGATTAAACCCCATGAATACATTGATTGTTGGCGGCGAATACCAGCACAATAAAATCCGATTACCCACTCCAGGAGGATCCTTTAATTTTACCTCGGCCGGTTTACAGTTAGGTTGGGAACATAAATGGAATGAGCGATCGAAAATGATGTTTATTCAGTTTACCCGTTTAAATACAGATTTTCATGATATTAATGTCCACCATTTCCAACTTGGTGGCTTGGCTTTAGGCACAACAAGTCGCTCAAAAAACTTTGATTGGAAATATGGGCTTTATTATAATGCGGAATATTTCAGTCCCATGTTTGTTCCCTTGTTTGGATTTAATTGGGCCATTAATGATGCTTGGCGATTTAAATTAATCGTGCCGTTGAATTTTGATTTAAGTTACCAACCCTCGCCAAATTTTATTGGTGGATTAAAATTTGAAGGAGTGAATGCCTCTTACCGAATCAATTATGCTTCGACACTACAAAACGAATATTTGGACAAAGCCGACAATAATTTATGGGCGTATTCAGAAATGCACTTGGGCAAAAAGATTTGGTTTCATCTTCGTGCTGGTCATTCAATTATCCGAAAATACCGACGGTATACTGAAAATGAAAAACTCAATTTAAAGTTAGGCCCAGTAAATATGGGCGACTACCGGGAACTCACACCCACTTTATTTCCAAATGGGTGGTCGTTCGAAGCCCGTTTTATTTATCGTTTTCCTTTAAGTTAAGATCGATTAATGGTGATGACCACCGTGTCCATGCACATGTCCGTGTGCAATTTCGTCCTCACTAGCTGGTCTTACACCAACTATTTCAACTTCAAAATGCAAGGTCATATCCGCTAAAGGATGATTCATGTCCAAGGTCACGTCGTTTTCTTCAATCTTACAAACCACCGCAATCATTGGTCCATTTTCAGTATCCAATTGCACACGCATTCCTTCTTCTAACTCTTCGCTTCCTTGAAAACCGCTTTTAGAAACCACCCGCAATAGATCGTCTCTTCGGCTCCCATAAGCATGTTCTGGCGGAATAACCACGGTTAATTGGTCTTTTTCTTTTTTGCCATTTAATTCTTGTTCAAGACCAGGAATCAAAGCACCTACCCCATGCAGATATACTAATGGTTCTCTCCCCATTGAAGTATCCATTACTTCGCCTGCGCTGTTTTTTAAAGTATAGTTCATTGAAACCACACTGTCTTTTGAAATAATCATAGAATTTTTTAAATAAAGCCGTAAAGGTATAAATTGAAAATGGATTGACTTTGTTTTTGTTGGGATTCTTCTTTTTCAACCATTTTCTTTCTAATTTCTAAGATATGAGGAAACAATTTTCTTTTGTTGTAAACGCTTCGTTCTATTTTTGGTTCAATATCAAATCCTTTAATATATCTAAACAATGGACATCCAAAAACTTAATAAAATGGTCCAGTGAAGCCAATCTATAGATTTAGAATTCACTAATATAATCAAACTAATTAACTATATATTAGATGTTTATTTCTGAAAGTAAAAAGTACCAATGTCTGAAATTTTACGTAATTCTTTCAAAATTAATTTGTAACTTGCATCACGGGTCCTTATTTTTTAATTTTTTGAAAATCAACACAATTTAATCATTTTAGCAACTTTTTTAATACTGGACAACGGGTTGTTAGTACTAAATTTAACGACCAACTAAAGAAAAATGAATATTTTCACAAAAGAATACCAAGTAGATTATACGGATAATGAGCTAATTCAGAGTGTTTTGGGTGGTGACAAAATTGCTTTGACAACACTTGTAGAAAAACACCAACCATTTATCTATAACCTAGGTCGTTTCACTCCTCTTTTTTTCTCCTCCATAATTTTCTTGAGCAAACTCAGAAAATTCTATCGCACAAAAAAAGGCCAGTTATTGCTGGACCTTGATTTTCCTTGCGGAGAGAGGGGGATTACTGAGGATTGAGTGTGAGTTTTGAGGATTTTGGTTTGTGTGATCCCAATTGCGGTGAAATGGCACAAGTAAAATCAAGGTCGTTTCACTCCTCTTTTTTTCTCCTCCATAATTTTCTTGAACAAACTCAGAAAATTCTATCGCACAAAAAAAGGCCAGCTATTGCTGGACCTTGATTTTCCTTGCGGAGAGAGGGGGATTCGAACCCCCGTTACGTTACCGTAAACACGCTTTCCAAGCGTGCGCGTTCAGCCACTCTGCCACCTCTCCTAATTTCAAACTATCAAAGACAATTTGGGGGTCAAATATAAGCATTTGAAGGTTAAACAGCTGTGATTTCTGATTAATATTTGAAAAGGAGTATATTCGACTAATTCTTTCTCAATCCCAATTCAATCAATCGTTCGGTCAAAAATTCACCTGCGGTCATGTCTGCGTAAATTTTTGGTTTTTCAACAGAAATACAGCTCTCCAAGCATGTTAAATCCATGTCTGAACGTGGGTGCATAAAAAACGGTGCCGAATAGCGTGGTTTCGTCCACGATTCTTCGTTTGGCGTGATCACTTGGTGTTGGGTCGAACGCAAACGATCATTCGTTAATCGTGCCAACATATCCCCAATATTAATGACAATTTCATCGGGCCCAGGACTTACTGATATCCATTGACCATCTAAAGATTGTGCTTGCAAACCTTCAGCACTTCCACCCATCAACAAAGTAATCAAATTAATGTCCCCGTGGGCAGCAGCACGCACCGCACCTTCTGGAATTTGTGATTTATCAGCTACCGGATAATAATGCAACAAACGTAAAACACTGTTCCCATTGTGAATTTTAGGAGTAAAATAATGCTCGTATAAACCTAAATAAAGCGCAATTGCACGTAATAAATTACGCCCTGTTTCTTCAAACGTATCGTACACTTTTTGACAAACAGCTTCAAATTCAACAACTTCTTCTGGCCAAATATTATCAGGGTATTCCGCTTTAATTGGATCATTGTCTCTTACCGTTTGTCCAACGTGGTAAAACTCTTTTAAATCTGGCACAGATTTTCCCTTTGCGCTTTCTTTATTTTTAGAAATATATCCTCGTTGGCCGTGCAACAATTCATTTTCATATTGTCGCTTGACGTCTTCTGGCAATTCAAAAAACTTGATAGAAACCTCGAATAATTTCTCTCTTAAATCTTCAGTTACACCATGATTTTTAACAATAGCAAATCCCATGTAAGCTAAAGAGTCGCCAAATTCCTGAACGAATTTTTTTTGAGTGGCTGCATCACCTTGACTGTAATTAAGGTAATCTACGTGCGCAATTTTATTTTTATCCATACTTAAGCAATTTTTAATTTTGATAATTTAGATCCGGCAAATTTTGATTGCGCATAACCTAGGTCAACGCGAAAAGTTTTAATATTTTTATCAGAAGGCAGGTCAAACATGGCATCGTTTAGGATTGCTTCGCAAATGGAACGCAACCCACGAGCGCCTAATTTATACTCCAACGCCAGATTGACGATAAAATCGAAGACATCTGCATCAAATTTTAAATCCACTCCATCCAAGTGAAATAAATGAACAAATTGTTTAATCAATGCATTTTTTGGTTCGGTTAAAATTCGTCTCAAGGCTTTTTCATCCAGTGGATGTAAATAACTCAAAACTGGCATCCGGCCAATTAATTCGGGGATGAGCCCAAATTCTTTAACATCAGATGGAATAATGTATTGCAATAAATTTTCTAAATCTGGTTTTTCTTCATCTTTTGAAGCAAATCCAATCATGTTTCGATTGACGCGTCTTCCAATGATTTTTTCAATTCCGTCAAAAGCACCTCCACCAATAAATAAGATATTGGTGGTATTTACTTTAATCATTTTTTGTTCAGGATGTTTTCGTCCGCCTTGTGGTGGAACATTAACTTCTGTTCCTTCCAATAATTTAAGCATTGCTTGTTGCACCCCTTCGCCCGAAACATCGCGTGTAATGGAAGGATTGTCAGATTTTCGCGCAATTTTATCGATTTCATCAATAAAAACGATTCCTCTTTCAGCGGCTTCTACGTTAAAATCAGCGGCCTGTAATAAGCGGGACAAAATACTTTCCACATCTTCTCCAACATAACCAGCCTCCGTAAGGACAGTTGCATCGGCTATACAGAAAGGAACATTGAGTGTTTTTGCAATTGTTTTTGCCAAAAGTGTTTTTCCTGTCCCTGTTCGTCCAACCAAAATCACATTTGATTTATCGATTTCGATGTCATCGCCTTTTCCAACTACAGAAAGACGTTTGTAATGGTTGTAAACCGCTACAGAAAGAATTTTTTTTGCTTCATCTTGACCGATGATGTATTCGTCTAAATGCTCCTTAATTTGCAAGGGCTTCATTAATTTAAAATCCTTGCTCAAAGATTTAGGCACATCTAACTTTATTTGCTCATCGATAATTTGATGCGCTTGTTCGATACAATTTTCACAAATATGTCCCGATACACCGGCGATAAGAATCCCAACTTCACTTTTTGATCTTCCACAAAAGGAACAACTTGTTCCACTATTTTTAGCCATGATCCGTTTTTAATTAATCTTCTTTGTGCATTTGCGCAGCGATAGGCTTTCCTAAAACTTCATCTACCATGCCGTAATCTTTTGCTTCTTGTGCAATCATCCAATAATCACGGTCAGAATCTTTCCAAACTTGATCGTAATCTTTTCCAGAATGGTAAGCAATAATGTCGTACAATTCTTTTTTCAATTTTTGAATTTCACGAGCCGTGATTTCGATATCCGAAGCTTGTCCCGATGCCCCTCCCAATGGTTGGTGAATCATTACGCGTGAGTGAGGCAAAGCAGATCTTTTCCCTTTTGCACCAGCACATAATAAAACAGCTCCCATCGACGCAGCGATTCCTGTACAAATTGTTGCAACATCTGGTTGGATGTATTGCATGGTATCGTAAATCCCCAATCCTGCATACACACCACCGCCTGGAGAATTCATATAAATTTGAATATCTTTTTTAGGATCTACTGATTCTAAAAACAAAAGTTGAGCCGTTACGATATTTGCAATATGGTCATCAATTCCTGTTCCTAAAAAAATAATTCGATCCATCATCAGACGCGAAAAAACGTCCATTTGTGCCACATTCAATTGACGTTCTTCAATAATGTAAGGCGTCATTGATGAGGTAATATAACTGTCTAATACCGTACTATTTATACCTTGATGTTTTGTGGCATATTTTCTAAACTCGTCTTTTGCAAACATATTTTTAGTTAATTTTTAGTTCGTTCACTTTGTTAGCACTTGAACACAAACAAATTTAGTTACTTAAATTGATATTCATTCACAAAAAGAAAGATCAATTTAAAACCCAAATCACTTGGACCAATAAAAATAACACCCCTAAAGATAGACATTATTCTTTCCAAAAATTTTTTATCTCAAATTACTTTTTACCATAAGCAGCCTCAACAAATTGTTCGTAAGGCAATATTTTCTCGTTCAATTGAACTGTTTCTTTGAAAAAATGAAGCATTTTGATCCCAAAAACATTGTCGAAAATTTTTGAAGCTTCTTCTTTGTTTTGTAAAACAGTCTTTGCACGATCTTCTAAATCTTTATCCTCAGGAGCAGGAATACCGTATTGTGCATACTGATTTACCAAAAGTTGTTTGGTATAATCAATGACCTCAGCATTATCTACTTTGATTCCATTCTTTTTGGTAAGTTTATTTTGAATCAATTGCCATTTTAAACTTTTGGTATAATTCCCAAAATCCGCATCTAATTCGGCTTGTGTAATTTCTTTTTCGCTAGATGCTAAAATCCATTTTTTAAGAAATTCTTCGGGTAAATCTACTTTCGTATTTTCAATTAATTCAGCGGTTACTTTTTGACTAAACACACGGTCCGAATCATTTTGGAACATTTGCGTTAAATCATCGCTAATTTTTGCTCTTAATTCCGCTTCTGAATTTAATTGACCTTCACCAAAAAGTTTATCGAATAATGCTTGATCTACTGCTGCAGGAATCATTGTTTTTATTTCCGTGATTTTAAATTCAAAATCGCCTGTTAACGTTTCCGCCGTTTCTTTAGAGACACCTAACATGGCAGCCAAATCATCTATTCCTTTTGACACCTTTATAGGATCAACGACAACCACCGTTCCGATCGTTTGACCAACAAATTGTTTTTTTACTGCCTCATCATTAATATACTCTACAGAAATGGTCGAAGTGTGTGTGATGTCACCCCTAATTTGTGAAAATGTACCAAGTACCATGTCTTTGCCCCCCACTTTTTCGGCAGATACAAGCGAACCATATCTTCGGGCTAAATTTTCGATTTCTTTGTCCAACATTTCTTCCGAAATGTCTATTTTCAAAAAATCAAACGCGTTCTTTTTTGATAGATTAACCTCAAATTCTGGCGCTAATCCTATTTCAAAAGCAAATTCAAATTCTTGTGGATTTACAAAATCACCTTTGATAGGCTCATCCGTTTTTGGAAGTGGATTTCCAAGGACATTTAAGTTATTGGTTCGAATAAAATCGTTAAGCGATTGATTAACCAATTTGTTTAACTCTTCGGATAAAATCGCGCGCCCGTATTTTTTTTTCACAACAGCTGTTGGAATTTTACCCGGTCTAAAACCTGGAATATTTGCTTTTTTACGATAGTCGTTTAACGTTTTTTCTACCTTTTCGGAATAATCAGATGGACTTACAGAAACTCTTAAAATCGCATTTAGATCGTCTATTTTTTCCTCTACTACGTTCATTATATTTAATTTTGATTAAAACAAAAATGGCCTAGGCAAAGCCTAGACCATTAATTAGTGCGGGTGGAGGGACTCGAACCCACACGCCGTGAAGCACTAGATCCTAAGTCTAGCATGTCTACCAATTTCACCACACCCGCATTTTTTCCTCACTTCTGAAGAAGGAGTGCAAAGATAAATAGATTTTTCGTTTCACCAAATTTGACTGGGATTAAATTTTACGAGGGTTTATTGTTGGAATCTATTGTTTAAGATTCTTGAATCGTTTTCGTTCTTGGATATTACATCTTCAATGTCTATTTTTGTTGTCTATGTCAACAGTTAAAAAACGCATTGCTTTATTAGGATCTACAGGATCGATTGGAAAACAGACCCTAGAGGTGGTGGCCTCTAACCCTCATCTTTTTGAAATTTCTGTTTTAACTGCACACAAAAATGCGGATTTGTTGATTGAACAGGCCTTAAAGTTTAATCCGAATGTGGTTGTAATCGTAGATGAATCAGGTTATCAAAAAGTAAACGAAGCACTTAAAAATTCGGACGTAAAAGTTTATACCGGCGAAGAGGCCTTGATTTCGGTGGCACAAATGTCCGAAATTGACATTGTTTTAACCGCATTGGTTGGCTTTTCAGGTTTAAAACCAACAATTGCCGCTATTGAAGCTGGAAAAAATATCGCCTTGGCAAACAAAGAAACTTTAGTGGTGGCAGGTGAAATTGTGACGAAATTGGCAAAAGAAAAGGGGGTTAATATCTACCCCGTTGATTCTGAACATTCGGCTATTTTTCAATGTTTGACCGGAGAAGCGATGAACCCGATCGAAAAAATTTACCTTACCGCTTCGGGTGGACCGTTTAGAGGTAAAAAAAGAGAAGAGTTAATTTCAATTACAAAAGAGCAGGCCTTAAAACATCCGAATTGGGACATGGGTGCTAAAATCACGATCGATTCGGCTTCAATGATGAATAAAGGACTTGAAGTAATCGAAGCTAAATGGTTGTTTGGGTTAAGTAATCAACAAATTGATGTAATTGTTCACCCTCAATCTATTATCCATTCGTTGGTGCAATTTAAAGATGGCTCAATGAAAGCGCAAATGGGTTTACCAGATATGAAATTGCCCATTCAATATGCTTTAACCTATCCACAACGATTTGAAACTGATTTTGAACGGTTTGACTTTTTAAATTATCCAAATTTAACCTTCGAAAAGCCAGATTTGGACACATTTAGAAACCTTCAATTGGCGTATGATGCGATGGAAAAAGGTGGAAATTTGGCATGTGTTTTAAATGCGGCAAACGAGGTTACCGTCGAAGCCTTTTTGAAAGACCAAATTAAATTTTTAGACATTGCTGCCATTAACGAAAAAGTGCTTGTTACTGCGAATTTTATCGCAAATCCAACCTTGGACGCTTTATATCAAACGGATTTATCAGCAAGAAGTTTAGCTCAAGAAATAATTTCGAAAATCTAAAGCATAGGTTTTATCAATTTAGAATTGTATATTTGACTCATTACTATATTATCTATGAAAAAAATTGCCTTATTCATTGGGTCACTTATGACCTTTTTTTCGGGCTTTGCTCAACCAACTTGGAGCGAAGACGCAGCGGAAGTTTTTTATAATAATTGTACGGTTTGTCATCATTCCGAAGGAGTAGCCCCCTTTTCTTTAATGGAATATAGCACGGCCTACGATTACCGCTCTTTGATTGAAGAGTATGTTTCCTTTGACATCATGCCGCCTTGGACCGCTGATTCTTCATTTCAGCATTATTTTGGTGAGCGAATTATGACCGAATACGAGCGAAACACAATTATCGATTGGGCCAACGGAGGAGGATTAGAAGGTGATCCTGAATTAGCACCACCACCGCCTGTTTATTCTGGCGACAAGGTTTTGCCTGGAACACCTGATTTGGTGCTTCAAATGCCGAATTACATGAGTAAAGCTACTGTTTTGCATGATGATTATGTGTGTTTTGCGATTCCAACGGGGATGACAGAAGACCGTATAATTAAGGCAGTTGAAATTATTCCTTCTAATCGTTCCATTGTTCACCATTGTCTAGTGTATATCGATGAAGACGGTTCTTACGCTACTGACACTATTGGTGGCAACTGTGGTGGACCAACTTCCGAACCCTTAATTGGTGGATATACACCAGGATGTAGTCCAACAATTTTTTTACAAACGGATGATTTTTCGTCAGGAATGAAATTAAAAGCGGGTTCAAACCTTGTTTTTGCTTTGCATTATCCCCACGGAAGTTATGGCGAATATGACCAAACTAAAATCAACATCTATTTTTACGAAGAGCCTGTGATTGGTTTCAGAGAGATTTTAGCAGGCCCTTATTTGCAAAATTGGGACTTCGAACTTACCGCTAACGAATTAACGCCGGTAAGTGCAACAATCGAATCGGTTCCGTATGATTTAACTGTCATGAGCGTATTTCCGCACATGCACTTGCTAGGAAAATCTATTGAAGCTTATGCTATTAATCCTGATGCGGATACCATCCCATATATTCGAATTCCGAAATGGGATTTTGATTGGCAAGATTTTTATTGGTTTAAATACATGCAACATATGCCGATTGGAAGTCAATTGTATGGAAATGGGGTATATGACAACACTGTTGCTAATCCGCATAATCCTTCCGATCCGCCAATTGATGTTTATCCAGGACTTAATACGACGGATGAAATGTTTTTGATTTATTTCCATATCATGGCGTATCAAGCTGGCGATGAATTTATTAATGTCGACAGTATTAATACCGTTTATTTAAATACCGAACAAGCGAATTTGCCGCTAAGTGAAATTAAGGTCTATCCGAACCCGTTCGACAATACCATCGCAATTGAATATAACTTGACTGAAAATGCTGCCGTAAGTTTATTTATCTACGACATGAATGGTCGCGTGGTCAACAAATTATATAGAGGTGAACAAACCCTAGGTCAACAACAAATTATTTGGAATGGCACCAACGATTTAGGTGTTGAGGTTTCAAATGGAATTTATAATTATTCCATGTTGATTGATGGAAAACCTTATTCAGGCCGAATGATAAAAAATTAATTAAATCATTAAAAAAAATGAAGGCTAGTGGTCAATAGATCACTAGCCTTTTTTTTTGTTCGATAGTTAACGTTCAAAATTTCGTCTCGCTTTCAATTTTGCAGAAATGCACAGCTTTTATTAAAGTACGATGTTTACAATCTTACCTTGAACAACAATTACTTTTTTAGGAGAATTTCCGTCTAAATATTTCAACGTTTGTTCATTTTCAAGGACTGCTTTTTCAACGGCTTCTTTGTCCATATCTGTTGGCAAAGGCAAGGTAAAACGCATTTTTCCATTAAATGATACTGGGTAAGCAAACTCAGCTTCCACTAAATACGCTGGATCAAAATTTGGGAAAACGGTTTGTGTAATGCTTCTTTCATTTCCTAATAAGGCCCACAATTCTTCTGTAATATGTGGCGCATAAGGAGATAATAAAATCAACAATTCGCTTAAAACTTCCCTATTATTGCACTTTTGCTCCGTTAATTCGTTGGTGGCAATCATAAAATTAGAAACCGCTGTATTAAACGAATAACGCTCTAAATCGTCTTGAATTTTTTTGATGGTTTTGTGCAAGGTTTTTAGTGAAGCTTTATCAACCAAATCATCACTCACCACAAAATTATTATTGGCATCGTGAAACAAGCGCCAAAATTTCCGCAAGAAATTATGCACCCCATTAATTCCTTTTGTATCCCAAGGTTTTGCTTGCTCTAAAGGCCCTAAAAACATCTCATAACAACGCAAAGTATCCGCTCCAAATTTTTCTACTAATTCATCGGGAGTTTGAACGTTGTAGTATGTTTTCGACATCTTGTCGATTTCATGACCACAAATGAAATCTCCGCTATTTTCGAAAATCCATTCAGCAGCACTCAAACCCTTAAATATTGGATCTTTGAATGCTAACTCTAAATTCAGAATATCGTTTTCAACATAGTTTATGTTAATTCTGTGCCTGTTATATGAAGTTCCAACTATTGATATTTTATAATCAACACCAAATTCGTAATTCTCGAATACAGGTAATCTTCTAACTATAATTTTATTTAATTCTTCAATAATTCTCTGCCTAAATTCACTTGAATTTAATTTATTTAAAGAGATTAGAATCTGTGGGATTTTTAAAATTGTACTATCAATTTCAGACTCCATTTTATCTTCGATTTTAACACTATATTTTATCCCATTAACAAAACTACTTCTCCCCAAAATCATCCCTTGGTTAATCATTTTTTTGAACGGTTCAATAAAACTGATGAACCCCATATCAAACAAAAACTTGGTCCAAAAGCGAGAGTAGAGTAGGTGACCGGTAGCATGTTCAGAGCCACCGATATATAAATCTACTTGGTTCCAATAATCGGCTTTTTCTTTAGACACGAAAGCTTCTTCGTTGTAAGGATCCATGTATCTTAAAAAATACCAAGACGAACCCGCCCAACCTGGCATGGTATTGTATTCCATTCGGTCCCCATCAAAGGCATTCCAATCTTCTCGTTTTGCCCGCGCCAAAGGTGGTTCGCCATCACTTGTTGGCAAATATTTATCAATTTCTGGCAAGGTGACAGGCAAGGCCTCATCCGAAACCAAATAAGGGATGTCATTTTTGTAATAAACAGGGAAAGGTTCGCCCCAATACCGTTGACGTGAAAAAACAGCATCACGAAGGCGGTAATTTGTTTGTCCTTTTCCAATTCCTTTTTCTTCAATGGCAACAATCGCCGCACGAATGGCTTCTTTAACCGGTAAATCACTTAAAAAATCAGAATTGGCAATAATGGCGTCTTTCTCGGAATAAGCCCTCTCAGAAATCTCAATTCCTTTAAAAATATTGATGATTTCAATCCCAAAATGACCCGCAAAATCATGATCGCGTTGATCGCCGCATGGAACTGCCATTACTGCGCCCGTTCCGTAGCTCGCCAAGACGTAATCAGCAATCCAAATCTCTAATTTTTTTCCTGTAAACGGGTGAATTGCATACGCCCCTGTATAAGCCCCACTAATAGTTTTAATGTCCGCTTGACGATCGCGCTCAGTACGTAAACTCGTTTGTTTTTGGTACTGGGCAACATTTTCTTGGTATTTTTCGGACGTAATTTTATTTACCAAAGGATGTTCCGGCGCTAAGACCATAAACGAAACCCCAAAAATGGTGTCAGGTCGGGTGGTAAACACTTCAATCGCATCCCCATTTTCTGTTCGAAAAACCACCGAAGCACCAATCGATTTTCCAATCCAATTTTTTTGTTGATCTTTAATCGATTCAGACCAATCTACTTCATCCAAATCTTGAATTAAGCGTTCGGCATACGCAGTAATTCGCATACTCCATTGGCGCATTAATTTTTGTTCAACAGGATGCCCACCTCGCTCAGAAACTCCATCTTTAATCTCGTCATTGGCCAAAACAGTGCCTAAAGCAGGACACCAATTCACCCACGAATCGGCTAAATAGGTTAACCGATATTGCATTAATATTTTTTGTTTTTCCGCTTCTGAAAATGTTTTCCAATCATTCGCAGAAAAAATGGTTGTGCAAGAAGTATGTGCTTTTAAGGTTTCATTTCCTTCGTTTTCAAAAATAACCATCAAATCATCGATGGATTGTGCTTTGTTGGCAGTAACATTATACCACGCATTATAAATCTGCTTAAAAATCCATTGGGTCCATTTATAATAATTAGGATCAGAAGTTCTAACCTCGCGATCCCAGTCAAAACAAAATCCTAATTGATCCAATTGATAGCGGTATCTTTTTAAATTTTCTTCAGTGGTAATTGCAGGATGTTGCCCTGTTTGAATGGCGTATTGCTCGGCAGGCAATCCAAACGAATCGTATCCCATTGGGTGCAATACATTAAATCCTTTTAATTTTTTAAACCGGGCATAAATATCAGAAGCGATATAACCTAGGGGATGTCCCACATGCAATCCAGCACCCGAAGGATAAGGAAACATAGATAATCCGTAATATTTTGGCTTGGTAGAATCTTCGACCGTTTTATAGGTTTTATCATCCGCCCATTTTTTTTGCCATTTTGATTCTATTTCCCTAAAGTTATATTCCATATTTGTCAACTATTGAAGCGGTAAATTTAACAATTCCTGCCTTTTAATTGGATGTAATCGATATATAATAACGAATATCTTGCGATTTTGTAAAGGAATGATTCGACCAGCAGTGAATCTTGAAAATAAAAAAGCCGAAAGAAGACAGGCTAACTTTCGGCTTTTAAAAAAATGAAAATAGCTTATTTTCCAGAAGCGTAGCGTCTAGAAACTTCCTCCCAATTAATCACATTAAAAAATGCATTTACATAATCAGGGCGTCTGTTTTGATATTTTAAATAATACGCATGTTCCCATACATCTAATCCTAAAATTGGCGTTCCAGAACATCCAATATTATTCATTAAAGGATTGTCTTGATTCGCTGTCGAACAAACTTCAACAGCACCACCTTTTTGAACACATAACCAAGCCCAACCAGATCCAAATCGGGTAGCAGCTGCTTTAGAAAATGTATCTTTAAATCCTGCAAAGTCTCCAAAAGCTGTATTGATGGCATTGGCTAAATCACCTGTTGGTTCGCTACCGCCAGTTGGTGACATGACTGTCCAAAACAAGTTGTGGTTGTAGAAACCACCGCCGTTATTTCTAACCACAGGTGTATCAGCACAATTTGCTAAAATTTCTTCAATAGTTTTATTTTCTGAAGGAGTTCCAGCAATTGCAGCATTTAAATTAGTGGTGTACGCATTGTGGTGTTTTGTGTGATGAATTTCCATTGTTTGCGCATCAATATGTGGTTCTAATGCATTGTATGCATAAGTTAATTTTGGTAGTTCAAAAGCCATATTTCTATATTTTGATTAATAATTTAATTGGATTCAAAGCTAACAAGAATCCAATTAAAAATGTTCATTTTTCTATTAAATCCGTTTTATTTTTTAAAAAGAAGTTTACGAAATCAAATTTTTAATAAAGGTCAATTTCAAGTTGTTTAGTTTTTCTTACATTTGGGAAAACAAAGTTTATCATGAAAAAGAACGTTTATTTAATAGCTTTAGGTCTCTTATCAATTGCGAGTTCATGTACCGAACCAGCTCCGCCACCGCCACCTCCAACTCCAGTTAACCAAATGAATAATTTGATGCAACAAGGATTCAACGAAGCTACCAAACAATTGGCAGATTCTAATTCGTTGTTAAGAAACACTTTAGACACTCTTGACGAGGTGATTGGCGATAACAAAGAAGTGATTGCCGACAAGGTAAATGAAGGTTTAGACGCCCTCAAAAAATTAAAATAAGGATTTGAAATTCCACGAATTAATTTTTTTAGATAAATTCTTTTGGATCTACTAACTTTTTAAGGTTGAAAAAATAGGTAACCAAAATGTATTATCAAGCTATTATTGAAATACATTCGTATTTGTTTCCACAATTAATGAGAATTAGACACAATGGGAAAGGTTAAAAAAGTGTGGAAAATCGCAAAAAAAGTCCTTTTTTGGATTTTTTTCGTTTGCCTTTTTTTAATTACCACAATTACGGTTATCCTTCATATTTATGAGGATGATATAAAGGAGTACGCCATTGCCGAACTAAATTCTTATTTGAAAGAAGATGTCGAGGTTGGCCGAATTGATGTTTCCATATTTCATCAATTTCCAAGGGCTTCGATTGGTTTTGAAAATGTTTTTATTGCGGATGCTTTTGATCGGGTAGAAAGCAATGACACCTTGCTTTACGCCGAAGAATTTTATTTTCATTTTAACCTCTGGGATATTTGGAGTGGGGATTATAAAGTTAAACGAGCAAGCATTCACAAAGGTCAATTGAATCTGAAAACCACCAGCGATGGTGACGTGAATTATAATATTTTAAAAAAGCCAACAGATACGGTTGAGACGGAAGGAAATTTCCGGTTTTTATTGGAACTTTTTCGAGTCGAAGACATTGCTTTTAGTCTTTATAATCAATCAACTAATCAGGATTATAAAATTGGGATTAATGAAGCCTTGATCCGAGGCGATTTTGCTGAAACAAATTACGCTTTAAATGCCGAAGCCGAACTTTATGTTGAACGTATCAAAAGTGGTTCTTTAACACTGTTATCTGAGAAAAATGCAAGTTTGAATTTAGACATGGACATCAATTCAGAAAAAGAATCGTATATTTTCAAAAAGGGCGATTTGTTTTTGGAAGAGATGGAGTTTAACCTTTTTGGTGCTATTGATTCATCAACAATTGACCTAGATGTAGTTGGCAAAAACATCCAAGTTTCCCAGCTAATTAGCAGTGTAATTCCAAAAAACTCTGAATATGCTGGAAAGTACGACGGGCAAGGGGTGGTTAATTTCAAATCAAAGATTAAAGGACCGCTGAATCATGTTTCAATGCCATCAATTGAGGCTGATTTTTCAGTCCAAAACGGAACCTTGATTGATGCTGAAAGTCAATTGAAAATTCAAAATATTCAGCTGCTGGGTCATTACGCAAATACTTTTAAGGCACGTTTGGAGAAATTAGATTTCAAAAAATTTAGCATGAGGCTACTCAACAGTGAATTTTCGGGCACAGGGACAGTTGAAGATTTTACAAAACCTCTCCTCACTACGGTGGTTAAGGGCAACCTCGACTTGGCCGAATTTCATCGCTTTTTTAAATTTAAGGATGTAGAGGAATTAGACGGTGCGGTGCGTTTTGACATGAATTCATCAGTCCGGTTTTTTGATCCAGAATATCATGCCGATAATTTTCACATTTTAAGTTCAGAAGGCAGTCTTCAATTGAATAAAATAGTCTTTAAATCGCGTTTAAATCACATGCGCTATGCTGATATAAGCGGGCAAGTGCTGATTAGTGGACGAGATGCGGCTACTAAAGATCTTTCGATAAAAACCAATAAATCCGATCTCTTAATCAACGGTGCTTTCAAAAATATCATGGGCTATATCGAAGGGACAGGTAACTTAGGATTAATAGCATCGTTAGAATCCAATCAAATTGATTTAAACGAATTTTTAGGGCCAAGTAACCAACAAACTCAAGGTCCACCTACCATGTTTGAATTACCGGGAAATTTGAATTTGAACCTAGAAATGCATGTGAAAAACTTTAAATGGGATAAACATCAATTTACCAATATTACTGGTCAATTTTTGTTGGCAAATCGGGTGGCAACGGTGAATCAAATTCAAATGAATACGCTTGGAGGTTTGGTAAAGGGCCGACTGGTATTGACAAATTTATTGGAAAATGGAAATAGTATTGAAGGGACAATGTTCTTTTCAGCGATTGACATTAAAAAGTTGTTTTCAGAATGGGATAATTTTCAGCAGGAAACTATTCAAGACAAACATTTGGCTGGAAAGGTTGATGGCACGGTTAATTTCTTATTGTTATTTAACCCTTATTTTTCTCTCTCCGAAGAACGGATTTTTGCAGTCTCTGATATAAAAATCACCAATGGTGAATTAAATGAATTGGAAACAATGAAAGCCATTACGGATTATTTAAGATCCAACGCAGCGTTAAAATTAATGCTTAACAAACACATTGATAAATTTGAAGATAAATTAATGCACCTCAAGTTTGCCGAACTTAGCAATAAAATTGAAATTCGAGACAGTAAGATCATTATTCCTAAAATGTTGATAAAGAGCAATGCCATGGATGTCGAATTGTTTGGATGGCATGATTTTGATAACAATATTGAATATCATTTTAGTTTTAGGTTTAAACAATTAAAATCCGTTCCTGAATACACCGAATTTGGCAAAATTGCTGATGATGGTTTAGGAATTGTAATTTATTTAACCATGTCTGGAAATATTGATGAGCCTGTTTTTAGTCTGGATAAGGAAGAACGCAAAAATGATATTAAAGAAATGGTGGCGAGTGAAAAAGCCGACATAAAATCGATATTAAAAACAGAATTTGGATTTTTCCAAAAAGACACAACGGTCAAAACCATGCAAGTGGACAATAAAAAAGAGGTTGAATTTATTTATTATGATACCGATTTGGAACTGGATCAACCTGACTCGGTTGGGCGGAAACCTAAAAACAAGACACGGTCTGACAGTTTTTTTAACAAACTGAAAGAAGATGCGAAAAATGACAAAGAAGAGGTCGTTTTTGAATAGGTTCAAGAATAATTTTTAACTTTCTTCGTTTAAGAAGGCATTTAACAAGATGAATTTATACCATAAAAAACAACGTTGGAAAATTGTACTAATCGGTGCGGCGATTTTAATGGTCGCAGCATCGTTATGGTTTTCATTTCAAATTGTTAAAAAAGCGCAGGAGAAGGAATTGGACAGGGTGCAACAGTGGGCGGATGCTGTTAAACGGAAATCCGAATTGATTAACCTTACCAACACAGCATTCAAAGAATTAGCCATTTCCATTCAAGAATTGAAAGAACGCGATCGCCAAAAAGTTAAAATTTGGTCACTCGCTACTGAAGAAATTAATAAACCTTTGGATGATTATTCTTTTGTGTTGCGGATTGTGCAAGAAAACAATGGAATCCCAATGATTATTACCGATATGGCGGAACAAATTGTTTCAAGTCATAATTTGGGAGATTTAGATGAACGAATTCAACGAAAAATCGAGCAGAACAATCCGTCTCAAAGTCCGGAGTGTAAAGATTCAGTATTTCAAAGTGCCAAAGAGGATTCATTAAATTCATTCATCACCTTCTGGAGGACAAATCGCGAACCGATTGAGATTGATTTATACGAAGGAGAAAAACAAAAAATCTTCTATTTTGATTCGATTTATTACCGGACGTTAAAATTAGAAGAGCTTCAACGAAATCGCGATTCATTGAGTAGCTCGTTTACCGAAGAATTGGTTGAAAACGACAATTTGGTACCTGTGATGTTTATTGATAAAATCACACGAGAGGTAATTGCAACTAATATTAGTGTATATGATTCGACAAATTCTGCTGAAATTATCCTTGACTTGGCGGCTAAAAATGATTCAATATCAATTGATTTAGGAAATGAACGCGAAGGCGTTATTTATTTTGAGTATTCACCAGAAATTACCCAAATGAAGTATTTCCCATTTATTCAGTTTTTTATAATTGGTTTATTTGTATTGATTGCTTACCTGGTATTTAGCACGTTTAGACGAGCAGAACAAGATCAGGTTTGGGTTGGGATGGCAAAAGAAACAGCTCATCAATTGGGAACGCCAATTTCCTCTTTAATGGCATGGAGCCAGTTGTTGGAAACCCAAGGGGTGGACAAAGAAATTATTTCGGAAATTGATAAAGATATTGAACGACTTTCAACGGTCACCAATCGTTTTTCTAAAATTGGTTCAGAAGCAATGTTAACCGAAGAGAACATGGTTGAAATTTTAAACCAAGTCATAGACTATTTGAGAAAACGAATTTCGAAAAAGATTGTTTTGTCCTTTGAACCCAAGCAAGATGTGATTGTTGCCATGGTGAATCGTTCATTAATTGACTGGGTTTTTGAAAACATTGTTAAAAATGCGGTTGATTCGATGGATAGCAATGGCCAAATTATATTTACGATTCAACAAATTGAAGATTCGATTCAAATTGAAATTAAGGACACAGGCAAAGGAATTCCTGCCAATAAACTTAAAACGGTGTTCCAACCTGGTTATACTACCAAAAAAAGAGGTTGGGGCTTGGGACTTTCACTCGTCAAACGAATTGTAGAAGATTTCCACAAAGGGAAAGTGATTGTGGCACATTCAGAGCTTGGCGTTGGCACTACTTTCAGAATTACGCTAAAAGTTTAACCTCGGTCTTGACACAATTCGATTAAAACACTATTGGTTGATTTCGGGTGTAAGAATGCAATAATTTTATTGTCTGCACCAAATTTTGGTGTTTGATTGATTAAAGTGAATCCTAAACCCGTTAATCGTTTAATCTCAAAATCTAAATCCACCACTTCAAAAGCAAGGTGATGAATGCCTTCACCTTTTTTCTCGATGAACTTTGATATTGGGCTCTCATCATTCGTGCCTTCTAGTAGTTCGATTTTGGCAGAGCCTGCTTGAAAAAAAGAGGTCATCACCCCTTCACTTTCCACCCCTTCAATTTTATAATGTGGACTATCAAAAAGTGCCGCAAACAATTCATTTGACGAGGCCAAGTCTTTCACTGCAATGCCAATATGTTCTAATTTCATAACTTCATCTTGTTTATTAAACAAAAAATCCGCTCGTTACGAAGCGGATTTAGGTATTTTAAGGATCGGTAAAAATTAAATTTTAATGAATTTATCTGTTTTATTGTCGTAATTGATGTAGTACGAACCTTTTTTCAAGTTGGTACAATCTACTTCGGTTCCAACTCCCTTTTTTACGATATTACCATAAGCATCGTAAATTTCATACTTCGTCTCAATCGGTTTTCCGTTGGACGTAAACGTGATTGAATTTTTTACTTTTACAGGAGATAAAATTGGTTCAACAATAGCGGAGTTAACAAAAGTAATAGTTTCAGATGGACGTTTTTTACCAGTGTGGTCGGTTTGAACAACACGCACTTTGTTTTCACCTGAATGAGGGGAAACATTAAAGGAGTAATCATTTAATGAAGGATTTCCAAGTCCATCTACTTCACCAATCACCACCCATTTATTCCATCTAAATTGTTCAACAACAAAAGGTAATTTTCCAGATTCTCCAGTAGTAGTCCAAATTAATTTACCCTCAGGAGTACATTTAATGCTCTGAATTTCGAAGGTGCTTTTTGGCAATAAAACCTCTGGATTTAAGATTTTAGGTTTGCAATTTAATCCATGCTCTAATACAATAAAAACAGGATCGCCAATTTTTAGGCCAAACGAAGAAAAATCGATTTCGAAAGCACTGGATTGAAGTCCATCCATAATCGGATCTCCATTAACGGTAGCTTTTGTTACACAAAAACCAAATCCGTCTTCATCTTCTGGATTTTGAATATAAACATTCTTGCCTTGATAATGCCCTTCCAATGATAAGTCAGCTCGAGAAACGAACGATCCACCAAGGAATACGAGGAGAAGTAGTATAGTATTTTTCAAGTACATTTTGTAATTATGCATTTAAATTCCATAATTCATTGCAATTATAATGGTTACTTGAGTAATAAACAAGTTATCCAATGTTTTTTTCTTTAATTAACATGATTTTAATATTATTTTGGTGAATCATCGGCAGAATATAAAAAATCGGCTATATTTGAACGTGGGTTCAAGAAATAAATTTAAGTTTTTAATTGCTATGAAGATACCTTACAAATTATTTATTCCTTTTGTTTTTTTATTGGTTGGTTGCGGGTTAGATTCGGTTGATACTGAGACTACCGAAGAGGCTGTAATTCCTTCTAAAAAAGGAGGTGTTTTTCGAATGAGTATTGGCAGCTTTTTCAAATGTGTCCAAGTAAATGAGGTACAAAAACACGAAGAATCACAGGTATATTGGCAAATTTTTGAAGGCTTAGTGAAGTACAATTCGGAGACTTTAAAAATAGAACCCTCATTAGCAAAAAGTTGGGAAATTTCTCCCGATGGATTGATTTATTCATTCATTCTTAGAGATAGCGTTTTTTTTCATGATAACCATTGCTTTAAAGATGGGAAAGGTCGTTTGGTGACATCCGAGGATGTTTTGTATTCGTTCAAACAAATATATGATCCGAAACCAAACAATGCAGGGTATTCAATGTTTAAAAACACCATTAAAGGTGGAAATCAATTTCACGATGGAGAGGCACAGGAAATTGAAGGCATAAAAATTAATGGAAATGAAATCACCATTGAACTGGAAAAACCAAGTTTAGTTTTTATCCAAAAATTAGCAAGTGTATTTGGTTCAATCATCTCAAAGGAAGGAACAGAAGCGCAAGATTTTGTTCCGGTTGGCACAGGACCGTTTGTCTATGACAACTTAAATTCATCCTCAAGTAAAATTCGTTTGGCAAATAATAAAAATTATTATGGGAAAGATAAAGACGGAAATAATTTACCTTATTTAGATAGTACGGTATTTGTTTATTTTGAGAATTCAAACGATCAAATCGAACTTTTTTGGGATGGAAGCCTCAGCTATGTGAGTAAAGTACCAATTACTAAGATTTCAGAAGTTTTGGAAGAAAAAATAAACGATTTTGAAAGCAAACCACCAAAACACATCTTAATCAGTGAACCAGAACTGACAACAACTTACCTAGAGTTGAACATGCAAACGCAAGTTTTGAAAAATTTAAAGGTCAGACAAGCACTGAATTTGGCTATTGATCGTGAAAAACTCGTCAGCAAAATCCTTAAAAATCAAGCATATGAAATCGGTAAATTTGGGTTAGTCCCTCCTCTTCCGAAGATCTTTGAAACGTATGATTTTGAAGGGGTCGAAGATGTTTCTTACACTTTTAATTCTGTTCGGGCAAAAGAATTATTGGCTGCAGCAGGTTATCCAGATGGGAAAAACTTTCCTTCACTTGAAATGCAATTTAAAGCTGGAAGTACAGATTATTTGATTGCATCTGAAATTCAAGAGCAACTGCGGAGTGTACTTAACATAAATATTGATATCGAAGCGATCGAATTTAACGATTTGCTCGAGAACAAAGCCATGGGTGACGCAGATATTTTTAGAACGAATTGGGTGGGTGATTATACCAGTGCCGAAGCTTTTCTAGCGAACGCCTATGGTAAATTTGTTCCAAAATCTAAAAAAGAACCTTCCTATATCAATAGTTCAAGGTATCAAAATAGTGAGTTCGATAAATTGTTTGAGCTCGGAGCAAATGAATTAGACCCTAAATTGGCAAATAAATATTTTAGTGATGCAGAAAAATTATTAATGCAAGACGCTGCTTTTATTATCTTATGGTATAACGAAGATTTGGCACTAAAACAAGCAGCATTGAGAGATTTCGGAACCAACAGTATTGGGTATATCGACTTAAAAAAAGTGTTTTTCAGAACACCAACCGCTGAGGAATACGCGAATAAATAATTTTTTTAATGGCAGGAATATACGTACATGTGCCTTTTTGTAAGGTAAAATGCCATTATTGTGACTTTCATTTCTCTATTCAGCTTAAAAATAGACAACAGCTTGTAGATGCCCTTTGTCAAGAAATTAAAGAACGAAAAGATTACTTGGCGTCTGAAATCATCGAAACGATTTATTTTGGCGGCGGAACACCAAGTGTATTGGACAGTCAAATGATCGATCAAATCATGTCGACAATTCATCAAAATTATAAGCTTTCTGAATTTCCAGAAATCACATTTGAATGTAATCCTGACGATATCACAAAGGATAAATTAATGGATTTTAAATCGTTCGGGATAAATCGTTTAAGTATTGGTATTCAGTCTTTCGATGACAAGGTGTTGCGTTTTATGAACAGGGCTCATTCGGCAGAGGAAGCAAAAAATGCGGTGATCAACGCTCAAAATTTCGGCTTTGAAAACTTAACCTTAGATTTAATTTATGGGGTGCCTGGGTCTACTTTATCTTCTTGGGGAAATGAATTATTGTTGATGGATTCACTTAATCCGCAACATTTATCGGCCTATTGTTTAACCATCGAACCAAAAACAGTTTTTGGCAAATGGAGTAAAACAGGAAAACTCACTCCAACTGAAGATCAAGAAAGCATTGCGCAATTTCAATTTCTGATGGATTTTTGTGCAGACAAAGGTTTTGAACAATACGAAATTTCCAATTTTGCAAAAGAAGGGCTTATCTCGCGCCATAATTCGGCATATTGGTTGGGTAAAAAATACCTTGGCATTGGTCCATCTGCCCATTCATATAATGGGGTGGAACGCAGTTGGAATATCTCCAATAACACAAAATATATTCAACTAATTTCTAAAAACGAATCTTATTCAGAATCGGAAATTTTGCAAGTGAATGATCATTTTAACGAATATATACTCACCCGATTTCGGACCAAATGGGGCGTTAATTTGGATGATTTAGCACTGATTTCTCAAGATGAAGCCTGTCAATTCGAAAAAAAAATCCAATCCTACCTCGATTTAAACCATGTCCAAAGAAAAAAAAACACCTTTACGTTGACCACTTCAGGTAAATTTATTGCCGATGGGATTGCTTCTGATTTATTTTCTTAATCCCGATTTGAACGTAATTTGCACTAAAAAAACTACTTTTGCTTAAAATTGCATTATGGCGGAAACGTTGCATTTAATTCAAGGTTCAAGAAAGGAGAAGTACAAAACGCTCGTTCCTCAATTGCGTGCTTTGATTGCCGACGAAGCTGATTTAGTTGCAAATTGTGCCAACATCACCGCTGCCTTACGCCAAACATTTGGGTTTTTCTGGATTGGCTTTTATTTTGTCAATGACAAAGATAATTGCTTGGTGCTCGGGCCTTTTCAGGGAGATATTGCATGTACACGCATTGGATTTGGAAAAGGTGTTTGTGGTGCAGCTTGGCAAAGGGCAGAAACTATTCTGGTTCCAGATGTTGAACAATTTGAAGGGCATATTGCATGCAGCAGTGCTTCAAAATCAGAAATTGTTGTTCCAATAATTTTTGATGGAATTGTGCGTTCAGTATTAGACATTGACAGTGATCAATTGAATGATTTTTCGAAAATCGACAAACAATATTTAGAGGAAATAGCAAAAGATCTCGCCTATCTTTTTTCAAATGTATAAACAGATTTTTCCATACTTAGTTGCCTTAGTTGGTTTGATTTTATTTGGAGGTTGCGCTCAAATTAATCCCCTTACTGGCGGTGAAAAAGATCTCTATGCGCCAAAAATTGATTCGGCAAATACGTTTCCGTTTAATGGGCAATTGAATTTTGTAGGACAAGACATTGAGATTAAGTTTGACGAATACATTGTCTTAGATAAACCGAGCGAGAATATTATTATCACGCCACAACCAAAGGTTAAACCTACGATTTCGAGTAAAAATAAAAAATTAAAGATTCATTTTAATGAGATCTTGGATGAAAACACTACCTACACACTGAGTTTTAACAATGCAATTAAAGATCTTTCTGAAAAAAATGATTCGATTTTTCAAGTTGTTTTTTCAACGGGAGCTTATATTGATTCTTTATCGATTTTTGGAATCGTCGCAGATGGATTTACGAATGCTCCTTTGGAAAATTTTGTGGTGGCATTATACGATAAAACAACATCAACTGCTTTTGATTCAATTCCTTTCAAGGATCGACCAATTTATATTAACCAAACCAATAAGGCAGGTGAATTTAAAATGGAATATCTCAAATCTGGGAGTTATTACATTTTCGCAATCGAAGATAAAAATAAAAACCTCAAACTTGATCCGAGCGAACGAAGGGCATTTATCCTTTCAGAAACCATTGAAGTCGCCCAAACAAATCCTACAATTGAGCTTATGGCTTTTGCCCAAAATATTGCTGATTGTAAATTGATTCGGAGTGAATTTACCTTCCCTGGAAAAGTTAAATTCGTGTTTAATTCAGCTCCCGAAAAATTTGAAGTGACTTCATCAAATCTTCTTTTAGAGGAAGATACGAAGTCAGCTGATTCGCTAGAGTTTTGGCTTGCTGCTAGTCCAATGGCTAAAACGCAATTTTTTATCAATTTGAATGACGAATTAGACACCCTAAAACCTCTCTATAAAAAAGTGCCTGAGACGAATGCACCTGTTGATTTGACTTACACTACCAATTTGTCCAATGGAAAATTATTACCGAATGATTCGTTAACTTTCTATTTTTCTGAACCCATCCAGTTTTTTGATCTGAACAAATTCCATTTTTTGAATAAAGATTCGAGCGAACAGATTAAACCAACAGCAACAATAATTAATTTGAGAACATTAAAATTTGGCCCAATCTCGTCCGCTGTCGAAGAACTTGTAATTGATTCTGGTGCTGTAAATTCAATCTATTATCATTCTAATTTAACGGATAAATCATCCCCTATTTCCTTTTTAACGCCTGATTATTTTGGCACCTTGATTTTAACTATGGATTCAGTGATGGAAGCTTCGGTCTTGGTCGAGCTTTTAGATGATAAAAACGAAGTTGTCCGAAAGGTTGAATTTAATGAAAAGATGATTTTTAACGAATTAATTCCAGGGAAATACCAAATTCGGCTTATTTTTGATCAGGATCAAAACGGAGAGTGGACCCCTGGCTCGTTGGCCGACAAGAGATTACCGGAACGAGTGATTTATAATAAAGAACTCGTTGAAGTCAAATCGAAATGGGAAAAAGAAGTTGAATGGTACCTAGAAAAGAAAGAAGATGGGAATAATTAAAAATTTTTTAAAGAGTAAATTCTATATTTTTAAGGTAAGAGATCGGTTTTCTTCTGCCACACAAATTGTTCAACGACAATTGTTTGTGAATTATTTGTTGGGAAATAAAACGGGAAGTTTGCCACCCTTGAGCGAAACAGGTTTTCGGGTGTTTTCGCAATATGAAGAAGATGGAAAGATCTTGATGATTTTGTCAGTGATTGGCATGCAAAACAAAACATTTCTTGAAATTGGGTCGGATGACGGAATTAATAGTAACTGCGCTAACCTTGTTTTTAATTTTGGATACCGAGGATTATTTTTAGATGGTAATCCAACGAGTGTAAAACGGGGACAAAAATTTTATGCTAAATATCCGCATCCTTGGATGTATCCCCCAACTTTTACATGCGCAAAAGTGACTGCCGAAAATATTAATTCCTTAGTGAAAGATGCAGGTTTAAGTGGGGATATCGATGTGTTATCCATTGATATTGACGGAAATGATTATTGGGTTTGGAATGCGCTTAATCAAGTGAGTCCGAATGTGGTGATTATTGAAACCCATGTCGAATTTGGCATGCGAAATATCGTGGTTCCGTACGATCCAAATTATTTTTTCCCAGGAAAACATCCCGTTTATCACGGAGCATCGCCGATTGCAATGGTGAAACTTGCTAAAAAGAAAGGGTATAGATTGGTTGGTGCAAACGAGCTTGGCTTTAACCTGATTTTTGTAAAAAATGGCTTAGGAGAAGAATTTTTACCCGAAGTTGAGGTCGAATCAGTGCTTCAACATCCTTCTGTACAAGCGTCTTGGAAAAGATTTGAACCAATCAAGGATTGGGAGTTTTTGGAAGGCTAAATTCAACAAATAATTCTGAAAAATTTTTCGAATTGTTGATAAGATTATTGCCAACAAGCCCCGCCTTAATGTAAATTTGCAAAAAAGAAAAATTCATGAACGTATTGGTATTAGGTTCCGGTGGAAGAGAACATGCTTTTGCATGGAAAATTGCACAGAGTTCACAAATTGATAAGTTATTTATCGCCCCTGGAAATGCAGGAACATCGCAAGAAGGAACAAATATAGATCTTCAGGTAGATGATTTTGAAGGGATCAAAGCTTTTTGTATCAAAGAAAAAATGGATTTTGTTTTTGTTGGACCAGAAGGACCTTTGGTAAATGGTATCCACGATTTTTTCTTAGAAAATGACGAAATAAAACACATCGCTGTAATTGGGCCAAATAAAGCGGCAGCTCAATTAGAAGGAAGTAAAGACTTTTCAAAGCGTTTTATGAAAAGACATAACATTCCTACCGCGCGTTACCAAACCTTTACAAAAGAAAATTTACAAGATGGATATACTTTTTTAGAAACGCTAAAACCGCCTTATGTTTTGAAAGCAGATGGATTAGCTTCAGGAAAAGGGGTGTTGATTTTAAAAAGTCTTAAAGAAGCAAAAGCAGAATTGAAAAGCATGGTTGAAGATGCTAAATTTGGCGCAGCTTCCTCCAGTGTGGTGATTGAAGAATTTTTAGACGGGATCGAAATGTCTGTTTTTGTCATTACCGACGGTCAATCGTATAAAAAATTACCAGAAGCCAAAGATTATAAACGAATTGGAGTAGGCGATACAGGATTAAATACTGGAGGAATGGGCGCCGTTTCGCCAGTGCCTTTTGCAGCCAACGGTTTTATGGATAAGGTCGAAAATCAAATTATTATTCCTACCATTAAAGGCTTACAAAAAGACGGAATTGATTATCAAGGGTTTATATTTTTTGGGGTCATAAATGTTAAAAACGAACCTTTTGTCATCGAATATAATTGCCGAATGGGTGATCCTGAAACGGAAGTCGTAATTCCTCGGATTAAGTCTGATATTTTAGATTTGTTTGAAGGAGTTGCCACGCGCACTCTGTCTGAACGGGATGTTGAATTTGACGATCGCACAGCAACCACAGTAATGATGGTTTCTGGTGGATATCCTGAAGAATATGAAAAAGAAAAAACGATTTATGGGCTCAATGGAATTCATGATTCGATTATTTTTCACGCAGGAACTAAAAAGGATGGACCCACAGTGTTGACAGCTGGTGGAAGAGTACTTAGCGTGACTTCTTTTGGAAAAAGTAAAGACAGAGCCTTGCAAATAACGTATGACAATGTGAAAAAAATCAGTTTTGATAAATCATATTATCGAAGTGACATTGGATTTGATCTTGTAGAAGAAAAAAAATAGTGTATATTTGATTCGATTAGAGAAATAATTAATTTTACTTGATTACTGTAATTTTTTGATTTTAAATTGATAAATGGATTCTGAGCCCCAAATGGCAGCGTGGGCTGTCATTCTAATAATGCTTTTCTTTTCAGCCTTTTTTTCGGGGATGGAAATTGCTTTCGTTTCGGCGAATAGACTTAAAATTGAACTTGATAAAAATCGAGGACACTTATCGGGTAGAATTTTAGCTTACTTCGTTAAAAAAACATCAAATTTTATTGCGATAATGCTTTTAGGAAACAACGTAGCTCTAGTTGTTTACGGAATCTATATGGCCATCTTTTTGGAGCCATTGTTATTTTTCGCAAAAGAATATCAATTTCTAATGCTTTTTCTACAAACGATAATTTCTACGATTATTGTCGTTGTTACAGCTGAATTTTTACCTAAAGCCATTTTTAGAATCAACCCTAATGGTATTCTAAACTTGTTCGTTTTTCCGCTCTTTATCGTTTATTGGGTTTTGTATCTTCCAGCAATGATTATTATTGGAATTTCCAATTTGATTCTGCGACTCCTAAAGGCGGATATAAAAAATGCCGAACAAGTTTTTACAAAAGTTGATTTGGACCATTATGTGCGCGATTTAAGCGACCGAATTGAGGAAGATGCACACATGGACAATGAAATTCAAATCCTTAATAATGCCCTTGAATTTTCCAAGTTAAAAGCACGCGATTGTCTTGTTCCTCGAACAGACATCGTGGCATGTAGCATCGATGATGACATTAAAATTTTAAAAGAGAAATTTATCTCAAGTGGTTTGTCAAGAATATTGATTTATCGGTCAAATATTGATAACATTATTGGATATGTGCATGCCTATGAACTGTTCAATAAACCCGAGTACATAAAAAATGTCATGATTCCAATTGGGGTAGTGCCTGAAGCAATATTAGCCAAAGAACTTTTAGCCCAATTTTCAGAATCCAAAAAAAACATCGTCGTAGTGGTGGATGAATATGGAGGTACGGCTGGGATTATTACAGTAGAGGACATCATTGAGGAAATTTTTGGCGAAATTCAAGATGAGCACGACCGAGAAGACGATATTGAGAAGCAAATTGATGAATCAACGTATCTTTTTTCGGGACGAACGGAAATTGATTACATTATTGAAAATTATGGTCTCCCAATTGTTGAAAGTGAAGAATATGAAACCTTGGCAGGTTTAATGATCACCAATTTGGAGGAAATCCCAGAACTACAAGAATCGTACGAATCAGACAAATTAATTTTTACTGCCGTTGAGGTGGAAGATTCAAGAATCAAACTAATCCAAATCCAAGTAAAGGATTAAGCTAAAAATTCTCATTTTTAAAACTTGCTCTTTTTTTGTATATTTGTTCAGATTAAAAATTAACGTGTATGTTTAAAGGAGGCAATGGAAAGACGGATGTGATCAACTCTCCCGATAAATTAAACCGCTTAGTTGAGGGAACATTTATTAAAGGAGATATAAAAGCGGATAGTAATTTCCGTTTAGACGGGATTCTAATCGGATCTTTAGACACTTTGGGTAAGTTAGTGATTGGCCCAACTGGGAAAATAGAAGGTGATATTAAATGTTCAAATGCAGATATTGAAGGTGAAGTAATTGGTAACATAATCGTTGACGGTTTATTGACCATAAAAGCCAGCGCGGTAATTAAAGGCAATATCACCATGAATCAAATCGGAATGGAAATCGGCTGCACCTTCAGTGGGGCGTGTAATTATGTTTCTCCCAATGAAAACACTTTAGGAAGAGAAACCGCTACAATGACCGAAGAAAATTCTGAATTGGTTTATTAAAATTGATTCGGATAAATTTTAGAAGAAATAAGTGAGTAATTCAAAAAAAAACGCCCTTTTGAAATTCTCAGCCATGGCAATTCAAATGGCTGTTATTATTGGTTTGTGTGCATGGGGAGGTACAGCAATTGATAAAAAGGTTGGTGGTGATTCAAAAATTTGGACGGCAGTTTTGGCACTGGTGGGGGTAGGGATTGCACTCTACATATTTATACGAGAAGCTCAAAAATTGTCCAATAATGACAAGTAACTTCTTTCTAAAACAAATCCTGCGAACACTCGCTTTTATTGGAGTAATCGCAGGAATCCATTATTTTCTGTTGCAAAATACACTTCCGCCAATTTATCAGAAAACATCGCCTTGGTTAATTTATCTTTCAATTGTACCCGTGCTTGTGATTGGTCTCTATTATATCCATTCAAAATACCTCAAAGACAATACGTCCGTTGTGAAGACATTTATGTTATATACCACTCTTAAAATGCTTAGTTCCTTAGCCTTTTTGTCGGATTGGATGATCAATAAAACTGAACTAACCTTACCTTTTGTTTACCAGTATTTTGCGATTTTTTTCATAATTCTTTTCGCAGAAATAGTTTTTTTGGTAAAAATGCTCAAACTTGAACCACCAAAATCTGAAAAAAAAGAAAAAATTCAAGGATAATTTGCTCGTCAATTTCTTTTTTAATAATACCTTTGTCGAAAATTTTAAAGAAAGGTTCTCGTTGAATCATTTTTGACATGAAAAATTACGCTAGAATTATCCTATTTGGACTATTACTCACAGTGACTGGATTCGCGAGAGCTGAAGGGCACGGTGAAGAAAGTGGAGAACAAAAATTTGACGCCGCTCAACATGCTTTACACCATGCCCTAGATGCACACGAAATTCATTTAGCTGGATCGGTTTCTATTCCGCTTCCAATTATTTTGTGGACAGATAATGGTTTGGTTACCTTTATGTCGTCTGAATTTCACCACGATGATGAAGGACACACGGTTGTTGAAAAAAACGGAGAAAAATTCGTAAAACTTCACGAAAAAATTTACCAATTGGAGGCAGGAGCAACCGAAATTTCTGGATTTGACGCTGAGCACCACCCATTAAATGCACACAAAGTAACGATGGACTTTTCAATCACTAAAAATGTATTTGCTATGTTTCTTGTGGCAATTCTTTTATTAGTGGTGTTTATTAGCTCTGCAAGAAAATACAAAGGGGGTAAACCAGTTGCCCCATCAGGAATCGCTAAATGGACTGAGCCAGGGGTTGTTTTTGTTCAAGATATCGCTAAAGAAAACATTGAAGGACATAAATACGAAAGATTTACACCTTATTTATTAACCTTATTTTTCTTTATCTTTTTTGGAAACTTATTGGGATTAATTCCATTTTTGTCTAACCCAAATATGACAGGGAGCATTTCTGTTACCCTTTTATTGGCGACAATTACCTTTTTGATTCAAATGGCAAGTTCTAAAAAAACCTATTGGTTACACATTCTCGATCCTCTTGGTCATTCATTACCTTGGTTCGGAAAATTACCGTTGTACCTAATTTTAGTACCGATCGAAATTGCAGGGATTTTTATTAAACCAGTGGCTTTGTTAATTCGTTTATTTGCAAACATTACCGCAGGACACATTATCGTAGTATCGTTAATTTCCATCATCTTTTTGAACCAAAGTCTTGGATGGGCAGGATTAGCAGTACCAATGACTTTGTTTATTTCCGTTTTGGAATTATTAGTGGCATTCCTTCAAGCATACATTTTTACCATGCTTGCGGCAATGTATATCGGTTCGGCTGTTGAAAGCGCGCACCATTAATTTGTAATTGTTTAATTAAATATAGAGTAACATGGAACCAGAAACAGGAATAGCAGGAATAGCAGCAATTGGAGCAGGTTTAGCAGTAATCGGAGCCGGAATCGGAATCGGTAGAATTGGTGGATCAGCTTTAGAAGCAATGGCAAGACAGCCAGAACTTGCGAGCAAAATTCAAACTGTAATGATTATTGCAGCGGCGTTAGTTGAGGGTGCAGCCCTTTTCGGAATCGTTGTAGCTTTCTTACAAGGTTAGAAAAATTAAAACTAGAAATGGAGGATTGCTTCATTTCTAGTTTTTAAAAAGATTTAATTAAAATAAAAAATATAAAATGGACTTAATTACACCTGCAGTCGGTCAATTATTTTGGGGAGGTTTAGTTTTTATCATCCTGTTAGTTTTATTAGGCAAATTTGCCTGGAAACCAATGTTAACTTCCGTAAACGAACGTGAAAAAAGCATTAAAGAATCCATCGAATTAGCTGAGAAAACAAAAGCTGAAATGGTTGCTTTAAAATCGCAAAACGAAGACTTGTTAAAAGAAGCAAGAATCGAACGTGACAAGATGATCAAAGACGCGACAGAAACAGCTAAAAAATTGATCGAAGAATCGCGCGAAGAAGGAAAAGCACAACAAGCAAAAATTGTTGCTGAAGCTCAAAAAATTATCAATATCGAAAAAGCAGCTGCAATTTCTGAATTGAAAACGCAAGTAGCTTCTTTGTCTTTAGAAATCGCTGAGAAAATCATTAAAGGTGAATTAGCGTCTGATGACAAACAAAAAGCATTGGCACAACAAATTGCTAACGATATTAGCTTAAACTAGACACATGAGCGCAACTAGAGTAGCCTATAGATACGCGAAAGCTTTACTTGATCTTTCTACAGAAAAAAATGTAGTAGATAAGGTAAAAGCGGACATGGTGCAATTAAATACAATTTGTAAAGAATCGAAAGAATTCAGAAACCTGTTAAGCAGTCCAATTATTGATGCTCAAAAAAAACAGGACATTTTTAATGTGCTTTTTGAGTCAAAAATGGAAAAAATGTCTTTCGATTTTATGCACCTGATCATCAAAAATTCACGCGAAGATCTTGTTCATCCAATTGCAGAAGCATTTATTAAATTGTACAAAAAAGATCAAAACATCTTGGACGTAACGGTTATTTCCGCTACAAAATTAGATGACGCTGCAAAAGCAAAAATTTTAACAAAAATCAATACCGGATTTCAAGGTACAATCGAACTTACTGAAAAAATAGATCCTTCTTTAATTGGAGGTTTTATCATTCGTATTGATGACAAACAAATTGATGCGTCCATTGCAAGTCAGTTGACAAATTTGAGAAATATTTTATTGAACTAATTATCGCAATTAGTTGAAACAAAAGTTTATAATAAATTTTAATTAAATGTTCGGACAAAGTTTAGCTAATGTCTTTTACAACAGATCGAACATCTAAAAACAGAGAAAAATGGCAGATGTAAAACCAGCAGAAGTTTCCGCTATCCTCAGAGAGCAACTCTCAGGATTTAAATCGGAAGCAGAATTAGAAGAAGTTGGAACAGTCCTTCAAGTGGGTGATGGTATCGCTCGTATTTATGGACTATCAAGTGTTCAATACGGTGAGATGATTGAATTCAAATCAGGATTAAGAGGAATTGTACTTAACCTTGAAGAAGACAATGTTGGAGCGGTATTGCTTGGAAAAGGAAACGACATTAAAGAAGGAGATACGGTAAAACGTCTTCGATTAATCGCTTCAATTCAGGTAGGTGAAGGTATCGTTGGACGTGTTGTAAACACAATGGGTCTTCCAATTGATGGAAAAGGAGCGATTGAAGGTGAAACATTCGAAATGCCACTTGAAAGAAAAGCACCGGGTGTTATTTTCCGTCAACCGGTTACTGAACCTCTTCAAACAGGAATTAAAGCAATCGATGCGATGATTCCAGTTGGTCGTGGACAACGTGAGTTGGTAATTGGTGACCGTCAAACAGGTAAAACAACGGTTTGTATTGACACCATCATCAATCAAAAAGAATTTTACGACAAAGGAGAGCCAGTTTATTGTATTTATGTTGCAATCGGACAAAAAGCGTCTACTGTTGCTGGATTAGTTGCAAAACTTGAAGCTGCAGGCGCAATGGCTTATACTACGGTGGTTGCTGCGAATGCTTCTGATGCTGCACCTCTTCAATTTTATGCGCCGTTTGCAGGTGCTGCAATTGGTGAATATTTTAGAGATACAGGTCGTCCGGCATTAATCGTATTTGATGATTTATCAAAACAAGCTGTAGCTTACCGTGAAGTTTCTTTGTTATTAAGAAGACCACCGGGACGTGAGGCTTATCCTGGTGACGTATTCTATTTGCATTCAAGATTATTAGAAAGAGCTGCAAAAATCATCAGTGATGATGTTATTGCAAAACAAATGAACGACGTACCTGATTCGTTGAAAAACAAAATCAAAGGTGGTGGTTCATTAACAGCTTTACCAATTATTGAAACACAAGCAGGTGACGTTTCTGCGTATATTCCAACGAACGTAATTTCCATCACTGATGGTCAAATTTTCTTGGAATCTAACTTGTTTAACGCAGGAGTTCGTCCGGCAATTAACGTAGGTATTTCGGTATCACGTGTTGGAGGTAACGCACAAATTAAATCAATGAAAAAAGTGTCAGGTACACTTAAATTAGATCAAGCGCAATACCGTGAGTTAGAAGCTTTTTCTAAATTTGGATCTGACTTAGATGCAGCTACAAAATCAGTCCTTGATAAAGGGATTAGAAACGTGGAGATCTTAAAACAAAACGAAGGAGATCCATTCAGAGTTGAAAATCAAATCGCGATTATTTTTGCAGGTTCTAAAGGTTTATTAGGAAACGTTCCAGTAAACAAAGTTAAAGCCTTCGAAAAAGAATACATCAATTACTTGACTGCAAATCATAAAGACGTGATGAGCGCTTTAGCAGCTGGTAAATATGCTGATGATTTGACAGATGTTTTAGAAAAAGTAGCGTTAGAATTAGCGTCTAAATATTAAAAAAATACGAATCGCCCATCTGGAACTAAACCCTCCAGATGGGAATTCAAACTAAGCTGACGATTAAAAAAACCGCATGGCTAACTTAAAAGAAATTAGAAACAGAATAACCTCAGTGTCTTCAACTATGCAGATTACCTCTGCAATGAAGATGGTGTCCGCTGCAAAATTAAAACGTGCACAAGATGCAGTGACCAAAATGATGCCTTATTCTCAAAAATTACAAGAAATCCTATCAGGACTTTCTTCCTCTTTAGACGGCGTTGAAAATAGTTACGCTTCAGATCGTGAAATTAAAAATGTCGTGATCGTTGTAATTACATCAAACAGAGGTTTGTGTGGTGGTTTTAATAACTACATCATCAAAGAAACCATTCGTTTGGCCAATGAAGAATATGCTGGTAAAAATGTAAGTTTGGTAACCATTGGAAAAAAAGCAACGGATGCCTTTAAAAAATCGCCAATGTTTGCAAAAGACGATTTTTTACCAACTAATTTAGATGATCTTTGGAATCAATTGTCTTACGCAAATGCAACTCCAATTGCTGAAAAATTAATGAAGGCTTACGCTGACAAAAAAATTGACAAAGTGGTGATTGTATATAACCACTCTAAAAACGTGGCTACGCAAGTAGTTCAAACGAGTCAGTTATTACCTGTTGTACACGCACAAACCGAAGGACAACACAAAGAATTAGATTATATTTTTGAGCCTTCAAAAGAAGAGATTGTTTCTGAATTACTTCCGAAAACATTAAAAACACAACTTTATAGTTTGTTATTAGAATCGTATGCAGGCGAGCACGGCGCACGAATGACCGCCATGCACAAAGCAACGGATAACGCAAGCGAACTTAACAAGAGTTTAAAATTACAATACAACAAAGCCCGTCAAGCGGCAATTACAAACGAAATCCTAGAAATCGTTGGTGGTGCCGAAGCATTAAACGGCTAAGTTTATTTATCCCATTGCGAAATCTTGTCTATACCAAATAGGCGAGATTTTTTTTGCCCGAAATTTTGTCGGTTTTGGTGTTTTTGGCTGGGGTTTTTTGTACAAATTTCATCGCTATAACAACTTTTAAAAATCCCCGCATTGGAGGTGTCAACTCCACGAAAATGACATTAGGTGACCGCATTCAATTATTGCGAAAAGAAAAGGGACTTACTCAAAGTGCGCTTGCAAATACGGTGTATCAATTGCGCAATTAACCCGCTACGAAACTCAAAATGTTCAGCCAAATGCCGAAGGTTTAAAACCAATGGTAATGGTCTTTAGAATCATAATCTATTACCTCGTCAACGATACGATTGATCAAAAAGTAGAAAGTGCTATCGCAGAGGTTAAATTATCAGGTCTTTTCAAAAAAATAGAATCGCTTAAAGAATAGGATCGAAAGGTAATTCAAAAACTAATCGAAGCCTTGAGCCATTAAAAAACAACTCGAGAACCTACTTAAATAATAAAGCTATTTTAAGCTTCGGATGATTATTCTTTTGGGCGTTTTAACACGCTGTTCGTTATAGTCCCAACTGAAACGTCGGGAGCTGTCACTTCCATCGTTAACGCGAAATCAGCTAAAAATTAAGGTAATTACCCCTTGCGATAATCCATCATTTTACGAACATATTTACCAATAATGTCGAATTCTAAATTTACTTTACTACCTACTTTTAAGGCATGAAAATTTGTGTTTTCAATCGTATAAGGAATAATATGAACAGAAAACAACGAAACTTCTGACCGAACAACGGTTAAACTTACCCCGTTAATTGTAATCGATCCTTTCGAAACCGTTACTTCATCGTAATCGTAAGCAAATGTAAATTCGGTACTACCTTCGTATTGTTTGATATCGATGCAGGTACCAACAGTGTCCACATGCCCTTGGACAATATGGCCATCCAGCCGAGCGCCCACCTTTGTGCAACGCTCTAAATTAACTACTTCTCCTACTACTAGCAAACCTAAATTCGTCCGAATCAAGGTTTCTTCAATAGCCGTTAAGGTATATTCGTTATCATTAATTGCAATAACGGTTAAACAAGTGCCATTATGGGCAACACTTTGGTCAATTTTTAATTCGTCCGTAAATCCACACGAAAAAGTAAAATGGACATTGCTTCCTTCTTTTTCAATCCGCTCAACACGGGCAAGGGTTTCTATAATTCCTGTAAACATATTTTAGATCTTCTAACAAATTAACAACTGCAAAACAAACGTGCCATTTCCAGAATTGTTCACCGCTAAAACGCAATTAATTTGTGCCATTAATGAGTTGAATATTGCCGTGGAACGATCTTGGAATCAATCCTGCTAATTTAATTTCATAAACCACAATCGAGTAAAAATAAACTCCATCCGAACAAAGTTTATCAGAAACTTGGTCACGGCCATTCCAGTATATAAACGGATCCGTGGTTTCAAAAACCACCTCTCCCCATCTATTCATAATTTTTAGGTCAATACTATCTACAAATTTAAATGGTAATAATGGATGAAAAAGATCATTTAAGTTATTGTTATCTGGACTAAAAATATTTGGCAATTCATAATACCCATCACAATTGTCAATGCAAACAATATTTGATCGCGCACTTTCATTGCTATATTGCGCCGAATCGGTAGCAGTTACAGCATAACATCCCGCAATACTTCCCCGATCTTTATGGGTGTAAAAGGTGTTTAAATCACCTGTAATCGTTGTTAAAAAAGTTAAACTATCCCCTTCAAATGGGGTATAATAGAGGGTGTAACTCATCACATCATCGGCACATAAATCATTTGGATTTGACCAATTTAAATAAGTTTCCTCTAAATCACAATCGCCGCCAATGGTTAAGGTTGGGGCACAAGGTGGTGTGCGGTCAATAGGAACACCGCAGGCAATTTGCGACCAATTTTCAATCGGATTCACAATGCCTGTCGAAGTATATTCACCTATCGATTTAATGCGATAACAATAAGTGGTCCCATTCACCAAACCGGTATCAATAAATCCAATTTCAGTCGTAGACCCAATTAATTCAAAAGTACCAATGTCTGTTGGCACTTCTTTATACACCTCATACAAATAATTTGCCCAAGGGGTGTTTTCTGTCCAGGTAATTTCTAATTGATTATCGTTAGGAATTAAGCTAATAAAAATGGAAGAAGCAGTCAATGAACTTCCAACTAATAAATCGTCACTGTACAATTCAACGCGATAGGTATACGGCATTGTTTCGGTGGACAATAAAGCATCATAAAAAACAGTATCAGGGTTAATAATTGAAACTTGATCAGGTGAAGTATAAACTAAGGTAGAAGGTCCGCCGCCTAAATTTTCTTGCCGGTAAAGTTGATAATGATATGGACCAACAAATGCCTCTGTGTTTAATTCTTTCGGATACGACCAATAAACAGAATCTTCCCCAATATCCGTGTTTGTAATGGCAATTGAAACATTTGTTAACACAGGAATTTCAAATTTCAGTTGCGCACAAACTTGTTCCGAAACACAACTCTCAACCCCTTGCGCATTCACAGCGGTAATCAGGTAACAGTATTTATTCCCAATAATCAATCCATCCGAATCCGTATAATTGGTGGTAGGGGAAAAACCAACTAACTCGTAGCCCATTAATTCAGGAATTCCCTTTTCACAACATTCTACATTAAATTCAGAACTGTCTGTGGATCGGTAAATATTGTATCCTGTAATTCCATCACACGTAGAAGCGTCCCACGCTAAAATCATTGAATTGCCTAAAGGCGAAACAGTTACATTTTCAACCGGCGGAATATTAACTTTAATCCTAAAGTTAGAAAGATCCGTTAATTGAATGGCTGGATGATGATTTTCGGCATGCACCGTAATTGTATAATAACCATCCGATGCTTGATCACAATTAGGGGTCCATAAAAATCGTCCAGTAGCAATCAAAAATCCGGTACTATCAATAAAATCAGCCGGATTTTCTGGGAGATAAAAAATCGAACCAGTAGCAAACACAGTCACCTCATATTCAGGGTCTGTTGCTGTAATTGGAATATTTAATTCTGTTCCTGCAAAAATACATGTATCGGGAAGTTCCTCCAATGTTGGAGCGTCATGCGCACATACCACCACATCAAATTGCATGTCTTGTAAAACACTTCCAATATATATACCGCTACGATATTCCGAAATTTTAATGGCAATATTGTACACGCCCTGAACAGTTGGCGCGTCCCAACACATGCTTCCGGTGATTGGATCAATAGTTAATTCACCACCACCAATGGCGTTCGGATATTTGTATATTTCAGGAATACTCATTTCTAAACAACTTTCCCCACGACAAGGCACCAAAGAATAACTTAAACTATCGCCGTCAGGATCGTATGCCGACACATTGTAACAATAAATCTCATTAACACAGGCAAATTCTGGACATGGGCAATCCTCAATTACCAGCGAATTATTCGGCGAACCAATAAACGGAGAAATTACCAATTCAGTTTGAATACAAAAAACCTTATCCACCGAATTGGTGATATTAATTACCTCTGAATTTCGATTTGGATCCTCCACTTGAATAATGTACGAAGCAGGACCTGTAAATGTGTGCAATCCTTCATACGTATTAATTTGAACATCATAATCAAAAATAAACTCAATACCTGCTCGTGTCAAGGTGTCAGAACTTCCATCTCCCCATTTAATAGCAAGCTCTGGTCGATCTGCTTCGCTGGAAGTTTTGGTGCATGTTTTCACCGTAAATGCATAAGTGTTTCCAGAAATATGACGATAAGTAATTGATCCTGAACGATTATGTGTTGCCAAACCCCCAATTGGAAGCAAGAGCAATAAAAAGAGATAGATCAAACGATTCAACACCAACATTCAGTTTATGAGACTAAATATACAAATTCCTATTGTGTCATGGATGAGTTAAACGTGAAATCTCCAATTTTATGCAGATTAATTACTTAAATGTAGCTGATTAAAAGTAAATGGGTAAAAAGTTCAGAAGAAAAACCCATCACCATAAAATGTATTAAAAAATGATAACTTTACAAAAAAATATAGCATGTCGATTTACGTAAAAAGAGCAAATAAGGCAACCTCAAAAAATAAGGTTTATTTAATTAATAAAATTGCCGGACTAAAAGACTTGGATTTGAGTGCGCGACAAAAAACATATTTCAAAGAAGTCGTTAAAGAAGATCAATTAAGTTATACAAACGAAGCAGGTGTTTTTACGTTAATTTGTTTATATTCCAATTTAGATCAAAATAAAGGAAAAGAAGCGACCCGTAAATTCGGAGATGCGGTCTATGAAGTCGCAAAAAATCAATGCAACGACTTGTGTATTATTGGTGATTCGAGTGAGGCGGTTGAACTTTTTTCAGAAGGTTTCTCTTTGTCTTCTTATAGCTTCGAAAAATACTTAAGCAAAGATAATCAATCAAAAACGACCTTAAAAAATGTAACTACCACCAATAAAAAGGCTGATTTAGAGAAGGTTGAAATTATTGTTGAAGCCACCACTTGGTCGAGAGATTTGGTGAATGAACCGGTTTCTTTTTTAACCGCAACACAATTAGCAGAAGAAATTCATGCTAAATGTTCCGAGGCGGGAATTAAAGTGGAGATTTTAGGGAAACAAAAAATTGAAAGCCTTAAAATGGGTGGTTTATTGGCAGTTAATCGAGGCTCGATCGATCCTCCAACCTTTACTATTTTAGAATGGAAACCTGCTAAAATCGTGAACATTAAACCCATTGTTCTGGTCGGAAAAGGGGTTGTGTATGATACAGGTGGATTGAGTTTAAAGCCAACCGCAAATTCGATGGATTTTATGAAAAGTGACATGGGCGGAGCTGCGGCCATGGTGGCAACTACCTTGGCCATTGCAAAATTGAAATTGCCCTTACATATTATCACATTGATCCCTGCTACCGATAATCGTCCGGGTGAAAATGCGTACACACCTGGGGATATTGTCACTATGTACGATGGCACCACTGTTGAGGTATTAAATACCGATGCCGAAGGAAGAATGATTTTAGCTGACGCACTTGCATATGCCAAAAAGTTTAAACCAGAATTAGTGATTGATGCCGCAACCTTAACTGGTGCCGCCGTCGCTGCTATCGGTTTAAACGCAATGATTGCAATGGGCAATGCTTCTCAAATCGAATTCGACCGATTGAATCAAGCTGGCTTTTACACCCACGATCGAATTGTTCAATTTCCGTTTTGGGATGAATATAAAGAAGAGATGAAATCCAAAATTGCTGATTTGAAAAATATTGGCGGACCGTACGCAGGAATGATTACCGCGGGTAAATTTTTGGAACATTTCACAGATTATCCTTATATTCACTTGGACCTTGCTGGACCAAATTTCCTTCATAAAAAGGATTCATACCGAGGTATGGGTGCAACAGGAGCTGGAGTTAGATTACTTACAGCGTTTTTTATGAATAAAGTCAACGAATCGAAAAAGAAAAAATGATAAAAGTAGGAATAACCGTTGGAGACATTAATGGGATCGGAATTGAGGTCATCCTAAAAGCATTGAATGATCCGAATGCTTATGCAAATTCAATTCCCATAATTTATGGCTCATCAAAAGTCATTTCGGCACACAAAAAAGCAATTAACTTACCTGATTTTCAATATTTGGTAATTAAGGATGTTTCTGAAGCAAAACCAAAAAAAGTGAACCTTATTAATTGTTGGGAAGAGGATGTTCAGGTGGTATTAGGTGAAAAAAATGCAAATGGGGGAGTTTATGCTTTAAAATCCCTCGAAGCTGCTGTGGCTGATTTAAAGGATCAGAAGATAGATGTCCTAGTTACTGCACCAATTAACAAAGATTGCGTCAGAGATGCTGGGTTTGAGTTTCCAGGACACACCGAATATTTAGCCAATATTTCAGGCACCAATGAAGTGTTGATGTTCATGGTGGCCGAAGGTTTGCGTGTTGGGGTGGTGACAGGACACATTCCATTGCGAAAAGTGGCTGAATCAATTACAAAAGAAGCCGTAGAAAACAAACTACGCCTCATGATCAAATCACTTCAAGAAGATTTTTTAATTCAAAAACCGAAAATTGCAGTATTGGGCTTAAATCCACATGCAGGTGACAGAGGAACACTAGGCAACGAAGAAATGGACATCATCAATCCCGTCATCTTAAAGTTAAGAGATGAAGGGGAATTAGTTTACGGTTCGTATTCTTCCGATGGATTTTTTGGATCATCCAATTTAAAGAATTTTGATGCAATCCTATCTATGTATCACGACCAAGGATTGACAGGATTTAAATCAATTTCTTTTGATGAAGGGGTAAATTTCACCGCTGGTTTATCTATTGTGCGCACCTCGCCTGACCACGGAACGGCTTATGACATCGCTGGAAAGGGAATTGCCTCAGAAAGATCCTTTAGAAATGCATATTTTTTAGCTTGTGATGTGTATGATAAACGATTGATATACAAAGAAATGAATAGTAATCCGTTAAAAAAGCAAACAGTAACAACATAGAAATTAAAAATCTTTTGTTGAAATAAAAATATTATTAATACCTTTGCGCCCTGTTTTATCGTGGGAAAGAAAAGTGAATATCAAATTGGATTCTCAGGTTTACTAGATGGTAAGCACGATTTTCACTATAAAATAGGAAACGAGTTCTTTGAGCGATTTGATTATGCGGATATTGAAGGTGCTGATTTACAAGTAGCTGTTGTGTTGGAAAAAAAACCAAACATGCTCTTGGTCGAAATTAACCTCAAAGGAAGTTTAACGGTAATGTGCGATCGATGCACCGACAGCTTTGAGTTGAAGGTATCAGGAAAGGACGACGTGATATATAAATTCACAGATGAAGAATTGGATGACGAAAAAATCATTTGTATTCTACCTCACGAAGTGGAAATAGATATTACGCTTCCAATCTACGAATTTGCATCGCTTTTATTACCTGCGAGACGAATCCACAAGAAAGGAGATTGCAACGAAGAAATGTTGAAGGAAATTGATAATTATTTAATGGTGAAAGCTGATTTAAAGAAAAAATTAGAACCAGAATCACCAACAGAAGAAAGTGAAATTGACCCACGGTGGTCGAAGTTAAAAGATTTAAAGAACAAAAGTTAAAATACGAACAATGGCACATCCTAAGAGAAAGATATCTAAAACAAGAAGAGATAAAAGAAGAACGCACAAGAAAGCAGTTGTAGATAATATTTCGACCTGTCCAACAACAGGACAACCACACTTATTTCACAGAGCTCATTGGCACGAAGGAAAACTTTACTATAAAGGTAAAGTAGTAATGGAAAAAGAACTTGCAGATTAATTAGATTGAATTAAAGCAATTTAAATTTTAAAGAATTTGGATAATAGAAAAGTGACGCGTTACTTTCTCTGTTATCCTTTTTTAGTTTGATGTGTTTTGTAATTTGGTGAAAAACCATTTAGAGACGGTTTTTTTTAAGTTGAACAACAAAGAAGTCGATTTATTTAGAGAGATTTTTGCCCGAATTGGAAAAGTATCATTTTTTTTGATAAATTTAGTCCCCCTATTTAGTATGTCAAACAACGAAAACGGATTATATTTGTAGACCAATTAAACGTATGACTAAAATTACAGCCGCAATTACCGCCGTTCAAGGATATGTGCCCGAAAAAATCGTGACAAATCTGGATTTGGAGAAAATGGTCGATACAAACGATGAATGGATTGTGTCACGAACAGGCATTAAAGAAAGGCGAATCGCGGCTCCAGGCGAAGCACTCTCAGATTTTGGGGTTAAAATTATTCAAGGGATTTGTGAGAAAAGAGGGATTTCGCCATTAGACATTGATTTAGTGGTTGTTGGCTCAATCACTGGAGATTATCGTTTCCCGAGCAGTGCGAATGTCATGTGTGACAAAGCAGGTTGCAAAAATGCATGGGGATTTGACTTAAGTGCAGCTTGTTCTGGCTTTCTTTATGCCCTAGATGTTGGCCGCGTATACGTTGAAAACGGAACCTACAAAAAAGTGATCGTAATTGGGGCTGACGTAATGTCAAGTATTTTAAATTATCAAGATCGCGCAACCTGCATCATTTTTGGTGATGGAGGAGGTGGTGTTTTACTCGAACCAAATGAAGATGGATTTGGAATTATGGACACCATTTTAAAAGCCGATGGTGCCGGTCGTGAATTTTTATTACAAGAGGTTGGAGGTTCGAAAGAACCATTAACAGCAGAAAACATTGGTGAAAATAGACACTTTGTTTATCAAGAAGGTCAAACTGTCTTTAAACAGGCGGTCACCAATATGGCCGAAGTAGCGGCAAATATCATGGAAAAAAATCAATTAACGAGTGAAGATGTTAATTGGTTAGTTCCTCATCAAGCAAACCTTCGTATCATTGACGCAACGGCTAAACGAATGGGCTTGGGGAAAGAAAAAGTCATGGTGAACATTGAAAAATTTGGAAACACAACCGCTGGAACAATTCCTCTTTGTCTTTGGGAATGGGAAAGCCAATTAAAAAAAGGAGATAATCTTATATTAGCATCGTTTGGCGGCGGTTTCACTTGGGGAGCTGTTTATCTAAAATGGGCTTATTAAAAAATTACCAAAATCAATTGAATAAAAACATGAATATGGATAATAGAGAAATTCAAAACCTAATTAAATTCGTATCACGATCAGGGGTAAATGAAGTGAGTATCGAACAAGGCGATTTTAAAATCACCATTAAAACCGATTCGCCAATTCAAGAACAACAGTTCTATGCACAAAATCAACAAGTTGCACCTGTACAACAAATACCAGTAGCTCAAGTACAACAACCTGTTGCTCAAACAACTGTTGCTGCTCCAGTAGATCAAGCGCCTAAGTCTGAAAATAATGCAAATTATGTGACGATAAAATCGCCAATGATTGGAACCTTCTACAGAAAACCATCTCCTGATAAAGATGTTTTTGTCAATGTAGGTGATACTGTCAGTGTTGGCGATGTCATTTGTGTGGTTGAAGCAATGAAACTATTTAATGAGATTGAATCAGAAGTAGCAGGAAAAATAGTAAAAGTCCTTGTTGATGATATTTCACCGATCGAATATGATCAACCGTTGTTCTTGGTAGATCCTTCTTAGATTGAAGTGTCGCAAGACATCCTATAAATAGTATTCACTAAATCTCACAGATATAATTAATATCAGTGAGATATTTAAGAAATGAAAGCATGTTTCAAAAGATCTTAATTGCAAATAGAGGTGAAATTGCACTCCGTGTAATAAGAACCTGTAAAGAAATGGGAATCAAAACAGTAGCCGTTTATTCGACTGCAGACAGAGAAAGTTTACATGTTCGATTCGCCGATGAAGCAGTGTGCATCGGGCCTCCTGCAAGTAGCCAGTCTTACCTTAATATAGCACGAATTATTGCCGCTTGTGAAATTACCAACGCTGATGCGGTTCACCCAGGATACGGTTTCCTCTCCGAAAATGCGAACTTTTCAAGAGTTTGTGCCGAAAACGGAATTAAATTTATTGGGGCATCTCCAGAAATGATTGATGGAATGGGTGACAAAGCTTCAGCTAAAGCAACCATGATCAAAGCTGGTGTGCCTTGTATTCCAGGCTCAACTGGTTTATTGGTTGATTTGGAAGACGCTAAACAAACTGCCTTGAATGTAGTTTATCCGATTATTCTAAAAGCAACTGCCGGCGGAGGAGGTAAAGGGATGAGAATTGTTTGGTCGGAAGATAAATTGGAAGAGGCTTGGAACTCTGCACGGCAAGAATCTAAAGCAGCGTTTGGAAATGATGGAATGTACATGGAAAAATACATCCAAGAACCCCGCCACATTGAAATTCAAATTGCAGGGGATAAATACGGAAACGTGTGTCACCTTTCTGAAAGAGATTGTTCGATTCAACGAAGACATCAAAAATTAGTGGAGGAAACACCATCTCCATTTATGACAGATAGATTGCGCTCAAGAATGGGTAAAGCCGCTATCAAAGCTGCAAAAGCCGTAAAATATGAAGGTGTTGGAACAGTCGAATTTTTAGTGGACAAAAATCGTGATTTCTATTTTATGGAAATGAATACACGGATTCAAGTTGAACATACTATTACCGAAGAAGTAATTAATTATGACTTGGTAAAAGAGCAAATTAAATTGGCAGCTGGTGAAAAAATTGTTGGTAAGGAATATTTCCCAACCATGCACGCTATTCAGTGCCGAATCAATGCCGAAGATCCGTTCAATGATTTCCGCCCAAGTCCCGGTAAAATAACTGAATACCACGAACCAGGTGGACACGGAATCCGAATTGACACGCATGTGTATGCAGGATATACGATTCCTCCGTTTTATGATTCGATGATCGCAAAATTAATCACGGTGGCTCAAACGCGTGAAGAGGCTATTCGAAAAATGGAACGTGCATTAGATGAGTATTTTATCGAAGGAATCAAAACTACCATTCCTTTCCATATCCAATTGATGAAAAATGAACAATTCAGAAAAGGTGATTTTACCACTAAATTCATGGAGACGTTCGTCATCGAAAAGTATTAGAAGAATTCGATACACGTAATCAATTTAGTCAATTCCCCGACCTCTTTCGAAGTCGGGGAATTTTGTTTAAACCTGTACATTTTTGGTTTTCATTAAACAATTCAGTACATTTATAAAATGTAAATCTGTCGAGAAATCACGTGAAAGTTAAAATACTATATCTCGTATTAATTTTATTTCCGATTTTAGGAATTGGACAAGATATTCATTTTTCACAAATAACGCGAACCGAATTATTAATCAACCCTGCTTTAACAGGTATGTTTGATGGAAATATCCGCGCCACCATGAATTGGAAAGATCAATGGCGTTCGGTTGATAAATCATTCAGAACATACGCATCCTCTGCTGAATTTTCTTTCGGAAGAGGTTTGATTCGACAACCTGCTTATTACGCCATTGGAATTCACGCAGCAAAGGATGTTTCTGGCGATATTGAATTAGGAACAACGAATATTGGGGTAAGCGTTAATTCGTTGATTAAAATTGCAAGAAATCAACGGTTAGCAATTGGTGCACAAACCGCTTATAGTAAGACCGGATTTATCCCTGCTGCAATGGAGTGGGGAAGTCAATATTCAGGTCTTTCATTCGACCCAGCTTTATATGACGGTGAAGGAATTGAATATTTGCCTCAACAGTATTGGGATTTCTCTGCTGGAGTAGCGTGGTGGTATCATAAAACAACGTTAACATCACCAGCTTTTGTTCCTTTGGATGCAAAATTTGGAATGGCGGTATACCACATCAATCGCCCTGAAAATTCATTTGTATTAACACAAAGCTCACGACTACCAATGCGCGCATCTTTTCATGGTTCGGCCTTATTTGCAACCCCGTTAGAAGGAGTATATTGGTACCCTTCGTTAAACATTGCGGTTCAAGGACCTCAACAGGAAATACTGCCAGGAATCATGGGGAAATTAACCGTGAAACCTGGGTCAAAAATGACTGGTATGACAGCTGAATTTTCTTTAGCGGCAGGTTTCAGTATGCGTTTTACCAACGTTTTCGACGCAATCATCCCCCAAGTATTCCTTGAGTTTAAAACATTTTCACTAGGGATGTCTTACGATATTAATCTGTCAAATTTAAATCTTGCTTCGAATTATCGCGGAGGGTTCGAATTTTCAATCCGCTTTACGAATCCCGACGGTTTTACGCATAAAAACCCTTTTCGAAAGGTGGCTACGATTTAAAGGCAATTATTGGTGAGAATTTATATATTTGTCTATCTTATCAAATTTCGCCATGAAAAGAATGAGATTTTTTAGTGTCTTGGTCATTCTCCTTTCGCTTAATGCCTGCGGTGGAGCAAGAGACCATGATGCACAAGCTGACCCAAATAAATTAGTCCAACTAGAAGGCGGAAAATATGGTGGTGGCGTATTAAATATTAATTCAATTGAAGATTATACAAGCCTTTTTCCAGCATCCATCAACGATATTTATTCAACCCATATTGCTACACTTGGCTACGAAGGTTTACTTCGTTTAAATCAAAAAACATTGGAAATCGAATCCTGTGTTGCCGAATCATACACCATCGATAAGACAAAAAAAATCTACACATTTAAAATTCGCAAAGGCATCACTTTTTTTGATGATGAATGTTTTGCAGACGGCATCGGTCGTGAAGTTACCGCAACTGATTTTAAATATTGTTTTGAACTCTTATGCTCCAACAGTGAGTACAACAAATGGGCGTCGATTTTTAGAGATCGTTTGGTAGGCGCAAATGATTTCCTAGCTGGAAAAACGAAGGAAGTAAATGGAATAAAAGTGATTGATTCAGAAACTTTGGAAATGACCTTAGACGAACCTTATGCTGGATTCCCATATTTATTAACCATGGTGGCAACTTCAGTTTATCCGAACGAAGCGGTCGAAAAATATGGATATGATGGAATGCAGAATAAAATAATTGGGTGTGGTCCGTTTATTCCTTCCGCCATAGAAAATGGAAAAAATGTACTCTTTGTCAAAAATGACAAATACTGGCGAACAGATGAATTTGGGAATAAATTGCCTTTTTTAAATCAAGTGGCAATTTCCTTTATCAAAGATAAAAATGAAGAATTACAAGCATTTAAAGACGAAAAACTAGACATGGTTTGGGGAATTCCAGTGGAGGAAGTCCAAAATATCATGGGTACCTTAGAAGAGGCAAAAGATGGTAAAAACACGGAGTTTGAAGTGCAATCCATCAATAGTTTGAATATTCAGTATTATGGATTCCTAAACACAAGTGAGGTTTTTAAAGATGTCCGTGTTCGAAAAGCATTCAATTATGCGATTGACAGAGATTCGTTGGTGGATTTTATTTTGTTGGGTGAAGGGATTCCAGCGCACAACGGTTTTGTTCCTGAAATGAAAGGATATCCAAGTAAAACTGTTAAGGGATTTGATTTTGATTTAGCTTTAGCCAAAAATTTAATGGCAGAAGCAGGATACCCGGGCGGGAAAGGATTTCCTGAAATCACCTTAAATTTAAATGCAAGTGGAGGAATTAATGAAAAGGTAGCAGCAGCGCTAACGGCAATGCTGAATGAAAACCTTGGAATCAACATTGCGCTTAAATTAATGCCAATGTCTGAACTTCATCCTAAAGTAGAAAAAGGACAATTGGATTTTTGGCGGTTTGGTTGGATAGCAGATTATCCAGATCCTTCAAATTTCCTTTATCTGTTTCATAGCAAAAATATCGGCGCACCAAACCAAGCTTCGGTGAATTATTTCCGTTATTCAAACTCTTTATTTGACAAAATGTACGAAGCATCGTTGAGAGAAATTGATTATGATAAACGAATGGCATTGTGCGCATTAGCAGATCAAATCTTAATGGATGATGCCGTAATCATGCCACTTTATTTTAATCTAGACATTCGATTAATTGATCCGAATTTGAAAGATTTTGACATCAATGAAATGCAATATCAAGATTTGGCCGTAGTGTATTACAAATTGCAATCTAAGGCAAGCAAAGAAAATTTGCGGGTGTACGAAAATTTATCGCCAGAAGATCAATAATTACTGATTTAATAAACTAATTTATTGTCGATTAAGTAAGCTGCAATTTGAACTGCATTTGTTGCTGCGCCTTTACGTAAATTATCAGCAACAATCCATAAATTTAATGTGTGTGGTTGACTTTCGTCACGGCGAATTCTCCCAACAAAAACATCATCCAACCCACGCGCATATTTTGGCATTGGATAGGTGTTGGTGTCAACATTGTCCTTTAAAGTAATTCCAGCTGTATTTTGCAAAATGGTTCTCACTTCACTCAAATCAAATTCGTTTTCAAATTCAATGTTAACTGCTTCAGAATGTCCTCCTGAAACCGGAACCCTTACGGCTGTTGCACTTACATTAATTAACGGATCTAAAATCTTTTTCGTCTCATTCGTCAACTTCATTTCCTCCTTGGTATAGCCATTTTCTAAAAAGACATCACAGTGAGGAATACAATTTTCTAGAATTGGATAATGATATGCCATTTCGCCACTTACCCCATTTTTTTCATTCTCAAGTTGCTGAACCCCCTTCATCCCAGTGCCAGAAACCGATTGATAGGTTGAAACAATCACCCGTTTCACACCATATTTTTTATGTAGAGGTGCTAAAACCATCACCAATTGAATAGTTGAACAATTTGGATTCGCAATAATTTTATCCGTCTTCTGGATTAAATTTGCGTTAATTTCTGGAACGATCAAAAGCTTGTCAGGCATCATTCTAAATGCACTTGAATTGTCGATAACCGTTGTGCCGACCTCGGCAAATTTATGCGCCCAAGCCAAAGCAGTTTCACCCCCTGCCGAAAAAATTGCAATCGTTGGTTTTTCAGCAACTGCAGCAGCTAAGCCAATCACTTGATGCAATTTTCCTTGAAATTCAATCGTTGTACCAACCGACTTTTCAGAGGCAACAAACAGGTACGAATCAATCGCTAAATTATGTCCGGACAACACAGCTAAAATTTCATTTCCAACCATTCCAGTGGCGCCAACAATTGCTACTTTCATTCTACATTTTTTTATCCCAAACAAAAGTACTATATTTAGCGGTCAAAGACGTATATCGTATGAAATTTTATTTAACCATCAGTTTGTTAGTTGGGTCCTTTTTTACATTCGCTCAGTTTTCTGACGATTTTGAAGACGGCAATTTTACAAGCTCACCTACATGGATAGGTGATGATGCAAATTTCGAAATAAATGGACTAAATCAGTTGCATTTAAATGCACCAGCTATCGAAGACACATCCTATTTATCTGTTTTTTCGAATGTCATCAACGATGTAACATGGGATTTTTGGTTGCGGATGGATTTTAACCCTTCATCTGGAAATTATACCCGAATTTACCTCGTTTCCAATCAAGCAGATTTAACAAGTAGTTTAAATGGTTATTTTTTAGCTATCGGAAATACCAGCGACGAAATTAGTTTGTACCGTCAAAATGGCCTTACAACTACCGAAATTTTGGATGGGGTAGATGGTTCGGTTGATTTGGCGGATGTAAACGTGCGGGTGCGTGTTACCAGAGATGCCGTTGGCAATTGGGAAATTTTACGGGACACATCGGGTGGATATGATTTTGTTTCTGAAGGAACTGTTTTTGATGCTATCTACACTTCAACAGCCTATTTTGGTGTTTTTTGTAAATACACTTCGTCTAGGTCAGATCTTTTTTATTTTGATAACCTCGGAAGTCCGTATTTGGATGGAATGCCACCTGTGATGGAAACTGTGACCTTAATTTCTGACACTGAAATTGATGTTTTGTTTTCAGAACCATTAGATCTTGCCACGGCAGAAAATGAAGCCAGTTATAGCGTAAATGAAGATATAGGGGTGCCTTCTTCTGCCATATTAGACCCTGACAATCTATCCCTCGTTCACCTCACCTTTTCTGGTTCTTTTGAAAACGGGACATCTTACCTACTTACCGCGAATGATGTAGAAGACCTGGCAGGAAATCCAATGGCAGAAACCGATTTACCATTTATTTATTTTGTTCCAGAACCGGCAGAATTTAATGACTTAATTTTTACCGAAGTTTTTCCTGATCCAAATCCTGTCATCGCTTTACCAGAAATCGAGTTTTTTGAAATCCACAACCGTTCAACCAAAGTATTTGATTTGGAAAATTGGACCATCAATGACAATTCAACCACCACGACAATGGGCACTTATTATTTATTACCTTCGCAATATGTAGTCGTTTGTGGTCCCGGCGAAGGGGTTTTGTTTGGTATCCCTAATTTTATTGAAGTGGATGGCTTGCCAACCCTTACCAATTCTTCCGATGACTTGGTATTAAAAGACAATACGGGTTTACTTATCGACTCAATTCGTTATTTTGACACCTGGTACCAAGACGATGTAAAAAAAGGTGGTGGTTGGACCTTAGAGCGTAAACACTTAAATTCTCCGTGCAGCGATGGTAATAATTGGGCAGCATCCACCAATGCAAACGGCGGAACTCCTGGGGCGCAAAATTCTATTTGGACAGACTTGGATGATGTTACAGCGCCGATAGTTTCTTTATTTACAGTCAATTCACCTATCGAATTATCCGTTATTTTTAATGAAGGAATGGATACACTTGTGCCTATCACCACCAATTTGTCACCTAGTGTAGCTCTACTAAATGGGTATTTCACCACACCCAATACCTTTATCATCGACGCCTTTACCTTAGCGCCTAACACTACCTACAACTTAATTCTCGCAAACGGACAAGATTGTTGGGGAAATGAAATCAATCAGACTATTATTTTCGGAATTCCCGGCCAAGCCGCGCCTCAAGACATTATCCTAAATGAAATTCTATTCGATCCGCAAACAGGTGGGTCGGATTATATTGAGTTGTACAATAACTCTTCAAAAGTAATCGACCTTAACCAACTTTACCTTGCAAATTGGGATGATGAAGGAATTTCAAATTACGAACGAATCGGAACCGAACAACTCCTTTTATTACCTGGCGAATACGCCGCCATCACCGAAGATTCTGTGGCCGTGATTGAAGATTTTATTGATTATGGTATCGGAAATTTTGTGGAGTCGGATTTACCAAACTATCCAAACGATTCAGGGACAGTTTATTTATTACGACTAGATTCATTGATCCTCGATTATTTTCAGTACCAAGACGATTTTCATTACGCTTTGTTGAGTTCAAAAGATGGAAAATCATTGGAGCGCATCACCTTTGGCGGCGGAGCAAATAACAAAGACAATTGGCACACCGCCTCAGAAAATTTTAATTGGGGAACACCTGGGTATCAAAACTCACAATTTTCGTTGCCAGTCAATGATGGTGCAGTAACCCTAAATCCACAACTCTTTTCACCCGACAGCGACGGTTATAACGATGTCTTATTGATTAATTTTGACTTAGCACAAGCCGATAATAGAGTGGATGTCACTATTTACGACAACCAAGGTCGACCAATCCGTAAATTAAAAGACAATTATTTTATTGGCCAAACAGGCATCCTTACTTGGGACGGAATAAATGACGATGGAAATAAAGCAGAAATTGGAACCTATGTCATTTTAATCTCTGTCATCAATCCTCAAGGCGACGAAACAGTCTATAAACTAGTCACCGTTTTAGCAGGACAATTATAAGGATTTGGGCGTTTGCCTGCTTGCAAAAAAGATTCAACTGCTGCAGTCTTATTAGAAAGCGTTATCAAGCAATTTGAATATTATAAACTCATAGGCGAAAAAACCATCGCCCAAGTCTCCGACGAAAAATTATTTCTTCAAACCAATGAGGATAGCAATAGCATTGCCATTATTGTTAACCATTTAGCAGGCAATATGCTTAGTCGTTCGACAGATTTTTTGACCACCGATGGCGAAAAGGAGTGGCGCAACCGCGATGCCGAATTTGAGGGTGAAATTACCAACAAACAGCAATTAATGGAAAAATGGAACCAAGGTTGGGGCGTCCTTTTGTCCGCTTTAAATTCATTAACTGAGGATGATTTAGATCGGATTATTTTCATTCGCAACCAAGGCCACACCGTTTTGGAGGTAATTAACCGACAACTTGCGCATTATCCTTATCACATCGGTCAAATTGTTTTTATTGGAAAAATGTACGCCCAAAAACGGGATTCGCTTTCCATTCCAAAGGAAAATTCAAGCACCTATAACCACGATAAATTTTCAAAACCTAAAGAAAGGGACCTACTTATAACCTGAATTCGATTTTAAATTTCATTCAGATCGCCTAGAAAAGCTTGAGTTTGAGAAAAAGCAACGAAGTAATAGCGGGCTATTTCGAGTTGTTTTGACGGAAAAATCATGTTTTTCAATACGAAAACACCGATGCCAATATTTTAAGTAGTCTACTAATTATAATGTATTGATTCCAGAAATCCAAAGAATAGGGTTAATCCTTCGAATTTTAATAAAAATCTGAATGGTAATTTAGAGTCGCATTCAGGTTTATAACTAAAATCTTACTAAATTGTTAGCAACTAGCATTCCAATACTCATTACACATAACTCAACTTTACCATGTTCGAGTGCCCTTTCTCTTCGATAGGAACAGAGGCAATGTTAACCACCATGTCGCCTTCTTGCACCAAACCTAATTTTTTAAGTATGTATTTACTGTCGCTAATGGTATTTTCAGTACTTACCATTTTATCGTAAAAATAACCTTGAACGCCCCATACCAAACTCAATTGACTCAAAATTTCACGGTTTTCGGTAAATACAAACGTATCCGACTTTGGTCGTTGCGATGAAATTTTATAGGCCGTATATCCCGAAAAAGTCATGGTAATAATTCCTTTTGCTTCTACACGTTGCGCTAATCGCGTTGCGTTAAAACAAACCGAATCCGTTATAAATCGTTCTTGATTTCTTTCTGGAAGCTCCTCCTTATTGTAAATTTCATCATTTTTTTCCACCTCAATAATGATTTTACTCATCGCTTCAATAACTTCCAACGGATATTTACCTACAGAGGTTTCTCCTGATAGCATTAGCGCGTCTGCACCGTCCAAAACAGCATTTGCAACATCATTTACCTCCGCTCTGTTAGGGGTAAAATTATCAATCATACTTTCCATCATTTGGGTGGCAACAATGGTAGGTTTAGCATATTTTCGACACATTTTAATCATCATTTTTTGAAGATTTGGAACAGTCTCCATAGGAACTTCAACGCCTAAATCACCACGCGCCACCATAATTGCATCTGTCACCTTTATAATATCTTCAATTTCAGAAATTGCTTCTGGTTTTTCAATCTTAGCAATCACTTTTGCGTGGCATTTTTTATTTTGAATGATGTGTTTTAATTCAATGATATCTCTTGCTGAGCGAACAAAAGAAAGTCCAACCCAATCCACTGCCTGAGAAAGGGCAAAATCTAAATCAATGGCATCTTTTTCGGTGATACATGGCATTGAAATAACTGTGTTTGGTAAGTTTACCCCTTTTTTAGAACGTAAAATTCCGCCGTGAACCACCTTGGTATAAACTTCATCCACTCGGTTGGTTGACACCACTTCTAATTGTAATTTCCCATCGTCCATGAGCACCTTATCGCCCACTTTTACGTCCCGTGGAAATTCTTTATACGTTAAATACACCCGTTCTGAAGTACCAATTAGTTTCTTTGTAGTAATAACTAAGCTTGCACCATTTACTAAATTCACACCATTATCTTCAACTTCTCCAATTCGAATTTTAGGACCTTGTAAATCGGCAAGAATCGAAACATTAAGCCCTTCTTCGGCATTAATCTCGCGAATCATTTTTATGGTCGACAAATGATCCTCATGCGACCCATGTGAAAAGTTTAAGCGGCAAACATTTACTCCAGCTTTAATTAATTTCCTTAAAACTTCTTTCGATGAAGCACAAGCAGGCCCCATGGTTGCTACAATTTTTGTTTTTTTCATTTCATTTTTTCTTAAAGCATCCTTAAAATCAATGCTATTTAATACGCTACGTTTCTTTCTCTATTTTAAAACACTTATCAAGTATTAAAATGGTTTGAGTGATTTAAAAAACTAAATTTCCTTTAGACTTTAACGAATTGGGATCAAATGGAAAAGCGGCTAAAATTATATCAACCTCTTTTAACTTTTGAATCAAGTCTGACACATCAAATGTGAAATTATTCTTTATCACTAAAAAATAGTCAATTTGATTTTGTTCGGGAATCAATTTCAAAAAATTATCTGATAAATTTTTAATTAAATAATATTCAATATGCTCATCCTCATCAAAAAACGAGTAAAATGAAAATAAATGATCCTCATCAGTCCTCAAACGCACATTTAAATCAACATCTTTCACCAAAGCCAATGACAAGGCTCGGTTTATTGCCCATGAAAGTCGATAATCCGCATTGCTCGAGCAAATTCCAATTAAATCGAATGAAAAATCATCCTCAAATAAAAGTTTGTGCTTTGCCATAGTTAAATGTCTGGCGCAAATGTATTCATAATTCAGGTATTTCTCTCAACCTAGTGTTAATTCATCCTTATCTTTCCGCATATTTTTATCTATATTTGAATTCAATTCTTGTAATAATGAAATTATTTTTGGACAATACCCGTTATTTTCTAAGTGACGAATTTGTAGATCTTTCGCTCCCACTCACCAATCATGGGGAAAGTGTAAGTGCGTGGCATTGTCCCCCAGTTAAAATTGAACCGGTCGTTGCAGAAGGTTTTATAGGCGATGTTAGTCAAGGAGGTCCGGTAAATTTTCGGAACATTACCTTAAACCCACATGGCAACGGAACACATACCGAATGTGTAGGGCATATCTCTAAAGAAAATATTACCATTAATCAATGTCTAACCGAATTTCATTTTATTGGACAAATGATTTCAGTAACCCCCCAACAAGTTTGGAATAATGAATTCAACACCTATGATTTGGTAATTACGAAAGATGCAATACTTGAAAAATTTCAAGCGGAACAAGATTCAAAAGTTTTGATCATCCGAACCCTTCCTAATGTGGAGGAAAAAAGAACTTTTCAATATTCCGATACCAATCCTGCCTATTTTGAGGAAGAAGCAATGGAACTCATCAACGAATTGGGAATCGATCACCTCATGGTAGATCTCCCTTCTGTCGATCGAGAAATGGATCACGGTAAATTATCTGCGCATCACATTTTTTGGAATTATCCTGCAAAACCAGCTTATCAAAAAACAATTTCCGAATTGCTCTATATTCCCACTATTTTGCAGGATGGAACATACCTGATCCACCTTCAAATAATTAGTTTAGAAAGCGATGCATCCCCAAGTAAAATTTTAGCACATAAAATTTATCCAGCATAAAAAAACACTAATTTGAAGTGGAAAGTAAATAAATTTGCAAAAACCTTTGGAAAACCAAGCGAAACATACTATATTTGTGCCGATTAAGAAACATTAAAAGAAGAGGGGACCGTTGTCCCCTCTTTTTGTACGAAAAATGATTGATAAAAAAACAATATTAAAATTAGCGGAAGAACGGATTGAAGAACTCAATTTGGGAATCTATATTGTGGAATTAAAAATCGGTACGGGCAATCAAATTTTTCTTGAATTGGATAAAGAAGTTGGTTCAATTGCAATCGAAGATTGCATGTCGGTAAGTAGAAATATTGAGCATAATTTAGACCGTGAAATCGAAGATTTTTCGCTCGAAGTTTCTTCTGCAGGCTTGGATCAACCGCTGCGGGCATTAAAACAATTTAAAAAAAATATTGGAAGAGAAGTAAAAGTGGTCACCAATCAAAATGGTCAGAAATTCCAAGGAATTTTAAAAACCGCTGATGAGGAACAAATTAGTGTAGAAGTAAAAGAAAAAAGAAACGTCGAAGGACGAAAAACAAAAGTGTGGATTACGGAAGAAATACCCTTTAAATATAATGATGTAAAAGAAGTTAAATTGATAATTTCTTTTTAAAAATTTGATGATATGAACGCGTTGGAATTAATAGAATCCTTTTCGGAGTTTAAGGAATTTAAGAATATTGACAGAGAAACAATGATGAACATCCTACAAGATGTCTTCAGATCGATGCTCAAGAAAAAATATGGTTCAGATGACCATATTGACGTTATTATTAACCCAGATAAGGGTGATGTTGAAATCTGGATTAATCGTGAAATCGTCCCAGATGGTGAGGTAGAAGATGAAAACATCGAAATCTCGCTTTCAGAAGCCGTGCAAATTGAAGCCGATTTTGAAGTTGGTGAAGAAGTTGCCGAAGAGGTGAAATTGGATGATTTTGGTCGAAGAAATGTATTGTCCTTAAGACAAAATTTAATTTCTAGAATCCTAGAATTAGAAAAAGATCATATCTACAAAAAATACAAAGAAAGAATCGGTGAAATTATTACTGGTGAAGTTTACCAAGTTTGGAAACGTGAAATTCTTGTGTTGGATGACGAAGGAAATGAATTGATTTTACCAAAACAAGAACAAATCCCATCAGATTATTTCAAAAAAGGCGAATCCGTTCGTGCTGTTGTTGCTCGAGTTGATTTAAGAAATAATAGCCCAATTATTATTTTGTCGCGTACTGCGACTGAATTTTTGGAGCGCTTGTTCGAATTGGAAGTTCCTGAAGTATTTGATGGTTTAATTACCATCAAAAAAATAGTGCGTGAGCCAGGTGAAAGAGCAAAAGTAGCGGTCGAATCTTATGACGATCGAATTGATCCAGTTGGAGCTTGTGTTGGTATGAAAGGGGCAAGAATTCATGGCATTGTTCGAGAGTTAAAGAATGAAAATATAGATGTAATTAATTATACATCAAACGATAAATTATTTATTCAACGTGCACTCTCTCCAGCAAAAATTACTTCTATCGAATTAGACGAGGTGAATATGCGTGCAGATGTTTATTTAAAAACAGATCAGGTATCCTTGGCAATTGGTAAAGGTGGACATAACATTAAATTAGCTGGTAAATTAAGCGGCTACGAAATTGATGTTTATCGTGAAGGTGCAGAAGATATTGAAGATGTGGATTTAGATGAATTCTCAGATGAAATTGAAGGATGGGTGATTAAAGAATTAAAATCAATTGGTTTAGATTCTGCGAAATCTGTGCTTGAATTAGATGCTGAAGAGTTAACGCGAAGAACGGATTTAGAATTAGAAACAATCGAAGATGTTCTGAACGTATTAAAAGCAGAGTTTGAATAAGACACAATAAAGTAGAAACTATTAAAAGGTATCTCTCGTAAGATGCCAAAAAAAATTAAGGTGGTAAAGCATACAGCATAATGGGAGGTCAGGAAAAAAGGTTAAATAAGGTCGCAAAGGAATTCAATATTAGTATTACTACTATTGTGGATTTTTTGCATATCAAAGGAATTGCAATTGATTCTAACCCAAATACCAAAATAGAATCAACTATTTTGTCAATTTTGGATCAGCAATTCAAAGATGATAAAGTGGCGAAACAAAATTCTGAGACGGTTGATATTGGGCGTGAAAAAAGAGAATCAATTTCGTTGAAAGATGTTAAAAAAGAAACCGTCCCTTCCGATGACGATGATGACGACGATGATTATGCCGATGAAAAGCCGGAAGTAAAAATTTTCCAAAAACCGTATGTACCGCCTGTGCGTTTGGTAGAAGAAAAGATCGCTGAAAAACCGCCAGTTGAGGTTCCTAAAATCGAACCAGTAATTGTGGCAGAAAAAGCCGTGGAAACACCAATGGACGAACCTCAAAAAGGTGGTGTTTCTATTTTAGGTAAAATCGATTTAGATGCCTTAAATCAAAAAACGAGGCCGGCGAAGAAAAAATTTGAACCCTACGAGACACCTAAAGTAACTCCAAAATTAGAAACTCCAGTTGTTGAAAATGTGCAAGAACAAAAAGTTGACAAAGGAGCGTCAAGTCACGAGGAGCAAAAAAAAGGGGTTGAAGAAATTGAAACCATTAAAATGTCTTCGCAAAAACTTTCTGGCCCTGTGGTAGTTGGACGGATGGTTTTACCTATCGAACGCGAAAAAGCTGATAATAATTCTCGTAAAAAACGAAAAAGAATTAAAAAGGTTAACATTGATAAGCAATTAACCAAACCTGCAACAACTGATCAACAAGGACAAGTCACTGCACAGAATCGTCCAATTGGACAGCAAAGTCAGGGTCAAGGCCAAAACCAATCAAAAGGTAAAAACAATAAATTTGCTAAAAAGGATAAACCGTTGGTAACAGACGCCGAAATCCAAAAAGAAATTAAAGAAACTTTAGCACGTTTACAAGGTGGAAATAAAAAGAAAGCGGCGGTTTATCGTCGTGAAAAAAGACAAAACGTTGCTGATCGTAGAGCTGAGGAATTGGAACAAGAAGAACTTCAAAAAAGCATCTTAAAAATTACCGAGTTTGTAACGGTGTCGCAATTGGCAACCATGATGGATGTAAGTCCTACGGAGGTTATTGCGTCTTGTATGAACTTGAAAATTTTCGCTTCAATCAACCAACGTTTGGATAGAGAAACAATAGAATTGGTAGCTTCTGAATTTGATTTTGATACAGAATTTATTAGTGCTGACGTACAAGAATCTATCACCGTTGAAGAGGATTCTGAAGAAGATTTAATTGAACGTCCACCAATTGTGACTGTAATGGGTCACGTGGATCATGGTAAAACGTCATTGCTAGATTATATTCGTTCTGCTAACGTTATTCAAGGCGAGGCAGGGGGAATCACCCAGCATATCGGGGCATATTCGGTTGAAACTAAAACAGGAAAACACGTTACGTTCTTGGATACTCCGGGTCACGAAGCTTTTACAGCTATGCGTGCAAGGGGAGCACAAGTTACGGACATCGCAATTATTATTGTCGCTGCTGATGATGATGTAATGCCTCAAACTAAAGAAGCTATTGCACATGCTCAAGCGGCCGAAGTTCCAATTGTATTTGCCATCAATAAAATTGATAAGCCAGGAGCAAATACTGAAAAAATAAAAGAGCAACTTTCTCAAATGAATATCCTTGTTGAAGATTGGGGTGGCAAATACCAATCCCAAGAAATTTCAGCTAAAAAAGGAATCAATATTGATGAATTGCTCGAAAAAGTATTGCTAGAAGCCGAATTATTGGAATTAAAAGCTAACCCAAATAAACGTGCAACTGGTACAGTTGTTGAATCCCTTTTGGATAAAGGTAAAGGGTACGTAACTACCGTGCTCGTTTCTTCCGGAACATTAAGAGTTGGAGATCCTATTATCGCAGGTAAAAACTACGGAAAGGTAAAAGCGATGCACAATGATAAAGGTGCATTGGTGAAAGAGGCAGGCCCTTCAACACCAGTTTCTATCCTAGGGTTCAATGGTGCGCCAAGCGCGGGAGATCAATTTAATTCAATGGCCGACGAAAAAGAGGTCAAATTAATCGCTTCCAAACGTGAGCAATTGAGTAGAGAACAAGGCTTTAGAACACAAAAACGTGTTACCCTTAAAACAATTGGGGATCGTTTGGCAATTGGAGATTTCCAAGAATTAAACCTTATCGTAAAAGGGGACGTGGATGGTTCGGTGGAAGCTGTATCCGATTCATTATTGAAATTGTCTACAGAAAAAATTCAAGTAAACATCATTCACAAAGGAGTTGGTCAAATTTCTGAGGCCGATGTTACTCTTGCTTCTGCATCCAATGCCATCGTAATTGGTTTCCAAGTTCGACCATCTGCTATTGCTAGAAAAGCAGCTGAACGTGAAGGAATCGATGTTCGTTTGTATTCGATTATCTATAAAGCTATCGAAGAGATAGAGCACGCTATGAAAGGAATGTTGGCTCCAGAATTTAAAGAAGAAATTCTTGGGGTGGCCGAAATTCGTGAAACGTTTAAAATCTCCAAAGTCGGAACCATCGCAGGGTGCTATGTTTCTGAAGGCCGAATTTTACGAAATTCAAAAGTACGGGTAATTCGAGATGGAATAGTTGTTCACGACGGTTTCTTGGGTTCATTAAAACGATTCAAAGACGACGTCAAAGAAGTGAAAAACAACTACGAGTGTGGTTTAAATATTGATAAATTTGACAATATCGAAGTAGGCGATTTAATCGAAGCATACCACGAAGTTGAGGTTGCTATAAAATAAATCATGAAAATTATTAAAACCATCGTCAATTGAATTTTCAATGGCGGTGGTTTTTTTTGTCTGAGAATTAAATCGGTCTAAATCTATTTTTCTTTCTAATAATCTAAGATCGGTAATAGATTGAACATGGCACTAGCGTCCCGCTCGCTAAAATTTTTATTAATGTTTGAGTTTGCCGAGAGTCTAATCGAAGTGCTCTCGAAGCCACTTATTGATTCGGAATCGCCGGCAACTGAATTTTATCCTCTACCACAACAGCTGTTGGAAAAAACCCAGCTAATTCAGCTTTTAAACCTTCCGCCTCTAATCGGGTTCTGAAATTTCCAACCCGTAGTCGATAGTTAGGAGCGTTATAATCAATATACGCTTTGTGTAAATGACCATATCGCGCTAAAAAACTTGCTTTTTGCTGCGAAACAATCGACTTATCTTGGTCAAAAAAAATCATAATTCGAAAACCATCAATTTTTACACCTTCCGGAGTTGATTCACCCGATCGAACAAAATCACTGAGTTTGTCCAAGCGTGCATCTTTGCGTACAGTTACTTTACCTCTTTTAGCATAAAAATTTAAATCAGGATTTCGCATACTTAAACTATCCTTCGAGGTATATTTTAACCAGTCGTCTTGTCCAATCGAAGTTAAATTGAATAAAACTACTAAACTCAAGAAAAGTAACGTTTTCATATCTTAAATAACTATTATTAAAGCAAAGGTAAACAAAAACAGATTACCTGTTTTTCTAAAACTTCGGATTTAACTTTTTTTATGATCATTTCTACCTAAATTATTATTTTGTAAGCGGTTGCACACCATGTTTATTTAGAATCAATTTAAATTAGCATTCGCCCCCGCAAAAAATTCCCTAAATTCGGCTGTTAAAACGACATTGTGCTAATTTTGTACGTGATTAAGTATCCTAGATACTAACGAAAAAAGGAATAAAATTTTTCAAATGAAAATAAAAAGTTTGTTCATCTCTAACAAAATCAAGCAGATAGCTTTAACCGCTATTGCGCTGATATCTTTTACATACAATCTTCATGCCCAAGATGTGGATCCTGCAAATGGAGAGAAATTATTTAAATCAAATTGTGCCTCTTGTCACTTTCCTGACAAAGACATGACGGGTCCAGCCCTTAAAGGGGCAAGACAACGATGGATTGACAATTCAAGCGAAGAGCAATTCTACGCTTGGGTGAAAAATTCTTCAACTGTTATAGCAAATGGAGATGCGTATGCAAATCAACTTTTTGCTACATGGAAGAAAACGGCGATGACTGCTCAGAATCTCGATAACAAACAAATCGATGATATCTTTGCTTATGTCGAGGCGTATACTCCGCCTGTTGCAGCGACTCCAGTTGTTGCTGTAGGAGCAGAAGTTGAAACTGAATCTTCTTCGCTTTATTGGTGGTTGTTGGCTGGTTTATTAGTTACCGTGATCAGTGTTGTAGCAGGTGTTCGTGGAAACTTAGCAGCTTTAGCACGTAAAAAAGACGGAGAAGAAGAACAAGAGCAATTAACTATTGGTGAATCTGCTCGTTCTTGGGCTTGGAAAAATAGAGGTTGGTTTGGAGTAACTGTATTTGTTACCATCGTACTATTATTAGCAATGGGAATGACAAAATGGCTAGAATTAGGGGTTTATGAAGATTATAAACCAGAACAACCAATTGCTTATTCGCACGAATTGCACGCAGGTACTTTAGGCATTGATTGTAAATACTGTCACAACGCCGTAACAAAATCAAAATATGCAACCATTCCAACGGTTAACGTATGTATGAACTGTCATAAAACGGTTAGTGAAGGTACAACAACAGGAACAGAAGAAATCGCTAAAATTTACGATGCCGCTGGTTATGATCCTGTTAAAAAAGAGTACACAGGTGTGACCAAACCGATTAAATGGGTAAAAGTTCATAACCTTCCAGATCACGTTTATTTTAATCACTCACAACACGTTGTTGCTGGTGGAGTTGATTGTAAACAATGTCACGGAAACATGAAAAAACAAACTGTTGGTAAAGTAATGACCACCGAAGAGTTAAATAATGTTGGTGTAACTGACGAAGATTACGATGAAAATGCAATTAAATTTACTAAACCTACCCTAACAATGGGATGGTGTATCGAATGTCACAGACAATCGAGTGTGGATATTGCAAACGCACCTGAAGGAAGTTATTATGAAATGATTCATAAACGATTACTATTAGATAAGAAAACCTATCAAAAATATTTAGAGGATGATATGGTAACCGTGGGAGAATTGGGAGGATTGGAATGTGCTAAATGTCATTACTAATTAGGATTAAAGAGACTATATATAGATATGGGAACAAATAGAAAATACTGGAAAGGTCTTGATGAATTAAATGAAACGCCGGAGTTTTTAGCTTCGTCGAAAAATGAATTTCCTCAAGAATTAAGTGTTGATCAGTTTTTAGCAGAGGATAAATTAGATGAGTCGTCTACTGGAAGAAGAGATTTCTTGAAATTTTTAGGTTTCAGTGTGGCAGCCGCTACCGTTGCAGCGTGCGAAGCACCTGTGGTAAAAGCAGTTCCATATGTTGTTAAACCAGAAGATATTACTCCTGGGGTTGCAAATTGGTACGCGTCTTCTTATTACGATGGTGAGACCTATGCAAGCATCATGGTAAAAACCCGTGAAGGTCGTCCAATCCATATTACTGGAAATAAAAAGAATGGATTCACTAAAGGTGGAACAAATCCAAGAATTATTGGATCGGTTTTGTCGCTTTATGATGGTGAAAGACTGCAAAATCCAACCTTCCAAGCTGCCCCAATTTCTTGGGAAAAAGCAGATGGTGAGATTATAAAAAAATTAAATGAGACTGTAGCAAAAGGAAAAAAGGTTGTTCTTTTATCGAATACTGTCATCAGTATGTCTGCAGGTGTAATTATTGATGAATTTAAGAAAAAAATTGGTGGAGGAACGCAAGTAATTACGCCAACTGAAATAACTAGTGATATTGCAGCGGGTGAACCAATTGATGCGCTTGTTCCAACAGCAAATAGTGAATTCGTTGATCACATCCAATATGACGCAATTTCTTACAACGGAATTCGTCAAGCGAACCTAGAGTCTTTTGGTAAAAATATCATTCCTGACTACGACTTTTCAAAAGCGAAAGTGATTGTGAGTGTGGCAGCAGATTTTATGAATTCATGGTTGTTGCCGACTCAATTCCTTGGGGATTACGTGGTTTCTAGAAATCCTGAACATGATTGGATGTCACGTCATTTCCAATTTGAATCTAATATGTCAATGACAGGTTCAAATGCAGATGTGCGTTCAATGATTAAGCCCTCTGAACAAGGAAAAGTAGTGGCCCTATTACACCAAGAAATAACTGGAACTCCAATTGCTGGCGTTCAAACTTCGACACTGTCTGCTGAAGTGGTGGCTAGTGTTAAATTAGCCGCAAAAGAATTAAAAGCAGCGAAAGGTAAATCATTAGTAGTTGCTGGTTCAAATAGAAAATCAATTCAAGTGATTGTGAATTCAATCAACAGTGCATTGGATAACTATTCTTCTACCATCAATTTTAACAATCCAATCAATCTTCATAAGTCAGAAGATGATAAAATTGCTGGATTGATTAAAGATATGCAAGCTGGCAAAGTAGGTGCTGTGATTATGTGGGATACTAACCCAATGTACACGCTTGCCGATGCAGACGCATTTAAAGCAGGTTTAGCAAAAGTTGACTTGTCAATTTCATTATCTAAATATGCAGATGAAACCGCAAGTTTATGTAAATATATTTGCCCTGATCATCATGCTTTAGAGGCTTGGAATGATTTTAATCCAAAAGCAAATCATTATTCAATTGCTCAACCAACTATTCGACCTTTACACGATACGCGTCAAGCAGCTGAGTCGTTAATGGTGTGGGCAGGAATGGCAACTCATGTTGGTAAAAACAGTAAAAATTATTACGAGTATATCCGCTCAATGTGGAAAATTTATGTCTTTGACATGCAAACAGCTCAAGTTGATTTCCATGCTTATTGGTCGAAAATTGTTCACGATAGTTGTGAGTCAGATATTGCTGTTGCGCCAACGGCAATTGCATTTGTAGGTGATTTAGCTGCTGCTGGTAAAGCCGAGGGAGCTGTAAAAGGTGGTGAGTGGGAAGTAACTTATTACCAAAAAGCGGGAATTGGATCAGGGATTCATGCAAACAATCCTTGGTTACAAGAGCTTCCAGATCCGGTTACAAAAGTAACTTGGGACAACTATGTTACCATGGCACCAGCTGACATGGACGCTAAAAACTTCAACAAAGGTTTAGGTCAAGAAGAAAAACAAAATGTTGTCACAGTTACCGTAGAAGGTGTTTCAGTGAAATTGCCTGTTTATCCGCAACCTGGTCAAACGCCTGGTACGATTGGGATAGCTTATGGTTATGGTCGTGGTGCAAATGGAGAAGCAATTGGAAAATCTGCGTACCAACAAGAAGGTATTTACGGACTTGCATCTAAAGCAGTAATTGGTGCCAATGCATTTAAATTGGCAAAAGGAAATATGAACGAGTCGTTTGCTGCAACTATTGCAGACAGCGGAGAGGGTTATACCTTAGCTTGTACACAAACGCATTCAACCGTGATGGCAAGAAATTCCATCATGAAAGAAACGACATTCGAAATTTACAAAGCGGAAGAAGCTGCGGCATACAATCATAGACATAAACTTCATTCTGGTTGGAATCACGACGAGAAATTAACAGAAGAGTACGATTTATGGGAAGAGCATCCAGTTGAGCATGTAGGTCACCGTTGGGCAATGTCCATCGATTTGAACTTGTGTGTTGGTTGTGGTTCTTGTGTAATTGCTTGTGGTTCTGAAAACAACGTTCCTGTTGTTGGTAGAGATGAAGTAAGAAGAGGACGTGAAATGCAATGGTTACGTATCGATCGTTACTACGCATCTGATGTTGAAGCTGCTGTTGGAACCAGAATTCCTGAAAAATTTCAATCAGAAGGTTTTGATGGGTTAAAAATCCCTTCAGATAATCCGAAAGTGGCGTTTATGCCAATGTTGTGCCAGCACTGTAACCACGCTCCATGTGAAACGGTTTGTCCAGTTGCAGCAACAACACACTCCAACGAAGGTTTAAACCAAATGACATATAACAGATGTATTGGTACACGTTATTGCGCAAATAACTGTCCGTATAAAGTACGTCGTTTTAACTGGTTTAACTACCCATCGTACAGAAAATTCACCGAAGTGAACCCAGCACAGGATGATTTAGGTCGTATGGTGCTTAACCCAGACGTTACAGTTCGTACGCGTGGGGTAATGGAAAAATGTTCGTTCTGTGTTCAAAAAATTCAAACTGGTAAATTAGTTGCTAAAAAGGCAATGCGGCCAGTAGTTGATGGGGATGTAACAACTGCATGTTCGGATGTTTGTCCTTCAAACGCAATTACGTTTGGAGATTGGAATGATCCTTCTTCTCAAATCAGAAAAGCTTCTGAAGAAAAGAGAGCTTATCAAGCACTTGAAGAAGTGGGTATTAAACCAAATATTTGGTACAAAGTAAAAGTTAGAAATGAAGCAAATCCAGCACTCGTTGATATTCAATCAGGACATGGTGAACATGGCGGTGAACACGAAGCCGAACATGGTGAGCATGCTACTTTAGACACAGGTCATAAAGTTGATGAAACACATAACGAAGTAGCTGGACATTAAAAATAAATTTTTTTAGATAATACTAAAACGAAACGAATGCACAAGGAATCTGCAATTAGAGAACCGTTAATTTTAGGTCATAAAACATACCACGATATAACCGAGGATGTTTGTAGATCTATCGAAGGAAAGGCTCCAAAAGCTTGGTACATCTTATTCGGTATCGCTCTTTTATTAGGGCTTTATGGGGTTGGCTGTATTCTATACTTGCTGGGTACAGGTATTGGAACATGGGGATTGAACAAAACTGTTCAATGGGCATGGGATATTACTAACTTCGTATGGTGGGTAGGGATCGGTCACGCGGGAACGTTGATTTCTGCTGTATTGTTGCTCTTCAGACAAAAATGGAGAATGGCGATTAACCGTGCTGCTGAGGCGATGACAATCTTTGCCGTATTTATGGCAGGTTTATTCCCTTTAATACACATGGGCCGTCTTTGGGTAGGATATTGGGTAATGCCGATTCCAAATCAATTTGGTTCACTTTGGGTTAACTTTAACTCGCCGCTCCTTTGGGACGTATTTGCGATTACCACCTATTTATCAGTTGGTTTCGTTTTCTGGTATATTGGTTTAATTCCGGATTTCGCAACTATCAGAGATCGTGCTAAAAACCCAGTGTCTAAAAAGATGTATTCAATCCTTTCTTTTGGATGGTCGGGTAGAGCAAAACATTGGAATCGTTTCGAAATTGTATCATTGGTTTTAGCTGGTTTGGCTACACCACTTGTATTCTCAGTTCACTCCATTGTATCGTTTGACTTTGCTACGTCGGTAATTCCAGGTTGGCATACCACTATCTTCCCTCCTTATTTCGTTGCCGGTGCGGTTTTCTCTGGATTCGCAATGGTACAAACGATCATGTTGATTGTTCGTAAAGGTTTGAAATTAGAAGCTTATCTCCACGTAAAACACATCGAATATATGAACATTGTTATTATGGTAACAGGTTCTATTGTTGGGGTGGCTTATTTAACTGAGCTTTTCATGTCTTGGTATTCTGGGGTTGAGTATGAATCGTATGCCTTCATTAATAGAGCAACTGGCCCTTATTGGTGGGCGTATGCAGCCATGATGACATGTAACGTAATCTCTCCACAATTAATGTGGTTCAAAAAATTAAGAAGAAGTTTATTATTTACGTTCTTTATCTCCATCGTTGTAAATATCGGAATGTGGTTCGAACGTTTCGTAATTATCGTTACTTCGCTACACCAAGATTATTTACCTTCTTCTTGGAGTATGTTCCACCCAACATGGACAGATATAGGAATCTATATTGGAACAATCGGTCTTTTCTTCGTGTTTTACCTTGCTTTTGCGCGATATTTCCCAATTCTTCCAATTGCGGAATTGAAAACGATATTAAAATCTTCTGGAGAATCATATAAAAATGATACCGCTCCTAAAAAGAACAAACCTACACCAGCTCCGGTTGCTGCGGCACCGGTTGCTGAAGTGATTGAGCCAGTGGTGGAAGCTCATGACCTAGAGCCAGCTGTTTCAGATGATCATTCAGACGCTCATCACGAGGATACAGAAGAAAGTACTAATAACAATAATGAATAAATAAGAATCACATGGCTGATAGAGTAATTTATGCAATGTATGATGATGATATGGTACTACTTGACAGTGCTAAGAAATTAGTTGCGCAAGGAGTTCATATTACTGATGTATTTTCGCCATTTCCTGTTCACGGAATTGATCCAGTTATTGGAGTTCAACATACGCGCCTAGGAATCGTTTCTTTCATGTTTGGATTACTCGGAATGACCCTTGCGGTGATCGGATTCAAATATATGATGATCGACAACTGGCCAATGAATATTGGAGGCAAGCCAAATTTTAGCCTTTTGCAAAATTTTCCAGCTTTCGTTCCAATTACGTTTGAGTTTACTGTATTGTTCGCTGCTCATGGTATGGCCTTAACTTATTTGTTAAGAAACAAAACTTTGCCGGGAATGCCAGCAGATAATCCTTATCCAAGAACAACGGATGATAGATTTGTAATGGAAATTCGTTTATCTGATAACCATAAATTTTCTGCAAGTGAATTGCACAAGAAAATTAAGGAAACAGATATTGTTGAAATTGAAGAAAGAGATTACGTTGTTATAAAATAACACGAGTAGTAATAAGATAACCGCATTGTAAGGAATAGTTCACAAGACGGATCGGACAAAATGAAAAATGTAGAAATGAAACTAAGAGCATTTAAAATTTTAACGGTAGTAGCTTTTATCACCACAGGGACATTAGTTTCGTGCGTGGGTGATAACAATTCTCCCGGATTGGAGTATATGCCTGATATGTATCGTGCTCCATCTGTTGAAGGTCAAGTTGATTATGGAGAAGTTCGTGGCATGGTTGATACCGCAGCGCTTAATATGGTAGAACGTAAGTTCTCTTATTTGGCTCCTCAAGGAACAATTCCATATACATTATCTGGAGATATGTTTTTAGCTCCTTATAGACATGGTGCGCCTATGGGAATTGGCTCAAGTCATGGTTTATTCGAAGCTCGTGAGGATTCAACTGGCTTAGCAAATGCTCGATTAGATCTAAATCCAATCGCATACTCTGAACAAGTTGCAAAAGAAGGTGAAGAATTATATGGTAGATTTTGTATTCATTGCCATGGAAAAGCGGGTGATGGGCAAGGTACTGTAATAACAAATAGTAATGGCAAATTCCCTCCTCCTCCTGCGTATAAAAAAGATATGCCAGCTGGCGAAATGTATTACATTATTACCTACGGTAGAAATACAATGGGTGCGCACGGGTCGCAAGTGAATCCTGTGGAAAGATGGAAAATTGTTTACCACATTGACAAATTGGTAGGAAGAGCAGCTGGTCAAGCGCCAGCAACTGATTCATTAAACGTTATCGCTGGATTGGATTCGTTAACTGCCGCCCCGGTTTTACCTAAGTAAGTGATTATTAATTATTAAGAAAAGTAAAGTACATGGAATTTCAAATTTCAGCTAAGGCTAAAAAAACAATTTTCGGAGTAATCGGTGTCGGTTTACTGGCGTTAATTGTTGGAATCGTACAAAATAGCGGTACAGATCAGTTTGCGACGCGCTTGTTGTCGAATTTTTTAATTGATGGATTTTTCTTCTTTGCAATCGCTTTAGGAGCATTATTTTTCTTGGCGTTGCAATATGCAACTGAAACAGGTTGGTCTGTTGCCGTGAAAAGAGTAGTAGAAGGAGTGGCTTCGTATGTTGTGGTAGGTATTGTCGTATTAATTGTTCTTTTCCTATTATTAACATTTACTGATGGAGGTTGGTTTGAAGCTAAAACGACGCACGGTCATCACACAGGTCACATTTATCAATGGATGGATCCTGAAATTGTTGCGCATGATACAATTATTGCGAACAAAGCACCTTTTTTAACAAAACCATTTTTCTGGGTGGTGACAGTGATTTATTTTGCAACTTATTTTTTCTTTTACCGTGGTTTTAGAAAAAGAAGTTTACAAGAGGATCTTGAAGGTGGAACTAAAATTCACTTCAAAAACTTTACAAAAGCAGCTTTATTTTTAGTATTGTTCGGATACTTTAGTTCTACTTCTTCTTGGCATTGGATTATGTCTGTCGATCCGCACTGGTTTTCTACCTTGTTTGGTTGGTATGTATTTGGAGGTATGTGGTGTACTGCAATGACAACAATTATGTTGGTTGTTTTATACTTAAAGAAAAAAGGACATTTACAGCAGGTAAATGATAGCCATATCCACGATATTGGAAAATGGATCTTCGCAACTAGTTTCTTATGGTCTTATTTGTTCTTCTCTCAAATGATGTTGTATTGGTATGCAAACATTCCTGAAGAGGTCATTTATTATGTTATCAGAATTGATGAATATCCAGTTATTTTCTGGGGAATGTTCTTGATTAACTTTATTATTCCAATGTTGATTTTGATGTCTGCTGATGCAAAAAGACACGCTGGAATCTTGATGTTTGTGTGTATCGCCATTATCATTGGTCACTGGACGGATGTTTACATGATGATTACACCGGGAACAATGGGAGAATACGGCTCAATTGGTTTCATGGAAATTGGCTTGTTCTTGATGTTTGCAGGAGCGTTTACATTTGTTGTGTTAAGAACGTTGACAAAAGCACCGTTGATGCCAAAGAATCACCCTTATTTGGATGAAAGTAAACATCACCATATTTAATTAATAGCTAGATTAAAAGAAGTAAGAAATGGGAATGAAATTTGTTGTTTTAGTCGTAATCGTATTAGTTGTAATAGCTGTTGCTCAAATAATGCGTGTGTATGAACTTTCTACTAAGCTTAGTGGGAAAAGAGAAGAAGATATTGACCTTCGAGTAAACAATATTAACGCATCTTTGATGCTTGCGTTTTTGTTGGTGTTTTTTGGGTCGTTCTTTTATATGTTATTCGAATATGGACGAGGTGGTTTGCCAAATGCAGCTTCTGAAATTGGGGTAGAAATTGACTGGTTATACAATTTGAACTGGTGGATAGTTATTCTTGTATTCCTTTTAACAAATGCTTTGTTGTTCATTTTCTCTTGGAAATATGCTTATGATCCAAAAAGAAGAGCACATTGGTTTCCACATGATAACCGTTTAGAGATGATCTGGACTGTTGTACCTGCTGGTGTTTTAGCCGTAATTATCATTCTTGGTTTGATGACTTGGAATAATATCACAGGTCCTGCTTCTGCAGATGCAATTGTGGTTGAAATCTACGGTAAACAATTTGATTGGACTGCTCGTTATTCTGGCGATGATAATAAATTGGGTTATGCTGATTATAAATTAATTGGTTCTGCGGAAGATACTACTACTAAAGCATCTTACACGAATGCTTTAGGGGTTGTTTCTAAAAATAGTATTCAATGGAGAATCCACGGAATTAATCAAGAGATTAAAAAACTACATGAACAAATTGATGCTGAGGCGAAAGGAAAATTAGCTTTTTCAGAAGCTAATTTGAATAAAATGTTAGCTAAAGTGGAGAAATTAGAAAGAATTCGTGAGCGAATTATTACGATGATTGATCTATATGAACCAGATAAATTGGCGTACGCAAATGACGATTTTACGGCTAAAACACTTTTCTTAATTAAGGATCAAGAGTATTTCTTCGTTCTTAGATCACAAGATGTACTTCACTCGGCTTATTTCCCTCACTTCCGTGCGCAAATGAACTGTGTTCCTGGTCAACGTACAACTTTAAAGGTAAAACCAATCTACACAACGCAAGAAATGAGAGACATAACAGGTAACCCTGATTTTAATTACATTCTTATGTGTAATAAAATTTGTGGTGTATCTCACTCCAACATGAACATGGCAGTGGTAGTTGGTACAAAAGATGAATACAATGCTTGGAAAGTTACGGATGGATCTCCAGCGTTAACAGATTCAATCGCAGCTCCTGTTAATATCGATATCGAACGAATGAAAATGCCAGAAGCGAGCCATGGTGATCATCACGCGGAAGGTAATGATGGACATCCAGAAGGAAACGGGCATTAATAAACAAGATAAATAAGTTTAAAAACACATTATAAAGGATAAATTATGTCAGCAACAGCTCATACTGATCACGGACATCACCATAAGGAGAGTTTTATAACCAAGTACATATTCTCGCAAGATCATAAAATGATTGGGAAGCAGTATTTGATTACAGCTATTTTCATGGCGGTTGTAGCCGTAATTCTTTCTATTTTATTTAGAATTCAATTAGCTTGGCCAGGTGAAAGTAATGGTGTACTTTCCTTCTTCTTAGGAGATACTTGGGCACCAGATGGAATTCTTGATCGAGGCATGTACCTGGGACTTGTTACCATTCATGGAACAATCATGGTATTCTTTGTATTAACAGGGGGATTATCTGGTACATTTAGTAACCTATTGATTCCGTTACAAATTGGAGCTAGGGATATGGCTTCTGGTCTATTGAATATGATCTCGTATTGGTTATTCTTTTTATCCAGTGCGTTGATGTTGTATTCGTTGTTCCTTGAAACTGGTCCCGCTTCGGCTGGTTGGACAATTTATCCGCCGCTTTCTGTTTATGAAGAATCTATTCCAGGTTCAGGTGCTGGGATGACGGTTTGGTTATTATCCATGACGATTTTCATTGCTTCTTCTTTATTGGGTAGTTTGAACTATATCGTAACCGTTTTAAACCTTCGTACGCGTGGTATGAAAATGACACGTTTACCTTTGACGGTTTGGGCTTTCTTTATCACTGCGGTGATTGGGGTTCTTTCTTTCCCTGTATTGGTTTCTGCGGTGGTTTTAATGTTAATGGACCGTGGTTTAGGAACAAGTTTTTATATTAATGATGCAATTATTGCAAACGAAGTTTTGGAGCAATCAGGGGGATCTCCTGTACTTTATGAGCATTTATTCTGGTTCTTAGGTCACCCAGAGGTATATATCGTACTTTTACCTGCACTAGGATTAACTTCTGAAATTATTTCTAATAACGCACGTAAACCAATCTTCGGATACCGTGCAATGATTGGTTCAATTCTTGCAATTGCATTCTTGTCATTCATTGTATGGGGTCACCACATGTTTATTTCTGGAATGAATCCATTCTTAGGCGGGGTATTCGTATTTACAACACTCTTAATTGCGATTCCTTCGGCGATTAAAGTATTTAACTACATCACTACGCTTTGGAGAGGTAATCTTAGATTCACTCCGGCTATGTTGTTCTCAATTGGTTTAGTTTCTTCTTTCATTACTGGAGGGGTAACTGGAATCATCCTTGCCGACTCTGCACTTGACATTGCTGTGCATGATACCTATTTTGTTGTTGCTCACTTCCACGTAGTAATGGGGCTTTCGGCGATTTTTGGGATGTTTGCCGGTGTTTACCACTGGTTCCCTAAAATGTACGGTCGTATGATGAATTCGAAACTTGGAATGGTGCATTTCTGGTTGACGTTAGTTTCAGCTTATGGAGTATTTTTCCCAATGCACTTTGTAGGAATTGGTGGAGCTCCTAGAAGATATTACGATTACAGTGTTTACGAAGGTTTTGATACCAATCAAGCGGAGATATTTATGGATTTGAATGTGGTGATTACCATTTTCGCAATCATTGGTGGTTTAGCTCAGTTGATTTTCTTGTTTAACTTCTTCTATAGCACATTTAGAGGGCAAGTGGCAGTTCAAAATCCTTGGAAAGGAAATTCACTTGAATGGACAACACCAGTTGAACATGTTCATGGTAACTGGCCAAATGAATTACCAGAAGTACACAGATGGCCTTATGATTATTCAAAACCTGGTGCAGAAGAGGATTATATTCCACAAACTGTTCCACTGGGAGAAGACGAACACGAGCATTAATTTGAATTAATAATTTTAAAGGAACCATCTTTCATTTAATTGGAAGATGGTTTTTTTGTGTTCATAGATCGTTGTTTATAATTATCATCTAAATTCGTGATTGGATCATAAATTCCATCTATCTTTAGTTAAAATTTGAATTTTGGAATCGTTTGATTATAGAGATGAAGAGCAATTTTCTCGAGAAGAGGAGTTTGAATATGTGTTGCGGCCCAAATCATTCAATGATTTTGCTGGCCAACGAAAAGTAACGGACAACCTATCTATTTTTGTTCAAGCTGCTAAATTGCGAAAGGAATCCTTGGATCATGTCTTGCTCCACGGACCTCCGGGTCTTGGTAAAACGACACTCGCAAATATTATCGCCAATGAAATGGGGGTTGGGATAAAAATTACCAGTGGACCTGTGCTGGATAAACCTGGTGATCTTGCTGGTTTGCTAACAAATTTAGAAGAAGGTGATGTCTTGTTTATAGATGAAATTCATCGACTTAGTCCAGTTATTGAAGAATATCTTTATTCGGCAATGGAGGATTTTATGATTGATATCATGATCGATACGGGACCAAGTGCTAGAACGGTTCAAATCTCATTAAATCCGTTTACCTTAATTGGTGCCACCACCCGTTCTGGTCTCTTAACAGCGCCTTTAAGGGCTCGATTTGGAATTAACTCGCGTCTGGAGTATTATGACGTAAAAGTGCTTTCTAAAATCGTCACAAGAGCTTCAGGAATTTTAAACATGGAAATTCACGAAAATGCAGCGATGGAAATTGCTCGACGAAGTAGAGGAACTCCCCGTATTGCCAATGCTTTATTGAGAAGGGTGAGAGATTTTGCTCAAATTAAGGGCAATGGAATCATTGATGTCGAAATAGCAATTATTGCGCTCGAAGCTCTTAATGTGGATCAGAATGGATTGGATGAAATGGATAATAAAATCCTCACTGCTATTATTGATAAATTTAGTGGTGGACCAGTTGGAATGACAACCATCGCAACAGCAGTGAGTGAAAATCCTGGTACGATTGAAGAGGTCTATGAACCTTATTTGATTAAAGAAGGGTATCTTTTAAGAACTCCAAGAGGCCGAAAAGCTACTGAAAAGGCCTATAAACATTTGGGTCGAACAATGGGTTACCAACAAGGAGGTCTCTTCTAATGAATCCCCAAAAACTTTCTCGTTTTATAAAAGAAAAAGCTAGTGAGCTTGGGTTTTTATCATGCGGAATTGCTAAAGTTGAGTTTCTTGAAAAGGAGGCGAAACAGCTGGAAGCTTGGTTGAAGAATAATTTTCATGGCAGGATGCTTTATATGGAAAATCATTTTGATAAACGGGTAAATCCTGCTTTATTGGTGGATCAAGCGAAAAGCGTGATAACGGTTTTGTTAAACTATTTTCCAGAAGAAGATTTGTTTAAAAATGGGCTGATGAAAATCTCTAAATATGCTTATGGAAATGATTATCACGAAGTGATCAAAGATAAGTTAGATCGCTTACTTGAGGCCATTGAAGAAATTATAGGTGAAAAATTGTCTGCGCGATGTTTTACTGATTCTGCTCCTGTTTTAGACAAAGCTTGGGCCCAGCGGGCAGGCTTGGGATGGGTTGGAAAACACTCTAATTTGTTGTCAAAAAAAGTAGGATCATTTTTTTTTATCGGGGAGATAATTATTGATTTAGATTTGGAATATGATCATCCCGTAACAGATCATTGCGGTTCTTGCACAAAATGTATCGACGCTTGTCCTACCGAAGCTATTGTGAAGCCTTATGTCGTTGATGGTTCAAAATGTATTTCTTATTTAACCATCGAGTTAAAGGACGAATTAATGCCAAAAGAATTCAAAGGAAAAATGGATCAATGGATTTTTGGTTGTGATGTCTGTCAAGATGTGTGTCCTTGGAATCGTTTTTCACTTCCTCATCAAGAACCAGCTTTTCAGCCAATTAAAGAATTAAATGGAATAAATTTATCTGACTTGTCTCAGGAAACTTTTAACACTGTTTTCCGGCATTCGCCCATCAAAAGGACTAAATTAAAAGGGCTCCAAAGAAATATCAATTTCCTCAAGTAAATAATACCTAATTGCTAATTTATTAACGGATTTGATTGAAATAAAAAAGGGACTTAAAAAGCCCCTATTGATTTTTAATCCTTGAAATGTAGTTCTAATATTTGTGGGTATTTTTTTCCGAAAGTTTTTAAACACCATTCTTTGAACCCATCAATCTCATCTGATTTTATCCATTTAAGAGCCTTTGATAACTCCTTTTGAAATAAAACTTTATCAAAACTAACTTTAACTAAAATCTCTTTGCACAATTCCAACATAGTAGGGCAAAATTTAAGGTTTTATGAAAATTACTAAAAAGAGTGACACCAGTCAAGTGAATTTAATCAGTACTTATTAACATTTCAATGTCAATAGGTGTTTGAGGCTTAAAAAGTCCACTCTTTCTATAGTGACGGAGAATGTGTTAATTTATTTTCCACAAAATCAAAAAAAATGTTAAAAAGTCAAAATCGGTTAGAGATTGAGAACACTACATTTAAATTCTCTAAAAGTCAAGAAGATTAATTTGAGAAAAACAACCTACAATTCGTGTTTAATTACCTGCATTACTTCGTAAGTGGTCCTGTTAAATACAATCACCAAAAAGTGCATCTCTTCCTTTGTTAATCCTTCTGGTAGTGTATATGAAAAATCTTTTTTGACTTTCGTGCCAGATGCAATACTGCCAGTGGCAATCGGTCGTCCCCAAGTTTCACCAAATAAATTGCCCAGATGAATGTCGTGATGAACGTAAGTCGCATTAGTTGATCCATCAGGCATTTTCTGAGGAGATACGGTTTCGTTCTCCAAAGCATAAATCACCATATTGTAATTACCAGTCAAATCGGTTAAGAATTCTGTTTCGGTGTGAATGTATGCTCCATTTGTTTCAGGGAAATAGGTAGATTTCGCTTGAATGTTAACAGACAAACTTGTAGCCAACGCTAAGGCGGTACGAGCTCCCCAAAATTCTGAATCAAAGAAATAAAATCCATCTTCACCCGGAATTCTATTGATATTTCCACTTGGATTACTGCTAAATCCAACCTCAGCTTGGAAAAATGTACTCGCCATTTCTTTTCCTTGTGGATTGGTATAATCTCTCGGAAATGAGGCGTTCACTGCTTGGAAAGTCCCAGTCCCACTCACTGACGGTGTGGCATGAATAGAAGCAACGAATACTCGCTCTGGATGCAAAGCTTCAATTGCTTCAGCATCCTCCGCCGCGTTAGGACAAAAAGGGCATTGATGGCCTGTATAATCCTCAATTAGTACATTTCTTAATGTATTTGTATTTGCTTCAAAGTCAGGGAAGTCATAATCAATGAAATTGCCCGGATAAAGATTGGTGTCTAAGTCCGTGATAATAACATTCGGAAATTCTACTTTATCACAAGATATAAATCCTCCAAATGAAAAAAGTAAACCGGTAAATAGGATAAGATTATTTTTCATGACTTTTTGAATTAAAATGATTGTGTAAATGTAAATGTAAGTCCATTTGTTGCTGGAACTGGACGGCAAACGCCTCCTACGCACAAAATTCCTTCTCTTTGTTTTCCGTACATAAACATAAAGCGAGAATTTTCATGGATGTACCCAAACGACCCCAACAAATAGTGCAATTTTAACCTTTCGTCGGGATGTCCATAATTGTATTGATCCATCACTGTGAAAAACCATTTTGGAGAAATCGTATATTCAATTAAAAAGGTAGTCCAATTTCCTCGGTCTTTCTTTGTAAATAGCGCTTGAAATTCAGCACGAATAGAGTGTTTTTTATTGATTTTATATTGCAAATCAATTACCCCGATATCCGATGTAATGTAATGTTTTGCTAATTTAGTCACCTCGTTTACATCGTTATTATAGATGAAATGGTAATAGTTTAACCCCAATTTAAAGCGGTCGTTTAATTTTCTTTTAAGATGAATGTTGAAATCAAAATTGTACAAACTATCTGTTCCGTCAAATGGCCTTGCCACGTATGAAATTCGATTTTTCTTCCAATCAGGTGTTTCGTAATCTTTATTGTAATCTGTCGCTACTGATACATTCAAATGCAAATCGGTTCCATATTTTCCTCCTAAAAATGTTCCTTTAGCTAATTTGTATAATACATCTAATTGGTAAGCAACTTCTCCCTTCAGATTGGTTGCGTATGGATACAAGGTTCCTGGCAAGTTATAGGTATGATTATTACTTGTTGCAGGTAAATAGTTGATAAATGCTTGATTTCCTAATATCGATCTATCCGAACGGAAGGCCATATTATCCAACGATTTGCCGGTTAAAATAATTCCAAGTCCTTTTTGAGAATAACCTAGATTGAAAATTGCCCCATGTCCCGAATTATAGATGTAATTATTGAGGGCGTTTGGATCATTTTCTTTGTGAACGTATTCTCCATTTAAATAAAAGCGTTTGTAACGCATATCGATACGCGCACCATACGATCCCACATTTTTTGGGAGGATAAGTGTGTCATTGGCAACCGATTGATAACGACTGACCAAACTACCACCAATGGAGATTTTGAAATCTGATTCATCAAATCCTGGGATTAAATCATTTAAATTAAGTGATGCGTCTATACCGCGCACCGTACCATCAGAATTGAACAGATTACCATCCACAAAATTCACCCGCTGACGACCTATCAATCCTTTCAATTCAACCCCCTTTTTAGGCGCAAAACGAAGGCTTGCACCTTCCATAGCATTATCCAAGCCTAATGCTCGCTCTTCGTATGATCTAAAAATTAATCCACTTCCAAATTGATCGTAAAAATTACCTACAGTGACAGTAATTTCATCCGAAGCATATTGGAAAAAGCGAAAAGGAATTCCTGACCCCGAATAAAAAGCTGGATACCCCGCAATTGCAGGCAAATAACTCTCAAGTCGAATTCCCGCCCTAAACTTGTTAACCGAATAATTAACGTTCATATATGAATTGATTACAACTTTCTGATCAGGAGCAAAAGCACCTATCAACGTATCTGTATTCAAATATTGAACATTAGCCTCCATGTTTCCAGTAATACTTCCACCTTGGAGCTGGCCAAACGAAGAGTAAACAGTAAAACAAAATGCAATCAGAACTATTTTTTTCATTAAACTATAAAATTAGACGAGGTTATAAAGGGTGGTTGGGGTAGGCTTATTGTTTTTTCGAGTGTTTTCTTACTTCTTCGTACAATGATTCTTCATCGCCAGGCACAAAGCCAACGTGTGAATATACAATGTTTCCTTCTCCGTCAATCACAAATGTTTGAGGTGGATAATTTACGCCCATCGCTCTTTTTAAATCACTGTTGGCATCAATCCAAATGTCGTATTCCCAGCCTGAAGCATCAACTACTGGACGAACTTTACTTTTATTTCGCTCATCGTCAATCGAAACGGCAACCAATTTTACACCGGTTTCTTCTACAAGTGCATCATATTCTTCAGCGATGGTATTTAATTCTAATCGACAAGGAGTACACCAAGTTGCCCAAAATGAAATAACAATTGGATTCCCATCATTAGAAAGTTCAGAAGAATTTATTTTATTCCCTTCTAAATCCTCAACAACGACAGAGGGCATTTTTTTCCCAACTTCTTCATTATTGCTAATCATAAAAGATAAACTTCCTAAAAGTCCGACACCAATGATAATTGCTAAATTTATTTTTTTCATAATTTCTTTTTTCCTTGCTACTTTCAAATATTAGACCAAATTCCTTGAAACATCAAAAATAGAAAATTAAATTAACCTATCGAAATCTATTAATACCTTAATTGTTGATTTCTCAAATCGTAAGAATTGGAAAATAAATCCAAATCAAACAAACTGTCAAGTTATGTTTCAATCAAGTGAAATTTAATTATATTTATTTTATAATTATATAAAAATCAATTAATTAAAAACATATTAATAAATTGAATTTAAATATTCTTCGAAGACATTTAATAACATTGTTCGCTCTTGGATTCATGTCAACTGTTGAATTCTTAAAATCGACAAAAATAAAATAATGTCAAAACCTTAAAAAAAACGGCATGGTATATGCTATTTAATTCGTAAATTTGAAGCTAAATAGCGTAAAGATGAAAAAAATAGTTACATTCTTAGGGGCAACTTTCTTCTTAATTGGTGCGAATGCACAAGGAATTGAGATCTTTAAACAAGGAGAATTGGTTGATGTGTCAGGAACTGTTGTAGAAGTTGTTTCAACAGAGGCTTCGCTTCACCAGAATTTTACAGTGAAAAATGTTTCTGGAGCAGTAAACGTGTTAAGAATTGAAAGAACGAAAATTATAGTGTTGCCTGGTACGTTAGATTATTTTTGTTGGGGTGCAGATTGTTACAATACGGATGCTGTTTCTCCAGCTGATCCATTTATTTCACCGGATGATATTTCAGTGAATGATGGTGCAACAACGATGTTATTCTCTTACCACGAAACTGAAGGAATTTCTGGTACGGCTCAGTACAGATATTATGTCATTAACGAAGGTGGTGAGCGATTAGATTCAGTGGATGTTTTATACACGTCAACAGTATCTGCAAAAGAAAATGCAAAAATTCAAATTTCTGTATATCCTAATCCAGCAATTAATAACGTAAATATCACCGTTCAAAACGAAACTGGAAACTTAAAGTTTACGCTTTTTAATGTGTTGGGTGAGGCGATAATTAATACAAAATTGTACGAAGGTCAAAACACAGTAGCTGTGGATAAACTTACAAACGGTGTTTATTTCTATACGATCTATAAAGATGGAGCAGTAGTAGAAACAAAAAAATTAGTGGTTAAACATTAAGCACATTTGATCATTTAAATGAAAAGGAAACCTTTTGAGTTTCCTTTTCATTTTTGTTTTATGATTTTTTTGCCTTTGAAATTAGGTGATCCACCAACAATGGGACTTGCACCGTCGCTGGACCTTTAAAATGTTCAAATTCTTGATCATTTATTTCAACTGTGCCAGGATCAATTAGGTACTTCTCACACCAATTTGGACTAGCATAACGCAAGCCAGCTGCTGGGTAAACATTCAACGAAGTACCTATGACAATCAAAATTTCACAACCACGAACAATCATTTCAGCTTCTTGCATTTTAGGCACCGCTTCACCAAACCATACAATGTGAGGTCGCATTCGTTGCCCATTTGGGGTTTTATGATGTAATTCTATGTCACCATCCAAGGGATAAAGAATTTTATCCGTGTCAACTCCTCGACCTTTTAATATTTCACCATGCAAATGAATAATCGTAGAAGATCCAGCGCGCTCGTGCAAATCATCAATATTTTGTGTGATAATAGTGACATCATAAAAATCTTCAAGTGCCGCTAATGCATAATGTCCTTCGTTTGGGTTGGCAGCAATTACTTGCCTTCGTCGTGCATTGTAAAATGCCAAAACCATTGCAGGATTTTGATGCCAAGCATTGATTGTTGCTACCTTAGAAATGTCGTAATTCTCCCATAATCCGCCGCTATCGCGAAAAGTGCCTAAGCCACTCTCTGCACTTATGCCAGCACCGGTCAAAACAGCAATTCTTTTTTTTAATTGTCCCACAATCATTTGCTTTTAATGATACCAAATTAAGAATTTATCTCTAATTATTTTTAGGCGTCCACCTAATTAATTTGAAATGAACTTGCGGGTTAACATGAAGGTTTAATTCGAAATCATTTGTTAAATAGCTATTGCTATCTTTAATTCAAGCTTCCAATAATTGGTTGACCATTTTTTAGCTATATTTTTTTATATTTGCCAACTTATCTAAATGAGATATATTAATGCCAAAAATTAGAAAACAAGAAGCGTTGGATTATCATGCAAACGGTCGCCCAGGTAAAATCGAGGTGATTCCTTCTAAGCCTTACAGCACCCAACGCGATTTATCGCTTGCATATTCACCTGGAGTGGCTGAGCCTTGCTTGGCAATTGCAGATAATAAATCAGACGTTTATAAATATACTGCTAAAGGAAATTTGGTTGCTGTAATTTCAAATGGAACTGCCGTTTTAGGTCTAGGAGACATAGGTCCCGAAGCTTCAAAACCGGTCATGGAAGGAAAGGGATTGTTGTTCAAGATTTTTGCTGACATCGATGTTTTTGATATTGAAGTGGACGCAACAGATATTGATCTTTTTGTCGCAACGGTTAAGGCCATAGCGCCTACTTTTGGAGGTATAAATTTGGAAGATATTAAGGCGCCAGAAGCTTTTGAAATCGAACGTCGTCTAAAAGAGGAATTAAATATTCCAATCATGCACGACGATCAGCATGGCACCGCGATCATTTCAAGTGCAGCCCTGCTCAATGCATTAGAATTGGCAGATAAAAAAATTGAGGATGTAATGATTGTGGTAGTAGGTGCAGGTGCAGCTGCTTTTTCATGTGCAAAACTCTATTTGGCACTGGGTGCTAAATTGGAAAATATCTACATGTATGATAGCAAGGGATTACTGTCTAAAGATCGCACAGATTTGGATAAGTACAAAGCTGAATTTGCAATACACCCAACCGATGTTCCGTTAAAAAAGGCGATGAAATTTGCTGATGTCTTTTTAGGCTTGTCTAAAGGAGGGTTATTATCAAAGGAAATGGTAAAATCCATGCCTAAGAATCCAATAGTTTTTGCTTTGGCGAATCCAGACCCCGAAATCTCCTACAAAGACGCCATGAGCGTACGAAAAGACATTATCGTGGCAACGGGTCGTTCTGATAATCCAAACCAAGTAAATAATGTCTTAGGGTTTCCTTTTATTTTTAGAGGTGCGTTAGATGTGCGTGCTACTTGTATTAACGAAGCGATGAAGTTGGCAGCCGTTAAAGCAATAGCTGATCTTGCAAAATCTCCCGTTCCTGAAGAGGTTAATACGGCTTATGGCGAGAAAAACATTTCATTCGGGAAGGATCAAATAATCCCTAAACCTTTGGATTCCAGATTAATTACTGCTGTTTCACCTGCGGTAGCGCGGGCAGCCATGGAATCTGGCGTAGCTCAAAATCCTATTAAAGATTGGGATGAATATGAAATCGAACTTAAACGCCGTTTGGGATTGGACAATAAATTGATTAATGTCCTCACTGAAAAAGCCATTAAATCACCTAAAAAAGTGGTTTTTGCCGAAGCAGATAATTATAAAGTATTAAAAGCAGCACACTTGGCTGAAGAAGAAGGATATGCAAAACCAATCCTTCTCGGGCGTAAACAAAAAATTCTTGAGTTAATCAAAGAAATTGGGATTGAATTCGAGAATTTGAACATTATCGATCCAAAGGATGAATCTGAACTTGCAAGGTGTGAAGAATACGGGCGTATGTTCTTTGAAAAAAGACAACGCAAAGGATTTACACTCTACGAATCGGTTAAAATTATGCGCGAGCGTAATTATTATGGGGCAATGATGGTCGAAGCTGGACATGCGGATGCACTAATTTCTGGAATCACACGAAGTTATAAAGATGTTATTTTGCCGGCATTACAAGTGGTTGGTAAAATGGATGGTGTCGATAAAGTGGCGGGTATGTATGTGTTGGTGACCAAAAGAGGACCGATTTTTTTAGCGGATACAACAGTCAATTTTAGTCCTACCGCCAACGAAATTGCTGAAATTACTAATATGGTCGCAAAAAAAGTGCGCCAATTTAATATTCAACCACGTATCGCCCTTTTATCATATTCTAATTTTGGTTCGGCTCAAGGAAGTGATTCAATTAAAATGCAAGAAGCAACCCGAATCATAAAAGAACGTTATCCTAACTTAATTGTGGACGGTGAACTTCAAGCTAATTTTGCATTAAATACTGAAATGAGAACAGATCGTTTTCCTTTCTCTACATTAGGAAATAAAGCAGTGAATACATTGATTTTCCCAAATCTGGCTGCTGGTAATATTGCCTACAAATTATTGCAAGAGATGTGTGATGATGTGGACGCAATTGGACCAATTTTGCTAGGAATTAAAAAATCAATTCACGTATTGCAACTTGGTAGCGGCGTGCGTGAAATCACTAACATGGTAAAAATTGCTGTGTTGGATGCTCATATTAAAGAAAAATGATAGCACATTTAAATGGACGTTTAGTAGAAAAAAACGCTACGAATCTTATTGTTGAATGCGGTGGTGTTGGGTATTTTGTGAAAATTAGTCTCCATACTTTTTCTAAAATTGGAAAAGAGGAACAAATTAAAATTTACACGCAACTTCAAATTCGCGAGGATGCGCATACATTATACGGTTTTTACGAATTGAAAGAGCGTGATATGTTTAATCATTTAATTTCAGTTTCGGGGGTTGGAGCCAATACAGCTATCCTAATGTTGTCGGCATTAACCTCAGATGAAATTGCGGCCGCTATCGTTGGAGAAAATGTCGCACTCATTCAAAGTATCAAAGGAATTGGGCTTAAAACGGCACAACGTCTTATTATTGATTTAAAGGATAAAGTTTCTAAAATTGATTTCAACGCTGAAAATATTTTCGATTCAAACAATACAAATCAAAATGATGCGTTAATTGCTTTGCTCTCTTTAGGTTTTGATAAGCTTAAAGCGGACAAAGCGATTAAAAAAATTATTACAGACGACCAATCTGTGGAAGAGATTATTAAACAAGCTTTAAAGATTATATAGGAGTGAGATTAGGATTAATAATTTTGGCGTTGATAAGTGGATCAATTAATTTGTTGGCACTTCCCAAATATGCAAAAACAACACCGAAGGCATATACTACGGGCGCAGATACACCAAAGGTTGAATTGCCTTATCCTATTTATGATTACAGAGATTATACTGATCAAAAAAGATCACCAATTGGCTTACAAGATCCAAAAAACATTAATACCAACATTGAATATAATGTTGAAACGGGTAGATACGAGGTCGTTCAAAAAATTGGGGAGCGATACTTTCGGTACCCAACTTCAATGACCCGCGAAGAGTTTATTGAATACCAACGTCAAAAAGCAATGTCGGATTATTTCCGCGAAAAGATTGAAGAGACAACCGAACAACAAAAAGCACTTATTCCACCTTTAAAAGTTGGAGGCGAAGCGTTTGATATGATATTTGGCGGTGATGAAATTAATATTCGTCCACAAGGATCTGCCGAATTGTCTTTTGGGGTGAATGTCTCAAGATACGACAATCCTGCTTTGCCAGAACGTCAACGAAGGGTGGCAACATTTGATTTTCAACAACAGATTCAATTAAATATGGTGGGCCAAATTGGCGATAAATTAAAATTGACCATCAGCCAAAATACAGAAGCTGTTTTTAATTTCCAAAATCAAGTAAAAATTGAATACACAGGGTACGAAGATGAAATCATCCAAAAAATTCAAGCAGGTAACGTAAGTTTGCCTTTAAATACCACTCTAATTCAAGGGTCTCAGAGTTTATTTGGGATTCGTACAGATTTAAAGTTTGGACGATTAACGGTGCAAACGATCCTTTCTCAGCAAAAAGGAAAACGGCAAGAAATTAATGTTTCAGGTGGTGCGCAAATTCAAGATTATGAAGTGCAGGTGGATAATTACGAAGCTAATAAACATTATTTCTTAAACTATTATCACCGCGAACATTACGACGAAGGAATGAAAACCATGCCAATCGTTAATTCACCTGTTAACATTACTAAAATTGAAGTGTGGGTCACTAACCGAATTAACCGGGTAGAAGACACCCGAAACATTCTGGCTTTTACGGATTTAGGTGAAGGTAGATTAACAAATCTTGAAGGCGGCCCAGTCATTCTCGGGTCGAATGATTATCCAAATAATGATGTAAATAATTTGTACTCGACCGTTGCAGGTAGTTCAGATGTTAGAAATTTCTCAAATGCCGTGACCTTCCTTTCAACTTTTACAGGATCTCCTGGGCCTTTCGAACAATCAATTCATTATGAAAAGGTTGAAAATGCAAGACGTCTAAGTGATCAAGAGTACACCTACAGCGCGCAGCTGGGATTTGTGTCCTTAAAATCACCACTTAATCAAGATGAAGTTTTAGCCGTAGCATACCAATATACCTTGAATGGTAGAACCTACCAAGTTGGTGAATTTTCTACAGATGTGCCTGTTGAGGCTGGCTCAAAAAGCTCACTCATCCTAAAATTGCTTAAACCAACCATTATCAACCCACGAAATAAAACATGGGATTTGATGATGAAAAACGTCTATTCTATCGGAGCTTATCAAGTTAGCGAAGGCGATTTTACGTTTGATGTTTGGTACAACAATCCGCTTACTAGTGTAAATATCAACTATCTTCCTTATGATGGAGTAGATGATATTTTGTTAATGCAGCAATTAGATTTGGACCGCTTAAACCTAAATCAAGAGGCATATTCAGATGGGCGTTTTGATTTCGTTGGAATCCAGTACAGTGGTAATCGGGCAATTAATGGTGGAACCGTAGATCCCAAAACAGGTAGGGTCTATTTTACTACCATAGAACCATTTGGACAAACCTTAAGACAAAAGTTAAATGCGAGTGGCGCATTGGCACCAATTCAAGTAAATGGTATTGCTTTCGACGAATTGTATGATTCCACGAAAACGGCTGCTCAGCAGATTCCTAGTAAAAATAGATTTTTATTAAAGGGAAGTTATAAGTCATCAGTAAGTTCCGATATCTCTTTAAATACCTTAAACGTACCTGAAGGAAGTGTAACTGTCACCGCTGGCGGCGCAACATTGGTTGAAGGCGTTGATTATACGGTGGATTATAATTTAGGTCGCGTGAAAATTTTGAATCAAGGGATTTTAGAAGCGCAAACTCCAATTAAAGTTCAATTAGAAAGTAATTCGCTTTTTGGATTTCAATCTAAATCACTGGTCGGAGCGCATTTTAATTATGAAATAAATAAAGATTTTAATATCGGTGCCACGGTAATGAACCTTACTGAAAAGCCACTAACTCAAAAAGTAAATATTGGTGATGAGCCTGTAAGTAATACTGTTTTAGGCACGGATATCAGTTTTAGACGGGAAGCTCCTTTCTTGACAAAAATGGTCGATTTCTTGCCTGTCATTAGTACTAAAGAAAAATCTACAATTACGGCTTATGGCGAGTTCGCATACTTAATTCCAGGTACTCAACGTGCCATTAGTAAAGAAGGAATTTCATATATTGATGGATTTGAAGGAAGTCAGAGTGCAATCGATATTAAACAATTTCAAACTTGGCGATTGGCATCAATTCCCCAAGGTCAGCCTGATCTATTTCCTGAAAGTTCCATTAAAGCCGGAACACAAGCAGGGTTTAATCGGTCACATTTGTCTTGGTATCAAGTGGATGCATCTACTTTTTATCAAGATGCTGGGATTACTCCTGATCATATTCAAGATAATGCAGACATATTGGAAAACTCTCAAATGCGTCAAGTTAGGCAAAATGAACTCTTTCCACAACAACAACCACCTGTTGGAACCCTTAACAATATCCCCGTATTAGATTTAGCGTATTATCCGAAAGAAAGAGGTCCTTATAATTATGATACCACTACATCCAAAATCGACACAGATGGCACCTTTAACAATCCCGAAGATAGATGGGCTGGGATTATGCGTGCATTGACTACCACTAATTTTGAAACGGCAAATATTCAGTTTATTCAATTTTGGATACTTGATCCATTTAATAATGACGCTACTGACTCATTAACCAAAAATATGTCTGGTGGCGATTTGTATTTTAACCTTGGAAATATTTCAGAAGACGTCTTGCCTGATTCAAGAAAAAGCTTTGAAAACGGCTTGCCTACAGGCGGGGTTTATGATCCTTTGGTATATGATACTACCTCTTGGTCAGTGATTTCTAATCAACAAATTATTGTAAACGCGTTTGATAATAATACTGCTTCTCGTGAATATCAGGATGTTGGGTTGGATGGTTTAGGGAATAATGACGAGAAATCGTATTTTTCATCGTTTATGAATTGGGTGAATTCGAGTTCAATGACTGCGACTGCAAAGGCTCAATTAAACGCGGATCCTTCTTCGGATAATTACACGTATTATCGCGACGACCGCGCAGATCAACAAGAATTTGATATTGTGCGACGCTACAAATATTTTAACGGAATGGAAGGGAATTCAGCCACTCCAGAACAATCTGCTTTAATTAACGCGGAAGGGTATCCAACTAGAGGAACTCAAAATCCAGACATTGAAGATTTAAACGTGGATAATAACCTAAGTGAATCTGAAAGTTATTTCCAATACCGCGTGAGTTTGCGACCATCTGATATGAAAGTTGGGGAAAACTTTATCACCAACGAATTTGAAGTAAAGGTAAATGAAGATGGTAAAACCGAAAAATGGTACCAATTCAAAATTCCGATCGAAAGTCCTGAATCGGTTATCAACGGAATTTCTGATTTCAGATCTATTCGTTTTATGCGGATGTTCATGAATAATTTTGATCATGAGGTTGTTTTGAGATTTGCTCGCTTAGAATTGGTTCGTGGAGAGTGGAGAAAATATTTGTTTAACCTCAATGAACCAGGTGAAATTGTTCAAGATGATCCAAATTCAACCGAGTTTAATTTAGCAGCTGTTAACCTCGAAGAGAATGAAGGACGCGAGCCGGTTGGTTATTTATTACCTCCTGGAATTTTACGTGAGCAAGACAATGGATCTATCAATTTAAGACAATTAAATGAACAATCACTTTCGATGGAAGTGTGTGGTTTGAAAGATGGCGAAGCAAGAGCATCCTATAAAAATGTCCAATTCGACGTGAGGTCCTACAAGAAAATCAAAATGTTTGTCCATGGCGAACAGCAGCAGAGGGACGGCTGGACTGAACCCGATCTCCAAAATGATCAATTGACCGTGTTTATTCGATTAGGAACGGATTTTGAAGACAATTACTATGAATTTGAAGTCCCACTAAAAGTTACTCCATGGAAAACTACAGCAATTGTTTCTAATGAAGATATCATCTGGCCTCCTGCAAATGATATGATTATTGTCTTGGATTCACTTTTAAATTTGAAAATCAGAAGAGACAAGGCAGGATTGCCGACCAATGTTGAGCAAGTAATGAATTTACCAGCAGATGAATATGGTGTGGTGAGACGAATTAAAGTGAAAGGTAATCCTAACATGCAAGGTCTGAAAACAATCATGATCGGTGTTAGAAATCCAAGCAAAGATTCGAATCACCCTTGGATGTATGCCGAGGATGGTTTAGACAAATGTGCCGAGGTGTGGGTGAATGAGTTGCGTTTAACCGATTTTGATCAATCTGGTGGTTGGGCTTCTACAGCCCGCGTTAATATGCAATTGGCTGATTTTGCTAGCGTAAATCTCGCCGGAAATTATTCAACTCCCAATTGGGGAAGTATTGAGAAAAAAGTGAGTGAACGGCAACGAGACACACGAATGGGATTTGATGCCTCCTCGAACCTCGAATTAGGTCAATTTTTAGGGCGTAAAGTAAATCTGCAAATTCCTTTTTATATTGGATATTCGACAACTGTCATCGAACCCGAATTTGACTTGCTCTCGCCAGATGTGCGTTTGAAAAATTATGACTTTGAAACGCGGCAAGAACGAGCTCAACTTTCAAGAAATGTCTTAACAAGACGTTCGTACAATTTTACGAATGTAAGGCGTGAAAGACCTTCTGGAAAAGAAGTGCGTCCATGGGATATCGAAAACTGGTCAGGAAGCTATTCTTATAACGAACTTTATAAGCGCGATATAAATACAGAGTATGACATTACGAAAACTTATCGTGGTGGACTAATGTATATTTATTCAATTAAACCGCTATTGGTTGAACCATTTAGTAAAGTTGCGTTTTTGGGCAAATCGCCATGGTTTGGTTTGATTAAAGACTTTAATTTTAATATTGGACCAAAATCGATGAGTTTTAATACGGACCTCAATCGAATGTACAATCAACGGCTAAATAGAAATGTCTTAGCCACCGATTTTGAATTCCGTCCTACTTATTTGAAAAGTTTTTCATGGAATCGAAACTACGATTTAAAATATGATTTGTCAAAAAACATTAAGTTTTCATTTACAGCCGCCAATCGAGCAATTATTCTTGAACCAACAGGAATCATTGACAAGAATGCGACTGAAGATTCGGATTTGAACGCATACAATAATTATCAACGTTATAAATCGAGTATCCGCAGTGCCTTTGAACCGTTTGATGGAGATTCTATTCGTTTAGGAGGGTATACACTCAATTATGGACATACTTATGATTTTTCGTATAAAGTACCGTTGGATAAATTTCCGTTGACAAATTGGATGAGTGCGAATGTTACCTTAAGAAGTAGTTACGATTGGCAACGGGCACCTCTTTCGTTACCTGAAATTGGTAATACGGTTCAGAATTCGCGAAATTTCTCTATCAATGGTCAAGTTAATATGGTGACGTTATACAACAAAGTGCCTTACTTGAAAAAAATCAACACGCAGGGAACGGGTGGTCGTGGAGGAAGACAAGATGTTGCCAACAATAAACAATCTGGCGATAGCGGTTCTGGTCAAAATAAACCACAAGACGACAAGAAAAAACCGGATGATGATAAGAAAGAGGGTGAACAAGGCGAAGGTGAAGAAGAAGAAGAGAAGAAAAAGAAACGTGAAGGTGTTCACCCTGTTTTAATGACTACTGGTCGTTTGGTGATGTCGTTTAGAAATCTCTCCTTTACGTATACCGAAAATGATGGAATGTTATTACCTGGTTTTGCAGGTGAAACAACGATTCTAGGGATGGATAATTTTGGCGCTCCATCATTTGCTTTTGCCTCTGGAAGACAAAATAGGGATTTATTAGGTCGTCCAACGGATGCGTGGGGGGGATATGACTCATTTGCTCCTTTTGCTGCCAATAACGGTTGGTTAGTTGCTAATTCGGCTTTAAATATTCTTGCGACTAATTCGCATTCGCAAACCATTAATGGTCGCGCTTCTTTCGAACCGTTTAAAGATCTTAAGTTAAACATTACGGTTGATCGGAAATTCACGGAGAATGAAAATAGTTATTATCGCTATAATGATACCCTCGAAAAACCAGATGGTCTTTTGGGTGATTGGGAATATCAAAACCGTGTAAATGGTGGATCACTTAATTTCTCTACCATCACATGGAAAACGGCTTTCCAAAAAATTGACACCACCTATAGTGCTGCGTTTGATGCGTTGAGAGCAGCTAGAAAAGGTGTTTCTAAACAATTAGGAGAAGCCAATGGCTCTGTTTTAGGTGATGATGGCTATTATGATGGTTTTGGAGAAAATCAACAAGATGTATTAATCGGATCTTTTTTAGAGGCTTATACGGGGCGTGGTTCTGACAATAAATTCTTTGATGCGTTCAAAGCTATTCCATTGCCAAATTGGGATATTCGGTACGATGGACTATCTAAATTTGACTTTATGAAAGATTATGTGCGTAATTTTTCAATTACTCATGCTTATCGTTCAACGGTGTCGATTTCGAATTTCCAAACAAATTTGGGTGCTTTTGATTTCGAAGGGAATCAAGTGAGAGATGTCTCAAACAACATCATTGCTTCGAGGCAAATACAAAGTATAACTATTTCGGAACAATTTGCACCGTTTTTAGGAATTGATGCAACGTGGATTGTAGGAGAAAATGGATTGTTGACGAAATTTGAATACAAACGCGATCGAACACTTTCCTTAAATGTGAGTAACCTTCAAATTCTTGAAATGCAAGGAAAAGAATGGGTAATTGGGTCAGGATATAAATTCTCAAAAGTGAAATTACCGTTTAAAATTATGGGCAAAACACCTGAAAGTGATTTGACTTTGCGATTTGATTTATCAATCAGAAATAATATCACTATCAACCGCAACATTATTGAAAATAGCCAACAAATTACATCTGGTCAAGACATGTATTCAATTAAATCGAGAGTTGATTATAACATTGGTCCAAATTTAAATGTTGCGCTCTATTTTGATCGTATTGTCAACAAACCACAACTTTCTACAGCATTTGACACGGCTAATACAAGTGCAGGCGTTTCGTTGCGATTTAATTTGGCGCAATAACCAATTCAATTATGACAGCAAATCAAATAGAGGTGCGAAAAGCAACCTTGGATGATATGCAGGCAGTTCATCACTTAATTGTTGAGCTGGCGGTGTATGAAAATGCACCAAATGAGGTTACTAATTCCCTCGCATCACTAAAAGAAGATGGATTTGGAGCGACTCCCGTTTTTTATTGCCTCGTTGCTGCAGTTGGGGAAGATGTCATAGGGTTTGCTTTGTATTATATCAGCTATTCAACTTGGAAAGGTAAATGCGTTTATTTAGAAGATTTTTTAGTCACAGAAACTTGGCAACGAAAAGGTGTTGGGAAAATGCTTTTTGAAGCTGTTCACCACCAAGCCATTTTAATCAAAGCCAAACGATTTGAATGGCAAGTTCTTGATTGGAATACACCAGCCATTAATTTTTATAATAAGTATCAAGTGGAAATGGACAGAACTTGGATTGATTGTAGACTAGTGCTCGCGACTTAAGAGAAAGTCTGCTAAGTCATATAAAGGCTGTTTTTTCTCTTTTGGTAAAGAGATGTGATTTAGGTTTTGAATTGCTAAATCGTGGTAAAAATTCATTTTTTCAGTAGCTTTTTGTTCGATTGACAATTGATCGTACAATAATTTAACCCCGGTAATTTTTAGTTCGGGATTGTTTTCCGAGAATAAACTTTGAAATTTTTCTTTTTGAGTTGCATCGGCATCTTGCAAAGCGCGCAAAAGTAAATAGGTTTTTTTATTGGCAAGGATATCTCCTCCAACTTGTTTTCCAAATTTATTAATGTCTGCATAGACATCAAGAATGTCATCTTGAATTTGAAAAGCTAATCCTAAATTTAGTCCAAATTGATATAAATCTGCCGCATCAGTTTCCGATGCATCACCAATGATCGCTCCCATTTTCAAACTACACCCAAGTAGCACGGCTGTTTTAAACGCAATCATTTGAATGTATTCCTCAATGGTCACATTGGTGGCAGTTTCATAATCCATGTCCATTTGTTGTCCTTCACACACCTCAATTGCTGTTTGATTAAAAACAGTGATCAATTTGGCAAGGATTTCAGGCGGATAATTCGTGAACTGCTTATACGCTTCAATTAAAAGGGTGTCGCCACTTAAAATGGCAATATTTTCACTCCATTTTGTGTGTACCGTTTCTTTCCCTCTGCGCAAAGGTGCGGCATCCATGATGTCGTCATGAATCAAGGTGAAGTTATGAAAAAGCTCAACCGCCAATGACGCATGTTGAGCTCGTTTATAGTCACCACTAAATAGTTCTGACCCCATTAATGTTAGGATTGGACGCATCCGTTTCCCACCAATTGTTAAAAAATAGTTGATTGGTTCGTACAATTGAGCAGGAGCTTTTGGAAGTTCAAATTCTTCAATTGCATTATCGATAAATTTTTGGTATTCAATAAGATTATTCGCCATTGTTAATCCTCACTAATTTGCGTCCTCATCAGGTTTTTCTCCACTTGATATGGATAAATCATCAAATTCAATATCTTCCTCCTCATCATACAATTGAAATAAAGGTTCAGCCAACGCTTTGTTGCTGATCTTTTTCTCCATGTACAACAAAAGGCTTGGTAAGATGACCAAATTAGCCAACATCGCTACTAATAAGGTAAGCGAAATTAAAACACCTAATGCTTTTGTTCCACCAAATTGTGAGAAGGAAAACGTTAAGAAACCAAAGAATAAGACAATCGAGGTGTAAATCATACTTCCACCTGTTTCGCGCAAGGCCACCAAAATACATCGTTTTAAATCGTGTTCATGGAGTTTTAATTCTTGTCTAAATTTGGCCAAAAAGTGAATGGTATCATCAACAGAAATTCCAAATGCGATACTAAATACAAGTAAGGTAGATGGTTTGATTGGAATTCCTGTAAATCCCATAACACCAGCGGTGACTATTAACGGTAAAAAGTTAGGAATTAATGAAACGAGTACCATACGCCACGACCTGAATAATAAGGCCATAAGCAAGCCAATCACTCCAATCGCGATTAACAATGAGGTCAGTAGATTATTCACAAGGTAAAGTGTCCCATAAGAAGCTACAATCGCCGTTCCGGTGAAAATCACATTCCACTCATTCATACTAATTGCATTTGATAAACTATCATTAAATCCTGGTTGATCGTGATAAGTATAAATCAATGCATCATCATTCATAAATTTTTCTTCTAACTCTTTATTTCCAGCAGCATAACTTTTAGTTAAGTCGTTTAAAACAGCAGGTGAATGGTCATACAGAATAGTTAACACCCCATCCTTATCAGCACCTTCTTTATTGGTAATAATAGCTAATAAGCTGTCGTTATATTTTTTATCTGGATTAATAATGTCTACAAAGTCTGGGCGAATGCTATCGAGTAGGTTTTTAATTTCATAAGATCCAAGATCTCTCATTTGAGCGGTGATTCGCGTGATTTTTCGGGTAGAATCTAAAAATCCGTTGGTTCCATCCGCTCCTCCTACCGAATTTTCAACATATTTTCCAATCATTCGTAATTTTGCATCGGAAGGTAATTCAAATTTCGTTGGATCACCGTTGCTAAAGGACATATTTGCAAGTTTGATGGCATCGGCAATGGACAACGATTTGGAAAAGGAACTATACGTCGCTAAATAGGCTTGAGCCGCCTCAATTTCTTCAAATCGATTGTAGAAAGAATTTTCTTTTTTGGTGTCTAATAATACATCAAAAGGCACTGATCCTCCAAATTGATCCTGCAAATAGTTGACATCGCGGGTAATTTGATCATCGGTAGGAAGATCCCCTGTTATGTTTCCGGTGGCTTTTATTTGAGAAATCCCAATAGCCGAAATTAACACAATTCCAAGGCAAGTGATTAACACCCATTTCCGTTTGTTTGTCGAAATGGTTTCGATTTTACCAACAGTGTATTTTAACCATTGTTTTTCCAAATGATCCAAATGTTTTGGTTTTGGTATTTTTGAATAACTCAAGATAATTGGTAAAATACATATCGATAAAAGAAAGACGGCTAAAATATTGATCGATGCAATTAAACCAAATTCCGATAATCTTTCTGAATTAGTGAATATAAATGTAGAGAAACCTAATGCCGTTGTAAAATTGGTAAGGAAGGTAGCGTTCCCAATTTTTTGAATCACCCGCGTTAAAGCCCGCGCTTTGTTTCCATGATCTTTAATCTCCTGATGAAATTTATTGATCAAGAAAATACAATTTGGAATACTGATCACAATAATTAAAGGAGGAATTAACACCATTAAAACAGATAAATCGTAGTTGAGCGCACCAATACTTCCTAATGACCAAATCACACCAATAAACACTACTGCATTTGCAATTAAGACGATTTTAATCGACCTAAAAAAGAAATAGAGTAGTAATGAAGTAACGCCAATGGACAAGAAAATAAATAAACCTAATTCACCTTTCAATTTTTCTCCTACAGAAACCCTGATATGTGGCATCCCAGAAATCCGAATCATGCCTAATTTATCTTCAAATTTTTTCGCCTCTGCTTCTATTTCAAAAAGCACTTGCGCTTTTTTCATGTCTTGCATAATCTCCTCATTGATGAAAATCATCATCAACGAAGTGGTGTGATCTTGATCGTATAAAATTCCGTCGTAAATCGGATTGGCTTCAATTTTTAGTCGAAGGCTATCAATCTCTTCTTGGCTGGTTGGCCGTGATTTAATAATTGCATCAAAATAAAATTTCTCATTCGCAACATCTTTTTTAACCTCATATAACTTAGCTTCAGACATAACGGAGTCAACAGCTTCAAATTCGCTTATTCGAACGCCTAAATCATACCAAGCTAAAAATTTATCTTTTTGGTAAAGGTCTTTACTTTCAATGGCAAAAATCAATAAGGATTCAGAACCTCCAAACGATTTTTTTAAGAGTTCATAATCTTGTTTATTTGGAGAGTTTTTTGGCAACATCGTGCCATATTTATTGTCAAGTTTGATATTTGTAAGCGCAAAATATCCCATCACTATAGTCAGTGAAAATATAATTGACAGGATTAAAATCCTATTTCTTAAGATAAATTGTGCTAGTTTAAACCACATACACGAAAATCATTTAAAAGGTAACAAATGTAATCAATGCAATGCGATAAAAACTCATTAAATCGAAATTTATACTAAAACAATAGCTTAAAGGTCCTTTTTCTAAAGAATCAATCTTTTTATCTCTTAAAAAGAGATGTAATTTTCAGGATTTAATTGGGTGCCTCGTTTCCACAATTCAAAATGTAAGTGAGGTCCTGTCGTATTTTCACCTGAATTCCCAACAATCGCAATTGGATCGCCAGCTTGAACTTTATCACCTTGTTTTTTTAAGATCGATGAGCAATGTTTGTAAATCGAAATTAAATCACTTTTGTGTTGCACAACAATAATGTTTCCCTCAGATTGTACCCAACCGGTCAGAATAACAGAACCTTCTAAACAAGCTTTGATAGGAGCTCCTTTTTCTGTCACCACATCAACACCAAAATGACGTTTTGTTTTGTCGAAAGGCCTTGATACCAATCCATTTACTGGAGCAAAAAAGAATTCAAGGCTCTCGTTCGTTTGTTCTTGGGTGCTACTTGATTCTGATTCTACCTTTTTTCTTAAAATCGAATCTGCTGGATCCTCAGAAAATTTTGGTTGATAATTTTCTAAAGTGTTTCTTGAAACTTGATAAGCAGAACTGTCAACATTGACAGAATCCAGCAAGATCGTTTTCAAATTATCTAGATACAATTGCCTCGACGCTGTAACTTGGGCAAGTGAATCTAATTTTTTTGTGTTTTCTGCTAGGGTAGTCGCATTCTCAAATCCATTCGAATCGCTAATGATTCGCTTTAAGGGAGTGAATTTTAACAATAAAAGTGCCCCAAAAAAAATTAAAAGCGTGTACAAGCCAAGTACGGATACAAGGTTCATAGATGAAACAGAAAAACTCCACTTTTCTCGATATGTTGCATCATCGATAAAGGTCAATTTATGTTTCTCTCGCGATCGACTAAAAAAGTCACTTATTTTTTTCTTCCAACTCACTATTTACGCACAAATGTAAAAGTATAATACGTTATTTCCACGCTGATCGTCATCTAATTTTGATTTTAATCAATAATTCATACACTTCCCTCATTTTTTCCAATTTTTGGACAACTAAAACTTAATCTAAACGTTTAAGAGTTTGGAATAATATTTGTACATTTGAGTAGGGGAAGCACATTTAAACTTCGACCTATTTTAAAGTGAAACAAAACGTGACGATAAAAATCAAAATATCTTTGTTCTGTTGTTTGATGCTAACAGGTTTGTCGTCATTCAATCAGCTCATTACATCCACTGCGTTGTCTCCAACAGCATTGGTAGAGGATATTTTGGTAGGAGGTGGAGTTGCTGTTTCTGGCGTTTCTTATACCGGTCATCCAGATGCAATTGGTTCATTTAACGGTGCAGCAACAAATATTGGTTTGGGTAGTGGAATTATTTTAACCACCGGAACCGTTAAAAACGAATTGAGCGGATTGGGAGGTGAACAACGAGGCCCTTTCGGACCTAATGATACAGGTTCGTCTGGAAAAGCAAATGGCGAGCCTGGTTATGGGCCATTAACGGCGATTGCTGGGGTGGATACTGAAAATGCTGCTATTCTTGAGTTTGATTTTGTTCCTCAAAGTGATACCGTGCGATTTAGATATGTTTTTGGTTCGGACGAATACCCTGAATTTGTTGGTGAAGGTTTTAATGATGTTTTTGCCTTTTTCATTAGTGGTCCTGGTTTTGGTGGAACTTATAATATGGCACAAATTCCCGGCGGTGGTGGAGAAGTTTCTATCGATAATATCAATAACGGGCCAAGTAACACAGGCCCTTGCCAAAACTGTTTTTACTACATTAAAAACGGAATTGGTACAGATGGACCTTATGATTCTAGTCCGTTTTACGTGCAATACGATGGTTTTACCAAAGTAATGGAAGCCGTTGCCAAAGTTCAATGTGGAGAAACCTATCACTTAAAAATTGCCATTGCTGATGCAGGAGATCAGGCTTACGATTCAGGAATTTACCTCGAAGCAAACAGTTTGGCGAGTTACGCACCACTTGAAATGAATGCCGCATTAGACTTAAACGGCTATGGCGATGGTGTGACAATGGCTGAAGGATGCGAATCTGCAACAGTAACTGTTTCGCGAACAAAAACTGATGAACCTTTAACCTTGCCTGTTTTAGTGAGTGGTTCGGCAACCGAATTGGTTGATTATACTGGGATTCCTGCAAATGTTTCTTTTATTGTTGGGCAAGCAACAGCTACATTTACCTTTGATGTTTTATCTGATGCGCTTGTTGAAGGCACCGAAAATCTACTCCTCGAATTAAACTATCCTGATCCTTGTGGCGAAGATAATTTTGTTTCGGTCGAACTTTTTATACAGGATGTGAATCCATTAACGGGGGTAATTGAAGATGTCGAAGTTTATTGTGCAGGAGATGAGGTAGATTTGACGGTGGTGGTTGCTGGTGGTTTACCTGATTATACCTATGCTTGGGATATAGGCGGAAGTGGACCAACAATTACGGTTAGTCCTGGCGTTACAACAACTTATACGGTGATCATTAATGACCTTTGTCTCGGAATTCCTGTTTCTGTTTCAGGCACAGTGACTGTTCCTGATTACCCCGCACTAATTCTTAATACTTCTGACGATACTTCAGTGCTATGTCCAAACACACCTGTTACATTTGCTGCAGAAGCAGGAGGTGGTGAAGGAACATACAATTACCAATGGTTTGAAGGAGGGGGTCTTATTTCTTCATTGCCCTTTATCAACATTTCTCCAATGGTGACAACAACATACACAGTGATTGTTAGCGATGGTTGTGGTGCCGAAATTTCTCGTGACATTACGTTAACAGTTATTGCTTCGGTGCTCCAACTCGAAATGAGTCCAGATCAATTAATTTGCCCAGGAGATACAGCTGAAATTTGGGTAATCGCTTCGGAGGGGTTGGGTGATTACACCTATTATTGGGAACATTCTGGTGAAACAACTTCGGAAGTTTTGGTTTCGCCTGCTTATACAACGACCTACAAAGTCGCAGTGGAAGATGCTTGTCACACCTATTTTATTGAAGGAACAACAACGGTTGAAGTGATAAGGCCAGAAGCGAATTTTAACGTGATTTCTAACGATCCTATGGAAGGTCTTTTGGTGTCTTTCCAAAATACATCTATTGGAGGCGTTACGTGGGATTGGGATTTAGACAATGGCGAATTTTCTAACGAACACTCACCAACTTCAACTTATGATGATTGGGGATGGTACGAAATCACTTTAATTGCATATAACGAAATTGGTTGTTCTGATACCGTAAAGAAACCTTTGTACATTAAACCAGAATTTTATTTTTACGCGCCAAATTCATTTACGGCAGATGATGGAAGGTTTAATAATACTTACTCAATCAGCTTAATAGGCGGCATTGTATTCGAGTTTCAAATTTTTAACCGCTGGGGTGAAATGATTTATCAAACCACCGACCAATATTTTAAATGGGACGGCTCCTACAACGGAATTGGCATTACTGATAATGTCGTGGTGTATCGCGCAAAGATCACTGATCGTGAAAAAATGGTGCACGAATACGAAGGAATGATTACTATACTTCGATAATTCGGAGGAATCATTAGCTTTGAATAAATGTTAAGTGAATGAAAGTACGCAATTGGGTTAAAATAAGCTGCTTTTTTTTCTTAATAATTTTTTTGGGCTGTAACGATGAAACTGTTTTAGTAGATCCTAAGTCTATCCAAGAAATTCAAGCCAGTGAATCCGCAGACTCCATTTTAATAAACTTTTCAGATAAACAAGAATATTACCAACATTTTATTTTAGAAGTGCCGCCAAGTTATCAAGAAAATCTAGATAGTTTAGCAAATTGGATTGTTTTTAACGAACCTGGAGGTTTAAACTTTTGCGGGTGGGATGCTGACAGTGTTTCCAAATTAAAAACTCGTTTAGATATCCTACCAATCATTCAACCCATCTATTTCGTTAATTATTTTGACTATTTAGAATTGCCGGAATACCCCTTTTGGCAGGTATCTGAAGAAAATAGAAATGAAAAATGGCAAGAGATTTTTACCAACGATCGAATTGGGATGATCGAATTTGGACCATCTTTTCAGCCTGTTCCTCAATTTACTGAATGGTATGAAAAATGGCATGAAAAATCGGGAATTCAATTCATAACGAATTCATTTTCAGATAAGTTTATTAAACGAGATTTTGATTTGTTTTTTAAAACGCTCCCGATAGCCAAACATTTAGTGAAATTAGAACTTTCTGCTTATGACACGATTCAACTCAATCTAACACGTTCGGCTCACAAATTTGAAGGAATTTTTTTATCAAAAGTGGACAAAAAGGCAGCAAATAGGCAATTGAAAGGTGGTGCCGATTATATCTATTTGAAATTGGATGAAAATTCAATTTCATTGCCTTTTTCCGACTGGAAAATTTCCGATGAGGAACTAGAAGATTTTCATAAAAGTTCAAAACGAATTTTAAGAGCGAAACAAAAATTAATTGGGGGCGAGGTTCTTTCTCGAATTAAAGAAAAAAAATTATTCGTTAAGCAACGTCTTTTGGCAGGCTCCACCTCTGTTATTTCAAATAAAAGTGATTTGATTCCAATCAAATCATCATTTAAAATCTACGCAAATGAAAATTTAAAAATTGATCCTCAGATTAAATCGGGACTAAAGTGCACCGCTTATTTGAAAGACATTAACGTGTCAATTGATAAAATCACTAAAGAATCTGGAACCAAACTTATAGTTCTTCCGGACACCTTGTCTAAGGAAGCTAAAATTGCCCTCAATAAGATTAAGAAATCTGATAATACGATCATTTTTTTCTCAAATCCTGCGAATTTTTCGGTTGTAAAAAACACTCCAAATTTGGTGTTTTATTTAAAGCTTGACAACCAAGATTATTCGATTTTTCTTCAGCAATTAGTTGGAAATATTCCGGTTGAGGCTGATTTTGTATCGGATGGTGCGTTAAAAACAGGGGTTAAAATTTCCAAACTTAAATTGGCTAGAACGGAACCTGTTTTTTGCGGTTTAAGTAAAGATTCGTTGCAAATAATTGACCAAATGGTGAATACAGCCATAGCAGGAAAGGCCTTTCCTGGATGCCAGGTTTTGGTGGCGAAGGATGGTTGTATTGTGTACGATAAAGCTTTTGGTAAACATGCATACGATGGCAATAAATTGGTGACGCCGCAATCTTTATACGATGTAGCATCGTTAACCAAAGTAGTTGCGACCACTATGGTTGGAATGCTCTTATATGACCTTAACGGTTATAAAATCACCGATAGTTTGCACACATATCTTCCTGATTCATTGAGAGAGTATTTGAAAGGGCCAAGTACGCTTGCCAATATTACGTTTCGAGAACTTTTTGTTCATAAAAGTGGGCTTCCGTCTGGGATTCCAATTATGAAATATATTAATTATACCAATAATCAAGTAGGAAGATTTGATAAATTTTATTGTGATCGTCCAGATTCTGCTTTTTCTGTCGAGGTGGCAGAAAATTATTATCTCGAAGTATGTTATCTTGATTCTTTGTGGTTGAAACTAAATCAAACCAAAGTTGATCCATCGAAAGCCTATAAATACAGTGATGTAAATATGAATGTTTTGTATTTAATTTTTAAATCGATTTTACATTCAAATCCATCAAAATATGGCTATCGATTGTCAAAAAACCAATTAAAAAATCAAGATTTATTTGCCAAACTTTTGTACGATAAATTATATCTTCCGTTGGGAATGAATCGTACCAAATATAAGCCATTAGATTATTTCGATAAAAATGAAATAGTACCCTCCGAAAATGAAACTTTTTGGAGAAATCAAGTGTTGCAAGGCTATGTTCATGACCCAAACGCTGCACTTTATGGGGGAATTGCAGGTAATGCAGGAATCTTTACTACCGCCAACGATTTGGCAGTCTTAGGTGAATTATTGCTTCAAAAAGGCACTTATAATGGAACACAATTTATGTCGCCCGAAACGGTCACTCTTTTTACAAGCTCCCAACCAAATTCATTCCGTGGATTAGGGTTTAACAAACCTTCTATCAACACAGCTGCATTTGGCTGCGCTGAATCCGCTCCAATGGGAACTTACGGTCATACAGGTTTCACGGGCACATGTATTTGGATGGATCCGGTAAATCACATTACTTATATCTTTCTAGCCAACCGAGTTTATCCAAAAATGAATAACCGAATTTATCAATACGGAATTCGTAAACGTGCGCACCAAATGATTTATGAAGCAATGCTATAATGCTTGATCAAAAGTATAAATACCCCTTTATTTTGTAAAACGATGTGTTCACAGAATCCAAATCTTTTGTAGTATATTTGATTTCAGCAATTTTACCGAGTTTGAATCGAATTGTATAACTTTTTGGGGCTCTGTTTTTACTTTTCTCGGTCAATTCGAGGGTTGATAATGCTAATGGGGGTGGTGAAAATGATTCATTGTCTGGAGTGATGGGTTTTGTCCATGTAAGTGCCTATCCGTCATTAATTAATTTCATTATTTCCATCAAAGAAACTGAGACATTTAATTATTATTTATACGAGGATATCTACAGCCGTGGTGTTGTCGCAATTGCGATTGTTGGGAATATTGAAGAAAACAATAAGTTTCACCCTTCCAATGAACAGCCTTTAGAATTATATTGCCACGATTTTGATGGAAATGGTACCAATGACATTGTGTCGGGAGAATATCAAAATAATATATGTTACCCTGTTCGTGGTCGCCAATGTTCATCTGAACAAATGCCATTTATCAAAGTTAAATTCCCAACCTATTCGGATTTTGCTACGGCCGATTTGTTGAAAAAATTTATGGACAAGAGAATTTAGAAAAAGCCTTGTTTTTTTCGGCGACTATTCTTATTTCGGTGGTTTATATGAGCCAAAAGGAAGGATATCAAATTAACCAATTACCCGTTTATTGCCAATTTGAGCCGATCAATCGAACGAATGTTAAAGCTATTAAAAAGGATGAGAATTTAGATGCGGTGGTAGCCGGAAATAATTTTGGAGTCTAAATTGAAACGATTCGCTATAACGTAGTGTGCTGCCCGGTTTTATTAGGCGATTGAAATGGGAACTTTATACAATTATCCCCAACCCAAGGCAAAAACTTTTCTCTTAAAGAAATAAAATCTCAAGCAATTTTTAACTTATTTAAGAAGTTTAAAAAAAAACTGAGTATCCTGAGTAAAAGTTAGTTGAAAAAACTATATTTGTTTGCAATCAATTTTATTTTAGTCTATTCGCAATTATTTGACCCGTAAAAATGTACGTTGAATAATTGCGAATATACGCCTTAGGTTAAATATGAAAAAATTCACCTACTTAATCGCGTGTTTGTATGTGTTGTTGGGTTTAAATAGCTGTGGAAGTGGCGATGCTACCGATGCTTCCAATTCAACTGCTGACCTTGCAAATCATGCGATGGGATTTGAACTTGTTCCTGAAAGTCGATCCAATATCACATTTGCAAATACTGTTACTGAAACAGAAGCTCAGAATTATTACAACTTCGAATATATCTACAACGGCGGCGGAGTTGCTGTGGGGGATATTAATAATGATGGTTTACAAGATGTTTTTTTTACTGGAAACAACACTTCCGACAAATTGTATTTAAACAAAGGGAATCTTGTTTTTCAAGACATTACAAAAACGGCCTTTCAATTTGACATGGCTTCTGGATGGCATACAGGCACAAATATGGTGGATATTAATGGCGATGGTTGGTTAGATATTTATGTATGCCAATCGGGAAATACCACCGACCGCTCTAAAATGGAGAACTTATTGTTTGTGAATAACAAAGACAATACGTTTACCGAAAAAGGGAAAGAATTCGGGGTAAATTGTAATCGTCGTTCGACACATTCCGCTTTTTTTGATTACGATAACGATGGTGATTTAGATTTGTATGTGCTCAATCACCCTTTAATTGACAGCAAAATAATTTTTTCGAACGAAGAATTAAAAAAATCGATGCTAGAGGGAGAAGATGCGGATGTTTTATTGAGAAATGACAACGGCGTTTTTGTGGATGTTTCGGAACAAGCAGGAATTAGTAGTTGCACCTATGGTTTAGGGATTGCTGTGAGTGATTTGGACAACGATGGTTTTTCAGATATTTATATTTCAAGTGATTATAACGACCCGGATTTCCTTTATAGCAACAATGGCGATGGAACTTTTAGTGAAGAAATCAAAGAAAAAACTCAACACGTCTCTAATTTTTCGATGGGGAATGAGGTAGCTGATATTAATAACGATGGATTCTTAGACTTGATTACGTTGGATATGGCCAGTGAAGACCACGTGCGATCCAAAAAAAATATGGGTGGCATGAGTTCTTCGAATTTTTGGAATACGGTGAACAATGGGTTTCACCACCAATACATGTTTAATTCGTTACAATTAAATAATGGAAATGGTACTTTTTCTGACATTGGTCAATTGGCAGGAATTTCTAAAACGGATTGGAGTTGGGCTGCATTGTTGGCTGATTTTGACAACGATGGTCAGAAAGATTTATTTGTAACCAATGGTTACCGCCGAGAAATGCGTGACAACGATTATAACCGATCATTTGACACCCGAAAAATGGCGAACGCCTTGGGCGATTTTAAAGATGAACTTGCGCAAGTGCCCACCACCAAAATAGAAAACTACATTTTCAAAAATGAAGGCAATTTAAAGTTTAAAAAAATGACGGCGGATTGGGGTTTAAACATACCAATTAATTCAAATGGCGCCGCGTATGCAGATTTAGACAACGATGGTGATTTGGATTTGTTGTTGAATAATATGGAGGACAAAGCCTCTTTATTTGAAAATAAATTAGCGGGTGAAAAGAAACGTTTTTTGCGGGTTAAAATTGGCGGCTATGGAAAAAATACCCAAGCCTTGGGCGCTAAGGTAACCTTACATACTTCGGAGGGAATTCAGTACCAAGAATTACAAGTTTCGCGAGGATACATTTCGTCGGTAGAAGGAATTTTGCATTTTGGGTTGGGAGATGCTCAGGTAGAAAAAGTCACTGTTCAGTGGCCTGATGGCACGATTTTGGAAAAAATATCACCCCAAGCGAATAGTACAATTACCCTAAATTATAAAGAGGGTAAAAAAGGACGTTTACCAAAGAAAACAGAAGCTACCTTGTTCAGAGACATTACGGATTCCTTGCTAAATTTTGTCCATTCAGAAGCTCCGTTTGATGATTTTAAATCGGAGGTATTGTTGCCAAATAAATTGTCGCAGTCGGGACCATTTATTGCCACTGGGGATGTGAATGGAGATGGAATGGAAGATCTTTACATTTCCGGTGCTTTGGGGAAATCAGGAAAAATGTACGTACAAACCGCAGGAGGATTTAAGGAACAAACAGGACCTTGGCAAAAAGAAACCAAACGCGAAGAAATGGATGCCCTGTTTTTTGATGCGGATGGGGACAAAGATATGGATTTGTACGTGGTGAGCGGCGGAAATGAATATTTTTATGATTCTCCTTTTTTGATTGATCAACTCTACCTGAACGATGGGAAAGGAAATTTCACCAATAAATCGGATCAATTGCCTCAAATACCACGAGGAGGACAAAGTGTAACGGCGGGTGATTATGACAATGATGGTGATTTAGATTTATTTGTTGGAGGACGTCAAATACCAGGTTATTACCCTTATGTGCCAAAAAGTTATTTGTACCAAAATAATAAAGGGGTGTTTACGGATGTCACCCCACAATCGCCGCAATTGGAAGGACCAGGTTTGGTGACAGATGCACTTTTTGACGATTTTAACAAGGATGGTGATTTGGATTTAGTGGTGGTGGGTGAATGGATGCCGGTGTCGTTTTTTGAAAACAACAAAGGTGTGTTTAGTAATGTTACCGATCTTTATAATAGCAGTAAAGATATTGGTTGGTGGTACTCGATAGAAAAAGGGGATTTTAACAAGGATGGCCGAATGGATTATGTGGTGGGCAATTTGGGCGAAAACAATAAATTCCATCCAACCAAAGAACGTCCGTTGGAATTGTATTGCCACGATTTTGATGAAAATGGCACCAATGACATTGTGTTGGGAGAATACCAAAATAACATTTGTTACCCCGTTCGTGGACGCCAATGTTCATCTGAACAAATGCCGTTTATCAAAGATAAATTCCCAACCTATTCGGATTTTGCCACGGCCGATTTATCGAAAATTTACGGAAAAGAGAAGTTAGAAAAAGCCTTGCATTTTTCGGTGACTAGTTTTAGTTCGGTGGTTTTTATGAGCCAAAAGGAAGGGTATCAAATTAACCAATTGCCCATTTATTGCCAATTTGGACCGATTAATCGAACGATTGTTCAAGACATTAACAAGGATGGGAATTTAGACGCAGTGGTAGCTGGTAATAATTTTGGAGTAGAGATTGAAACGATTCGCTATGATGGTGGACGAGGCGCAGTTTTATTAGGCGATGGAAAAGGAAACTTTAAACAATTGTCCCCAACCGAATCTGGGTTTTTTGAAAACAAAGATTGTAAAGACATGGCAATGCTTGAAGTTAAAGGAAAAACAATCCTCATTACCGTTTCCAACCAAGCCAAGGCAAAAACTTTTTTGTTAAAATAAGAGGTTAAAAGGGGCAGTCGCCGTGTTAACGACAGGAGCGGCATCGTCCCGACAATCCTTTTGCGTGCGCAGTGAGCGAAAGGATTCGTCGGGACATACAGCGGATGGCGTGACCCTAACCGAGTGCAATTGCGAAACGAAGTGAAGCGAATTGTGCGAGCGTTGGGGGAACACCCAAAAAAATAAACTAATTTTTATAAACTTTTAGTTCTTCCGCCGTCGACAGGTAAATTGATACCATTAATATAACTTGCTGCCGGAGAGGCTAAAAACGCGATGGCATTGGCCACTTCTTCGGGTTGTGCAATGCGTCGCATGGGAGATTCGTTGGCCATTTCGGCTAAAATAGTGTCGTAAGGAATGCCGGTTTTCGCTGCTTTTGTTTCGATAATTGATTTTAAACGAACCGTATTGGTTGCACCTGGCAACACATTATTTACAGTGATATTATATTGTCCGAGTTCGTTAGCCAAGGTTTTGCTCCAATTAGCAACGGCGCCACGAATGGTATTTGAAACGCCTAAATTTGCCAAAGGCTGTTTTACCGAAGTCGAAATAACATTAATAATTCGCCCGTACTTGGCTTTTTTCATTTGATCCAACACTGCCTGAACCAAAATATGGTTGCAAATTAAATGCTGATTAAAGGTGGCTAAAAAGGCCTCCGTATCCGCTTCGTGTATGAGTCCGCCTGCTGGACCGCCCGTATTGTTCACTAAAATTTCAACCGACTTATTTACTAAAAAATTGGACAACCGTTGGCGCAAATCTTCAGGATTTGAAAAATCGGCTACTAAATAGGCGTGTTTTTGATTTCCATTAGTTGGGAGTTGGGCACAGCAAGTTTGTAATGTTTGTTCGTTGCGGGCAACAAGAATTAAATTTGCGCCCAACTGCGCTAATTCCGTAGCAGTCGCAAAACCAATTCCTTGCGTGCTTCCGCAGACGATTGCTGTCTTTCCGTTTATTTCTAAGTTCATTATAATATATTTGGGATAAAGTTACTACATTTGTTTGTTGTAAACGAAAAATTAATGATAATGAAAAAGATTCTGCTACTCGCTTTTCCAACTTTGTTGATGTTTTCCTGTGGTGGAAGTGGTGATTCTGAAGGAAGTGATTCAGATTCAACTTCTGCAGAAGGGTCAATGTCGTTCGAGACATTACCTACCGAAAAGACGGGAATTGATTTTTATAATTCGATTACCGAAAATGATTCGTTTAACTTTTATAACTACGAGTATATTTATAATGGTGGTGGTGTGGCTGTGGGGGATATTAATAACGATGGACTGCAAGATTTGTATTTTTCAGGAAATCAGGTACAAGATAAATTGTATTTGAACAAGGGGGGAATGAAATTTGAAGACATTACCGATAAAGCTTTTGATAAAAGTGCGAATGAAGGATGGCATACTGGGGTGACCATGGTGGATATTAATGCCGATGGTTGGTTGGATATTTATGTATGTCGTTCTGGAAATCCTTCGGATAAAACGCTTTTGCAAAACATGCTTTTTGTAAATAACAAAAACAATACGTTTACAGACAAGGCCACCGAATATGGATTAAACGTTCAAAGACGTTCTACCCAAGCGGCCTTTTTTGATTATGATAACGATGGGGATTTGGATGCCTACGTTATGAATCATCCCGTCAAATCGCCTGGCGAAGTTTTGGTGACCGTTGCTGAATATAGACGCCGTAAAAAAGAAGGAGACGATGCGGACGTGTTTTTGGAAAATCAAGACGGGAAATTTGTAGACGTTTCGGCAAAAGTAGGCATCGAAAACAACTGTTTTGGATTGGGATTGGCCGTAAGTGATTTGGATGGAAATGGCTACGTGGATATTTATGTATCTAATGATTACCAAGATCCTGATTTAATGTATATGAACCAAGGGGATGGGACTTTTAAAGAAGAGATTATCCAACGAACGAAACATATTTCCAATTTTTCCATGGGGAATGATATGTCCGATTTTAACAATGATGGACATGTGGACGTGATGACGGTGGATATGGCCTCAGAAGACCATGTCCGATCAAAAAGAAACATGGGTGGCATGAGTACACAAAATTTCTGGGATCTCGTATTTGTTGGGTTTCATTACCAATACATGTTTAATGGATTACAGATGAACAATGGGGACGGAACGTTTTCGGAAGTTGCTCAGTTGGCAGGCGTGTCAAAAACAGATTGGAGTTGGGCACCACTTTTTGCCGATTTCGACAATGATGGACATAAAGATTTATTTATTACCAATGGTTATCGACGGGAAGCACGTGACAATGATTACCAAAATAAGATGTCAGAAAAAGGGGGTGATGAATCCTTAGCGAATTTTGAAGAAGGTTTGGCGTTGATGCCTACTTCGAAAATTTATAATTATATTTTTAAAAATGAAGGAGACCTCCATTTCACAAAAAAAGTGGATGAATGGAAATTTGATGCACCCGTAAATTCAAACGGTGCCGCATTTGCTGATTTAGATAATGACGGTGATTTGGATTTGATCGTCAACAACATGGAAGAGGTTTCGTTTGTGATGGAAAACAAACTAAAAAGCAAAAATAATTATATCCGTTTTGATATTGGGGGGAATGATAAAAATACCCAAGGCATGGGGGTAAAAGTAAAAATTACCACAGGCAACGAAATACAATACCACGAATTGCATTTGACAAGGGGATATGAGTCCTCCGTAGAGAAAATTATACATTTTGGTCTTGGGAAAAACAATAAAATTGACAAACTAGAAGTTGAATGGCCAAATGGTAAAACAATGACCAAAGAAAATTTGGCAGCGAATAAGGTGTATAAATTTTCTATAACGGACGCTAATGGTATCAAACAACCAGCAGTTAAACCAAATACGTTCTTCCGAGAAGTAACGGACTCCTTGTTAACTTTTATTCACATGGAGGAAATGTTGAATGATTTTGAAAGTGAAGTATTGATGCCGCATAAAATGTCGCAATTAGGGCCGTTTATTTCTAAAGGGGATGTGAATGGAGATAAATTAGAAGACATCTACATTTCAGGAGCAGCAGATTTTGAAGGGAAATTATACATCCAACAAGCGACAGGTTTTGTAGAGAAAAAAGGGCCGTGGCAAGCCGAAAAAAAACGAGAGGAAATGGGTTCCGTTATATTTGACGCAGACGGAGACGGAGATAACGATTTATATGTCTCCTCTGGAGGAAATGAATACAATTACGATTCTCCGATGATGCAGGATCAATTATATATAAACGATGGGCAAGGAAATTTCACGAATGAAACTACAAAAAGGTTACCTGTGATGATGACTTCGGGACAAAGAGTTGCGATTGGAGATTACGATGGTGATGGCGATCCGGACTTATTTGTTGGAGGCAGACAAACGCCAGGCTATTATCCTTTTTCCCCTCGAAGTTATTTGCTTCAAAATAATAGAGGTTTCTTTAACGAAGTCACACCTCAATCCATTGGCGCTAATCAAACAAAAGAACATTTAAGTATTATGGGACCTGGCATGGTAACAGATGCTTTGTTTGATGATTTTGATGGAGATAAAGACCTTGATTTAATTGTGGTGGGTGAATGGATGCCAGTGACCTTCTTTGAAAATAACGGCGGTAAATTTAGCGATGTCACTAAAAAGTATAATCCAACGCGCGATATTGGTTGGTGGTATTCGATTGAGAAAGGTGACTTTAATAAGGATGGTAAAAACGATTACATTGTTGGTAATGTCGGTGCAAATAATAAGTTCCACCCAACAAAAGAGAATCCGCTAGAAATTTATTGCCACGATTTTGATAAAAGTGGCACCTATGATATTGTGTTAGCGAAATATCAAAACAATATCTGTTACCCGGTGCGTGGTCGTCAATGCTCTTCGGATCAAATGCCTTTTATTAAAGATAAATTCCCAACTTATTCAGAATTCGCAACAGCGGATATTTCTAAGATTTATGGGGAAGAAGAATTGAAGAAAGCGCTTCACTATTCGGCGACTAATTTTTATTCTGTAGCTTTTATGAGTGGGAAAGGTGGTTACGAGATTTCTAAATTGCCTGTTTTTGCTCAAATGGGTCCTATTAATAAATCAATCGTAATGGACGTAAATGGCGATGGGAATTTGGATGTGGTGGCCGCTGGTAACAATTACGTAACTGAGGTAGAAACCATACGATATGACGGTGGCCGTGGGGTTGTGCTGTTAGGAGATGGTAAAGGGAACTTTAAACAATTAACACCATTGGCGTCTGGATTTATTGAAACCAGCGATTGTAAAGATATGGTTATGGTTAATTTTGGGTCAAAAAAATTGCTCATCTCGGTTTCAAATCGGGACAAAGCGAAAAGTTTTTTGCTAAAATAGACAGGTCAATATTTGAAAAAAACGCGAAAAAATTTTTTTTTTAACTTTTTCTTTGATTAATCGATCATGTTTTATTACATTAGCAAAATTAAATCTATAATAATAATTTAAAAACTAGTTATGAAGAAAATTGACTTGATGCTGAAACTACTATTTTTAGTCGTTTTCGCGAATTTTTCATACGGCCAAGGGGGTGCATATTTGCCCACCGGACAGACGTGTGCGACGGCAGTACCAATTTATACTGCGAATGGTTACAATACACCAAGTGATGGTCTTAGCACCTATTGGTACAGTTTTACTGCTCCTTGTACGGGAGAATTAATTGTTGAACACACTTCTCCACAGATGGACAAAAGAATCCACACCGGGGTTTGCGGTGCTACAACGGAAGTGCGTTATGCAAGTTGGTCTAGTACTTCTACAGTGCCGCTTACAGTGGCTGAAGGAAATACAGTTTTCATTGAGGTAGGTGACACTTGGTCAGGTTATGGTAACTTTAACGTAAAATTCCGTAACCCATTATGTCCAAATCCAACCTCTTTATCTTCTTTTGTTACGTCTTTTAGCACGGCAACATTAGCTTGGTTTGCTGGTGGTTCTGAAACTAGCTGGTTAGTAACTTACGGTCCTGTAGGTTTTGACCCAGAAATTGAAGGAGTAACTGTTGCAGTTGCTGGTTCTCCGCTTGTTGGTTTAACTGGTTTGGAAGAATTAACGTGTTACCAATATTATGTTCGAGCAATTTGTGCTGGTGGTGAAACTAGCTGTTTCTTAAGCGGGCCAAATACTTTCTGTACGCCTGCTATTTGTCCTTTTCCTTTGTCTCCAGTAGAAACTATGATCACTGGCACTACAACCCGTTTAGATTGGGTAAATGGTGGTATTGAAACTGCTTGGGATGTTGAATGGGGTGATGAAGGTTTTGAAATTGGATCAGGAGAATTCTTAGATGCTTTACCTGCACCGACTGAATATGACGTTACAGGTTTAGAGCCAGGTGATTGCTACGATTGGTATGTAAGAGCTCAGTGTTTAGTTGATCTTGGAGGTGGACCAGAAATTGTTCACTCTTTATGGGTTGGACCTAACGAATGGTGTTCTACACCTGTTTGCGTTGCTCCAAGTGGTTTAAATATGATCGCAACGGATGGTTTATCAGCAACTTTATCTTGGACTGAAAACAACACTCCTCCTGCTGAAGAATGGAATGTTCAATATGGTGAGCCTGGTTTCACTCTAGGAGAAGGCATTACTGTAACAAATGTTCCTGCTAATCCATTTACATTAGATGGCTTAACTCCAGATACTGATTATTGCTATTATGTACAAGCTGTTTGTGGTGAAGGTCCTGATTCTGTTTCTGATAGTTGGGTTGGTCCTTACTGCTTTACTACTGGTATTTACTGCGATGCTCCAATTGGATTGTTTGCTGAGTCTACAAGTGGTAATGAAGCTGTTTTAGCTTGGGTTTCAGAAGGTGATGAAACTGCATGGGAAGTTAGCTGGGGAATTGACATAACAGATCCATTGGATGGTTCTATCGATGCTGCTGCTGCATTACCAGGTCTTTCTTTAATCGGATTAGAGCCAGGTGAGCGTTATTGCTACTATGTAAGAACTGTTTGTGGTGAAGAAGAAGAAGAAAAATCTTTATGGGCTGGACCTTTCTGCTGGGATCAACAAGCACTTTGTGCTACTCCATCTCTAGTAACCCCTTTGGGTATTACTAATACTGCAGCTTTCATTAACTTTTCTGCTCCAGGTGGTGAAAACTATGACTTACAATGGGGATTACCTTGTTTCGAAGTTGAATCAGGTGACGAAATTGGTTTAGTTGATGCTACTGAAGATAAACCTTACTATATTACAGGTTTAGATGAAACTACTCCTTACTGGGTGTATGTTCGTTCTAATTGTGGTGTTGATTCTATTTCTGATTGGGCTGGTCCAATATTATTTGGAACTCAAATTTCAAATGACAACCCTTGTGATGCTGAAGAATTAGTATTAGATGGTCCTTCTTTATTAAGACACAATTTTGGCGCTACTGTATTAGCTGGTGAAACTGCATTAAACCCAGGTTCTGACGCTTGTACTGGTACTGACGGATGGTGCTCTGGTGATGGTGTTGACAGAACTGTATGGTTCAAATTTACTGCACCTGCTTCTGGTCAAGTAAGAGTTTCTACTTTCGACGAAAGTAACTGTATTACTAACGGAAGAACTGAGATCGCTCTTTATACTACTGGTGATTGTGGAATTATTGGAAACTTCATTCCTCAATATGCTAACTCTAACGATGCTGCTGCAACTGATTCTACTTTCGGTTCTACAATTGTTGCTTGTGGTTTAACTCCAGGTCAAGAGTACTATGTAATGGTTAATCCAATCTCATTCGTACAACAAAGAGTACACTTTGGAATTGAATTAACTTCAATCGAAGAAGTTGCAGCTGGTTTAGGTTTAAACCCAACTATTTGCGCTGGTTCTGATTACGATTTGTTTACAGCTATCGCGGGTTATTCTGAAGAAGATGGTACTTGGTACAATCCTTCAGTTGCTCCAGGAAACGCAATGGAGAACGAATTAACATTCCCTGATATGGTTGCTTCTTTCGACTTCTACTATGTTGTTTCTAATGGTTGTGATGCTGACACAGTAATGACTACTATTTCTACTGAAAACTCTGCTAATGCTGGTAATGATGGTTTCTTCGTAACATGTAACGTGTACGATGTAATCTTATCAGATCACATTTCTGGTAGCTACGACGGTGGTGGTATTTGGTCTTACACTGGTCTTTCTGAAATTACTTTAGCTGGTGGTTTATTTGTTGCTTTCGGTGAAGAGCCAGGTGTTTATACTTTCAACTACACTGTTTCTAACGAATTCTGCCCTACAGATACAGCAGTTGTTACAATTACGTTAACTGATTGTTTAGGAAACGATGAACAAGTTGAAAATACTTTAGTAGTATATCCTAACCCTGTTGTAGATGTATTGACAGTGCAAAATGTAGCTATCGAAGGAAATGCTTTAATCGAAGTATTAGATATCGAAGGAAGAGTAATTATCTCTAAAAACGTATCTAATGTATTCGGTAATGTAACTATCGATATGAGCAATGTTGAAAGCGGTGTTTACTTCGTGAAAGTAACTGCTGATACTGAAGTTCAAAAAGTACGAGTAGTAAAACAATAATTAACTACTATAAGATTTAATGAAAGGGGGAGCAGTAATGCTCCCCCTTTTTTTGTGCCTATTTTCATTCTCAACGAATTTTGCTCAGGGACATTTCCGAGATTAGAATCGATATAAATTAATTCTAAATGGTATTTCAATGAGAACTAATTTGTAAATTAGTTCCACGATAATTTAATACATAAATCAATGGCAATTGCAGCACCTTTTAATCTCAAAAAATGGATTGACGATAACAGAGATTTATTGAAGCCACCTGTCTCAAATAAAAATCTATATTCCGAATCAGGTGATTATATTGTCATGATTGTTGGTGGTCCTAATGCACGAAAGGATTATCATTATAACGAAACAGAAGAGTTGTTTTACCAGCTCGAAGGAGATATCCAAGTGACTATTCAAGAGGATGGAAAGGCACGAAAAGTGGAAATCAAAGAAGGTGAAATGTTTTTATTACCACCAAACACACCCCATAATCCAGGTCGTCCCGCTAATACTGTTGGGTTGGTGATCGAACGTAAACGAAAAGGAACCGAATTAAAAGATGGTCTCATGTGGTTTTGTGATAATTGTAATCACAAGTTACACGATACTTATTTCGAATTGGAAAATGTCGAGAAGGATTTTCAGCCTCGGTTTAAAAACTTCTATAATTCCCTTGAATTACGAACTTGCAAGAATTGTGGGCATGTGATGGATATCGATCCTCGTTTCGTTGATTAAGGTGTTCTAAGGGGCTTCCTTTTGGTTTGTAAAGACGTTGACTCCTACTTCCAATATTTAGATATGTTTGTAGATTGGTTAAAACGTTTTAGAAACTTGAATTTGTCCGCCTCTGTGTTTGTTGTCTTATTTTGGGGTTCCTATTCTTTTGGACAAGCTCAAGTTTGTGATTCTATTTATCTTACCCCAACTGATTTAGCAAGGTATAAAAGTGATGATGAGGATCTTTCTACTTTTTTTTTAACTGAATTATTTCCAGTAATCGAAGAGAAATACGTCCCAAATGGTTCTCAATCACTGCGGTTAACTATAGTTTTGGTAATCAATTTAAATGGTGAAGTTGTAGATGTTGATTTTCCTAACACCAATTTAACGAGCATTGTCTTAGATGACCTTGAGAAAAAACTTTTAGAAATGCAAGGATGGCAGGTTGCAAAACATAATGGTATTCCTGTTTGTAGTGAGTTCACGTGTGCCTTTTCTTGTATTATCTTAGGCTGAATTAGTGATAAAACGCCGGTAAGTTTGTCTATCCTATAGAACAAATATACAATAGGTAATCACGGTATTTTTAACTTCTTCTAACACGCAAATCTCCCAAAATTTTGAATCAAAATTTGGCTGGCGCTAGCTTTGTGCCCTATAGATCTCAGAGTTCGACTCTAAATTACCATTCAGATTTTTTTAAAATTTGATGGATTAGCCATTTTCTCTGTGTTTAGGAGTCAATTTATTAAAATTTAGTAGACTAGTTAAAATAATGTCAGGCAAATTTTCGCATAGAAAAACATGATTTTTTCGTCAAAACAACTCGAAATAGCCCGCTATTACTTCGTTGCTTTTTCTCAAACTCAAGCTTTTCTGGGCGATCTGAATGAAATTTAAAATCTAACAGAGGTTATAGATTAAACACCTACAGGCAATAGGAGTTAATAATTTATTGTAAATAAAGCAGCAAGGATAGTCTAAATTATTTCAACAAAACAACATGCCCCAAGAGTTCGTGTTCGTTGCCTTTAAGATCGGTATAAACAATTTGCCAAACATAAACTTCGTCCAAAACTAAAGAACCCTTATAACTTCCATCCCAGTAATCTTCCAAATTATTCATCACATAAATAATTTCACCCCAACGATCAAAGATCATCATTTCAAATTCATCAATATTGTGTGCAATTGCTTGGAAAACATTGTTAAATCCATCGCCGTCTGGTGTAAAGGCATTTGGAACATAAATTAACGGTTCAAAATAGATTGGAACTACGGCGAAATTGGTACATCCGTTGGCGTCGGTCACCGTTGCCGTATAAAAAGTCTCTTCTTGCGGATAGACAGTGGTAGTAGGGCAAGTTGTGCAGCTAATGTAATAAGGAGGAGTCCAAACAATATCGCCATCTGCTTCTGCCCAAATTGTTACGGTATCGCCTACAATCGGATATGCGGCAGCTGAAACTGTAATGGCAGGAGGTTCAAATAAAGAAACCATTACACTCGCAGTATCCGCACAGCCATATTCATCTGAAATAACTACGTAATAATTCATGTCATGCGGTGGGGTACTTACTGTTGATGAATTAGTGGTGCTTGATAAATAACCACTTGGATACCACTTGTAAAAGTCTCCGCCAGTCGCCCATAAATACGCAGACTCTCCTGGGCATATAATGGTATCTGGTGAAGCCGAACCTTCAATTGTAATTACATTGACCGTAACAGTGTCGTAAGACGAACCACAGGCGTTTGTGAACGTTACGGCATAATCAGTCGTGATGTCTGGATAAACAAATGGGTTATAAATTTCTACATCACTAATGTTAAAGTTCGGGGTCCACAAATAATCGGTGGCTCCACCTGCAGTGATTCGAATGCTATCTCCTTTACATATTGTTACTTCGTCAATGAGAGTAGGGTAAGGAATATCCAAATCGACTTGCACTTTTACGGTATCTTTTAACTCGCATCCTTCAATAGTAGTAAGCTCCACAATAAAGTACGTGGTTATTGGTGGGAATGCAGCCGTGGATGAACTTGTTGGATCGGCTACAAATTCTTCTGGAGTCCAAAGATAGGTTTCTCCACCCGAGGCACTCAAAACAGCTTCTCCACCCACACAAATTGCAGTATCTGGACTCGCATTGGCATCCACATCAAAAACATAGACAGTTACTTCCAATTCGGTTAACCCGCATACACTTTCAATGGTTACGGTAAACGTGGTTTCTTCGGTAATAATAGCAATGGGATCAGCACTTGTTGGGTCGTCCAATAAATCAGCCGGTCCCCAAGTATAGGTATCACCACCAATCCCATACAGTTGTACAGAAGATCCAGGACAAATCGTATCGGACAACGCGCCAGCTTCGCCTTCAAAAAGTGCAATGGTTACTTCCAAGTACGCGGTGTCAGGCGTGTAACAACCCGCGGCATCAGACACAATTAACATTACTTCGTAAACACCAGGTTCGTCATAATAATGCGATGGTTCAAATTCGGTTGATGTTTCACCATCACCAAAAATCCACAAATATTCATCGCCATAAAGACTGCTATTTTCAAATAAAACAGGGTCAGGAATACAAATTACGGGTGCTCCTGTACTTAAAACTGCTTCAATTTTGGCTAATTCAAATTGAAAAACAGCCATATTGCAATTAGTGCTACCGTTCGTCAACGAAAAGGCGCCTGGCGTCGTTGGGAATCCTGAATCCGCTCCTCCGCATGCCGCACAAACAGCATGGTAAATAGTTCCAGATTTATCGAATCGACTTGTTCCACCGTCCACGTGATCTCTTTCCAAAGAAGGATTTCCCATAAAGGTTGCGTATTTCAAACCGGCCATTTCAGCGGTGAATACGCCTAAATAAAAATTACTTCCACTTGTGGTAGATTGATAGGCGTCGATAGTCACAGGAAATCCAGAAGTAGTACTACCATCGGCCGTGTTCGTATTTCCGCCCCATCCAGCTACGTATATTTCATAACAATCACTCACCAAAAATGCTGTCGGCGAAATTTCAGCGACTCCTGTTCCTGCTCCGAAGACAGATGACCAAACGGTACTGGTTAGATTATTTGCAATTTTGTGGATAAATTGACCGCTGTTGGGGTTGATATAACATGATCCTGCAATAGGATATGAACCACTTGACTGTCCGTACACATAAACAAAATCATCTATGTCAAGATCTACCATGTAAGCTTGATCGTAGTCATTTGTGCCTAAATAAGTCGCCTCGGCGGTGTAACTTGGTGCGGTAAATTTCATGACGTAACCATCCACGGTACCCCCTAAATAACTTGCATTAATTTTACCGGCAGTATTTGGCAATCCGGCTCCTGTGGTACCACCCACAACAAAAATATCTCCAATAGAAGATACTTTAATTGAATTACCTGTTTCATTTCCAGGGCCACCAATGTAAGTGCTCCACAACAAACTCGAAAGGTTGGGATTAAATTTCGCCGCAATCGCGTCTTTACTTCCTCCTAAAATCATATCAAATCCACCAACAATAGGAAAATCAGCTGAGGTTGTTGTAGATGTTACATAAACATTGGATGCAGCATCCAAGTAAACCTCGCCTCTTAATTGGTCACCATAATTATATACGATTGCACCATCTTCTGAGATTCCATCAAAATTAGAACCTCCTAAATACGTTCCTCCTAAAATCGCATTTCCAGCTGGGGCAAGTTTAATCACAAAGATATCCGCCCCGGCCGAAAAATTAATACCGTCTATTATTGCTCCTCCACCAAGGTTATTATCTGCTTGATAAGGGGTTAAGCCCACTGGAAAATCACTTGAAGACGTTGCTCCCATGATATAAAGTTCGTTAGCATCGTTTACAATCAAACTATGAGGGGTCTCACTTCTACCTCCGCCAATAAAGGTTGAAAAAATAATAGCACTGCCAGTTTCGTTGAATTTGGTGATACCAATATCCACCGCACCTCCATTAAAAGTATTGTCAAATGCACCAACTGTAAGTGGATAACCCGAACCAAACACAATTCCTCCCCCAATTAAATTTCCAAATGCATCGGGGCAAGCAGTCATTCCCCAATTGTCGGATGAAGCACCTGTAAAAGAAGAAAATTTAAGATCTGGATCAATAAATAATGTTTTGGTTGCATCATATCCTTTAGGAAAGACAAACGACATCACATTTCCAATTAATTGATATTCACATTCGACTTTTATTTTAAGTGCTCCAATTTCTTGATAAGCAAATGGTTTTTTTTCAGTAATTGTTCCTAAAGAAGTTGTAATCACCAATTCACCATCCACGATTTCTAATTTATCTTGTCCGTTATAACTGACTTTAAAATCAGCTGGTGAACCACCCGGCAGAACGATAACATCGTATTTTAACGTCGAATTGTGTTCGTACATTCGCAAATTAATACGATCGTAGAGCGAGACATATTTTATTTCGTTAAATGCATGGCTGTTTTTTACCCAAGTACTTGGATCATTGCTTAAAAAATAATTTTCATAAAATGGGGAGGGTAATAATTCTTCGAAAGATGGAATGTTGGCACCAATAAAAGTGGTTTTAACCACATGATTTTTAATTGCTTCTGGTTCATCGATATGGCCGTGACCATGATCGTAATGATCTCCTTCAGCGGTGAAACTATACGTAAAGCCAGTTGATTCTAAAAAAAGTTTACCGCCCGGAATTCCAATTTGATACTCAATATTCGGATGCCATTGTCCTCTATTTGGTCGCATCCAAATCTCATCATCCTGCGCAAATAGCGCAGTTGAGGTTAGAATACAGAGATATAGAATTAACTTTTTTAGCATTATTTATTCATAAATCGTTCAGCAAAAATTGTACCCCTATTCAATCGGTAAAATTTAAGTGTATTTTCAAAGACTTAAAGATACGATAGATTAAGTATAAATCAGCGTTTTACAGCTTTAAAAATGATATACGATGATAATCATTTATTGTTCTGCTTTCTTAAGACGAATTTTCAGGTAAAATAGTTTGCTTGAAATGAGATTATTTTTGGTTAATTCTTGGATTTTCAAACATGTAGAAAATAAAATCAACTGATTACAAATTGAGCTTGGTTTTGATAATCATAAAGGTGGATAGAAAGATGTTGTTTTCAATAATTTTCTTCTGAAATTAACAAACCAGCTTCGTCATAAAATTTCCAATTACCCGATTTTTCATCGTCTTTATATTCACCCACATACCTGATTTTTCCGTTGGGAAAAAATGTCACAGAATGCCCGTTTTTTAGGCCATGCACGTACATCGATTCGCTCCACTTGAACCCATTTTCGTAATAAGAAAGCCAAAGTCCATTTCGCGCATCGTTTTCATCCAAATCACCTTCTATTTTCAACGCGCCACTTTCGTAATATTCTTGATAATCTTTATCACTCAATTTATTTGGGCCATTTTTATTTCCAGCAATTTTTGTCGAGTCACTTGAGTCATTTGTTTGTTCTCCCTCCTTATTGCTACAATTCGAGAAGAAACTCAACAAAAGAATAGAGATAAAAAGAATTTTTTTCATAAAATTATTTTTCGCGGTAAACTGTATATTCTACAAGCCCAATCAAGGCTTTTTTAGATTCGGAATCTTCTAAATCATGCAGTAAATCAAGTGCTTCATTTTTAATCGTAATCATTTTATCGTAAGCATATTTAACGCCTCCAGATGCAACGACGTGTTGAACAGCAATTTTAATTTGTTTAGAATCTTGGTTATAATTTTTAATGATGTTAATTAGCGTTCGTTTTAATTCAGGTGCGCAAGTTTTTAAAGTATAAATCAATGGCAATGTCATTTTTCTCTCACGAATGTCGTTTCCAGAAGGTTTGCCAATTTTTTCCCCATCGCCATAGTCAAAAATATCGTCTTTTATTTGAAAAGCCACCCCAACTAATCCACCAAATTTTTTCATCCGCTCAATCAAGGCATCATCTGTTGAGACAGACGAAGCACCAGCGGCGCAGCACGAAGCGATCAAGGAAGCTGTTTTTTGGCGAATAATATCAAAGTAGACTTCCTCAGTAATGTCCAGTTTTCTAGCCTTTTCAATCTGCAATAATTCGCCCTCGGACATTTCTTTCACAGCGTCAGAAACGATTTTAAGTAATTTAAATTGAGACGTATTTACCGACAATAAAAGTCCTTGGGCCAAAAGATAATCGCCCACTAAAACAGCAATTTTATTTTTCCAGAGAGCATTTACAGAAAACACCCCTCGGCGTTCGTTGGCATCATCGACCACATCGTCATGAACAAGTGAGGCTGTGTGAGAAAGTTCAATCAAAGAGGCAGCGGTGTATGTGGCTTCACTAACAGTTCCATTAATTGCTTTGGCAGTTAAAAAAACAAACATGGGACGCATTTGTTTGCCTTTTCTTTTGATAATGTAATGCGTAATTTTATCTAAAAGGGCAACGTCTGATTTCAGAGAATCTTTGAATTTCTGCTCAAACTCAGCCATTTCGACTGCAACATTAGCTTTGATCTCTTTAACACCGTACATGGTACAAAGATACAACGCAAGATTTATTAAAAAGTAAATTTTTTTCTAAATTACGTGAATATTATCTATGTCCAATAAATTTATCTCACTAATCCACTGATCAACTGTTTTGGCATCGGTTAATTTGAAATCGCCAATCGCTTCGCGACTTAAACCAGAAAGATGTCCACCATTCCCTAAATTTTTGCCGAAATCATGGGCGATACTTCGTATGTAAGTTCCTTTTGAACAAGTGATTTCAAAATGCACCAAAGGCATTTCAATAGATACAATTTTAAATTCTTGGATCTGAACGAGCTTTGCTTGTAAAACAACTTCTTTTCCAGCCCTCGCTAAATCGTAAGCTTTATTTCCTGCAATTTTTTTTGCGGAGAAGATAGGCGGATTTTGAAGCATATCACCTTCCATCTTTTTCGCTTCGGCATAAATGGCTTCGTGTGTTAAACCATCTAACGAAAATGTGGCATCAATTTGAGTTTCTAAATCGTAGGATGGGGTAGTGGCGCCTAAGGTAATCGTGCCCGAATACATTTTTGGCATGCCCATATAATTGTCAATCTCTTTCGTTTTTTTTCCAGTGCATAGAATCAGCAAGCCATCTGCAAGCGGGTCGAGCGTTCCGGCATGACCTACCTTGATTTTTTTTACCTTTAATTTCCGTTTGATTTCGTAACGAATTTTATTCACGACATCGAAAGAAGTCCAGCCCAATGGCTTATCGACTAAAAGTATTTCTCCAGCGGCAAAATCCATTAAACCATTTCCAATTTGTAGCCGCATAATAATAAGATCAAAAGTACAGATCCTAACACAATGCGGTAATAACCAAATGCTTTAAATCCATATTTTGTCAAAAAGCCGATAAATGATTTTATCGCCAAATAAGCCACAATAAACGCGGCAATGTTTCCAACAATCAATAGCATAAGCTCGTTATTTGAGGAATTTATCAATAATTCTTTGCTGTCCCACATTGATTTAAGTGTGGCGGCGCACATGGTTGGCACGGCTAAAAAAAACGAAAATTCTGCTGCGGCTTTTCTGGTGAGTTTTTGCGAAAGTCCCCCAAAAATAGTAGCGGCCGATCTTGAAACACCAGGAATCATTGCCAAGGCTTGAAAGGTTCCAATTATTAGTCCCGTTTTATAAGAAACTTCATCTGTTCCTTCAGTTTCATTTTTGGCAAACCATTTGTCAATAAACAACAAAATCACACCACCCACCAACAAGGCGATGGCAACCACCCAGACATTTTCTAGTAAACTATCCACAGAATCTTTTAACAAGAGCCCTAAAATTCCCGTGGGAATAAAAGCAACTGCTAATTTCACATAAAAATTAACCCCTTGCAGAAATTTTTTAAAGTAAACCACTACCACCGACAGGATAGCCCCAAATTGAATGGCTACGGTAAATAGTTTGGTAAATTCATCCGAAGCAATACCCATTGCGGTAGAGGCAATAATCATGTGTCCGGTGGAAGAAACAGGTAAAAACTCAGTTAATCCCTCGATGATTGCAAGGATTAACGCTTCAAATATGCCCATTATAGGAAGTTAGTTTTTTGATTTTTTCATGATGCCATAAATAATGACAACATAACCAGCAATTACTAAAATTGGCGCAAGTGTAATCCGCACTGGGCTAAATAAAGCGTCCGCATCAAACATATTCGGATCCTCAGATCCACCACCAATCATCAGAAAAAATCCAACAAGAGAAACGACAAATCCTAAAATAATCAACTTATAGTTTTGAGCGCCGAAAACAAATTTTTCTTTATTATTCATATCTTTTTATTGAGCCAAAATTATGGCGAAGTTAATATAATTCGTCTAAATTTAGACGTAGGTATTTTCTTAAAGCAAAAAAAGTTGACACCAACGTAATGAATACACCAAACAAAACAATGCCTAATAAAATGACAAAATACAATTTTAAATCTGTCATTTCTAAAAAAAGTGGGTTGTAGCGTTGCAATACATAAATTAAACCAAGCACCATAGTCCCTGCTATAATACCAGAAATTAAACCTTGTTGAACGGCGCTCCAAAAAAATGGGCGACGAATAAATTGCGGCGTTGCCCCCACCAATTGCATAGTTTTAATCAAAAAACGTTTAGAGAAAAGCGCTAAGCGAATGGTATTATTAATCATCCCAATGGCAACAAACAAAAGCATAATCGCAATTAATAGGGCGAAATAAACAATTTTCTGAATCCGTTTATTGTATTCCGAAAAAATTTCTTTTTGATACGAAACCTCGATTAATTTAGCATCATATTCGGCCATTAATTGTTTTTCAATTAATTGCATGCTGTCGAGCGAAAAGTAATCTTTCTTAAGCGTCAAAATAATGGATTGATTGAGCGGATTTTCATCGTCAATCACCGCCAAAGCAGAGTCGCCGCCAATATCTTCCTTAATAATTTCCCACGCTTCTTCCGACGAGCGATATAAAACGGTGTTCGCATAAGGTTTAGAAGCAATTTCTTCTTCAATCAAACTTAATTCGAGTGTATTTACCGATTTTTCAAAAAACAAATCAATCTCAAAACTTTCGATATTGTTATTTTTTAAATTATTCAGCCCCAAAACAAACCACGAAACAATGCCCAAAATAAACAGCACCATCACAATCCCAATAATCGTCGAAACATAGGCTGTTCTTAGCCCTTTTCTAACTTTGCCATGCGTTTTACTCATCGGGGATAAAATTAGCTAAAAATAATTTACAATTAAATAAGTGCAATAAAGATTGTTATAATTTAAGAATTATTTACATTTGCATGTCTAAACAAATAAATATAACAAAAACAAATGAAAAAATTAGTAATTTTAGGATTGGCTGCAATGCCACTTTTTTTAGTTTCTTGTGGTGGTGGCGAAGCTGAGGCTGAAGCTCCTGCAGCAGATTCAACGGTAGTTGAAACAGTAGTATCTAACTATACAGTTGATTCTGCTACTACAGTAATTAATTGGAATAATTTTAATGCTGATACAGTTTCTCACATGGGTACTGCAAAAGTATTAAGCGGATCAATTGATATTTCAGCTACTGGGGACAGTGTTGTTTTAACAGGTGGTTCTTTAGAAGTGAACATGAACTCAATCACTGGTGGTGATGCGATGTTAGATGGTCATTTAAAAACAGCTGATTTCTTTGATGTAAATCAATTTGCTACTTCAACTTTCACATTTGAAAAATATGAAGGTGGAATGGTTTATGGAAAAGTTTCTATCATTGGAAAAGAAGTTCCAGTTGAAGCTCCAATTACAATTACACAAACTGAACAAACTTGTACAATTGAAGTAGGTTCTTTCACAATTGACTTCGCTCAAATAATGATGCCATTCTTCGAAAAAGAAAAAGTAAAAGCACCAAAAGAAGGTCCTCACGATACTAAAATTGCATTTACTGCAACTATTCAAGGTACTTTAGTTCCTGCTGCTCCTGCTGCTGATGCTGCTGCATCACACTAGTCGTTTGAACACTTGATTTAAAAACTCCTTCTCATTTTTGAGAGGGAGTTTTTTTTTGGATTGATCTCAACTCTTTTTTAAGTTAAAGTTGATAAGTTTGATTGTTTTCCTGTAAGAACCAATTCCTGCTATGCACTAAAGTTGCCGCCTTGGCGCATAAGTTAACTAACTTGAGTTAGTCGAACTCTCAGGTTATTACAACGTCCCTCTATTGCCTTGTTCACGCTCAATTGCCTCAAAAAGGGCTTTGAAGTTACCAACACCAAAAGATTGCGCTCCTTTTCGTTGAATAATTTCAAAGAACATGGTAGGCCTATCGACCACTGGTTTGGTAAATAATTGTAACAAGTAACCTTCTTCATCACGGTCAATTAAAATTCCGTGTTTTTTCAAAATTTCTACATCTTCATCAATTGCTCCTACACGGTCTAATAAATCGTCGTAATAGGTTTCAGGGACGTATAAAAATTCGACACCACGATCGCGCATGGCACTTACGGTTTCAACAATATTATCCGTGGCAACAGCAATATGCTGTACACCTGGGCCTTTGTAAAAATCTAGGTATTCTTCGATTTGTGATTTTTTCTTTCCTTTGGCAGGTTCGTTAATTGGAAATTTAATTCGCCCATTGCCATTGGACATTACTTTACTCATTAAGGCAGTAAATTCAGTCGAAATATCGTCATCGGTAAACGAAATAATTTGTGCAAAGCCCATTACTTTTCCGTAAAACTCGCACCAATCTTTCATTTCGCCCCAACCAACATTGCCTACCATGTGATCGATAAATTTTAAGCCCATTGGTTCTGGGTTATAATGCGATTCCCATTTTCTATACCCCGGCAAGAATAGTCCCTTGTAATTTTTGCGTTCAACAAAAATATGAACCGTATCGCCGTAAGTATGAATTCCTGAGCGAACAATTTCTCCGTTTTCGTCCGATTCGGTGTATGGTTCCATAAACGAAACAGCTCCTCGTTTAGTCGTTTCTTCCCAAGCCGAACGCGCATCTTCTACCCACAAAGCAATCACTTTAACCCCGTCGCCATGTTTATTAATATGGTCGTTGATTGGCCCATGTTCGGTAAGTGGTGTAGTTAATACCAATCGAATTTTGTCTTGCTTTAACACATACGAAACGCGATCTTTTAAGCCAGTTTCTAAACCCGCATAAGCTTCTGATTGAAATCCAAATGCCGTTTTGTAAAAGTGTGCGGATTGTTTTGCATTACCGACGTATAATTCAACATAGTCGGTACCTAAAAGTGGTAGAAAATCCTCGGCTTCTGAAAATAATTTTTCTAAGCCGTAATTGGTATTTTGAATATTTTTTAAATTTTTAATTTCTGCTGACATTTTCTTAATTTTTTAAGGTTAATGTAACCATGATTGATAATAACCCTCTAGTTCAATCTCCATTGCTTGTTTGGTCAATTTAAGTGGCCTAAAGGTGTCAACCATCACTGCCAATTCTAATGTTTCTTTTTTCCCGATACTTCGTTCATAAGCTCCAGGATGTGGGCCATGAGGAATTCCAGCTGGATGTAAGGTAATTTGTCCTTTTTCAATGTTGTTACGGCTCATAAAATCACCATCAACATAATAAAGGACTTCATCAGAGTCGATATTACTATGATTGTAAGGCGAAGGAATTGCATCTGGGTGATAATCATATAAGCGAGGAACAAAAGAACAAATCACAAAAGCATCCGTTTCAAATGTTTGATGAACTGGAGGAGGTTGATGCACACGTCCAGTAATTGGCTCAAAATCGTGAATAGAAAATGCATAAGGAAAATTATAACCATCCCAACCAGCTACGTTAAAAGGATGATTTGCATATGTGTAGCTATATAAAATTCCTTGTTTTTTAATTTTAACTAAAAAATCACCTTCAAGGTCGTGTGTTTCTAATTCAGATGGGGGTCTAAAATCACGTTCGCAAAATGGCGAATGTTCTAATAATTGTCCAAAATAGTTTCGGTAACGTTTTGGCGTGTAAATTGGTCGAAAAGATTCAACAATAAAGAGGCGATTTGCTTCGGTGTCAAAATTGATTTGATAAATCATTCCACGAGGCACTACTAAATAATCGCCATACGAAAAAGGAATATTTCCTAGCTGCGTGCGCAAAGTGCCTGATCCTTCATGAATAAAAATCACCTCATCAGCATCCGCATTTTTGTAGAAATAATCCGTTAATGATTTGGTTGGAGACGCTAAAACGATGTGGCAATCTGAATTTACTAAAATTGGCACTCTACTTTTAAGGTAATCCTCCGTTGGTTTCACCTTATAGCCCAGTAAACTGCGCATTTGCATGTCTTTTTCCAAGGCAATTTCGGGGTTCATATCGATTTTTTCACCAATTTTTTTTACGATAGTTGGTGGTTGAAGGTGATACAATAGGGTAGACATTCCATCAAAGCCAATGGTTCCAAAAAGTTGTTCATAATGGATTCCTCCATCTTCCTTTCTAAAAACGGTGTGTCTTTTGTGTGGAATTTTTCCTAATTTATGATAAAAAGGCATAATTTTTTTATTTAACTTGTTTATAATTCATGGTATAGATTGATCGTGAAAACAATCATTCTGGATTCCTTTTCACAAGGAATTTTAGGTGAATTAACAATGTCTCAAAAACTCCAATCATCTAATTATTCGAATTAATAACCCAAATATACTCATAATACCGATTTTTTGTATGACATTTCTCAGTTCCAAGCGAAATAAATTTATTTTTGCAAAGAATCAAATTTCCTCAAAAAGGGTGTACATGAAAAAAGTATTAGTTATTGGAGCTTCAGGACAGATAGGAACTGAGTTAATTGTTGGATTAAGATCCCGTTTTGGGAATGAAAGTATTATAGCGTCCGATTTACAAGACCAGCCAAAGGAAGCCCTTAAAAATGGTCCTTACGAAAAATTAGACATCATGGACGATCAAGCATTACGCGCGATTGTCAAAAAACATCAAGTCACAGAAATTTATTTATTGGCTGCCTTATTATCAGCAACCGCCGAAAAGAATCCCGATTTTGCTTGGAAATTGAACATGGAAGGGTTATTTCATGTCTTAAATTTAGCAAAAGAAGGAATAATTAAAAAAATATTTTGGCCAAGTTCAATCGCTGTATTTGGACCAACCACTCCTTCCGATCAGACACCTCAATTTACAATCATGGAGCCAACAACGGTTTATGGCATTAGTAAATTGGCAGGTGAAAGATGGTGCGAATATTATGCAAAACAATTTAATGTCGACGTAAGAAGTATTCGTTACCCCGGGTTGATATCATACACTTCTTTGCCTGGTGGTGGAACGACAGATTATGCGGTAGATATTTTTTATTCGGCCAATAGAAACGAAGCATACAATTGCTTTTTATCAGCAGACACGGCTTTGCCAATGATGTACATGGAAGACGCTATTAACGCAACTATTTCCTTAATGGAGGCACCCGCTGAATCCGTAAAAATTCGTTCGTCCTACAATTTGGGAGGAATTTCATTTACCCCAGCAGAAATCTTTAACGAAATCAAAAAACATCGTCCAACAGTTGAAATTACTTATTCGCCAGATTTCAGACAAAAAATCGCAGATTCTTGGCCAAGTAGCATTGACGATTCTCGTGCAAAAACTGATTGGGGATGGAAGGCAGCTTACGATTTAGAAAAAATGGTTAAAATTATGCTCGATAACGTGTTGATAAATTAATCAGGAATAAGTTCTACGGTTATCGAACGTAAATAGAATTTAATCATTTAGATTAGAGCCTTTATCGAAATTTAGTACCAAATCAAATTATTTTTTATAGTTTAGCTATAAATTTTATGAACTTAAAATGAAATTCCTCAGATTAAAAAATATTTTCACCATAATTATCTTCCTATTGGCAAGTTCGGTTGGTGCAATAGAAAACACGTCTGGAATAATGCTTTACGATAATTATAGAGATGTAATTAATCCTCAAGGGCATCCGAATAAAGAAGACGCTAATGGAAAGCAGGGTATGTGGACTATTTGGGGCAGAATGCAACCAGACAAAGGTTATCCAGCTGATGGTAAAATCGAAGAAGGCTTATATAAAAACAGCCGAAAAGAAGGGGAGTGGATTAAATACCACACAGATGGTAAAACGGTCCGACTAAAAGGAATGTATGTTGACAACCGTCCAAATGGTGCTTATGTGAAATACCATGAAAATGGTAAGCCAATGGAAGAAGGTAAATTTACCGATGGTAAACAAGTTGAAGTTTATAAAAGATGGTTTGATACTGGTGTCTTATCTCAAGAAAAATATTTCAATACTGAAGGACGTGAAGAAGGGGTAGTGCGGTACTATCACCCAAATGGAAAATTAGAATTTGAATACACCAAAAAAGATGGTGTTACAGTGGGCGAAGCAAAACGTTATTATCCAAATGGAGACGTAAAAGAAATTATCATGTACAACAGTGACGGAACAGTTGCTTCTCGAATTGAAAAAGAAATGGTGAACCCAGAAGCGATTGTCCAGACAACAGTTAAATCTTCTTCAATTGCACCTGACGGAACAAAAGGAACTACCAACGATAAAAAATTCAAAACAAACGGATACAACAAAGTGTATAATTCAGATCAAGAATTGTGGATGGACGGCGAATTTAGAGAAGGCAAATTACTTGACGGTAAACTCTATAAATACGACAGCGACGGAATTTTATTAAAAATTGAGGTTTGGAAAGACGGTAAGTACCACTCCGACGGTCAACTTTAGTAAAAAATAATATTAAATTTGAACCCGAACTAAGTCTAAACTTGGTTCGGGTTTTTTATTTTTGAATATAGATCATGCAAAAAGAACTAAAAATTTACAACACACTCTCTGGTCAAAAAGAAGTTTTTGTGCCCATCCATACAGATAAAGTAGGCATGTATGTATGTGGACCAACTGTATATAGTGATGTACATTTAGGCAATTGTCGTACGTTTATTTCGTTTGACATGATTTACCGTTACTTGCTGTATTTGGGTTACAAAGTTCGTTACGTTAGAAACATAACGGACGCAGGTCACCTCGAAAATGATGCGGACGAAGGGGAGGATAAAATTTCTAAAAAAGCGAGGTTGGAAGAATTGGAACCGATGGAAATCGTACAAAAATATACCGTTGGATTTCATGCAATTTTGAAACAATTCAACAATTTGTCGCCTAGCATAGAGCCAACTGCAACGGGACATATTATTGAACAAATAGAGATTGTGAAAGACATTATCCAAAAAGGTTTGGCCTACGAAAGCAATGGTTCGATTTATTTTGATGTGGAAAAACACAATCAAAAATATGATTACGGCGTCTTGTCTAAACGAAAAATAGAAGACCTAATTTCGGGGACACGTGATTTAGATGGACAGGACGAGAAAAAAAGCCCACTTGATTTTGCTTTGTGGAAAAAAGCTTCGCCTTTTCACATCATGCGTTGGCCTTCGCCTTGGAGCCAAGGTTTTCCTGGATGGCACCTCGAATGCACCGCCATGTCGCAAAAATACCTTGGAAGCAGATTTGATATTCACGGGGGCGGAATGGATTTAAAATTCCCGCATCACGAATGTGAAATCGCACAAGGTGAAGCAGTAAATGGTCACAGTCCCGTAAATTATTGGATGCACGCTAATATGTTGACATTGAACGGTAAAAAAATGAGCAAATCGACTGGAAATAATTTATTACCAGAGGAGCTGTTCACAGGGGATACCGATTTATTAGAGCAAGGATTTCACCCAATGGTTGTGCGTTTTTTTATGATGCAAGCGCATTATCGAAGTGAGTTAGATTTTTCTTCAGAAGCTTTAAAAGCATCTGAAAAAGGATTTCACAAACTAATGGCAGGAATTAAAACAATGGATACCTTATCAACTGCTGAAACCAGTTCAGAAAATGTCGATCAGATGATTCAACACCTTCATGAGGCCATGAACGATGATTTTAATACACCAATTTTAATTGCAAATTTATTTGAAATCACCACTTTCATTAACAAAATAAAAGACGGTAATTCAAGTATCTCGGGGAAAGATTTAAATGCACTAAAAACGGTAACTAGTAAATTAGTTTTTAATGTGCTTGGCTTGACGTTTTTAGAAGAGGCAGGAAACGACAAATTAGAAGGAACGATGGAGGTGATTTTGACCTTAAGAAAAAACGCTCGCGACCAGAAAGATTGGGGCACCTCGGATTTGATTCGTGACAAACTTTCAGAAGTAGGCATTCAAATAAAAGATGGAAAAGAAGGAACAAGTTGGACAATTAGCTAAACAATAAACCAAATTTCACAAAATTTCTACCCTTAAATTACTGATTCGGTCCATAGAAATTGGATTCATGGTAATTTTGTATTTTGAATTTGTTTAGGTTTTGTTACATTTGCACCCAATTATTTAATAACCGATAAATAAAGTATGGAATCATTAATGATTTATGTGCCAATAGTGATGGCGATAATTGGTCTAGCCTTCATGGCAGCCAAAAGAAAATGGGTTTTGAAACAGGATGCTGGCGATGGCAAAATGAAAGAAATCTCCGATTATATTTACGAAGGAGCCTTAGCATTCTTAAAAGCTGAGTATAGATTATTAGCTATTTTCGTTGTAATCGCCAGTATTATATTGGCTTCTATTTCATTTTATGTGCCAACCACGCATATATTGATTGTTGTGGCCTTTGTTTTTGGTGCATTCTTTTCTGCATTGGCAGGAAACATGGGAATGAAAATCGCAACAAAAACAAATGTTAGAACAACTCAAGCTGCGCGAACTAGCTTACCAAAAGCTTTAAAAGTTTCATTTGGCGGAGGTACTGTAATGGGATTAGGTGTTGCAGGGTTAGCCGTTTTAGGTTTAACTGGATTTTTCATTTTCTTCTACCAATATTTTATGGGGGGCGAATGGACGTCAACCGATCAAATGACTATTGTATTAGAAACATTAGCAGGATTTTCTTTGGGTGCCGAATCAATCGCTTTATTTGCGCGAGTTGGAGGAGGAATTTACACAAAAGCAGCTGACGTTGGAGCGGACTTAGTAGGTAAAGTCGAGGCTGGAATCCCTGAAGACGATCCAAGAAACCCTGCAACAATTGCAGATAACGTAGGTGATAACGTAGGTGACGTTGCTGGTATGGGTGCCGATTTATTTGGTTCGTATGTAGCAACTGTATTGGCCGCAATGGTATTAGGTAACTACGTGATTAAAGACATGGGTGGAAGTATTTCTGATGATTTCGGCGGAATCGGGCCAATTTTACTGCCAATGGCAATTGCTGGTTTCGGAATTTTGTTCTCGATTTTAGGAACAATGTTGGTAAAAATCACTTCAGAAACGGCAAAAGAAAAACAAGTTCAAAGAGCATTAAATATTGGTAACTGGGTGTCTATTGGTTTAACAACAATTGCTTGTTTTTTCCTTGTTAAATATATGTTGCCTGAAACAATGGACATGAACTTCTTTGGCGAAGGGATGAAACAAATTTCTTCAATGCGTGTTTTTTATGCTACCATAGTTGGTTTGGCTGTTGGAGGATTTATCTCTTCTGTTACTGAGTATTATACTGGTTTAGGAACAAAACCCGTGTTGAAAATTGTACAAAAATCGTCAACTGGTGCTGGTACAAACGTAATTGCAGGTCTAGCAACAGGGATGATTTCAACTTTCCCAACAGTAATTTTATTTGCTGCTGCTATATGGGCTTCGTATGCATTCGCAGGGTTTTATGGAGTTGCATTAGCGGCTTCTGCAATGATGGCAACTACCGCTATGCAACTAGCAATCGATGCTTTCGGTCCTATTTCTGACAACGCAGGTGGAATCGCTGAAATGAGCGAATTACCTAAAGAAGTTAGAATGCGTACAGATATTTTAGATTCAGTTGGCAATACAACTGCTGCAACGGGAAAAGGATTCGCGATTGCGTCCGCTGCATTAACATCATTGGCCTTATTTGCTGCTTACGTTACCTTTACAGGAATTGACGGAATCAACATCTTTAAGGCACCAGTATTAGCAATGTTGTTTATCGGAGGGATGATCCCCGTGGTATTCTCTGCACTCGCTATGAATTCAGTTGGTAAAGCTGCTATGGACATGGTGTACGAAGTTAGACGTCAGTTTAAAGAAATTCCAGGCATTATGGAAGGGAAAGCAAAACCTGAATATGCAAAATGTGTGGACATTTCAACAAAAGCTGCGTTAAGAGAAATGATGTTACCTGGTTTAATGACCATTGGTTTCCCAATTGCAATTGTACTTTTAGGTAAATTAGTTTACGGTGATAACAATCAATTAATTGCCGAAATGTTAGGTGGTTATATGGCTGGTGTTACAGTTTCTGGTGTATTGTGGGCAGTTTTCCAAAACAACGCAGGTGGTGCTTGGGATAATGCTAAAAAATCTTTCGAAGCTGGTGTGATGATTAATGGAAAAATGACTTACAAAGGTTCTGATGCTCACAAAGCTGCTGTAACTGGAGACACTGTTGGAGATCCTTTCAAAGATACTTCTGGCCCTTCTATGAACATTTTAATCAAATTAACTTGTTTAATTGGCTTGGTAATCGCTCCAATTTTAGGTGAAGGAAATCACGAAAATGAAACAGCTGCTGCTCAAATTGAATGCTGTTCTGAAATGGGGACTTGCGACCTTTCTAATTGTTCAGAAATGACCAAAGAGGAGTGTGAAGCAATGTGTAATAAAATGAATTGTAGCGATGCTGAAAAAGTAATGTGTTTGTCTCAATACGATGAAAATGGTAATTATCAAGCAAACATCAATGAAAATTTTATTAACGGATTAGAAGAAGCGAAGATTTAAAAAGTTCACTTCAAAAATTCTTGAATTTATTTGAAAATAAGGTTGGCTTTCAGTCAACCTTATTTTATTTTAAACGTTATTATATTAAGTGAGAACGGTGTGGATCGAAAGTAGAAATTAATTGATCACCTCGATCGAATTTCAAAAGGTTTATTCATTTTTTTGGGAATGTGAATCCAATAAATGAACGGATTATGATTCGTGTTTTTTGTTGGAATTAGCTACTTTTGTTAAAGCATTAGTGAAAATTGGAAAAGTTTATCATGAAAAACAGATTATTAATTAGTATGCTCATTTTTTTTGCGCTAAGTTCAACTGAACTATTGGGGCAAGTGGTGATCTATAGTGAGGATTTTGATGGTGCATTAACATGGACGATTAATACGGATCTAACCGCTGAAGGAGCAAATCCAAATCAATGGTACATTTCGTGTGAAGAAGAAGGGGTAGGAGCAGGATTGTGTGGTACTGCTTGTGGGGCCGGAGATAACACATTACATGTTAGTGCAAATCCACTTCTTGGCGATTTAGGTGCCGCTTATTTTGAAACTGGAGCTGGGCTAACAACAACTAATCGAAGAGCTGAATCTGCTAACATTAATACCATTGGACATACCGATCTTACCTTGCGTTTTGACATGATAGGACAAGGTGGCGGGACTGATTTTGCTGAAGTATTTTACAGTATTGATGGGGGTGGAACCTGGTTGTCTATAGCAGCACCACTAACTACTTTGTGTTGCGGTGGTGTTCCGTGTACCGGAGTCGAACAAGGACTTTGGATTGAGCAAACCTATGCTTTACCTGCAACTTGCGAAGGAATAGCGAATTTAAGAATTAGTTTTGTTTGGGAAAATTTGGATGATGGGGTAGCAACCGATCCTTCATTTGCTGTAGATAATATTACGATTGAAAAACCAGTAGTTGTGGTAGATGGCGGGCCAACTGCATTATTTACACCAGAAACAAGTACCGTTTGTCAAGGAAGTAACATTGTTTACACAGATGCAAGTTTAACGGATGACGTGATTGTGGATTGGAATTGGACATTTGGAGGAGGTACTCCTGGAAGTGCATTAATCGTTGGTCCCCACGTTGTGACTTACAACACGCCAGGTGTTTATACAACAACCCTTGTAGTAACTGATGGCATTGGTTCGCATGACACTTCTTTTACAGTAACCGTTTTAGATGGACCTTTTTCTGGTTCGTCAACAAGTGTTGACCTATGTGAAGGAGGTGTTTTAGACTTAAATACGTTAATCCCAACTGCCGATCCAGCGGGAACATGGTCGGAAACTTCCGGAGCACCGAGTGGAACATTTACCCCAGGAACTGGTGTGCTTGAGGGTACTGGTTTAACTATAGGTGATGTATTCACTTTTGAATATTTGACAGAAGAATTAGCCGGTCCTTGCGCAGGTACAGATGTTGCTGTAATCACAGTAACTATAATTGAGTGTGGACCTTTGTTTGCCTCTTTTGTTCCTTCTAATACCACCGTGTGTAAAGATGAATGTTTGACATTTGTAAATAACAGCACGGGTACTGGAATCATTGGCCATGTTTGGTCATTTTCAGATGTTGCCATAGGGGGGCCAATTCCCGGAGCCGACCCTGGAACTGTTTGTTTCCCAACTGTTGGGCCTGTAGATGTGACCTTGACAATTACTGACGGGGTTCTTTTTGATGACACAACCATTACAATTACCGTTGCTCCACTGCCAGTGGTAAACGCCACTGCTTCGGCCACCACAATTTGCGTGGATGGATCAGTTACATTGACAGGAACAGGTGATGCGCTTGGTTATCTTTGGTCGGGTGGTGTTGTTGATGGGGTTGCATTTACACTTGCTACCACCACCACTTTTACGGTTACCGGGGTTAATGCTTTTGGATGTATTACTACCGATGATATCACGATTACTGTCATTGATTGCGAACCACTTATTGCTGGGTTCTCATTTGATGACCTTGTTTGTCAAGGACAATGTATAACCTTAACAGATACCTCGCTTGGCGATCCTGTTGAATGGTTATGGGATTTTGGCGGAGGAGCAACACCTGTAACCTCGACTGACGAAAATCCATTGGTTTGTTTCGACACACCTGGCATTTTTAACATTCAATTAACGGTTACAAATGCACTTGGTGAAAGTGCTTCAACCACTAATTCAATAACGGTTTTTGCTACTCCTACCGTGGATGCTGAACGAGACACCATTATTGATTTAGGTGGCGTGGCCAATCTGCTTGCAACAGCCAGTGTCCCTGGAGGCACCTATACATGGACACCAGATGATTTTATTGAGTGCGATAATTGTCCAACCACAACCTCTAATTCGCCTGAAGAAATTGTTTACATCGTTACATTTGTCGATGTAAATGGATGTTCAGCAACTGATTCAGTAAGAGTTTTTGTGAATTTTATTGAAGCAATTGGTGTGGCAGATGCATTTACGCCAAACAGTGATGGGGTAAATGATGTGCTCAACGTAATGGGCTTTGGATTAGAGGCAATCACCTTCAGTATCTATAATAAATACGGAGAAAAGGTATTTGAATCCCAAACTCAATTAATTGGATGGGATGGAACTTTCCGCGGGCGAGATGAAAATCCAGGAGTGTTCACTTGGGTGCTCGAATATCAATTTGTAAATGGTAAAACTGGGGTTATTAACGGGACAACTACTTTAGTTAGATAAGTATGAAAAAGCAATTGATCACATTCGGTTTTGCACTGGGTTTAGGATGCAATATGTTTGGTCAACAAGACCAACATTTCAGTATGTTCACAGAGTCTCCCGTTTATCTCAACCCAGCAACAGCTGGATTTACACCTGGGGACATGCAACTTTTTACCAATTATCGCCTACAATGGAGTACCGCAACTGACAATCCTTACCGCACAATTTCAGCAAGTACCGATTGGAAAATGTTAGATTATGGAGGAGGCAGAATGGGCGCTGGACTAAATTTTTATAACGACGCAGCAGGAATCACAAAATACCAAACGAATGTGATTTCAATGCCTTTAAATTATGTGTTTAGAATTAATAGAGGCCATCAAATCGCAATTGGTCTTCAACCTGCCTTTTATCAACGTACCATCAAAAACACAGACATTACATGGCAAAACCAATGGAATGGAGTAGAGTTTGATAAAACCATCAACAATGACGAATTATTATTGAGCCAAAATTTTACAGTGAGTAGATTTGATATCTCTGCGGGTGCTTATTGGGAAGGTTATTTCACTAAAAACGCGAAACTAAAAATTGGCGTTTCAGGTCAACATTTAACCAAACAACGCGTTAATTTCGCCAATGAAGATGAGCGGTTGTATCGAAAATTAAACATCCACGGGCAAGCTGAATTTAAAAACGATTTAACTGGAGTTACCATCATGCCTGCTTTTGTGGCATTTTTACAAGGACCAAATAAAGAAATCGTTGTGGGATCAAACTTTCGCTTTTTATTAAAAGGAGCTTCGCTTGCTACCAATTATTTCGACGAAGTAACGCTTTCTGTAGGTTCTTATTTTAGAGTTGGAGACGCACTTATTCTTAACACAATATTTAATGTTGCAGGGTTCAGTTTTGGAGCTTCTTATGATCTTAATATTTCAAAATTAAATATTGCCACAAGAGGGGTTGGTGCAATGGAGTTTTTCATAAAATACAACATTGAATTTGGTATGCGCAACCTCAGAAATAATAGGGTTCATTAATTGAAATCGAATAAATCTACATAGATAAAATGGGTATTAAAATCAGAGATATTGATTTGGGTGATTTTCCTTTGCTTTTAGCACCGATGGAAGATGTCAGTGATCCTCCTTTTCGAGCATTGTGTAAAAGACACGGAGCAGATTTAATGTTTACGGAATTTATATCTTCTGAAGGTTTAATTCGAGATGCTGCAAAATCTGTTCAAAAATTAGATATTTACGAATATGAACGTCCAGTTGGCATTCAAATTTTTGGCCACGATATTGATTCGATGATTCGAACCACAGAAATTGTTGAAAAAACTAATCCTGATATTATTGATATTAATTACGGCTGCCCAGTAAAAAAGGTAGCGTGTAAAGGCGCAGGTGCAGGAATTTTACAGGACATTCCTAAAATGGTGGAAATGACAAAAAAAATTGTCGAAACTACCTCGCTACCTGTCACCGTAAAAACCAGGTTAGGTTGGGATGAATCCACCAAATACATAGTTGAGGTAGCCGAACGGTTGCAAGATGTTGGCATCGAAGCAATTTCCATCCACGGACGGACACGAAAACAAATGTACAAAGGGGATGCCGATTGGACCTTGATTCAGGCGGTTAAAAACAATCCCCGGATGCGAATCCCTGTTTTTGGTAACGGCGACATTACAAGTCCAGAAAAGGCATTAGAATACAGAAATAGATATGGGGTAGATGGGGTGATGATTGGACGAGCATCCATTGGTTATCCGTGGATCTTTAACGAGATTAAACATTTCATGAAAACAGGTCAAAAATTGCCTGTACCAACTATCCAGCAGCGAGTAGACGCTACAAAAGAGCATTTAGAAATGTCCATAAAATGGAAAAATGAAATCTTAGCTCTTAACGAAATGAAAAGGCATTATGCCAATTATTTTAAAGGAATTCCAGATTTTAAAGAATACCGAACCAAGCTTGTTACTTCAATGAATTTACAAGAAATTTGGTCAACTTTAGACGAAATTGCAATTAAATTTCAAGGGGTTTACGATACTCAACCTGCTTAAAGCACAATCGCTCGCAACAAATTTTTAGAAATAAAGCGGCCGAAAGAGAATTCCTTGGTTTGAAAATTCGATTGCTGGAAAAGGCACTTTTAAAGTATTTAAGCCTTTAAACACCAGTTTCAAAAACTTAGATTGGGTCGGAATTTTCTCAAAATCAATATCTAACGAAAAATAAAATTCGCGATAAGGAGTGAAACTCAATTGGCTTGTCCCGTTTTCAATAACATAAGTACCACCATCACCAATTAATTGGTTATTAATCCCATATCCAAAAGATAGGTTCAGCCATTTAGGAATTTTTTGTCCTTTTTCGCCCCAACAAAATGGGTTGAAACTCAACCAATACGTCTGCCCATTATAATCTTTTAGCAGTTTACTTGCAAAAGAATTTCCCAAAACCTCGGGACGATAATCGGCTAAAACAGTGGGCTGCGCCGAGAATTTGAAATTCACAAAACGTTCATCAAAAAAATACGATTGCCCAAAATACGAGGCCACACCTAACGCATTGCACCCCATATCTGCCCACGAAAAACCCCAATCTGCACTATAGGCATCCAAAATCTCAAAAGTTGTCAAATACCCCAATCCAACACCCGCGCCAATTAAACTTGCATTTTTTGGAGAAACACCTGCCCATTTATAGGCATCTCCAACAGCTTCTGCAAAATGACCAGCAGCATAAAAATGACCCAATTTATCCATTTGTTGCCATTCTCTACTGTCATCAAAAAAATGGAACTTTGTTTTCTCAAAATCTGCATACCAAACCAAACTCAAGGCCGCTATCGAACCCGCCCACAAGCCGGCCATACCAGCACTCACACCAATCACCCGGGGTTTGGACAAAGAGTCGGAAGCCGTTAAAAAAGATTGCGCACTCACCCCCATCGATAGGTGAAAAATCAAGAATAAAACCAGCACAACTCTTTTCATCCCCACTAAAATACTAAGAATATTTACCATTCTAAAAATTAAGGAAATTATTTGGGCGTTCTCCCGACATCCCGACTCAAACGTCTGAATCGTCGGGATCGTCGGGGTCAGGCTGGTCAACGTCGCTATTTATGCGCAAAAGCACGCGCATAATGAGCTCCGCAAGTTTCCCATCCTTAACGCAAAAAAAAGTGACTTATAACACTAAGTCACATTAAATCCACTAATATATTTGGGTGCTTTTTTTAAATCGGCAAGTTCTTCCTGCGAATAACCATTCAATTTGGCCATAATAGCAACCGCATTTTCCTTTTTCATTTTTTGAATGAATCCCCAGTTAACGTCTATGTTTTTCATAAAGTTATGTTCACAATCCGACCAAATTAACAAGGAATGATGCCCAGTTATTGCCAAAACGCCTTCCAATAATTCAGCTAATTTGTGTTCAAACCCAATTTTCCAAAATAAACCTTCGGTGGCTAAAAATCGGTGGTTATTTGGTCGAATTAATTTTCGAATTCGTGGAATATAGGGCGCAATTTTAATCAAAATCCGGCCACTTAAACCGGGCAAACTTTTTATTTTCCATTGTACAGGATTTGCCTGAATTCCACACACGATCTCACCATCCACCCTTAAAACAAAATAATTATCCTCATAAAAAAGCGATGCTGTCGCAAAAAACTGAAAGGAATCGTAAAAAGAGGTCACTAAATTTAACACCTCGTTTTTATCGTCCGATTTTATTCTTTCAACAAATTTATTTTTTGGATTTACCCGAGAAAAAACCGTCGTTTTAAAGGTGCCTATTTGTTCAAAACCCAAACGGTTATTCAGGTTTATCGAACGTAAATTGTCAGGGTCAATATAGGCCCAGTAGATACTTTTACCACTTTTTGTTGGTGCCGAATCAAAAGTACTGGTCTCAAAAAAATCTTTAAAAAATCGATGTAAACCTCCATTACTTTTACCTTTCTTAAATCCACCTTGGAATTTAGAATCAAAGGCTACATAACGGATATAATAAGAATTGTGCGTACTGCCCAATAAATTGATTTCTTGTTTGCAAATCGTAAAAGTGCCTACTAATTTATCGGCCCTTACCAGGGAAAAAAAATGCGAATTTTTGAGTTGAACAATTTTTGTTGGGGTGTCTAAAAGTTGATACAAAGTCCCTTTAGAACCAATTAAGGTATTTTTGAGCAAGTCAATCAGTGCTTCGGACGGAACAACATCGTGCTGTATGAGCGGATGAAAACGTTCCAACGATTCGGAATTATTTATACAACACCGCTTTTACGGCAGCAGAAATTCGCGCAACATTTGGTAAAGCTTCCGCCATCAAACTAGGGCTAAAAGGAAAAGGAGTATCAGATTGCATTACACGTTTTACCGGAGCATCTAAATAATCAAATGCATAATGTTGAACATGGTACGCAATTTCAGAAGCAATAGACGCAATTGGCCAAGATTCTTCCACCACCACCAAACGGTTCGTTTTTTTAACAGATTTTACAATCAAACCATAATCAATCGGACGAATAGTTCTTAAATCAATTATTTCTACTGAAATTCCGTCTTTCGCTAATTCATCAGCCGCAGCGTGCGCTTCTTTGATAATTTTACCAAAACTTACAATTGTAACATCTGTTCCTTCACGTTTAATATCTGCTACCCCAATCGGAACAATGTATTCACCTTCAGGAACTTCACCCTTGTCACCATACATTTTTTCTGATTCCAATACAATCACCGGGTCGTTATCACGAATCGCAGCTTTTAACAAACCTTTCGCGTCGTAAGGAGTAGAGGGAGTAACCACTTTTAATCCTGGTACATGCGCATAAAACGCTTCAAAACTTTGAGAATGGGTAGCTCCTAATTGTCCTGCAGTTCCATTTCCACCTCTAAAAACAATGGGGCAACCAACTTGTCCACCAGACATTTGCAACATTTTTGCCGCACTGTTAATAATTTGATCCGCAGCTAAAATCGCAAAATTCCATGTCATAAACTCAACAATCGGACGTAAACCATTCATGGCCGCACCAACTGCAATTCCAGTAAAACCTAATTCCGCAATAGGTGTATCAATTACCCTTTTAGCTCCAAATTCATCCAACATTCCTTGCGAAACCTTGTATGCTCCGTTGTATTCCGCAACTTCTTCTCCTAATAAAAAGACATTTTCGTCTTTTCTCATCTCTTCTGACATTGCTTCACGAAGTGCTTCTCTAAATTGCAGTGTTTTCATAATGTGTTCTAATTGCTGTCCAAAAATTTGGCTCAAAGCTACAAAATAAAGAAAGGAAACATAAAAAAAATAACAACTTTTTAAGTTTGGAAATAATTATTCGAAAATTTCTTCAATCTACTGTCATTTTTAGAAGGAATAGGACTATATTCGCAGATTCTTAAAATAAACAAAAAGACAGAAATGGCTGTAATTGGAAAAATTCAAAAAAATTCAATGTTGTTGCTCATCGTTGTGGGCCTTGCAATGCTTGCTTTTATATTTAGTGACTTCATCAAAACTGGAGGAAGTGAAGATGAAGATCAACTCGAAATCGCTACCCTTAACGGCGAATTGATTGATGTGGACAAATACCTCGAATTAAAAGAGGAAATGACAAATCGTCAAAAAAGCGAATATCAATACCAACAAAAAGAGTGGAATGCAGAAGCTGAGCGTTTGGCTGATGATAACGCTTTTAACGAATTAATTCGTAGAACCTTGTTGGAAGAAGAGTTCAGCAAATTAGGAATCGTTTGTACAAAAAATGAATTAAATGACATGATTCATGGAAATCACTTGCATCCTTGGGTGCTTCAAGTGTCAATCTTTAGAGGACCAGATGGTGCTTTTTCTAAAGATTCTGTGAGATCGTTCATTCAAAAATTGGAAGTAGAACCAGTTGGTGCTTCTCCTGAACAAATGCAAACTTGGTTGGATAGCCGTAAACAATGGAAATCTTTCGAAGAAGAGTTGGAGAATACTCGTAAAGCGGATAAATATATTGCCTTGGTAAAAAAAGGAATTTATATTAATAAACTAGAAGCACAAGATCAATACAACGCCTTGTACGATAAAAAACAAGTAAGATTTGTCGTTCAACGTTATGGAGATATTCCGGTAGATGCAGTAAAAATTACGGATGAAGAAATCAAAGCTTATTACGAAAAGCATAAAAATGATGTTGAATATGAGCAAGAAGAAGCTCGTGATGTGCAAATAGTTAATTTTTCTGTTGCTCCAACATCAGATGACATTGCTGAAATCAATGCAACCTTAGAAACGATGAAACCGATGTTTTCATCAACTAAAAATGATTTAGCTTTTGTTTATCAAAACAGTGATTCAAAATTTTTATCTGATTCAACTGCTTTTAGAATGGGGATGGATGATCAGTTAAGATTTTCAATCAATCAATTAGGAGGTGCTTATCCTCGTTCAGCTGACGATATCGTTCAAAATTCTAAAGTTGGTGATGTCTTAGGGCCATTTCCAGCGGTTAATGCTGATACGCGTGCAGAAGAAATGGCACTTGTAAAAGTGGTTGAATTACCAGTTGAAGAACAAGCTTGGGTAAGACATATCTTGATTAGCACCGGACAAACGCGAACAGAAGAGCAAGCAAAAGCAATTGGAGATAGTTTGATTAAAGTGATTAAAGCAAAAAATAATTTTGCTGAATTGGTTCCAAAAGTGAGTGAAGATCCAGGATCAATGGCAACAGGCGGCGAATATAAATGGTTTTCTAAAGGAGCCATGGTGCCTGAATTTGAAGAAGCTTCTTTTAACGGTAAAATTGGCGAATTGCAACTAGTAAAAACTAGTTTTGGATACCATATTGTTGAAGTGTTAGGACAAGCGCAACGTAAAACTCCAGTATTGGCTTTGGTAACTAAAACATTAAAACCAAGCGACGAGACTAAAAAAGAAATGGAATCTAAAGCATTTGATTTTGTTTACAGTGTAGAAGAAGCAACAGGTGATTCTGCATTTAATAGAATGGCGGAAAAAGCAAATTTAGAAGTTCAATCAGCGCGAATTAATCTATCAAATGATTATGTAATCGGATTAAATAATTCGCGTACCATGCTTCAATTCGTTTTCTCTAAAAACGCAAAAGTAGGTGATATCTCTAAACCGTTAATTGATGGAGATAAATTTGTGGTGGCTATTATTGATAATGTCATCGCAGAAGGTGTTCCTGAATTTGATGATGTAAAAGAAATCATGCGCAGTCCAGCTTTGAAAGAAAAACAAGCCGAATTTTACATTAAAAAAATGTCAGGAAAAAACAGTTTAGAGCAGGTTGGTTCTGTCATCACAAATGGAGCTGTTGGAAATGCTGAGTTAACTTTTGCAAGCAAATCAATTTACAATGGTGGACAAGAAGAGCCTTATGTGATTGGGAAAGTATTTACAAAAATCCCTAAAGGAGCAATGACTGTTCCTATCAAAGGAGAAGAAGGAATTTATGTATTTATCGTGGATAGCGAAATACCTGCTGTGAAAGCTGCAGACTTAAAAATAACTTCAGATCCTATGCGCTCAATGCGCGCCAATTCTTCCGATGGCAAAGTGATTCAAGCACTTCGAGAAAAGGCAAACTTGGTAGACAATAGACGCCGATTAGAATTTAGATAAGTTAAAAATAATCGAATTTTAGCCTTGTAATTTTTGCTAGCTTTGCGGTAAAAATTACAAGGCTTTTTTGTTTTAAGTCGGTCACTAAAAATTAATAGTATGACAAGTAAATTTCCAAAAGATTCCATTTCAACCTCTACAAAAGTTGTTTTACCCAATGATACCAATACCTTAGGAAAATTGTTTGGAGGTTCGCTTTTGGCTTGGATCGATGAAATTGGGGCTGTTGCTGCGCATCGTCATTCGGGGCGAGTTGCTGTTACAGCCTCCATCAATAATGTTTCATTTAATAAACCTGTCGATTTAGGGGCAATTGTTACCTTGAGCGCAAAAGTGTCTCGGGCGTTTAATTCGTCCATGGAAGTGATCATTGATGTTTTTGTCGAAGATCGGATCACAGGCGAATTCACAACCAGCAATCAAGCCATCCTAACCTTTGTAGCGGTTGATCAAAACGGAAGAGCAATCAATGTTCCTGAAATCACACCCGAAACAGAAGAAGAACATAAACGATTCGATGCTGCTTTGCGTCGTCGCCAATTGAGTTTGGTGTTGGCTGAAAGAATGAAACCAGCCGAAGCAACCGAATTAAAAGCCCTATTTATTTAGTATTTGTGGCTTCAGCAATCGCTGTTAAATCTTGATTTTCCATACATTTAAAGTGCTTTTTAGGACAAGTTTGATACCCAATTTTGGAACAAGGCCGGCATTTTAAATCCACTTCATGAATACTATAATTCCCAGGATTTTGAGGTTGATAAGGTTCCATTCCTAATGCCGGAACGGTATTTCCCCATATCGAGACGGTAGGTTTGTTAAAAGCTGAAGCAATGTGCATCAAACCCGTGTCGTGGGTGATTAATTTTGCACATTGTCTTACCAACGAAGCAGATTGATTTAAATTTAACAACCCACATAAGCTTATCGCATTTGAGCAGTTGGCCTGAATAAATTTACCGGTCTCAACATCCGTTTTGCCTCCCAATAAAACAACTTGTCCATCGACTTTATTCACCAACTTAACCAATTGATGCGGGGGCAAACGTTTTGTGGCAAATTGTGCACCAATCGCAAAGGCAATAAAATGGGTCGAAACGCCAAACTTTTGCACGTCCACCTCATCTTCGACTGGAATAAAAAAATCTAAACCTTTGTCATCGTTGTTTATCCCCAGCGATTTTACCGCTTCGAAATACCGATCCACCACATGAATTTTTGGCATAAAATCCAATTTGAAAGTGGTGAGTAAAAACTTTTTAAAATTTAGTTTCGGAAAGGCTGTGGCGGCCACACCCAATTTCTGTTTTACGCGAAAGGTTCTTAAATTATTGTGTAAATCAATTACTTGCGTATATTTTTCAGCCTTTAACGACCCCATTATCTCGTCAATATCTTTATTGATTGTAATGATTTTATCAAGATAAGGGTTGTTCGCTAAAATCCCTAAAAACGATTTTTTGGTGAGGTAATGAATTTCACACGTCGGGTCTTGCAGCTTCAAACACCGCACAATTGGAGTCGTTAAAACAATGTCTCCAATCGAACTAAAACGTATGATCAAGTATTTTTTCAAAACGATTCAAAGGTAATCATTTGATTCAATTTCAACCAGTATTCAATACTTTCAAGGAATTACCAGTTTAATTTAATCAATCTCTTTTGGGTGTTCCCCCAACACGTTGGTGACTAAAGTATTAGACAATTAGAAATAAATCCAGTGCGGATAGCGAATAATTAATGCTTTATTTCAGGTTCAGTTCACCCTCTATTTTGCGAATCAATCAGAATGGTGACCGGTCCATCGTTAACGAGCGAAATTTTCATATTGGCGCCAAAAATTCCTGATTGGACAGGCTTTTCTAATTGCAAAGCAAGTTGATTTTTGAAATTTTCGTATAAAGGTATTGCGATTTCAGGACGGGCCGCTTCGATGAAAGAAGGTCGATTACCTTTTTTTGTTTTGGCATGCAAGGTAAACTGGCTGATAACTAAAAGATCGCCTTTTACCTCTTTCACCGATAAGTTCATGTGATTTTCAGCGTCATTAAAAATCCGAAGACCGACAATTTTTTTCGCTAACCAATTCACATCTTCAAGACTGTCAACTGTTTCGATGCCAACCAAAATCAACAAGCCAAGGTCTATTTTTCCATGAACTACCGCGTCAATTTCTACAGCGGCTTCTGACACTCTTTGCAAAACTACTCGCATCCGTTAAAATTTGTAAATATCTTTTCGAAAGGTTTCGTTTTCATCCTCCTCCAGCATTTTCAGGTAATTGAGGTAACGACTTTCGGCGAGGTTATTGTCAAGAAAAGCTTGTTTTACCGCGCATTTAGGTTCATTGACATGTTGACAATTATTAAACTTACATCCAGGCAACAAGGCTCGCATTTCTGGAAAATAATGGGACAATTCTTTTTTGTCAAAATCAATCAAACCAAATGCACGAATACCTGGGGTGTCAATAATATATCCACCCGAATTTAGCGCAAACATTTCAGCAAATGTAGTGGTGTGTAATCCAGAGGCATGACTTTTAGAAATCAGTCCTGTGCGCAAACTTAATTCTTCATCTAAAGTATTTACCAAAGTCGATTTCCCAACTCCACTGTGTCCACCAAACATCACCTTTTGCCCCTTAATTTCATTTTTTAAAAATTCAACTGAATTTGGGTCTGTTGCCGTGATAGAAATACAGGTATAGCCTGCCTTTTCATAAACTTCTTTCAAATTTTGCATTTCCTCCATTTCAGTTTCGGAATACAAATCAACCTTGTTAAATAAAAGGGTAACAGGAATATGATAGGCGCCCGCCGTCACTAAAAATCGGTCAATAAATCCAGTTTGAGTTTGTGGCGAAACTAGGGTCACAATCAAATAAACTCGATCGATATTTGCCGCCAAAATGTGCGATCGTTTACTGAGGTTGATGGATTTTCGTACGATGTAATTTTTTCGTGGGAGAATGGTTTTTATCACCCCCATAAATTCATCTTCGTCAGGTTCTTTTTCAAATTCAATTTCATCACCCACGGCAATTGGATTCGTGGATTTAATTCCATCCAAACGCAATTTCCCTCGAATCCGGCAATTCCAATGAGCGCCATCTTGATCGATTACTTTGTACCAACTTCCTGTTGATTTTATGACAGTCCCTTTTTTCAGTGTCCTAGTTTTCCTGCAAAATTAAGTAATTATTTGAGCTATCTTTAATAGAACCATTTTTAGCACTAACAACTATGGAAATTCAAAGGATGAGGCAACAAAGATTTGTGGGTTTAGTTAAATCCATTATCTTTGAAGCCATGCAAAAGCTCTCCATCATAATTCCTTGTTTTAATGAGGCACAGACCATCGAAGATGTCATTCGAGTGATACATAAGTTGGTGTTGATTGAAGGCATCGAGAAAGAAATTATTATTGTCAACGACTGTTCAACCGATGGATCTGACCAAAAAATTGAACAAGCGCTCGCGGAAATAAATTCGCCTTCAATTAATTGTTTGCATCATTCAAAAAATACGGGCAAAGGTGGAGCAATTCATTCAGGAATTAAAAAAGCATCAGGAGATTATATCATTATTCAAGATGCAGATTTAGAACTAGATCCATCAGAAATAAATCTTTTAATTGCACAAGTAACTCAAAGAGGAGCGGACGTAGTTTATGGATCGCGCTTTCTCGGCAAAGAGGTTAGAGGTGGAACACGGATGAGTAATTTAGCCAATGCATTCTTGACCCGCCTAGCAAATTTTGTTTTTAGAACCAAAATAACAGATGTAGAAACCTGTTATAAATTGGTGCCTGCAAAGAGTTTTAAAGCGTTGAAATTGGTGGAGCAACGCTTTGGTTTTGAGCCAGAAATCACCGCCAAATTAGCCAAAGATCGATCGTTAAAATGGGCAGAAGTGCCAATAACCTATCATGCACGAACCGAAGAACAAGGGAAAAAAATCGGGTGGAAAGATGGTTTTCGAGCCATTTGGTGCATTCTCAGATATGGGTTAGGCAGAGGACGCTAATTGTTAGCCGTTTATCATAAATTAAAAAATTTTACTAATTGAAAGCATTAACAATTTGTACATTTGTACGTTGCAATTGAAATTGTGGATAAGAAACTAGAAAAATACGACCGAGCCTATTTACGAATGGCTAAAGAATGGGCAAAATTGTCCCATTGTAAACGAAAACAAGTAGGTTCGTTGATTGTTAAAAATAACACCATTGTTTCAGATGGGTATAACGGTACTCCCTCAGGGTTTACAAATGCCTGTGAGGGTGAAGATGGAAATACACATTGGTATGTTTTACATGCGGAAGCAAATGCGATTTTAAAGGTGGCGAAATCCACCCAAAATGCCGAAGGTGCAACCTTGTATGTTACTTTATCGCCTTGCAAAGAATGTAGCAAACTTATTATTCAAGCAGGAATTAAAAGAGTGGTTTTTTTAGATCAATACAAAGACGATTCAGGGATTCAGTTTTTGAAAGAATTTGGAATTGATGTTAAGCACATAATAGAATTATGACAGAAATTGGAGGAAATGAAAAAATTAATGAAGAGGCTAAAGGGACAAATTATGTCTTTTTAATTCCTATTTTAATGGGAATCACACTGGCGGTTGGAGTGTGGTTAGGTACTCTTTTTATTCCAGCAGGAGGAGGAACTACCAATGTCATTTCATCGAATTCTAATAAATTTTCGACCATTTTAGAAATGATTGAGGATCGTTACGTGGATTCAGTTGATCATGATATGTTGATTGAAAGCTCAATTGCTGGGATGATTGAAAAATTAGATCCGCACAGTGTTTACATTCCTGCCAGTGATTTGAGCATGGTGAATGAAGAATTAGAGGGCAAATTTGGTGGAGTAGGGATTCGTTTTTTGATTCATGATGATTCGCTAGTTGCGACGCACATCATGCCTGGTTCGCCTTCGTTAGCTGCAGGGATGAAAGCAGGAGATCGATTGATAGAGGTGGATGGACAGGACATTTCTAAAGGGGATGTGACGAATGAAAAAGTGATGGAATTATTAAAAGGACGTGAAGGTTCGTCAGTGAAAATTAAAGTTTTTCGTAAGGGAGTCATTAAAGATTTAACAGTGATTCGTGGGTCGATTAGCGTTTCTAGTATCGATGCTTCCATCATGTTGAATAAAGAAGTTGGGTTTATTAAATTGAATAGTTTTACCATGCCTGCTGCTGATGAATTTATTGAAGCGGCCCAAGAACTCAAATCGAGAGGGATGAAAAAACTTATTTTCGATTTGCGAAATAATGGTGGAGGATATATGAATGCGGCGGTCGAAATTGCTGATCAGTTTTTGCCATCTGGAAAGTTAATCGTTTACACCGAAGGCAGAAAGCAACCAAAAGAAGAATATTTTTCTTCTAATCGAGGTAATTTAGAACAAACAGAAGTAGTTATTTTAATTAATTCATTGTCTGCTTCGGCAAGTGAAATTGTGGCAGGTGCAATTCAGGACAATGACCGTGGAATGATTATGGGCCGAAGATCTTTCGGTAAGGGATTAGTTCAAGATCAACAAGAATTAACGGATGGCAGTGCATTACGATTGACGGTTTCAAGGTATTATACACCAACTGGCCGGTGCATTCAACGACCTTATGGTGAAGGGGTTGACTACGAAAAGGATTATTACGAGCGGTATGAAAAGGGTGAGTTAATGAACGAGGACAGTATTAAAAAAGACGAGAAATTGAAGTTTATCACCAAAGGTGGGCGAGTTGTTTATGGTGGTGGTGGAATTTATCCTGATCAATTTATTCCAAATGATACCGCTGGGGCATCTTATTATTTGACAGAATTATATTATGCAGGAATTTTTAATCATTGGGCAATTGCTTATTTAGATAAAAACAGAGCGCGGTTTACCGATTTTAATACTTTTTTGAAAAATTTTGTGGTTTCTCAAGCAATGTTGGATCAATTTATTGCCTATGCTGAAAAGCTCGGTGTGCCTAAAAAACCTTCTGATATTGTCATTTCAAGCAAAGTAATTAAAAACCGAATGAAAGCTGAGTTAGCTAGGCATATTTGGGAGGACAATGGTTATTATTCTGTTTATTTAGATGATGATTTAGATGTGCAAAGTGCATTAAAACATTTTAAATAAAATTTTTCAAACAGGTTTGTAATTAATTGTTGTTTTATCCGACAGATTAGTTTATTGGCAATTTGACAAGTTAATCGTCGAACTGAAACCAACTAAAATTTATTTTTTATATGGAAATTTTACATTCAGAAGTTCAAAATTATTACGGAAAAGAATTAACTAATTCGTCTGATTTAAAAACCAATGCTTGTTGTACGTTAACAGCTCCCCCAGCTTATATCCTCGCCGCTTTAAACGAAGTTCACGACGAAGTGCAGATGAAATATTATGGCTGTGGTTTAACCATTCCAAATGAGGTAAAAGGGTTAAGAATTTTAGATTTGGGTTCAGGAAGTGGCAGAGATTGTTATATTGCTAGTAAATTAGTTGGAGAGAATGGATTTGTGGTTGGAGTTGACATGACCAAAGAACAATTGGATGTTGCTAATAAGTACAAAGCGCATCATACGGAGAAATTTGGCTATAAAAAACCAAATGTTGAATTTATCGAAGGAAATATTGAGGCACTTGATTCCTTAGGTTTTGAAGACGCAAGTTTTGATTTAATCATCTCTAATTGTGTCATAAATTTGGCAGTCGATAAACAAAAGGTCTTAAACGATGCGTTTCGATTACTAAAGCCCGGAGGTGAACTTTATTTTTCTGATGTTTATAGCGATCGCCGTGTTCCACAAGATTTACAAAAAGATCCTGTTTTATGGGGAGAATGTTTAAGTGGGGCTTTGTATTGGAATGATTTTTTGAATTTCGCTAAAAAAGCAGGTTTTACAGATCCAAGAGCGGTTGAAAATAAACCGATTACGATTGACAATAAAACATTGGAAGAAAAAGTAGGTTTAATTCGATTTTTTTCAGTGACTTACCGCTTGTTTAAATTAGAAGGATTAGAGTCGGATTGCGAGGATTATGGCCAAGCCGTTGCTTACAAAGGTTCGATTGAAGGGGAAGGGGCTGCGTTTGATTTAGATGACCATCATCATTTCCCTGCTGGAAAGATTATGACCGTTTGTGGAAACACCTATAAAATGTTAAATGAAACCCGCTTTAAAAAACATTTTGATTTTTATGGGAATTGGAACACACATTACGGTATTTTTGAAGGATGTGGTGGTTCTATGCCATTTAGCACAACCACAGAAAGTGGCGAAGCCCCTTGTTGTTAATTTGATTTGATTTCGAAAAGGGTTCAATTTTAAATCTTACCAGTGATGGCTTCGGATACATTAATGATATGATCTCCAATCTTTTCGCATGATGCAAAAAGATCGTTGTAAATCATTCCTTTTTCCATGCTAAAATCAATCGATCCCATATTGGAAAGGTGAGATTCACGCATTTCATCGCGTTTTTTATTAATTGCCATTTCAATTTCATTAGCCGCATGAATCGAAACATTTTTCCAATCGTCATTTAGGTTTTGAATCATTATTTTGAAAGCCTGATCGACTAAAATAAAAAGTTGTATCAACGCCACTCGTTGTTCGGGCAAAAACCAAATTTTATTTTCGTCCTTTTTTTCAATTGTTTTGGACATTTGATAAAAAATATCACCAATTCGCTCTAGATCGTTAGCAATGCTATTCATGGAACGGACATTTTCTGCGGTTTCTTCAGACATCTCTCCTTCTGAAACTTTGGAAAGATAGGTCGCAACTTCAATCTCGATACGGTCGGTGATTTCTTCGTATTTGGCAATTTTTTCGTGAAGTTTTATTTTCGTTTTTTTGTTTTGTTCGGTAAAAAGTTCTTGTGTAAATTCAGACATTCGGCTGGTTAGTTCACCAAATTTTGCAATTTCTTTTTTAGCTTCTGAGATAGACAAATCGGCTGTTCCCATTATTCCCGCCCCAATAAAATCTAAATGATATTCTTCGTCCATAACACCTTTTGACTTAACGGTAATTTCGGATAGTTTGATCAGCCAAGGTACAAAAGGAAGTAATAAGAGCACATTTAACGTATTAAAGGCCGAATGGAAGATTGCCAAAAGCAAATTAGCGGATTCAAAATCTTTGGCTGGGTCTGCCCCACCTAAAAATAAATATGTAATTCCTTTTATCATCAAAGGAAGCGCAAAAATCGCCCAACTAACCCCAATGATGTTAAAAAGTGAGTGAATTCGAGCAGATCTTTTCGCATGAACATTTCCAACTAAAGAAGCCAATTCGGCAGTGATCGTGGTGCCGATATTTTCTCCTAAAATCATTGCAGCTGCCAATTCGAACGGGAGAATTCCACTAGCTACCATGGTCATCGTTAAAGCCATTGCTGCGGAGGAAGATTGGATGATCATGGTGATGACCGTGCCAAGCGCCACAAAAACGAGCGTGCCATACCAAGCATCCTTAAAACCGATAAAATAATAAATGAAAGAAGAATCAGGTCCAATTTCGGGAACGATGTTTTTTAAGAACCCTAATCCCATAAAGAAGATTGAAAATCCAATAATCACGCCTGCCCATGTTCTAATTTTTCCTTTTCCAAAAAACAACATTGGCGCACCAATCGCAATAAATATCAAGGCGTATTCCTCAATATTTACCTTAAATCCAAACATTAGAATAAGCCAAGCGGTGATGGTGGTACCAATATTTGCTCCCATCATTACCCCTGCAGATTGGCGCAAAGTAATGAGTCCTGCATTTACAAAACTAACGGTCATCACGGTTGTTACCGAAGATGATTGAATGATTGCAGTAATTCCAAAACCTGATAAAACACCTTTTAAGCGATTAGACGTTATTGAGCTTAACATCGATCTAAGCTTCGAGCCTGCCGCTTTTTGAAGTCCTTCACTCATGATTTTCATCCCATAAATAAAGAGACCAAGCGATCCAATCAAAACCAACAGTCCAAAGAGTCCCCAACTTCGGTCAACTGTGAAATTACTTGGTTTCGTCCAAATGGTAGTTTCATCGGTTAATTTTAGTCCTACCAAATAGGTGTACTCGGCGCCACCGATTAAATTTTCCAGTTTTCGAGCGACTTCGTTCAGTGAAATATCATCGATTAATATCCAAGGTGATTTGGTTGAGTCAATATTATTTTGCTCTACTCCTATATCGGTATTGTATTTTAATGAAAAACTGGCATTAGGGTAAACGGCGATAATTTGGGTTAATTGATCATAAGGAATAGCCCACGAAATTTCAGCAGTTTCTTGTTGCCCTTTTGCCGAATTGTTTTTGAAAAGGGAAGCGGTAAATGAATTAATATAATGTATCGTAGAGTCAAAATGATAGAGAACGTCTGGACTATCACTAGCTCCAAATCGAGATTCAAAAATTGTATTTTCGGGGAGATCAAACAAAATTATTTTGACATCCTGTTGATTGGGAACAACCTTACTTTTCCACTCCTTTTGACCCAATGGGCGGTATTGCACATAAATGAACGATTTAGACACATTTGAATTTTCCCATGTCAACGTCAGATCGCCTATTTCATCAGATTTGAGAGTGGTTTCGTTTAAAGGATTATCGTACGAATAATTAAAATCAGTTAACTTTATTGAAGGATTAGCAAGAACCAGTTTACTCAATAATCCTTGTGAATTGAAAGCGGAAATTCTAGCTGTCAATGAATCCTCTAAATTGGCGGAAAAAGATCTTCCACCAAAAACCAAGAAAACAAACAGTGAGCATAGAATTTTTGTCATCTTAAATTTTCAATTAAAAAGTGTGTAAAAGTAGTACATTCTCTTTCGCTATTTATTTTCCCAATGTTAAGGTTATATTAACAAAGTTAAAAAGTTAAATTTAATTTTTATTCACAAGAAATCCATGTCTGCTTTAGTTTTCATCCAAGCTTATTTGTTATAATGCGATTAGCAATGCAATAGTTAGACAGTTTTAACTTTAATTATTGAAAACAGATTAACATTAAATTAATACACGGCTCAAATTATGAGTTTTTTTAGTCGAACTTATAAAATCGCAACTATTTTTTCTTGTACAAAAGTGTTGAATCAAAATTACTAAAAAATAACAATGAATGCTAAAATTAACAGATAAAGTTAAGTTAATGTTATCTAATAATTACAGTAGTTTAGTGGTGTTAAATTTGTTTACCTTTGGGATAAATTACAAAAAGGATGAGTTATTCGGTATTGGTGATAGATGATGAACAAGACATTAGAGTTTTGATCAAATATAATCTCGAAAAAGAAGGTTTCTTAGTGTCACTTGCGGAAAGTGGTGAAGATGGATTAAAAAAGGTTAAACTCAATGTACCTGATTTGATTTTGTTGGACGTGATGATGCCTGGAATGGATGGGATTGAAACATGCGAACGACTTAAACAAATGCCAGAATTATCAAATACCATGATTTGTTTTTTAACGGCAAGGGGCGAAGATTATTCACAAATTGCAGGATTTGATGCCGGTGCAGATGATTATATCACCAAACCAATTCGTCCAAAATTGTTGGCAAGCAGAATTACAGCAATCTTAAGGAGAAAATCGACTCAACTTGAAGAAAGCAGAATCATCGATGCAGCGAAAACCTCAGAAACAATCTCAATTGATCGTGAGCGTTATCTTGTGTCTAAACAGGGGAAAGAAATATTTCTTCCGCGTAAAGAATTTGAACTTTTAGCTTTGCTTTTGTCTAAACCAGGTAAAGTATTTCATCGAGATGCGATTATGAGTGATGTATGGGGTAATGATGTAATTGTTGGTGACCGGACAATTGACGTCCATATTCGAAAACTCCGCGAAAAGTTAGGAGACTCTCACATTGTTACTGTTAAGGGAGTTGGGTATAAATTTGAGCATTAGTTGACCCTTTACTTCAATTAAATCTGTGTTAATCCAATCACCAGATTAGCGACACCATTCCGTTTGTTCCTAAAAGACAAACCGATTTTCACAAATAATCTTTAGCACTAGATTAAATTAATGTTTAGCCAGTTCATTGGAGCGATTCGCGTTCTATCCACTGAAATTTAAATCAAGTCAATCAGTCCGTAAGAGTTTTCTTGTTTGCTATTTAGTTAACATAGATATTTAGTAAAACTTGAGCACAAAAAAAAGCTTCGGAAACCCAAAGCCTTTTAATATAATGCTAGATCTTATTTAAATAGTAGGATTAAATAATAAACCCCAGCAGCAATAAGTCCACTGATTGGAATGGTTAAAATCCAAGCCCACAAGAGATTTATAGTAACACCCCATCTCACTGCACTTAATCGCTTAGTGGCGCCTACACCAATAATTGACCCTGTAATTGTGTGGGTAGTTGATACTGGAATTCCTAAGTTTGACACAGTAAATAACGTAAGTGCACCTGCTGTTTCGGCACACACACCTTCTAATGGCGTTACTTTTGTGATTTTTGTACCCATGGTTTTGATGATTTTAGAACCACCCATCAATGTACCTAAACCAATTGCCAAATAGCATGAAAAGGCGATCCAACCGGGCATTGTTTCTGAATTCACTTTTGTTTCCAATTTTGGTTTAGAAATCTCATCTGTTTCAACAAGCATTCCTTTGTCATCTACATAATTTACAAAAGCACCAGCGTAGATATAATCCAAATTCAGAATTTGCTGTTTTTTACCGTCGATTTTAGTTTTAACAAAAACCAATTCGTTAGTGGCTTCGTGGAAAGTAGAATCACCTTCGCTATAAACCGTAAATTTCTTTAAAGCATCATCCACTTTATCAAAATCGCCAATTATGGAGGCATTGGAATAAGCAGGATTCGCTTTTTCGTCTTCAAAAATCACCTCTTGTGTTTTTAAGTCAATGATCTCATCTCCGTCTTCGTAAAAGGTAATATCCTCAATAGTTCCAACTTTAGGTTTGTATTTTTTCGTTTTTCCATCTTCATCTTGATAGACAATACGCAATTCTTCCGAAACTTTTAGGTCGGCTGGCACCCCGCCAGGCACCTCGCCATTTCTATCCGCGTTAGCAAAAACGATACAAGCGGCGCACATAATCCCCATTACTTTTTGAGAATCGGCACCACCATGCCCTAACGAAAAGGCAGCTGAGGATAAAAGTTGTAATTTTTTGTACATATTGCTCTCCTTTGTCGCAGACTGTCTTTTACCATAGACTATATGATAAACTACGTATGAAAGAGCAGTAAGTCCTAACATCGTTAACACAATGTATTTCATTACTGGTTTTACATCTTTATAATCAATTAAATAATCCATTAAAAACATCACCCCCAAAAACATCAACCCAAGCATCAAGGTTTTCCAAAAAATGTTTCTACTTATCGTTATCAAAGCAATTACAAAAGCAATAATTCCACCAATAAAGGGGGCGAGAAATATAAATGCAATCACAGGTAAAACCTCCTTCATGTTTACAACATCAAATCCAGCATGAGCAACAGCGGCTCCTGCAAATCCACCAATTAACGTATGCGACGAAGAAGAAGGCAGTCCTAACCACCAAGTAAGGAGGTTCCAAAATGTAGCAGCAATTAAACCAGCTAAAATTACCCACAAATCAATTGCTGAATTATCAACTGTTTTTGCTACGGTATTTCCAACACTCATGTCAAATACCCAATACGCGGCAACGTTGAAGGCAGCTGCCCAAATTACAGCTTGTAATGGGGTTAATACTTTTGTAGACACAATGGTAGCAATCGAATTTGCTGCGTCATGAAAGCCATTCACCAAATCAAAGATTATGGCCATGGCTAGAATTATTATTAACAATGTCAACATGAGGTCTTAATTTTAAATAGACTAAATGGAATTATTTAAGCGTATTTTACAACAATAGATTCAACAACGTTTCCAACATCTTCACATTTATCCGTCACTGTTTCCATTAATTGGTAGATCTCTCTTTTTTTAATAAGTTGCTTTATATCATTTTCATTTTCAAACAATTGCTCAATACACAAATCAAAAATATCATCCGCTTGATTTTCAACAGCATTAATTTTGATAACACATTCAATGATTTTTTGAGTATTCTTTAAATTTCTTAATTCTTTTACAGCTTCATTTACCGCTAAAACTGCTTCTAAAATAGCATCTGCAAATTTTTGAATCGGTTGTTCAATCGGATCAACTTTGTAAAAATTGATTTTTTTTGCTGATGCATAGATATAATCAGCGACATCGTCCAATGCTGACGCTAAACTATGAATATCCTCACGATCAAATGGGGTAATGAAATTGCGGCCTAATTCTAAAAATATTTCATGTGTGACATCATCGTTCTGATGTTCCAAGTCTTCCATCTCTTTAATAATTACGGCACGCTTATTAAAGTCCGCTTCGTTTACACATAGCACAAGCTTACCTGCAATCGCTTCTAAGTTTTGTGATGCTTGCTCAAACAAGTTGTAAAACTTTTTGTCTTTTGGTAAAAAGAATTTTAACACGCCTGCTGTCATAATTTTAGTTTTAATTTTTGACAAAATTAGCCTAAATAAGTAATGAAAGTTAATTCACTTGAATTATTAACATGAATTTAATATTGAATCCAATCAAAAAATTAAACTATTGGGATATAGCGGTGTAAAAATTAGTGGCATTTCAAGGTGAATAATAATTGATTCAATGTTAATTTAATGTTATGAAAAACATAATAAGTAAAATCAATTTTTTGTTACGTAGAAAGAATAGGTGATTGTTTATTATTCAATTGTTTAAGTAAAATCGTTTATGATTTCACACTTTTTTTGAAAAACTCTTATAGATACAAATAGTTAACATTGTAATGTTTTTGGTTGGCATTGGCGTCAATGAATGAGGCTAAATTATTACAAATTTTCACTAAAACAAACTCATTGAGATTATTTTATTAGTATTGTTCTTATGAAAGGGACCAAACAAAATATTTTACGAGCAGCGACGATTTTGTTTAATGAAAGAGGCGTTTCTAATGTCAGTCAGCGGCTCATTTCTGATCATATCGCTATTAGCCCTGGTAATTTAACTTATCATTTCAAAAAAAAAGTGATATTCTTGAAGCGCTATATTTCGAGTATGCGCAGGAAATGGAAGAACATATCTTAAGTTTCAGTCAGCAAGAATCTAACCTATCCAATTTAGCCAAATTGGCTAAATCAATCAGTAAAATAGGCTTTGATAATCGATTTTTTACAATTGATTTTGTGCAAATAATTCGCGAGAATACTAAAATAAAAAAACATCATCAAACGCTTGTGAAACAACGACAAAATCAGTTGGAAACTGTTTTTAAAAAGTTTGAAGAGCAGGGGATTATGCGTGCTAAGGAGGCTGTAGATGAATATAATATGCTTTTAATGCGGCTAGAGCTTTTAAGCGATTACTGGTTGATTTTTATTGGTACAAATGGTGAGGAAGTGCTCTTGAAAAACACCCGAACGCAGGCGGAATTGTTCATGCAATCGATATATCCTTATCTCACCGAAAAGGGTAAAAGTGAATTTAAACTTTTGTCACCTTAATTCCATTTTCTAGGTTAATTTTTCGAAGTAAATTTTGATGTAAATTGTCAATTAATTCAATTGATGCAAGGTGGTTTTTACCTAAACATTTAAAAATGTTATGGTTGGATGTCAATTAGATCTCCAATATTAAATTAATGTTATCAATACATAAATCCCATCTTAATAAAATGTAAAGTGTATAGTTTTGCCGAAATATTTTAATTTAACATTGGCATGATTTCCATAAAAAAGGTACTTTTTATCTGCATTCTTTTTCTTTCATTAGAAACATTAACAGCTCAAGATCAACAAAATTTGGCGACTAGTAAGTTGGACATTAAATTAGATATCCCTGAACAGGACAGCCTGTTTTTTTTCAATAATGAGATCATTAAGGACAGTTTAAAAGTAAATAGCCGCGCCGAGAATGTGCAGCCAAAAAAATGGTACGACAGCTTTGCTATTAGAGGTTACACACAAATAAGATATAATCGCTTACTTGAGACCAACGAAAATTTAGGTTGTGAGCAATGTGATAGATCATGGGGAAAAGATGGTGGGTTTTTTATGAGACGAATGCGAATTATTCTTTATGGACAAATTAACAAAAATGTGTATTTCTATATACAACCTGATTTTGCAAGCAGTCCATCTTCAGATCGTCTTCATTTTGCACAATTAAGAGATGCTTATTTTGATGTTGGTTTGGGCAAAAACAACGAATTTAGATTTAGAATCGGGCAAAGCAAGGTGCCTTATGGATTTGAAAACATGCAATCAAGTCAAAATAGAATCCCGCTTGATCGTAATGATGCTCTAAACAGTGCAGTTTCTAATGAACGTGATATAGGTGTGTTTTTTTATTGGGCGCCGGATGCTAAAAGAAAACTCTTTTCGAGGTTAGTAAGCGAAGGTTATAAAGGTAGCGGTGATTATGGAGTTTTTGCTTTCGGTGCGTTCAATGGTCAAACGGCCAATAACGTAGAATTAAACAACGAACCTCATATTGTGAGCCGATTTTCGTATCCTTTTGAATTTAAAAATCAAATTTTTGAACTTGGCGTGCAAGCTTACACTGGAAAATGGGTGATGCCAAAATCAAATTTAACAGCCGGCGTAAAAACGAACGCTGATTTAAATTACCTAGATCAAAGGGTTGCTGGTACATTTGTTTTATATCCTAAACCTTTTGGAATCCAAACCGAATATACAATTGGAAAAGGGCCTGAATTCAATAAATTAACTGATTCAATTGAGGTATCGCCACTTTTTGGAGGATATATCACACTGAGTTACATGGCTAAATTCGGCCAGCAAAATCTAATTCCATTTGTTCGTTATCAATATTATGATGGAGGTAAAAAACACGAACGAGATGCACGAAGTTACACCGTCGCTGAAATGGAAATTGGTTGTGAGTGGCAAGTCAACAAAAATTTTGAATTAGTTGTAAACTATACCATTTCAAACAGACGCTATGAAGATTTCGCCAGACAAGAGAATTATCAAAGAGGAAGTCTACTTAGAATCCAAGCGCAAGTTAATTTTTAGATTCTTAACACAAAAAAGATCGATAGAAATTGATCTCTAAGTGAGCAACAATCATTTTCTTTAAACTAAAAAAGGGGAAGCAATTGCTTCCCCTTTTTCTTTCGAAAATTTTTAAACTCTTCGGCTTATAGACCTTTTGTCCAACCTGTAGTCCAATCAGATCCAGTTTGAACAGCACCTACATAAGGAGCAGAATCAAACCAAGCACTCCAAGCAGTTGGGTTACCTGCACCAGTTGCAGTTGTTCCAACAAATCCTGATAAGAAACCAATTAAAGAACCATCAGTTGCAGTTGCGTTATTGTTAGCAGCATCAGTAAACATTACAGCTACTGTAGTGTCGTTACCTGCTGAACTTGTAAATTTGAATGGGCTTACGTTATCAATGATTGAATTTTTGAAAGTTAACCCACCAGTGTTCATGTTGTCAATTGTAACATCGAATTCAACTTGGCAACCTCTTTTTGGGAAACCTGTTACTAAAACGTTCATGAAATTACCTTTTGTACCTTCACGTAATTTTAACCCTTGGTTAGCACCATCACCATCTTCTGCACCAATCATTGTTACGTTAGCAATGTTTGGATTTGAATAAGGAGAAGCCTCGTTATTATCACCATTGTTGTCAGCCTCAATACCACGGTCACCACCACCAGCATCTTGATTAACTACCCAAAATTGTCCATTTCCAGACCATCCGTGTGTCCAATCGAATGAATCATCTTCGTTTCCAGAAGAAATAGCATATTTTAAAGAAACTGTTCCACCGAAAAACTCAAATCCGTCATCAGAACCTTTGTAAGCTTGTAAGTGGTGTAAAGTTGTTCCAGATCCACAACCGTTAAATGAAAAACCATTTAATTCGTTGTCAGTTCCTAAAATTTTACCAGCATATTCAACACGTACATAGCACATAGTACCTGAGTTGTCAGCACCATTAGTACCACCATAGATACCTGTCCCACCTTCACCTTCAGCAGTTAAACCTGTGTTAATTGGAGCAAATCCATTGATGATAATTCCTCCCCAAGATCCTGGAGTTGGAGAATCAGCAACTGGAGTAAATACAATTGGTAATGCAGCAGTTCCACATGCATTGATTTTTCCACCTTGAGAAATTGATAAAAATGGTGTTGTTCCGTCATTTGCAGCGTAAACAGTTGTTCCTGCGTCAATCGTTAAAGTAGCACCTGATCCAACAAATACACCTCCAGATAACATCCATTTGCTATCAGCAGTTAACGTTCTGTTTTCAGTAATTGTTCCTACTAGTTGTTTGTAAACAACACCAGCAACTGTTACTTCTGTATACCAACTGTTGTCATCATACGTACAACTTCCGTCGTCTTTTTTAGCTTCAGAATTATAGTTATTAGCAAGAGGATCAATACATCCTTTTTTCTTACATGAAGCAAATGACAATGCTAGCACACCAGCTAAAGTCATAATTTTTAAAGTAGATTTTGTAATTTTCATTTTTATCTTTTTTTTGTTGAGACAAAGATCGGGTGATTTCTTTTCTGGAGCGATTACCTGCTAGTTACGCTTAGGTTATTAAAAAGTTAAGTCAAATTTACATTTTAGTAATATGAGTTTTTGACCTCGTGTGCCTCCTATAAAACAAAAAAAAACACCTAGTTAATTCTAGGTGTTTTTAAATTAAATAAGTGTAATTAATGGGGAAATCTTACATGGGGATTTTTCATCTTCACCATAATTTACCCACCTATTTACTGATTGTCCTCTAGAAGTTTTTCCGTTGTTTTTTTTCCGTAAGGAATCGAATAACTAAACGATAAACTCAAATCAATTCCACGTTTAAAACTTGACACATTAATTCGGTTGCCAAGGTTAACTTGATCAGTTTGTAAAATATTAATGGTTGGGTTCAATAAGTTTTTAGCGGAAAATCCAAATGTATACGTATCCTTGAATGTGATTTTTGTAATAAGGTTTAAAGTACTCACTGGCATTTCATATTGATCCCCAATTCCATTACTACCAACTGCAAATAAACGTGGTCCAAATACGTTGTAAGCAAGACCAACAACATACGATTTTTTATCATCGTTTTCGCCAATTGTTTTTTGGTAACTTAAATCAAAGTTGATTAAAAATGGAGAAGCTCCTTCAAGTGGACGTTCGTTGTTGGTGTTGATCGCTCCGCCGTTTGTTGAATCAATACTCACTGACGAATACATATAGGTTGCGTTAAAACCTAAATTAATGTCGTTCAAGAATGATTTTTCTTTTAACGAATCATTTCTTACTAAAAAAGAAAGGTTTCTTAATAACTCGATTTCAGCGCCGGCTACATTCGCAAAATTTGCATTTGCAAAACTCATTAATTGTCCCGAAGCTGTTGCAAGCATTGTTTGTTCGATTGGATTATCTAAATATTTATAAAAGGCACCAAGTGTAAACATCTCGCCTCGTTTACCATAACGCTCATATCTAAAATCTAAATTGTAGTTTTCTCCGTTGATAAGATTTGAATTTCCTTGCGCTTTTAATCCGGCAAAATAAAGTACATATTGAAAAGGAGCTACTTCGTTAAATTTTGGACGAGTTAAGGTTTTACTTGCAATAAATCTGAAAACGTTGTCTTTAGATAAATCAAATCGTGTGATTAAACTTGGTAAAATCACATTGCTCAACAAAGTATTTTTTTCGTAAATCGATGGGCTTTGTTGATTTCTGTTTTCGATTGATTGTGTTCCACTTTCATAACGAGCACCAGGGATAAAAGTCCAACGGTTTAATTTTAATTTTAAATCTGCATAAAAACTTGTTACATCCAATTGAGCCAAGTAAGAAGATCCAAAGTTTGCAACTTCACTGATGGTAAATTGACCCTCGTCGTGCATTTCAGAGTTTAAATATTGATTGATGTCATAAATATCTACTTGATTCACAAAAGTTGTCGCTAAGTTATTTAAGACATAATTATATTGTTTATAATCAAAAACACGACTTTTACTTTTGTAATCTACACCAACTTTTAATGCAATAACCTCACCTTTCACAGTATCTTCATGTTCATCTAAAACATCCCCGATTTTTAGCACATACACTGCGTTTAATTTTGCCGCAAGTTCATTTTCTTGAAGTTTGCTGTAAAAAATGTGATTTTCATTTCGATCAATAAAGTTAAATGAATAACTGTCGGTATTTTCTTTGTCATCATAAAAAGCAACAAATTGTCTTCTGTCTGGTTCTTGACTTCCAGTTCGGCTGTATGATCCTCTCCAATCCAAAACTAAACGGTTAATTGTTGAATCACCGATATAAGGTAATAATTGATGCGTTCCAATTAATTGATTGATTGTCATGTAATTTTGAAGGTAGGTAATACGTCTTGAATAAATATCTCTACTGTAGTCAAAATGTTTACCCCACGTTTCTCTGGTTTCGTCAGATGAATTATTTACAAAAATTGTGTTAAAGGAGATGTTGTTTTTTGGGTTTAAACGGACATATAAATTTAACAAACCAGTTGTTGAGGTTTGTTGTACGTATTTATCAAAGTCGTAATTTAATCGTTCTTCGCTTTGAGCATTTACGATTTTAATGGATCCGTTAGCGTAGTTATATGAATTATCATGAGACAATAAAGCCAAATAACCAAATCCTTTCGATCTATCTTTGGATTTAGTAAAATCAATGAAATTACCTCCGGTAATACTAAAATTAGAATTAGGTAGCGCTTTGTTTAATTGTGTGCCAAAATTATCTCTAAATCCAGTTGATTTTCCTTCAACTGAATTATAAAGACCGTTATGAAATAAATTATTTACCGCTTTAAAAGATGTTGGGGTCGAATTTTCAATCACAAAGGTTGGAATTTGTCTTGTTCCATCATCAAATCCAAAATAGTCATATTTACCACCCTCATACGTTAAGAAATTTCTAAATGTTGTTTGTGTATTAATTCCTGATCCAATGCTAAATTTTAACGTTGGTTTTGTATAAAAACTTCTGGTAGTAACATTGAATGCTCCCCCTGCAAAATCGCCATATAATTCAGCTGACATTACTTTACTCACTTGAATGGAGCTAATAATATCTGTAGGAAAAACTGATAATGGTGTTACTCTAAAATCTGGGTTTGGTGAAGGGATTGGTAATCCGTTGAGGTAAGCCACATTATAACGATCTCCTAAACCTCTTACATAAAGTGATGAACCTACGGTTGATAATCCAGTCATTTTTTTTGCAATATCCCCTGCGGTACCAGCTCCTTTCTTTTCAGCAACATTTGCCGACATTACAGTCCCAACTTTATCTCCTTCTTTGGTTTCTTCAACCATGCTAGTTTCTGAGCCACCAGCAGTTACGGCTATCGCTCCCACCACCTCAACAACCTCAAGCTCTGTATTCGAGTTCATTTTGTGGTTTAATTTTGTCGTCGTATTTGCTGTAATTTCAACAGTGACAGTGTCTGTGCGCAACATCATGCCTGAATTTCTAAAAATCAAGCGGTGTGTTCCTGGTGTTAAGCTAGATTTAAATGAGCCATCAAAATCCGTAACCCCGATATTTTTAACACCAGCATCAGTCAATAAGATGATTGGCATAAAAGGAATTGGTTCTTCAACGTCATCCATCATTCGATATACCCTTCCTTCCAACGTACCATTTTGTGCAGAGACTGACTGATAAATCAGGATCCCTAGTAGACTTAATACAAAGCTTAAACTTTTCATTTTAACTGCAATTTTTTTTGCAAAGTTACGGTACACACAGGGGTGAGCCCTGTTTTTGTATGTTATTAATAGATTAATTACTAGTAACATTCAGTTAACAATAGAAACATATTTAATTAATGTATTAATAACTCGTTAATAACGTGCTTACATTTTGGGTTGTTTAATTTTGCAAAAAAAATACATGGATTATAAAGTACTTTTGGTAGATGACGAAGAGGATATTCTAAACCTCCTTTCTTATAATTTCACGAAAGAGGGATATAAGGTATTCACTGCAAGCAATGGAAAAGATGCCATTGAAGCTGCCAACAAACACCTTCCCGAAGTCATTGTTTTGGATGTAATGCTTCCAGATATTGATGGAATTGAGGTTTGTGAATCGTTACGAAAAAATCCAGATTTAAATAAATGTTATATTCTCTTTTTGTCTGCAAGAGGCGAAGATTATTCGCAAGTGGCTGGTTACCGCGCAGGTGGTGATGATTATATTTTAAAGCCTGTTCGAATTCGTGTATTACTTCATAAAATTAAAGCCTTGTTGGATCGTGATCGCGAATTACCGGAACCAATTCAATCTAAATCTTTTGTGGTAGATATCGAAAAATACTCGATCACAAAGGATGGTAAAGAGATCATCATACCAAAAAAAGAATTTGAATTGTTAACGTACTTAATGACTGACGGTGACAAAGTTTTCAGAAGAGAAGATATTCTTTCGAATGTTTGGGGAGATATTACCATGTCCGACCGAACAATTGATGTTCATGTACGCAAATTGAGAGAACGATTTGGTTCAGAAATCATTCGCACGGTAAAAGGTGTAGGATATCGTTATATGGGATAATCTCCCAATTAACGGATAACTGAAAAGCGCTTCGTAACAGATTCATTCGATGAATTAGTCAAGCGCACAAAATAAATCCCTTCAGACAAATCTCCGATTGAAATCAACGTTGGATTTTCGGCAATGGATTTTACTAATTGGCCTAGTTCATTATAAACTTCAACTTTACTAATCACCATTGATTTTGCGCTTTTTATTTGAATAAAATCACTTGCAGGATTTGGATAGATTTTGATTAATTCTTCTCCAAATTCAGCTACTCCCGTTTCGTCAATAACTCCACCATCTGTGTTGAGGCTGAAATCGTCAAAATAAAATCCGTCTTCTTGCACACCTTCGTCAGTGATCAAGTGAAATTTAAAGCGCACATTAGGTTCTTCCAAATAATCAATCAAATTAACCTCTTCAAAAACCCAACTCGTTTGATTGCCATCGTAAAGTGGTTCGCCAACATCTTGAGGATCTACCCCTGTATTGGTATAATTTCCACAAAGTGGCGTCCATGAATCACCTTCGTCGGTCGAAATCATAAATTGTACATAATCGTAATCATTCTCAATTTCCCATTGCGCATAAAAATTAACATAGGCATAGGTGGCATGTGCCAAACTAAACGTCTCATTTAATTCAATGCTCTTATTTACATTGTTTCCATAAGTATTGTCATAAGGACTGTCGGTGATGCAATTTGATGCTGAATAAAATATTTCATCGGTAATATTCCAAGTACCGGTCCAGTTGCCTAAATCCGAGCAATCATCTTCAAAAATAACTTCTCCTGCACCAAATGTTTTAGTAATGGTATCATTTCGCGTCCAATCACCATTGCTGGTTTGCAGAATATATTTAATCTCATCTCCAAAAGCGATATCTGCCACCAAATCATAACTGATCGAATCTTCTATCGCTTCTAACAAATCTAACGTATGCACATTTTCACCTCCCACTGAAGTGATTCCAATTAACGGGGTGATAGAAATTGTTAAATCACCATCTTCAATTCCTAATCGTTGAAGGTTATAACTAAAATAACCAAGCTCCGTTTCGATTTGATTCGTTTCCAAATCTTCCGTCAACCCATACACATGCGTTAAATGAGACATCATTAAATTGGACCATAACATTTCTTTACACGTTGGAATAATCGCTGCGCTTGGTGGCCAGAAAGCATCACCAACTTCTGGAGTCACGGCATAAACGGCTGGTTTTAAATCCAAATCACCATCGTACATCCAATCGTCAGAATCTCCCGCAGCTTCATATAATGCCGATGATTTTTGAGCGGTGTAACTGTTAAACATGGCCATTTTATGTGTATAGGCATCAAAATAATCCTCTTCAGCAGCAACTGCTTCGGTTGCCCATCCATAAGGATAAAGTAATAAATCACCGTGTGAGTGGGCGTTAAAGGCAAAAAGAAAATCATGATTTTCACAAAACCATTTAATGGCTTGTGTTTCTGGTTCAGAAAAAGCAGAATCGCCAGCGAATGTATCGCCATCCTCGTCGGGAGAAGTACCGCTTTCATTCCAATGATAATCGTAATTTCTATTTAAATCAACTCCTTTATTCGAGGTACCGATTCCTGGGTTGCGGTTTTTCCGGTGCATTCCACCGCCACTTGGATTGGTAGTTTGATTTCGTTTATATCCGTCTGGATTAATCATTGGTACAAAGTACATTTCTGTATGATCAACCAAATAAGTGATCTCTGCATTGGTGCCATAATTCTCCAATAAATACCACATATAAAAGATCGTTTGAGACAAACTCATTGGCTCACGTGCATGATGAATAGCGGTGTATAAAACTTCTTTTTCAACTTCATCTGTGTCTGCATTATCCGAAATTTTTACCCAATGAATCGGCCGAGATTCCCAAGTGAGAAAATCTGAAATTCCATCTTTTTCAGTGATTAAATCTGGGTAAGCAGCGCGCATTTCATCCAATTCAGTTAAATATTGTTCGTAGGTATAATAACCCCCCATCGAACCCAAATGAAAATTAGTTGGCGTTACAATTTCACCACCTGATGAAGAACCTTCTGGACATTCCACCCGATCAGATTTTGGCGAAGCATCCCCACTGTGAACGGCGTAATAGGTCGCCACATCGAAAATTAAGATTTCGTGAGGAATCCCATTATCAATTAATTTTTGAATTTCAAGTTGAGACAAATCAGTGACAAACCATTCATTTGATTTATGCTGACCGTGATCGATTGTCACTCCTAAATTACTAATTTCATGCAGTTGTGCATTAGTTGCGTAGATTTTAACCGTGGCATATTGAAGTTGGTTAAAAGCCAACATCGGTAAAAGTGTAAAAAGTAATATCGTAACTGAGTTTTTCATGAAATCTATTTTGATGTGTGCAAGGTATTAAAATATTGTGAAGTATTTTTGCTTTATTCTAAAAAATCGTCCAATTCTTGAAGTCGAAAAACGGGTAAAAAATCGAAGAAATGTAAAAAAAAGACAGAGATTTACTAATCTTGATTATCTTTACAAAAAAACAATTTGTATGTCAGCAGAAAAATCAAATCGTCCGTATTTCGATGAATCAACTTCAATCCTAGTGCCGGTTTACGTTGTAATTGCTTTGATTATCATCTTCGGAACAGTGCTTTTTGGATAGTTAAATCCAAGCATTATATCGTTGGACGATGAAATGTTTTCATCTAGAATAGTTTATCTATGCCGTTCAATTCGCTGTTTTCTTGGTTGATAAAAAAAAGAATTCATCAAATTGATCTCTTTAAAAAGTATCCTTATGATGTTCAAGCTGAGGTTTTGTCACAGCTGATTGAGCACGGCAAAAACACCGAGTGGGGTAAAAAATATGGCTATTCAACCATTAAATCGTATCAAGATTTTAACCAACAAGTTCCGCTAACCAATTACGAAATTTTAGAACCTTACATCCAACGCCTCATTAAAAATGAACAATTTTTATTGTGGGGGGACGAAATTAAATGGTTCGCCATGTCGTCGGGGACTATGCGGGCTAAAAGTAAATTTATTCCAGTTTCAAAACAATCGTTAGAGGAGTGTCATTATAAAGGTGGAAAAGATTTATTAAGTATATATTATAATCAAATTCCCGATCGAAAACTTTACAAAGGCAAACACCTCATTTTAGGCGGAAGTGCCAAAATAAATTACCTCAATGCCGATTCATATTTCGGTGATTTGTCGGCCATTATTTTAAAAAATATGCCCTGGTGGGCCGAGTTAAGACGCACCCCTTCTAAAGAAATCGCCCTCATGAGCGAATGGGAAGAGAAAATCGAAAAACTGGCAACTTCTACTTTGAATGAAGACATCTACATTTTAGCGGGTGTCCCAAGTTGGACCTTGGTATTGTGTCACCGCATCCTGGAAATTACAGGTAAAAAACATTTAAGGGAAGTTTGGCCAAATTTGGAATTATTCATGCACGGCGGGGTCAATTTTGAACCCTATCGCGAGCAATTCAAAAAATTGATTCCTTTCGAGGACATGAATTATGTCGAAACCTACAATGCCTCCGAAGGTTTTTTTGGTATCCAAGACGATTTTAAAATCAATGAACTTTTGTTGATGTTAGATTATGGCATCTTTTTCGAATTTATTCCGATGGACAAATTTAATGACACCGATTCGACCTATGTCATTTCATTACAAGAAGTTGAACTCGGAATAAATTATGCTTTGGTCATTTCTACCAATGCAGGTTTGTGGCGTTATATAATCGGCGATACCATTCGTTTTACCAATTTAGCCCCATTCCGCTTTAAAATAACCGGCCGTACCAAAAGTTTTATGAATGCTTTTGGCGAGGAGCTCATTGTGGAAAATGCCGAAGAAGCCATCCGCTTGGCCAGCCTTGCCTTGGATTTAGAGGTCATCGAATACACCGCCGCGCCTATATTTATGGATCAAGGACAAAGCGGTGGTCACGAATGGCTCATTGAATTTAGAAATCCACCAGAAAATACCAGCGATTTTGCTTTACAATTAGACAAGGCCTTGCAATCCCTCAATTCAGATTATGAAGCAAAACGCACCGGAAATATTTCCGTTAAATCTCCATCCATACGCCTAGCGCCAAAAGGTTTATTTGAGCGCTGGCTAAAATCAATCGGCAAATTAGGTGGGCAACACAAAGTACCACGCCTGTCAAACGACCGCAAACTATTAGAGGAATTAATAGGGATGATAGAAGGGTAGGGAGGTCTAACCCCTCCTCCTCAAATAAATCAGCCGCACATGTTTAAAAATAATCATCGCTGCTCCGATCATCATCAGCCAAGGTAAAAATTTAAAACCTCCTTCATTTTCGGTATTGGCAACGAGGTAAATACAAACGGCAAAAACGAGTGCACCAAATCCGATGAAGAAATAAGAGAAAAATAAACTATTGACCAGCTTATCTAAAAATGGGGTTGTTTCTGTCGCTTCCATTAATTCTTGATCGGAAATAGCCTTGATGATGCTGGAAGTTTCGCTTTCTGTAAATCCTTTTTCGGTTAATTGAGCACGAATCTCATTTTTGGTGAGTTCGTTTGATTTCTTTTTCTCATAATAAAACGCAATGGCTTCTTGGCGTGTCATTTTAAGCAAAAAAGTTAATTTACTTCAATCGAATTTAAGATGGCATCAAGTTCTCGGATATATTCCCTTTTCTCGAAACTCGGTCCGTACACATAGCCGCAAACTGTCACAATTCGATTGGTTTTTTTGTTTAATATTGAATACTGGACAAAAGGACCTCCGCCGCCAACAAACACCGGCCCGTCGTAAATCCAAAGTCCTCTAATTTCAACGGCTTGATTTCCTTTAAAATCAAATACACGTCCTTCTGGTTCGTAATATTGCGTATATTCTGTTCCCATGTAAGTACCTTTTACCTCACCCGGAACATTGTATTTTAAGGTGGTGTCTCTATTCTTTAACACATTTTCAACCGTTAATTGATTTGAATCGGCGATGCAGGGATCACTCCAAAACAAAAATCCTTGTTGAATCCAAAATGTTCCACCTTCCGCGCGATTTTTTTGATTTGGTTGAACATCGCGTGACCGATCACGTTTTACTAAAATAAATCCATTTTTATTTGATTTAATCACACTTTCGGCGGGAACAGCAATCGAAATACCATACTCTTTTTCGGTAATGGTGTTGAGCGCTTTATGCGAATCATTTCTGTATATTTTTGATAACTGCTGAGTCGCGTGGTGGTTAAAACTATTAATTACACGGCGAGAATTTGCGGAGAAAAAAGCAAAAAGTCGGTTGATATCCGAATCTTTAATGACCACAAAAAGTTGATTTTTCGCATACACATTTTTTCGTTCATCGTAAGCCGTTTCTTGATAGGAAGAGTCCTTGTCAACAATTATTTTTAAAATATTTCTGCTCAATTTAGAAAGATGGTTTAAGTCGTTGGGTTTCTTTTGGCTTAAATTAAACATCGGCTCCCTTCTTAAATAAGGGCCTTCGGCAGGAATAGTCAGTTTTTTTCGAACACTATCACCAAATTCTCCATTCCACAAGTTGTCTTCCATAACCACCAAAATATCGCCATAATTCCCATTCGAATCAGGTAAATAAAGGTCTGCAGGTTCATTTGGATCAACACAAGAGGCCAAAAATAAAATCATTGTAAGTATTCCAAAGTATCTTTTCATATCAAAGTTAGGTTATCGCTAATAAACAAGAAATTGTTTTATTGTTTACTAACTTATTAAAGGCGACCTATTTTTATTAAATCGCCTGGTTGCATTCTTTTCGGATCGAGGTCCTTATTTAATGCTTGTATTGTCTCAAAAGGTATGCCAAGTTTTTGACTTACGGCCCACAAACTTTCGCCAGATTTTAAGGTGTAATATTTATAAGTTCCGTCATTCGTCGTTTTAGGCGTAGTTGAAGTTGTTTCGCTAGATGCTGGTTTTATTTCAGTATTTGCAATGGTTTTTGCCGCAGGCGACGCATAATATTTTTTTTCCATGATCCGAATCGTCAATTTTTGAGCAGGATAGATTACGGTGGTATTTAAATTATTCCAACGCCTAATATCTTCGACAGTTACCCCGTATTTTTGTGAAATTTGGAAAAGGGTTTCGTTTTCCTTGACAATATGCGTTTTCTTTTTTTCAAGTTCGACAAAATTTTGCCCAGTCGAATCGAGATAAGCATCGTAAGTGTACAATTGATTTTCAATAGCCAAAAAAGTATCGATTTTTTCAATTGGTAAAAAGATGCATTGTTGGGGATTCGTTTTTGGAATAATGTCTAATTTATAAATGGGATTTAAAAGTAGAAAATCCTCATTGCTTATGCCAATCAACGAATCCAAATGAGAAATGCGGATACTTGAATTTAAACAAAGTGAATCTATTTCATGTAAATAAACTTTCGCTTCTTTTGGTTGGATATTATGTTCGCCATAATAGGTCATCATATACATCATTGCGATGAAATTAGGCACATACATTTGTGTTTCTTTGGGCAAAAAAGGGCGAATTTCCCAATAGTCCATTTTCCCGCCCGATCTTTTAATCGCTTTATTGACATTTCCTGGGCCGGCATTATAAGCCGCTAAAGCAAGATTCCAATCACCATAGAGCCCAAATAAATATTTCAAATATTGACAAGCGGCATCGGTTGATTTGACAGGATCCATGCGTTCATCAATGTACGAATCGATTTCCAGCCCAAACATCCTTCCAGTGGGGTACATAAACTGCCATAACCCTGTTGCGCCAACGCGTGATTTAACGGTCGGTCGTAAACCACTTTCAATAATAGAGAGGTATTTCAGTTCGAATGGAATATTGTATTTATCCAAATATTCTTCATACATCGGAAAATACAATTTCGATCGACCAATGCAGATGGCCGTATATTCGCGGCGATTATTGGTGAAATATTTAATGGTTTTAATGATTTCGTCATTGATCGCAATATCAATAATCGCTATTTCGTTTAAGTGGTTTAAACGTTGTATGTAGATTGAATCTGGAAACGAAGGTTTTTCAACACAATCGTATCCCAACGAATCCATGATGGCATACGCTTTCTCTTTGCCCCAAGTTTCTTTGTAATATTCAAACAGTGAGGATTCTACCACCTCCAAAAAACGTTGATATGAATAGTCCACAGGAACTTCTTGTGGAGAGGTGGTTTGATTTATTTGTAAGGTGTCTTGACCAAAAGTGTAGAGGTGAAAAAGAGCTGTTATGAAAACTAAAAATTTCATACCTCCATTTTACTGAATTTCGTTCATTAAATGGTTCGAGAATGACAGCAAGACTGCTTCGTCAAAATGATTTCCCATTACTTGAATTCCAAAGGGTAACCCATTAGAATGTTGACCAAGCGGTAAAGAAATTGCGGGATTCCCAGCAAGGTTGGCGTGAACCGTAAAAATATCTTGCAAATACATGGTGATAGGATCACCACTATTTTTACCAATTTCAAATGCGGTGCAAGGAGTGGTTGGCAAAATCACAAAATCGTGATCTGCAAAAATTTCATTTGTTTTATTTTGAATCACACGGCGTACTTTTTGACCTCGGGTATAATACGCATCGTAATAGCCATGGGATAAAACAAAAGTACCCAACATTATTCTTCTTTTCACTTCATCACCAAATCCTTCCGAACGCGATTTTTTATACGTGTCTTCAATCCCAACTGCATTTTTTGATTGATACCCAAAATGCACCCCGTCGTATCTTGAATAGTTCGACGAAGCCTCGGCGGTTGTCAGCACATAATAGGTTGGAACCATTTGGTTAAGAAAAGGAAAAGAAACAGGATTGACGCTATGTCCAGCGGCTTTTAATTGATCAATAATCGCTAAAACACGGGCTTTAATTTCCGGATCAATGCCATCATTTTCAATACATTCCTGAATGTAGGCAATTTTTAATTTTTTATCTTTTGGAAAATCAAGTGAATAATGTTCGGCCTCTGTTTGACGCAAGGTGCTATCAAATTCGTCCTTTCCACTCATGATTTCAGTTACCAAGGCAGTATCTTCAACCGTCGTTGAAAACGGTCCAATCTGATCAAACGAAGATGCATACGCCAACAAACCATACCTTGAAATTCTTCCATAAGTTGGTTTAAATCCAATTGTTCCGGTAAAAGAGGCTGGTTGACGAATTGATCCACCCGTGTCACTTCCAAGCGCCACTGTACATAAGTTTGCGGCAATAGCCGCGGCTGATCCACCTGAAGAACCACCCGGAACCATTTTTTCGTTAATTGGATTTAAGACAGGACCAAAGGCTGAGTTTTCGTTGGAACTCCCCATGGCAAATTCGTCACAATTTAAGCGACCAATGATGATGGCATCTTCTTTTAAAAGACGCTCAACTGCTGTGCCAGTGTAAAGTGATTCAAATCCTTCTAAGATTTTCGAGGCCGCAGAAACATGATGTCCTTTGTAGGCGAGGTTATCTTTCAAACCAATCACCATTCCAGCTAACCTGCCTGCTGTGCCGGATTTAATTTTTTGATCTACCAATTCAGCTTGAGCCAACACACTTTCGGTGAAAACTTCTAAAAAGATATTTAACCTCTTTTTTGCCTCAATTTGACCCAAATAATACTTCGTAATGTTTACAACACTATCCCCTTGGTTCAAAGCAGACTTGATTTCTGCGAATGAATTGTACATAAATTTAAAAACCCTTATTTTTCAATTTTGTCTTGAGATTCTTCAGGAGTGCCGTTCATTTCTTCTTTGAATCCACGAATCCCTTTTCCAACGCCACGCATTAAATCTGGTAATTTTTTTGCGCCAAACAATAAAATAACCACCACTAGAATAAGGATGATTTGTGTTGGGCCTATAATGCCTGCAAAAAATACATTTTCCATTTTTCTTTATTTAAAACTGTTGCAAAGGTACGAATTTATTAGAGAATGTACTACCTCTCGTTCAATTAATTCATCTGAAAAAGCTAAAATGATTTCATGACCTTAAAAACCTTAGTTTAATGGGTAATTTTATTCGTAGTAGATAGATTGTCAGTTTGTTAAAAATATCGGATTGATGATGATTTTAATTTTCAATTTAAACGAGTAACCGAGGTTTGATGCTTAGTTTGTTTTTTGAATAAATAATAGTTTAAGTAAATTATTTGTTTCCCAATTGGGAAATTAGTATCTTTGAAAAAAAACTGACGTTGAAGCCAAATTTTGAAATTGAATTATTGCCTGAGGCTGTGGACTTTTTGGAAAATCTTGATCACAAAACGAGAGCAAAAATTTATTACAATCTAAAAAAGGCTCAGTTTGTGAATGACAATGAATTATTCAAAAAACTTAGCGATGAGATATGGGAATTTAGGACATTATACAATAGCAAAGCTTACCGACTTTTTTCATTTTGGGACAAAAAAGATAATAAAGAAATTATGGTAATAGCCACTCACGGAATCCTTAAAAAGACTCAAAAAACTCCGCCAAAAGAAATTAAAAAAGCAGAGGAAATCAGGAAACAATTTTTCGCACGCAACTCAAAAAATTAAATTATGGCAACAGATAAATTTAAAACAGTGTCACTTGATTCAATGATTGATAAACACATTGGAAAAATAGGGGAAGAAAAACGAGAAGCATTTGAAAACGAGTTGAGAACTGACTTGTTGGGTCATGCAATAAAGAAGGCGAGACAAGAACGCAATTTAACACAGCAACAACTAGGAGAACTTGTTGGGGTTCAAAAGGCTCAAATTTCCAAAATTGAAAATAGTGTTAAAAATGCACGGTTCGAAACCATTTTAAAAGTTTTTGAGGCTTTAGGTGCAAAAGTAAATTTTAGTGTCGAACTTAGTAATGGAAAAATAGCATTCTAGCCATTCAACGAAAGCAAACTCTCTAATTCTTCAAAATCGAAATCCTAAATTTTCGTTTTGGATAGAATAAGTTGTGTGAGATAAAAATCATTAATTTTATCAAATCATTCAGAAGTAAAGATGAAATTTATACAGAATTATATTGGTGGTGAGTTACTTCCTCCTGATTCAGGAAAGTACCTTGATAATATTGATCCTTCGCGCGGAAAGGTGTATTCGTATATTCCTGATTCAGAGAAATCAGATATCGACAAAGCGGTTTTAGCGGCCGAAAAGGCCTTTCCTGGTTGGGCGAATACGCCGAAAGAAGAACGTTCTGATATAATGATAAAAATCGCCTCGTTGATTGAGGCTAGATTGCCTGAATTTGCCGAAGCTGAATCGCTTGACAATGGGAAACCTGTTTCTTTGGCTAGTCATGTGGACATTCCAAGAGCGGTTAGTAATTTTAAATTTTTTGCCACGGCGATTCTTCATTTTGCCTCTGAGTCACACTCGATGGAAAATTTAGGAATTAATTATACCCTCCGCAAACCGATTGGCATTGTGGGCTGCATTTCTCCGTGGAATTTACCTTTGTATTTGTTTACATGGAAAATAGCGCCTGCCTTGGCCGCTGGAAATTGTGTGGTGGCAAAACCATCTGAAATTACACCGATGACCGCTTTTTTGTTGTCTGAAATTTGTATAGAAGCGGGCTTACCTGCAGGAGTTTTGAATATTGTACATGGTTTAGGTCAAAAGGTAGGGGATGCAATTAGTCGTGATCCAAAAATCAAGGCAATTTCATTTACGGGCGGTACACAAACCGGCGAAACGATTGCCAAGATTGCTGCACCAATGTTTAAAAAATTATCCCTCGAATTGGGAGGAAAAAATCCGAATATCATATTTGCAGATTGTAATTTTGAAAATGCTTTGTCTACGACTTTGCGCTCTTCGTTTTCAAACCAAGGGCAGATTTGTTTGTGTGGGTCTCGAATTTTTGTGGAACGTCCGATTTATGAAAAATTTCGGGATGCTTTTGTGGCAAAAGTTGCCAAAACTAAAGTTTCGTATCCAACCGACCCCGAAGCAAAATTAGGAGCCTTGGTTTCAAAACCTCATTTAGAAAAGGTATTGTCCTACGTTGAACTTGCCAAACAAGAAGGCGGAACAATTTTAACTGGTGGTGAAAGGGTTCATTTAGAAGGCGAATTTTCGGAAGGATTTTACATGCGACCAACGGTGATTGAAGGATTAAAATTTGATTGTAGAACCAACCAAGAAGAAATTTTTGGACCAGTTGTGACAATTATGCCTTTTGATACGGAGGAGGAAGTGTTAATGATGGCAAACTCGACTCAATATGGTTTGGCAGCCACGGTTTGGACTGAAAATTTAACTTGCGCTCATCGAATGGCTGATCAAATTCAAAGTGGAATTGTTTGGATTAATTCGTGGTTGGTAAGGGATTTACGAACCCCTTTTGGAGGTGTTAAAAATTCGGGGGTTGGTCGTGAAGGTGGTTTTGAAGCCTTGCGTTTTTTCACCGAAGCAAAAAATGTTTTTATTCAATTGTAAATTTGGAGGATTAACCTTAATTAGTTGGTTTATTTGAATCGATAAGTGCTAAAATTCGTCGAGCATTGCGTTGGTTACCATAATATTCCTCAAATTTTAAATCGCGGGCCTGTTTGTCATTTTCTGTGAATGGAATTTCCATTAATTCATCAATTTTATGGGCAATGGCTTGCGGTTCATCTTCGACGCGACAAAGGTTAGCAAAAATTCCAGCATCGTCCATTAAGCTATTGATGAGGATGTGTTGACCAGATTCTAAAGCATGCAAAAGTTTTAATTTGATGCCTGTTTGCTGAAAGGTAAGGAGCAAATTCACCCGAGAATTTCTAATTAATGCATCCATTTCTTCGATGGAAGGGGTGTCTATTAATTGTACATTCTTTTTTTCGTGTGCCAATTGCATTAGTTTTGAGGAAGGATTTTTGCCCGCAATGATAATTTTATTTTTTGTTAATGGCGCGATTTCCTTAATAATGTATTCGGCGGCGTGTTCATTTTCTTTTACCGAGAGATTTCCTTGAAAAAGGGCATGTCGATCGCTTGTTTTTGAGGCGAGTGAAAATGAATTTTCATCGTTGAAAAACGGAGGAATATGGTAAGTTGGCGCATAGCGGTTAAAATGAGGGATGTCCATTTTAGCTACGCACAAAATTGCATCGACTCCCGTGAGATTTTTTTCAAATTTTTCCAGTCGTTGCGCTTCGATTTTTAAGTAGATTTTTTTGAGCCAAGAGGTTTCCCATTTTGCCAAACCAAAATAGTACGCATGCTCTACATTGTTTGCTCTAAAAAGTCTTTTCCGATGGACGATTTGAGGGTGATTCATAAAATAACAGGTCTGAATTCCGTCAAATAGGATGGGGTAATTATCGGCTAATAATCGGGTTAAAAGCGCCTTATTATCGCGACTTGAAATGACATACGGCAAGGAAGAAAAAATTAATTTTCCCAAGCGTTGTTTTCGCGGATAATAATAAATTTCGTCGCAATATTGATTTAATAAATCGGTGGGAGGATTATGCCCTTTGTAATAAAAACAATGGTAAATAATTTTTCCACCTGCTTGGTGTAGATTTTTTAGTTTGTAATAAACATCAACTATTCCCCCGTAATTGGGCGGATAGGGAACATCAAAAGCAATGATATGAAATTTTTCTACTGACAATAGATTGTTTTTAGCACCTCACATTCGTTGGCCCAAGTTAGCTTTTGCGAAGCGGATTTTGTGGCTTGTTTAAATTTTTCTTTCAACGGGTCGTCGTGGAGGATTTGATTTAAATATTGAGCAATTTCTTTTGGTCGGTGCGAAGGACATACCAAACCAACCCCAAAACCCTCCACAATGTTTTTTATTTCTGGAAGATTGGATACCAAAACTGGAATTCCAGCATGGATATAATCGAAAATTTTATTTGGCAAGGAAAAGCGATAGTTGATATTGGTGTCTTTGTCCATAGAGATGCCAACATCGGAATGAACCGTAAAATTCATCATTTCTAAATAAGGACGTTTTCCAAAAAACTTTACTTTTTCTTCCAAATCTTCGTTTGCTACTTTTTGTTTTAAAAGTGGAAGGACATCCCCATCGCCAATGATTATTAAAATGGCGTTTTCGACCAATTGAATGGCCTCCATTACTTCTTCAACTCCTCGATCAATATTAATTCCTGCCCCTTGAGCAATGATAATTTTTTTATCTAAAGGCAAGCCCAACTCTTGTTTTGATTTTAAGGTGGATAGGCCTTTAAAATCAGAAATATTGCGTACTACTTTTACCTCGCGGTGATATTCTTTTCTATAAATTGCTGCGATTGATTCGTTGACGGTGTACATGGCATCCACTTTTGGGACGGTTCGTTTTTCGATAAATCGCCATATTTTCTGAATTTTTGGCCTGTGCACCAATTCAGGAACACCGATATAATATTCGTGTGAATCGTAAAGTAAAGGACAGTTTTTTTTAAATTTTCTGGCCCAGTGATTGGCATAAAGGGTGTCTAAATCGTTCGCAAGCAAACAATCTGTTTTGGTAAAAATGAGGTAGAAAAAAAGGCGAAGGTTGTAATTAGCATAAAACAGCGCGCCTTTGGTAAAAAAAAGTTTGAACCGTCTAGTTTTATAGGCGGTTGTTGGCATGGGCTGACTGTTTTTTAAGAGGCGTCCCACCAAGGTAACTTCATAATTGGCAGCCACCAAAAACTCACAGATTTTCCGAACGCGTTGATCCGTAAATAGATCGTTGGTGACCGAAACTATAATCCGCCTTTTTTTTGCCATAAAACAAAAGTAAGAATTCCAAGCTGATTGACAAGTTTATTCGATGAGGTGGGGTTTCAATTCATGCACCATTAGCAAAAGGGATATGAGTGAAGCTCATTTTTTGTCAAAAAAAATAGCGGTAACGTTAGCCCGACCCCGACGATCCCTACGTTGGACTCGGGATGTCGGGGTTGCAATCCCGATGGACGATCCGACATTTCAGTAGGGATGTCGGGGTTTTGCCCAAAGAAAAAAATAAATATCCAACAAAAATGATTAATTTTGGACTTTAAGAGTTATTAATCACTTACTTATTTTTTATGACATTTTGGAAGACCTTTTGGGCTAGTTTTTTGGCGAGTATTATTTCGGGTATTCTTGTGATGTTGCTTTTCTTTTTGATTCTGAGCATGATGATTGCCGGGTTTGGTAATATGTTTGAAAGCAAGAAGTTAACCGTAAATGACAACACGGTTTTGCACATGGAATTGAATGGTGAGATTGGCGATTTTACGTATGCTGAAATTGCTGGTTTCCAATTGGAAAAGCAGTTTGGTTTGATTGATATTTTGGAAGGGATCAAAATTGCAAAAGATGATCCAAAAATTAAGGGGATCTTTTTAAACTGTGACAATGTAAGCGCAGGAATGGCGACGATTAAAGAAATTAGAGATGCCTTGGCAGATTTTCAAGCATCGGGAAAATTTTTGGTTTCGTATCACGAAAATTATGATAAAAAGGCCTATTATTTGGCTTCTGTGGCGAAAGAAGTGTATGTTTTTCCAAGTGGTATGTTTGAATTTCTTGGGTTAGGGAATGAGATGATGTTTTTTAAAGGTGCCTTGGAAAAATTAGAGGTTGAAATGCAGATTATTAGAGGATCGAACAATAAGTTTAAGAGTGCGGTGGAACCTTTGCTTTACGATAAAATGAGTGATGAAAGTAGGGCACAAGCTCAAAAATACATGGATGCCTTGTGGGCAGAAATGACAACCGCAATTGCAAGTTCTAGAAATATGAAAGTTGAATTTTTGGATAAAATTGCTGATAGTGCATTTGTTCGCAAAGCGGGTGATGCGGTGAAATATAAGATGGCGGATGGCATTAAATATTACGATGAGGTATTGGATATTTTGACTAAAAAAGCAGGAACCCCTGCTGGTGAGGAATTAGAATTACTCTCTTTTCAGAAATATGCGCTGAAAAAGGTTAAGGAAGAACAAATTTTGGATAAAACGCTGGATAAAAATATTGCAGTAATTGTTGCGGAAGGTGAGATTGTTGATGGTGAAGGTGAAGCGAATCAGATTGGTGGTGCGTCATTGTCGGCCCAAATTCGTGAGGCTAGAATGGATGAAAAAATTAAAGCGGTAGTGCTAAGAATTAATTCGCCTGGTGGTAGTGCCTTGGCGAGTGATATTATTTGGCGCGAGGTAACCTTGACCAAAGCGGTAAAACCAATTGTGGTTTCGATGGGAGATATGGCGGCTTCGGGTGGTTATTATATAGCCTGTGGCGCTGATAAAATTTATGCGCAACCAAATACAATTACAGGCTCGATTGGTGTTTTTGGAATTATTCCGTACACCGGTGATTTATTTAAAAACAAACTCGGAATTACTTTTGATGGGGTGCAAACAAATGAACATGCAACGGTTCCTTCGATGAATAAACGATTGACAGAGTTTGAGTTAAAATTGATTCAGCAAGGGGTGGATGATATTTATGAGGATTTTATTAGTAAAGTAGGTGCAGGGCGTGGCATGAAAAAAGCGGATGTGGATAGTATAGGACAAGGTCGTGTGTGGGCAGGAACGGATGCGAAAAGAATTGGGTTGGTGGATGAATATGGTGGTTTGCAAGATGCAATTAACGATGCCGCTAAGCGGGCTGGAATTGCGCAAAAGGATATTGTGATTAAATATTATTTGTCCGCTGAGGTGAACGAGTTTTTTGAAATTTTGGAAAATTTTGAAAATCCAGAAAAGGAGACTACGGAAAAATCGAGACTTCAAATGCAGTTGACAGAAATTTATTCGTACCTAACCACGATTGGACAAACCACCCAATACCAAGCAAGGTTGCCTTACTTATTTTGGATTAACTAATCGTATTGCCTGAGCAAAATAAGCGGGATCTTTTTTTTGGATGTCTTTTAGGTAATCTTTGATGCGTTGTTCGTGGTCTTTTTTTACGACCATTAGAATGCCGTGTGCTTCAACGATAATGTAATCGTCCAATCCTTGTAAGAGGGCGAGTTTTCCATTCGGAAGATTCACGATACAATTTTCACTTTCAAATAAATGAACCTTGTCGCCAATCACCGCATTTCCTTCGACATCTTTTTCTAAATGGGTGTATAAAGATCCCCAAGTACCTAAATCGGACCAACCAAAATTTGCAAGTACGACAGTTACATTTTTAGCATTTTCTAATATAGCAAAGTCGATTGAAATATCCTCACAATTAAAAAATGCTTGGTTAACAAAAGCTTGCTCATTGTCTGTATTGTAATCGTTTCCTTTTGATTGAAACAATTCGTTCAATTGTGGTTTAAATTTTTGAAGCGAATCGATAATGGTTTGGACTTTCCAGATAAAAATCCCTGAATTCCAATAGTAGTCGCCACTTTTTAAGAAAATTTCTGCCAATTCGCGGTTAGGCTTTTCTGTAAATTGTTGCACTTTACGAACCTCGCCCATTAAAATGTCGCCCGTATTTTCAAATTGGATATAGCCATAACCAGTGTCAGGGCGTGAAGGTTTGATCCCTAAGGTCACTAAAGTATGATTCGTTTCTGCATCTTTTAGAGCGATTTCCACGATCTCGACAAAACGATCTTCCATTAAAATTAAATGATCGGAAGGCGCAACGATTAAATTCGCATTGGGATCGAGGGTATAAATTTTGTGGGCAGCATAAGCGATACAAGGTGCAGTGTTTTTGCGCATTGGCTCGGTTAAAATTTGATGGCGAGGTAACCCCAATTGCTCTTCAACTAAGTCGGCATACCACGTGTTGGTGACCACATAAATTTGATCGGCAGGAACTAATTTGAGTAACCGTTCGTGGGTCATTTGAATCAATGTTTTACCAATTCCAAGTACATCCAAAAACTGTTTGGGTTTGGTCTCTTGGCTCATCGGCCAAAACCGACTTCCAACTCCACCCGCCATAATTACTGCAAAATTATTTTTCATACATGCTAATTTTCTAATTCTTTAACTTCTGCCAAGCCCAAAACTCGGTATTTTTTTCCTGATAATAGTTCTTCACATTCAAATCGTGTGCGTAATTTTTTACCCTTAACGAAGATTTTGTCATTTAACTGGAATTTTTTTCCTGTCGCCAATTGTTCAAGGGTAACGCCCACCATTTTATCATAACGTCTTAACACGCGGTAAAGCCGATCATCGGTACACGAAGAAGCCTTTGCGTTTTTTAAGTAATTGTGCAAAGCCATGGTTACATCTTCTGGTAAAATCCCCATAGAAAGAACAGGTTCGCACACATGACGAAATTCGAGTTTCCATTGAGCACCATGTGGTTTTACCCGATGACCATATTTTTCAAAGGTGATTAGGTGAGCTAATTCGTGCAAAGTGGTCACTAAAAACGAATATTTATTTAAATCGCCATTCACCGAAATGCGGTGCGGACTGCCTCTAAAGGGTGGTCGATAATCACCTAATTTAGTATTCCTTTTTTTACTCACCGTAAAATGGACCACTTTATCGATTAACATCATTGCCACATAATTGCTGGTTTTAGAAGGTAAAAACCGACTTAATTGATGTGAAAAGTGAATTATTTTATCTGAGTGATTCAGGATTTTTTTTAGACAAATTTAGTTCAAATTGTTTGACGGTCAATTGGTATTTTAAAAAAAGAAAAAGGTGCTACTGAATTTCAGCGCACCTTTTTCAAGAGAGGTTTTTAATCCCCTGCCACCAACATTAATTTTTAATCAATTTCTCACGAATAATTAACTCCGGATTTTCTTCGTCAATGATTGTTACGATATAAATTCCATTGGTCAATTCTGTAAGATCCATGATGATTTGAGAATTATTTTGTGGAATTTGTTCCACCCGAACTAATTCGCCATAAGCGGAATAGACGTTTACTTGTTTAGTGCTGTTTGAATTAGAAACCTTAATCGTTAACATGTCTTTTGCAGGATTTGGGAACATTTCCATCGTGATTTGTTCTAAGGACAATAGGCTAGCAGTTGAGTCAATAATAATTACCGAATCACCATCGAGCGAAAGAGTTAGACAATAAGTGTCAATGCAAAATTCAGAACTATCAAAGACGGTTAAACAAACTTCTTCGGTCGCTTCAAAATCCGCTGTAGAGAAACTCGGGTTTTCTTCGCTTGAATAAAGTCCATCAACTGACCAATTATAGTAAGCTCCAAACGGTTCGTCTGTGGATGTATTGAAAAGATTTAACATCCCACCATCTAAAGAGAACGTGAAACTTGCATTTAAAAGACAATCTGTGCTGTCTACAATCGTGTCGCCGTCAAGATAAATTAGTTCGCAATAAGTTTCAAAGCAAGGTTCAAGGCTGTCATACACGGTGAAACAAACTTCTTCGACCCCTTCAAAACCAAGTATAGAGAAACTTGGATTTTCTTCGTATGAATAAAGCCCATCAACTGACCAGTAATAAATTGCGTCTGCGGGTTCGCCGGTTGAGGTATTAGTTAAATAAAGCATGTCACCAACAACCGAATAAGTAAAACTTGTTGATAATAAACAATCTGTACTATCAATGATAATGATAATCGAATCGTCCTCCATGGCAAAATCAATCAATTCACAACGTTCACCGGCACATTCGAAAGCTTCATCGTGCACAGTTAAACAAACGGTTTCTGTCGCTTCAAAACCTGCTCTTGAAAAGGTTGGGTTTTCTAAAGCTGAGGTTAATCCGTCAATGGTCCAACTGTAAATTGGGCCAAGAGGCTCGCCGGTTGAGGTGTTGGTAAAATAGATATTATCTTCATCTACCGTATAGGAGAAATTTACGAAAAGTGCACAATCAGTTGTGTCTTGCGCAATGGCAACGCTACCGAAGATTGAAGCGATTGCAATTAGGAATAGGTTTTTCATTTTTTTCATTTTTAAATTTGTGTATTTTTCCTAATTACAAAGTCCTTTTAAATTGGTTGTCTATGGTGATCAATTTTTTTAAAAAATAATTGCACGCAAAAAATTCGTCGTTTTTGGCTACTTTTGTTAAAACAATACTGCATTAATTTTTTTTAATGAATTGATAAGAACGGATTGAAAGAAAATGATACCTAAACAAACCATAGATGAAATATATCAAGCTGCTCGAGTAGAGGAAGTGATAGGTGAGTTTGTGCAACTTAAAAAGTCAGGGTCAAATTTTAAAGGGAAAAGTCCGTTTGTAGATGAGCGAACGCCATCATTTATGGTGTCACCAGCCAAACAAATTTGGAAATGTTTTAGTTCCTCCAAAGGCGGAAACGTGGTGGCATTTTTGATGGAGGTTGAACATTTGAGTTATGTTGAAGCTTTAAAATGGTTGGCAAACAAATACAATATTGAGATTAAAGAAGATCGGGCAAAAACTGCCGAAGAAATAGCCAATTATTCGGAGCGTGAAAACTTAAGTATTGTTCTCGAATTTGCTAAAACTACTTTTCAAACTAACTTATGGAAACACGAACAAGGCAAGGCAATAGGTATGTCTTATTTCATTTCGCGTGGATTTCGTGAAGATATTATTGAAAAATTTCAATTAGGGTATTGTTTAGACGAGTCGGATGGTTTTACCTCTATTGCACTTGCAAAAAACTATAAATTAGAATTTCTTGAAAAAGCAGGTTTAACGAAAGTTAAAGACAACCGAACCTTTGATTTTTATCGGGGTCGTGTAATGTTTCCAATTCACAGCATTGCAGGTAAGGTGCTTGGATTTGGTGGACGAACGCTTAAACCAGATAAAAATATTGCAAAGTATTTTAACTCGCCCGAAAGCGAATTATACAATAAGAGTAAAATTTTATACGGGCTCTTTTTCGCAAAGAATTCGATTGTTAAATACGACAATTGTTATTTGGTAGAAGGATATACCGATGTGATCTCGCTTTATCAAGCTGGTGTTGAAAATGTGGTAGCATCATCAGGAACCAGTTTGACCGTCGATCAAATAAAACTCATCAAACGATACACCGAAAATGTAACGATTTTGTACGATGGTGATGCTGCTGGAATTAAAGCCTCTTTTCGTGGAATCGACATGATTCTCTCAGAAGGTTTAAATGTTAAGGTGGTGCTTTTTCCAGATGGCGAAGATCCTGATTCCTTTGCAAAAAAATCGTCAACCGAAGAATTAAAAGGATACATTGACCGAAATTCGAAAGATTTTATTGTTTTTAAATCAGATGTTCTTTTAAAAGATGCTGGAAATGATCCACTGAAAAAAGCGCAATTGATTAATGACATTATTGGTTCAGTTGCAGTGATAGATGACGCGATTAAACGTCAAATTTACAGCAAAGAATGCGCAACAATTTTCGGAATCGCCGAAGAAACGATCATTCAAGAAGTTAATAAGGTAAGGCAGAAAAAGCGGGTTGAAAAACAACGAATTGATGATCGAAGGCAAGTAGCGGATCAAACTACAACTACGCTCAATAAGCCAACTGAGCCTAATGCGGTTGCTGGGGGTGAAATGGATTACGAGATTCCGATCGAAGCTTTTTTATCGCCTGAAGATTTGGACCAACCTTCGGTTATTACCGACGCAACTCAGCAAAAAGATCTTTACTATTTCGAATATGACCTGATCCGAATTTTATTGAATTACGGATTGTATTCCATTCAAACCGATCATGTTGAATTGGATGAAAACAATGAAGAAAAAATTGTTCGCGTGGAGGTACCCGTGATTGAGTTGATTTTACATGAATTGGAAAGGGATCAAATTGAATTTCAAAACTCTGTTTTTAACGCGATTTTGAAAGAATATAGTGCAGGTAAGGTAGAAAATATTTTGTACAATATCGACCATTTTATACGACACGAAAATTTAGAAATTAGTAGGAAAGCCGCAGATATCATAACTGTGAAATATGAAACGAGTGCAAATTGGAGCCTTAAAAAAGTGCGGATTAATACAGAAATTGATAAATTAGATCAAGCTGTGATGGAATCTTTGTACGCTTTCAAAAGTGCCCATGTTCGAAAACAAATTGGTGAAATTCAAATCAGAATTAATCAACTTAATGAGCTTGGAACAGAAGAGAGTATTGTCGAAATTATGAGTTTACTCAACAAACATAAACAATTAGATAAAGTGAAATTACTTTTGTCGGATAAATTAGGAAGAATAATTATTTAAGTATGTGGGATTCAATAAAAGATTTCTTTGGTTACGCTATTATTGATTGGAATTCGGAAGAAATACCAGCAACCGAAACTACTCCGTTGATTCCGTCAGAAGATATTTTTACCCTAACCATTTTAAACTGTTTGGGTTTTGTACTGATTTATTTCGCCGCTAAAATTTTCATCAAATATATCAAACGGTTTTTCAAGGCGCGTCAACTTACAGATAAACAATTAACGATTGAAGGAAAAGAAATTGCAATTTGGAGATTAGCTCGCCAACTCATCCAATTTACCGCCGCTTATTTTTGTTATTTGAGCTTAAAGGTAAATAATCCCAACTTAGATTTAGCCAATATTCTCGGGTATGAATTTTTCCGTTTTGAAGATTTCCATATTGCTGTTTACCATTTGTTTATTGTGGTGGCAGTTATTTTTATCGCACGTATTACTGTTAATTTTGTTAAAGTTTTTTTACTTAAAACTGTTGGAAAAAGGGATTCGATTGATACAGGAACACAATATATCTATGTGCAATTGGCGAAATATTTAGTTTATTCCATTGCCTTTATAGTGCTTCTCCGAAGTTTCGGAATGAACCTAGACTTATTTTTAACGGCGACCACTTTTCTATTGGTTGGAGTCGGTTTGGGGTTACAAGCCATTTTTCAAGATTATTTTTCAGGATTATTATTGCTTTTTGAGGGAACTGTAAAAGTTGGAGATGTGCTTGAAATTGAAGCAATTAACAGCAATGAAAATTTTGTAGCAAGGGTGGTTCAAATTAATCTGCGTACCTCAAAAGTCGAAACACGTGATGAAAAGGTGTTGGTAATCCCCAATTCAAAACTAACCCAACAAAGTGTTATTAACTGGAGTTTTGGTTCACCTGTTACACGTTTTGGAATACCGATTACCCTGCGTTATGGGGTCGATTTGGAACTCGTGAAAAAAATCTTAGTTGGATGTGCTGAACGACATCCGGATGTACTAAAAACGCGAGAACCATTTGTCCGATTAATGCACTTTGGAAATAATGGGTTAGAAATGGATTTAATATTTTGGGCCGAACAAAGTTTAAACATCGAAACACTGAAAAGTGAAATTCGTTTTGACATGGATGCTCAACTCAGAAAACACAATATCACCGTACCATTTCCGCAAACTGATGTGCATATTAATCCAGAAATTCCACCTGTTAAAGCGGACGTGAATTAAAGTGCTGGTGCATCATTCTAACCGATAAGCCTTCATTCTTTTTAAAAACCATCATTATCTAAGTAAATCTAATTATTTTTAGACCTAATTCTGTAATAATGGTTCGTACGATCTTCTTTATATCCATCTTTGTAATTTCCATCGCCATTGTTTCTTTGGGAATTTTTGTAAGTGTAAATTACTTTTTTTGGTACGTATTATTTGGTCCTTTAATTCTTATTGGGTTAAGTGATGCATTTCAAAACGAACATGCTATTCGCAAAAACTTTCCGGTAATTGGAAATTTGCGCTATTTGTTGGAATCAATTTCTCCAGAGATCCAGCAATATTTTGTCGAACGACGAACAGATGGTCGCCCAATTAGTAAAAACAAACGTACAGTAATTTATCAACGCGCCAAGAATCTAGGAGCTACCCATGCTTTTGGCACCGAAGAAGATATTTATAGCGAAGGATACGAATTTATCAATCAGTCGCTTTATCCAGCTGATGTATTGCACCATGAGCCTCGGGTTATTATTGGCGGAGCATCTTGTAAACATCCTTATGCCGCATCATTGTACAATATTTCAGCCATGAGTTTTGGATCTTTGTCCGAAAATGCGGTGATTGCCTTAAATCAAGGGGCAAAATTGGGAGGTTTTTATCAAAATACTGGAGAGGGAGGCTTGGCGCCGTATCATTTGCAAGGGGGTGATTTGGTTTGGCAGATTGGAACTGGTTATTTTGGATGTCGCAATTTGGATGGAACATTTTCGCCTGAAAATTTTAAAATAAATGCCTTGCGCCCCGAAGTGAAAATGATTGAATTAAAACTATCTCAAGGGGCAAAACCTGGCCATGGAGGCGTTTTACCCGCCAAGAAAAACACACCAGAAATTGCTGCCATTCGAGGTGTTATTGCTGGGGAGACTGTCTTATCACCTCCCGGGCACAGTGCATTTAATGGTGCCGAGGGTTTAATAAAATTTATTCAAGAGTTACGTGAATTGTCCGATGGAAAACCCGTTGGATTTAAATTGTGTCTAGGCAGGGTAGATGAATTTGAAGATATTTGCAAAGCAATGGTGAATTTAAATACGTTCCCTGATTTTATTTCAATTGATGGAGCAGAGGGAGGAACAGGAGCAGCACCGCTTGAGTTTGCAAATTATGTTGGGACACCGCTTTATTTAGGGTTGGTTATGGCCGATAAATTATTGATCAAATACGGTGTCCGGAGTCATATTAAAATTATTGCTTCAGGAAAAGTATTTAACGGTTTTGGCATCTTAAAAGCGATTGCCATGGGTGCCGATCTTACACAATCTGCTCGCGCGATGATGTTGTCCATTGGCTGTATTCATGCGCAATTGTGTAATACAAATACTTGCCCTGTGGGAATCGCCACACAAGACAAACGATTAATGAAAGGATTAGATCCTAAACTTAAAAGTGTTCGCGCTGCTAATTATCATAAAAACACCATCCATGCGTTCCTCGAATTATTGGCAGCAACAGGAGCAACTCATCCAAGTCAATTGTCTACCGATCATTTAATGCGAATGGCAGAAGATGGCGATGCACAATCCATGACCGAAATTATTGAAAGCTGGCGATATTATCAAAAACATGTTGGAAATGCCACTTATCAAAAAGAAATCATCATTTCAGAAAACTAATATTTAAAAAAATGACACCACATCACGATAAAAAATTATTCTTATTGGACGCTTTTGCGTTGATCTATCGAGCATATTATGCTTTTGTAAAAAACCCACGGATTAACAGTAAAGGTCAAAATACTTCTGCAGCATTTGGATTTACAAATGCCTTGTTGGATTTAATTAAAAAAGAAAATCCTTCCCATATTGCCGTGGTTTTTGATTCGCCAGGGTTAACCAAACGGGCCGAAGAATTTGAAACTTACAAAGCACATCGCGAGGCTATGCCTGAAGACATTTCAAAAATGATTGAACCGATCAAGGCAATTGTTGAGGCATTTAACATTCCAATTTTAATTAGCCCAGGCGATGAGGCAGATGACATTATTGGTACTATTGCCAAAAAGGCCGAAAAGGAAGGGTTCACGGTTTATATGATGACTCCGGACAAGGATTTTGCACAACTTGTCTCCGAAAATATTTTTATGTACAAACCAAGTCGTGGGCAAAAGCCAATTGAAATTTGGGGTGTGAAGGAGGTTTTAGAAAATTTCGAAATTGACCGTCCAGAACAGGTAATTGATGTTTTAGGATTACAAGGGGATACGGCAGATAATATCCCTGGAATTCCCGGAATTGGTGAAAAAACTGCTCGAATATTAGTTAGAAAATATGGTTCGGTTGAGAATTTAATTGCCAATGCCCACGAATTAAGTGGAAAACAAAAGGAAAATGTGATTAATTTTTCTCAACAAGGATTAGATTCTAAACGTCTCGCAACCATTGATTTAAATGTGTCTGTGGCATTCCACGAAGAGAGTTTTCACATGGATCCACCAAATCAAGAAAAAGTAAAAGCAATTTTTTCTGAATTGGAGTTTAATACCTTAGCCAAACGAGTATTGGGCGAAGATTTAGTGGTGCAACAAACACAACCAGCTGTTGGTCAATTAGACTTATTTGGAGGTCCAGCCATCGAAACGAAAGCAGCTGAGGTATACGCCGCAATGGAGGGTTCTGTCAAAACTATTGTTGACACCAAACCAACCTACGAATTTGTAAATACGAAAGAAAAAAGAAGTGCTTTACTTGCTTTATTGCTTCAACAAAAATCGGTTTGTTTTGATACAGAAACCACTGGTATAGATGCCGTTGTCGCAGATATTGTTGGGATGTCTTTTTCCTTTAAAAATGGAACTGGATATTATGTAGATTGTCTTTCAGATCATCGTGCAGAAATTTTACAGGAGTTTGCTCCATTTTTCGAAAATGAATCCATTGAAAAAATCGCACACAATATTAAATATGACCTTAAAATCGTTGAGAAATATGGGCTAACTGTAAAAGGACCTATGTTTGACACCATGATTGCGCATTATTTGATAATGCCCGAAGGCAAACATGGGATGGATTTTTTATCTGAACTCTACCTTAATTATAGTCCAATTTCCATCGAAACGCTTATCGGAAAAAAAGGAAAATTGCAAGGAAACATGGCAGACATCGAACCAGAAAAGTTGGTTGACTATGCGTGCGAAGATGCAGATATCACTTGGCAATTAAAACAAATTTTTCAAGTCGAAATCGAAAAGGATCATTTAAAAGATCTTTTTTATCAAATAGAAATGCCACTTGTTCGGGTTTTAAAAGATATGGAAACCGAAGGAATTAAAATCGATACCCAGGCACTTGCAGTTTTTTCAAAAGAATTAGAAATTGATTTGGATCGACTTGAAAAGGAAATTAAAGAATTAGCTGGCGTGGCCGATTTTAATTTGGATTCTCCGAAACAATTGGGTGAGGTTCTTTTTGAGGTGATGAAAATTGATCCGAAAGCGAAAAAAACGAAAACGGGTCAATACAAAACAGGTGAAGATGTGCTTTCAACACTCGAACATGCGCATCCGATTATTCCTTTAATTTTAAATTATCGTTCGCTTAAAAAGTTAAAAAGTACCTATGTTGATTCATTGCCTTTGTTGGTGAATTCTCAAACAGGAAGGATTCATACCAGTTATATGCAAACAGTAGCTGCAACTGGTCGTTTGAGCTCTAATAATCCCAATTTGCAGAATATTCCAATTCGAACGGAAAAAGGGAAAGAGATTCGCAAGGCATTTATTACTAGAGATGCAAATCACACCTTGTTAGCAGCCGATTATTCGCAAATTGAATTACGAATTATTGCGGCTTTGAGTGGAGATGAAAACATGATCAAAGCGTTTAAGGATCATTTGGATATTCACATTGCTACGGCAGCAAAGGTATTTCATGTCTATTCATTGGAAAATGTGACACGCGATCAACGAAGTGCGGCCAAAGCCGTGAATTTTGGGATTATTTATGGACAATCAGCCTTTGGATTATCCCAAAACCTTGGGATTTCGAGAAAAGATGCAAAAGAATTGATTGATAATTACTTTTTGCAATACACCAAAATGAAAGATTTTATGGCAAATCAAGTAGATTTTGCAAGAGATCATGGGTATGTTGAAACGATTATGAAGCGGCGGCGATATTTAGCGGATATTCAATCTGCAAATGCTATTGTAAGAGGTTTTGCAGAAAGAAATGCCGTGAATGCACCAATTCAAGGCTCGGCTGCTGACGTTATAAAAATTGCGATGATTAATGTTCACCGCGAAATGAAAAGGTTGGGGTTGAAATCTAAAATGCTCCTTCAAGTACATGACGAATTGGTGTTTGACGTGGTTTTAGACGAAAAGGAAACCATGGAACAACTCGTAAAAAAGGAGATGGAAGCAGCTGTTTCTTTGGCCGTTCCCTTAGATGTTGATTATAAATTTGCTGACAATTGGTTGGCAGCGCATTGATTTTCCAAAATCTAGCTTTGTACCTGTGTTTCTAAGTTCACTTTATCGATTTGTACAATTGCCAAATCGTTCCTAGGCACATCATTTTTTGTGGGTGATTTGGCCATTTCTATTTACCTTGTTTTGGTTCTCGATTTTTAGTCCCTAATTTAAATCAAAAATCATTACAAATCAAGATTAACCTGTCTATTTCACTCAACTAAACGCACAAAAAAAGGGGTTGACTAATTAGCCAACCCCTTTTGTAAAATGAGTTTGATTTACTCTTAGTGAGCAAGTTCTTCATCCATAATTGCCTCTTCATCAATCGTTCCTTCGATTGTGAAACCATTTGCAGCAGCGTAATCATATTGGAAAGCTACCCAACGACTATCCACTTCTAGATAAGCGTCGAAAGCTTCAATATAAGCATCATAAAGATCAGATTCAGCATCAGTAATTTCTTCAGCCGGTTTCGCCATTGCAGCAGTTAAAGGAGTTAAGTTTGTTTTAACGATGTTTTCAATCGTTGCGAACCACTCAAGAGTTAATGTGTGAAATTCAGCACGTTTTGGCCAAGATTTATCTTTGTATAATTCAATTGCAGCGCGTCCTTCTTCAATTTTTTTAAGGGTAGAATCGACACCAGCTTTAATTCTATCTTCAGATGCGTCCATGTCATCTAAACGCTTAATTTCTCCGAATTTAACGTCAACCGCAACAACCGCAGCTACTAATCCATTGAAATATTCATTTCCATTTGTTGCTCCACCTTCACTAAAGCTAACTACTGCATCTTTAATTCCTTCCGCATCTGTTAATTGTGAAGTTAAAGCGTCGGACTTTGACTCATCTCCGCATGATGCTACACCTAATAAGGCTATTAATCCTGCTAAATAAATTTTTTTCATCTTGAAAATTTAAATTATTAATTGTTCTTTCTTAATTTTTTGGCAAATATGCACCATTTTTTCGATTTATACGCTTCTCAGTAAGAATTAAACGAATATTTTTTTATTTAATAAATTATAAAACAACTTATTGAATCACAATTTTTTTTTAAACCGACTAAATTTCGACGAAATCTTAATTAAGATTTTTATTTAATCTTATTTATCCAGTTCTTCATCGATAAGGGTGTCTTGATCAATTATACCTTCTATCACAAAGCCATTTGCTGCAGCGTACTCATATTGGAAAGCTACCCAACGACCATCAACATCGTAATATTTCTCCAAAGCAATAAGATACTTGTCATATTTTTTTGATTCAACATCCGTCATTTCTTCAGCGGGTTTTGCCATTGCTGCTACCATTGGAGTTAAATTCGTTTTAACGATTTTTTCAATGGTTGCAAACCATTCCATTGTTAATACGTGAAATTCAGCGCGCTTAGGCCATTTTTTATCTTTGTACAATTCAATGGTAGCACGTCCTTCCTCGATTTTTTTTAGTAATATATTAATACATGCATTAATTTTATCTTCAGACGCATTCATTTCATCTAAACGATCAAATTCAGCGAACTTGACGTCTATTTCGACGACAATTGCAACTAAGCCAACGAAATATTCATTCCCATTAGTTGCGTTACCTTCGCCAAAGCTAAGCGCTGCTTCGTTAATACTCTTTTCATTTGTAATTCTTCTTTCATTTGTGTTTCCTACCACATCTATAAACCCTTCTTCTTCCATAATAGCCTCTTCATCAATCGTTCCTGAGATTACGAAATCATTTGCCGCCGCATATTCATATTGGAAAGCTACCCAACGACCATCAACTTCGTAATAGGCCTCTAAAGCAATTAGATACGTGTCATATTGTGTAGATTCCAAATCCGTCATTTCATCAGCGGGTTTTGCCATTGCAGCTACCAAAGGAGTTAAATTCGTTTTAACGATGTTTTCAACCGTAGCAAACCATTCCAGTGTTAATCCGTGAAATTCAGCGCGCTTTGGCCAAGATTTATCTTTGTACAATTCAATTGCAGCGCGCCCCTCTTCAATTTTTTTAAGTGTAGAATCTATACAAGCTTTAATTTTATCTGCAGATGCGTCCATTTCATCTGAACGATCTATTTCTCCGAATTTAACATCAACTGCAACAATAGCAGCAACTAAACCATTGAAATATTCATTTCCATTAGCAGCGTTACCTTCACTAAAGCTAAGCGCTATATCGTTAATGCTTCTTCCATTTGTAATTCCTTCCAATCCTGTAAATCCTTCTTCTTCCATTATGGCTTCCTCATCAATCGTTCCTTCTATGGTGAAATCATTTGCATCGGCATACTCATATTGGAAATCTACCCAACGACCATCCACTTCGTAATAGGCCTCTAAAGCAATTAGATACGTTTCATATTGTGTAGATTCCTCATCTGTCATTTCATCAGCGGGTTTTGCCATTGCAGCTACCAAAGGAGTTAAATTCGTTTTAACGATGTTTTCAACCGTCGCAAGCCACTCAATAGTTAATACGTGAAATTCAGCGCGCTTAGGCCATTTTTTATCTTTGTATAATTCAATTGCAGCACGTCCTTCTTCAATCTTTTTAAGTGTTAAATTAATACAATCGTAAAATTGTTTTTCTGACCCATCCATTTCATCTAAACGATCAATTTCTCCGAACTTAACGTCAACTGCAACAATAGCAGCAACTAAACCATTGAAATATTCATTTCCGTTTGTTGCCCCACCTTCACTAAAGCTAAGTGCCGCTTCTTGAAGTTCTTCTGAATCTGTTATTTGTCCAGTTAAAACCTGAGAATTTGACAAATTGCTAAATGATGCGATAACTAATAGGGCGACTAATCTGGCTGAATGAATTTTTTTCATTTTGAAAATTTAATTGGTTTTTGCTTAATTTCTAGCAAATATGCACTCTTTTTTAGATTTCAAACTATCTCTCTACTAATTAAACAAGTATTTGTCTAATTAATAAATTACAAAACACGCTCTTGAATCCCAATTTAAATTTAAGCCGAAAAAATTTCAACGAAATCTTAAATTCCATAAAATATTCGCATTTCAGAAACGTCCTTGATAGTCAAATACTAATTTGTGAACTTATTGCTTAATTCTATGTTTAATTCTATCTACTAATCAATCGCCTTGTTTAATAAATGGAATCCTAACAAGTAAATTCGTTAATTTTGCACTATGAGAATGATCCTTTTTCCAATTGTTTTTTCAATAATTATCACTTTAATCGAGATATATACCTACCGTGCCTTAAAATCCAGGTGGGATAATTATTCAACTTGGTTAAGAAATGGCCTCAAATTCTTTCACTTGTTTTTCATGATTTTGTCAATTGTTGGCTTTTTAACCTTGTATATCCTAGGAAAATCAATGCCTTTTTGGACTTTGAATTTTGTCTTCTCAACGGTGATTTTCAATTTAATCGTCAAGTTCGTATTTACCTTGTTCCTTGTTTTTGACGATCTGGTGAGATTAGTTAAATGGATTAGAATTAAAATACTGTCGAAACCTAAATCAGTCGAACAGGGAAACGGAATTTCTCGGTCTGATTTTATTCTTAAAACCGGATTATTTGCAGCTGCAGTTCCTACCATCTCGTTGCCTCTCGGAATGATTATTGGACCTTATAAATACACCTTGCATTTCCCGCAAGTCTACCTTCCTAATTTGCCAAATGGATTTAATGGATTGAAAATAGTTCAAATTTCTGACATCCATGCGGGGAGTTTTTATGACAAAGAAGCAGTCAATAAAGGAATCGATTTATTGTTAGAACAAAAGCCCGATTTAATTTTTTTCACAGGCGATTTAGTGAATGATTCCGCTGTTGAAATGAAAGATTACATGGATGTTTTTTCCCGGTTAAAAGCGCCGCTTGGTGTTTTTTCAGTTCTAGGTAATCACGATTATGGCGATTATCACCGATGGGAAAATGACGAAGAAAAAGCTGCTAATTTGGTGCGAATGAAAGAAATTCATGCCGAATTAGGATGGCGATTGTTGCTCGATGAACATGTTTATCTTCAAAAAGGAGAAGAAAAAATTGCTTTAATTGGTGTCAATAATTGGGGAGCTGGGTTTCATCAAATTGGCAATCTAAAAAAAGCTTACGAAGGATGCGAAGCTCCCGTTAAATTATTGTTGTCACACGATCCTACGCATTGGGAAGAAGAGGTAAGTAAAGATTATCCTTCTATTGACATCACCTTCAGTGGCCACACGCATGGTGCCCAAATGGGCGTAGAAACGGGTGGTTTTAAATGGAGTCCGGTTCGGATGCGCTACAATAAATGGGCGGGATTGTATGCTGAAAATAATCAGTATTTGTATGTAAATCGTGGGTATGGTTTTATTGGTTATCCCGGTCGAATTGGGATTTGGCCAGAAATTACTGTCATGACGTTAACAAATGATAGTGCCTAAACCATGAACCGACGAATGCGCTTATTTCCTTTTATTATTTTGGCTATTGTGGTGCTGCTTCAGATGTATGCATTTTTTGGGATGCAACATGTGTTATTTCAGTATAGTGCGTCACTTCAAATGATTGTTTTATCGATTTTCTATACACTTTTTGGATTGTCTTTGATTTCCTTTTTTCTGGTTTTTTACCGAGGGAAAATGGTTTCAACAGCGCTGCGTAATTTTATGCTTGCCTCCGTATTTATCAATCTATTTTCAGTCTTGTTTTTTGATCTCTTTGTGTTGTTGGACGACCTACGATATATGTTGGTGTGGATCTTTCAAGATAATCCACTAAACAGTTCTTATGTGCTAATTTCGTTAGGGTTAATCGGGGCAATTTTACCTGCATTTTTATTGATTATGGGAATGATTTTTGGTCCATATCGTTATAAAATCAGAGAAACAGTTATTCACCTTCCTAAGTTGCCAAGGGTGTTTAATGATTTTAAAATTGTTCAAATTTCAGACATTCATTCGGGAAGTTTGTACAATGTCAAGGCCGTTAATAAAGGCGTAGATATGATTTTAGCGCAACAAGCCGATGTTATTTTTTTTACAGGTGATTTGGTCAACGATCATGCCGAAGAAATGAATCCTTTTATGGATACATTTTCGCGAATTAAAGCTCCGATGGGTGTTTTTTCTATCCTTGGAAATCATGATTATGGTGATTATACCTCTTGGCATAGTGAAAAGGATAAAAAAGAAAACTTTGAACGTTTGAAAGCGATTCATGGTCAAATTGGATGGAAATTATTGTTAAACGAGCATCTCTATTTGGAAAAAGGAGATGATAAAATTGCCTTAATTGGAGTGGAAAATTGGGGCATTGGTTTTCACAAAATGGGCGATTTGGCTCAGGCGCACACGGGCACACAAGCGGATGTTAAATTATTGTTGTCTCACGATCCAACGCATTGGGACGAAGAAATAACGAAGTTTTTTACCGATATTGATATCACATTTAGCGGTCATACCCATGGTGCTCAAATGGGATTTGAATGGGGTAAATACCGATGGAGTCCAATTCAATTACGATATAAAAAATGGGCAGGTCTTTATTCGCTGAAAAATCAATATCTTTATATCAATCGAGGATTTGGATTTTTGGGGTATCCTGGGCGATTAGGTATTTGGCCTGAAATCTCTGTGATCACCTTAAAGTCCGACTCAAATTAGTCAAAATGGAAGAAGTCATCAAAGAATTTTATACAGCCTTTCAGCAGAAATACGCTGAAAAAATGGTTGCTTGTTATTACGATGAGGTGGTGTTTGAAGATCCAGCATTTGGAAAATTGACTGGCGAACACGCTAAAAACATGTGGCGGATGTTGTTGTCAAATAACACTAATTTAAAAGTCGAATTCTCAATTCCTGATTTGGACCCCAAAAATGAAGCGAATAGGGAGGCATTTTATGTTTTTTCCAAAACTAATCGACCAGTTCACAATAAAATTCAAGCGAAATTTGAATTTTTGGAGGGTAAAATGAGTAAACACACCGACCGTTTTAACTTAAAAGTCTCTGCTAAACAAGTCTTGGGTTTTAAAGGGGGGGTGATTGGTGGAACTATCTTTTTTAAGCATAAATTAAATTAACAAATAAATCAGCTTTTAACGAGATTTGAAAAAAATTAAATGAATAAGAACGATTTAGCGCAACGAATCCAAGATTTTTGGGAGTGGTTTGACGAGAATAGACAGGTTATTGAAAAGGTGGTGAGCGAATCTCTGCATCCCCAAACAAATTATGTTGTTGAACAATTGGATCAACATCTTTTAGGAATGGGTAAGTTAAAGTGGCAATTGGGAAACCCACAACCTTTTAAGTTCACCTTAACCTTGTCGCCAAATAACGAAAGAAAATTATTGGCAATTACGCAGTCCATCGTGCAAAATGCAAACAAGGCACATGGGTGGGAATATCATCATGCGATTCCAGGAAAATCCACTTACGAAGTGGATCTGTATGACATTGAAATGGAAATTAGATCAATTACTGCCCATCATTGGAAAGTTATTCCGCTTATTGAACCAGATGGCAGGTACGAATTATTGATTGACGCACCAGAATTATTTGAGCTAGATGAAGATACTCAATTGATTGCTGTTGATTTAATGTTGACAGATGTCTTAGGGGAGGAATTAAAAATCAATTGTTTATCAGGTTTTCAGATTATAGATGAGGTAGAGGATGATCAAACCAATGATTTGATCCCTATCCAACATTTAAGTCAAATCTTAATCCGTTAAACTACGATTTCTACCATTTATACACAATGACACTCTTTTGTGCCTAATTGATGGGCTTTTAAAAATAATACCCTATTTTTACCAACTAGCAAGAAAAGATAGTCTATGAAAAGTACGTTCCTTAGTTTTACACTATTGACAGGTTTGTTGATCACTTTTTCAACCAACGTCGTCGCCCAAAAAAATGACAAAAAAAAGGGGACTCCTCCTGTCGAAGCATCTCCAGCTAAAAAGGGAGAAATTCAACCTTATACCAAGGTTATTACCAAAGATGCCATCACAGACGAGGGTTTGTTTAAAGTTCACAGGGTCGATAAATCTTATTTTTACGAAATCCCTGATTCGTTGTTCGAGCGAGAAATGTTAATGGTTACCAAAATCGCCAAAACAGCAGCAGGAATTGGGTTTGGTGGAGGAACTCAGAATGAACAAGTATTGCGTTGGCAAGTAAAAGATGAAAATGTGTTGTTGCGGGTAGTTTCTTATGATGTTGTCGCTACAGATTCATTGCCAGTTCACGAAGCGGTAGTGAATTCAAATTTTGAACCTATTTTATTCATGTTTCCAATCAAAGCGTTTGGGCCTGATTCAACCTCGGTTGTGATCGATGTTACTGAACTTATCAGTACCGATATCGCGGCAATTGGCTTACAATCGTGGATGAGACAACAATATAAAATTAGTCGTTTGGATGATAAACGATCGTATATCGAACGGATTAGTAGTTACCCAATTAATATCGAAACACGCCATGTAAAAACATATATCGCTGGCGCCCCACCTTCAAATTCAAGTTTAGGATCGATTTCTGTCGAAATTAGTAATTCGATGATTTTATTACCAAAAATTCCAATGAAACGTCGTTATTTCGACCAACGCGTGGGATGGTTTACCTCGTCACAAGTAGATTATGGCTTGGAAGCTCAAAAAAGCAAATCTCTTCAATATCTTGATAGATGGCGTTTAGAAGTAAAACCAGAAGATATTGAAAAATTTAAACGTGGCGAATTGGTGGAGCCTGTCAAACCTATCATTTATTATATCGACCGGGCAACACCAGAAAAATGGCGTAAATATTTGAAACAAGGAATCGAAGATTGGCAAGTGGCTTTTGAAGCAGCAGGATTTAAAAATGCGATTATTGCCATGGATCCACCAACACCTGAAGAAGATCCAGAATGGAGTCCCGAAGATGCGCGATATTCGGTTGTACGTTATTTGGCCTCTCCAATCCCAAATGCCAACGGCCCACACACAAGTGATCCTCGAAGTGGCGAAATTATTGAATCTGATATCAATTGGTACCACAACGTGATGACGCTTTTAAGAAATTGGTTTTTTGTTCAAACAGCTGCAATAAACACTGAAGCTCGCGGCGTCGAGTTTAAAGAAGAAATAATGGGACGATTGATTCGTTTTGTATCTGCCCACGAAGTTGGACATACGCTTGGATTACCGCACAATATGGCGAGTAGTAATGCGTATCCGGTCGATTCACTTCGATCAGCAACTTTCACTAAAAAATATGGCACAGCCCCATCAATTATGGATTATGCGCGATTTAATTATATCGCACAGCCCGAAGATAAGGATGTCGCTTTAATGCCAGAAATTGGAGTTTATGATAAATATTCAATTAGTTGGGGATACCGCCCAATTTTGGACGCCGAAACTGCAGAGGATGAAAAACCAACCTTAGACAAATGGATTCAGGCGCACGCTGGTGATCCTTATTACCGTTTTGGAAGACAACAGTTTGGTAGCCCAATTGATCCAAGTGCTCAAACCGAAGATTTGGGTGATAATGCAATGAAAGCCAGTGAGTATGGAATCAAAAATTTAAAACGAATTTTACCTAACCTAATCACATGGACTTCAGAAGATGGAAAAAATTACGATGAAATGGGTGAGTTGTATGAACAAGTCGTAGGTCAATTTAATCGTTATATGGGACATGTTGTTGCCAATATTGGAGGGATGTATGAAGTTTATAAAACCTACGAACAAGAGGGTGCAGTTTACACACATGTGCCGAAAGCAACACAAAAAGAAGCCATGAAATTTTTGAATGATAATTTATTTGTTGCGCCTGTTTGGTTGCTGGATCCAAATGTATTAAACCGAATCCAATACGATGGGGGCATTGAAAAAATGCGTTTACTTCAAGTTCGAAACATGGAGTCAATTTTGGATTTTGGTAGATTGGCCAGAGCAATCGAAAATGAAGCAATCAACGGTGAACAAGCGTATACAATCATCGAAATTACGGAGGACTTGAGAAATAGTATTTGGACCGAACTGAAACAAGGAAGTTCGATTCCGGTTTACCGCAGAAATTTACAAAAAGCACATATTTTGAGACTAGGGTATTTATTAACTGAAAATCAAGATATAATGCCTGCCGAATACAAAGGTTTTATTAGTCGTACGGATGTTTTAGCGAGTCAATCAGATATTCGTTCAGTGGCCCGCGCCGAATTAAACGAACTTAAAAAACAAATTAAAATCGCACTTCCGCGAATCACCGATAAAATGAGTAAGTATCATTTAGAAGATGCAATTGCAACAATCGATTTGATTTTTGAACCGAAATAAACATCTTTAATTAGGACTTGAAGGGGACAATCGAAAGGTTGTCCCTTTTTTTGATGAATGTGCACTTGTCAATGGATTAAGGTCATTATTCAATTCAAAAAATTTGTGGTTGAGTGCAGTTATTCATTGTTTTTCTATTGGTTTTACTTCTTAAAACTATTTTTTCGCCCAAAAAAACCTAATTTTGCGAGACATTATGAAACTCCAAGAAAAGATAGCGCAGTTAATTCCTCATATAAAACCAAATAAAGGAGAGGACGTGCTCCAAATGACCGAAGATATTTATCATTATTTTTCACGGTTAGATGACTTTGAGGTTTTAAGAACTGAATATGTTGCCGAACCTTCTCGAATGGTGGTAGCGGCATGTATTACCACGATGCAAGATCCTTTTTTTAAAATAGTGGTGGCTCATACTTGGCAAAATGACTTAGCTTTTGATAATCAATGGTGCGAATTTGAGGTCACGGACCAAGGAACGGTTTTTCGATTTTTGACATGGGAAGATGAGTATATCTGTGGCGAAATTTGGTTTGAACGCGCAAAATTAGAAACCATTTAATGTCTAAACCTGTCGTCGCTCTTTTTGGCGGTGGGCCAGCCTGTTTGATTGCAGCTTTTTTTTTAGCGGATACATTTGAGGTTCACCTTTACGAAAAAGGTAAATCGATAGGGAGGAAATTTTTAGTCGCAGGAAAAGGTGGGTTTAATTTGACGAATTCAGCAACCGGTGATTCGTTGAAGGAAGCGTATTCTTATCATCCGAATTTATCCGGAGCGTTGAATGAATTTGATTCCACGGCCACGCGCGCATGGCTAAAGGATTTAGGCACTGATACCTTTGTAGGTTCGAGCGGCAGAGTTTTTCCTGAAAAAGAGATCAAACCAGCTTTTGTCTTGACAAAAATTAAAGAGGCCCTGATTAAAAAAGGTGTTCACATGCATTTAAATCACGAATTTATTGGATTTAGTGAAGAACTTATTCCGTTGATTTCTTTTAATAACGAAACCAAAAAAGTTGTTGCCAATCACTATGTCTTTGGCCTTGGCGGTGGCTCATGGTCAAAAACAGGGAGTAATTCAAAGTGGTTGACCTATTTTTCAGCTCTTGGTATCAAAACGATTCCGTTTCAAGCTTCTAATTGTGGAATTGAATTGAATTGGGATCCAATTTTTAGGGAGAAATTTAACGGAACGCCATTAAAAAATATCGCAATTAAGGCAGACAAGAATTGGCGAAAAGGTGAAATTTTGGTGACCTCTTGCGGCTTTGAAGGAAATGCGATTTATCCGAGCGTTCCGGAAATTCGCCAGCAATTAATGAAGGGTCAAGAGACAGAAATCCATATCGATTTTAAGCCAAATAATTCGGTAGATGATTTATTAAAAAAGGCCGCTCAAAGTGGACTTAAATCAGCTGATTATGGTAAGGTTTTTAAGGTCGAACGTGTGGTGATTGAATTAATAAAGGCTATTTTGACAAAATCCGAGTTTACCGATCCTAAGTGTTTTTCAAAAACATTAAAAATGGCTACTTTTAAAGTGAATTCACTTAGACCGTTGGACGAGGCGATTTCAACCGTTGGCGGCATTGCCATGGAAGAAGTAACGATGGCTTTTACTAGTGTTAAATTTCCGCAATTTTCGTTTGTTGGCGAAATGTTGGATTGGGATGCACCAACTGGAGGTTATCTTTTGCAAGGATGTTTTACCACAGGTTGTGTAGCCGCGAATCGGATCATTGATCAATTTAAAAATTAAAATTATGTCATCTATTCACTGCGAAAAGGAATTAAAAAGTGAAGTTTTTTCGAACGAACAGCTCAGAAATCAAACCTTTGAATGTTGTACATTTAAGAATTGTAGTTTCAAAAATGCCGATTTTTATGGAACCATTTTTGAAGATTGTGATTTTGATACCTGCGATTTTTCACAAGCTAAATTGCATGAAATTGCCTTGAGAAATGTAAAGTTTGTGTCGTGTAAGATGATTGGACTGACCTTTGAATCGATCAACCCTTTTCGTTCTAAATTCGGTTTTGAAAAAACAATTCTGGATTATTCTTCCTTTTATAACCTTGCGTTAACAACGGTAACGTTTTCCGAATGTTCACAAATTGGATGTGATTTTTCGGGCGCGAATTTGTCTAAGGTTAACTTTAAAGAATCTATTCTCACGGATGCCAACTTCAATCAAACCAATTTAACAGATACTGATTTTAGAACAGCGCACGGGTTTCGTATAAATCCTGTCTTGAATAAATTAAAAGGCGCAAAATTCGTAAAACAAAATGTACTTGGTCTTTTACTGGATTTTAATATAAAAATCGAGTGATTTCAAGGCTTTCGATACGAAGTAGCAAAAAACTAATTAATTATTGAATTGTGCTCCATTGATTTATTATGCAGGTAGATCTAATTATTTGGTTTATTCAACACTTCTTAAGGATCTTTTGTGTAAAATTTATAGATATGAGGTCGACCCATTGTGAAATTTGTAGGATAGATTTAGTAAATAAAATTTGTTGGAAGATGACATTCTTTTAATAAGTGTAAATTCGTCTGACAATTTTAATCTTCTTGATTACAAAGAGGTTAGGCTTGCGTCCATCCGCTCAGTTCACAATAAACAAGTATTAAGTTTGATAAATTTGGGTGATTCCACCATCTCAAATCAACAAGCGCGTGAAGCTTGCGCCAACGATACTGGAATCAGTTGTGTAATCACGAAAACAATTATTGTAAAAACGTTAGGGCAACGAATTGTGGCTAGGGATTTATTAAAGGCTAAACGTAAACAGATTCCTGCAAAATTCTTTATCAGCATTGCTAAAGCAATGATTTGGTTCAAACGATTAAAAAAAGATTTTAATATGAATTAAATTTTCTGTCTGCTGTAGGTGTCATAAACACTGAAGTAGCGCAGAACGTTTTTCCAATCCGCTAGAGAAGGGTTTAGAATATAAACAGGAATTTTGCCCTCCATTATTTTGTCGTGTTTAATTAGTTTAAAATCAAATTCTTTTTGCTCTAAATCTAATTGTTCTAGTTGAATCAGATCTCCAGAAAAACTAATATAAAGCGCCGACAGATAACCATTTGATTCTTTTGAAAGAACCACATATTCGTTTAAATTTAAACCGTTATAAATAACTGGATTTGTTTTATTTGGTTCATATAAATACGATTTTTGAGGAAGCAAAAAATAATAGTATTCTCCATCCAATGCCACCATCACTGAATCATTTGGAACTACGCCATGTAAATAACCATCTTTTATTGTGTACTTCGAATTTTCTCTAATCTCAGTGCGACTGATGCTAAGAACGGTGTTTTTTTGAAGGTAGATACCTGTTTGATCAACAATCAAATCGTTGCCAGCTGCCACGCGTAAATCGTTTTCACTTTTCCCCACTAAATTATACCTGCCATGCAATCGCTCGTCAATTCCGGTTAGTTTTTCTGTGGCGGGTTTTGCGTTGATATTAAAATAAATCGAATAAATATCTTCCTGCTCTTGTGAAAAACAAGAGAGGGTAAAAAAGCCAAAAAAAGTGAAAAGTAACCGCATAATTTTTCTTAAAATTAAACCAAATTCGGTATAAAAATTCTGAAAAGCCATTTTTGTCTAAATAAAATAGTTGTTTGAGTCGCCAGAGGCTTAAATTTTCTATGTGACGAATCCCAATCAAATAATTTTAGTTTCGGTATAATTTAGAGCCTAACTCAGGTTATAAGGTCAGCCTTAGTTATCATTTATCTTCTAGCTTGGTGAACTAAGTTTTTTTGATTAACGCCAAAAACTCCCAAAAAAAGATTTTGTATTAGCTTCTCCTGTGATAGATGCTATCACTTTATAATTAGCTTCTGATAATACCACCTCTATTGATATTTGATGTCTTATTGCACCGTTTGTTGAAGCGCAAGAAAAGGCTTGGGCTAAAAGCTGGTTGGCATTAGAAACCACTTCACTGCTCGCCATCACAAAAGTAATTAAAAAGAAAAGAAGTTTAGTTTAGCACCTGCTGCACACTTTATTTTAGCACATTTTAGCGTTTCGTTGGTTCTTTTTCACTCGGTTTACTTTTATTTCAAATTTACATATCCCGCCCGATAAATAGACATAATTCCACCACCAGCCACTTAGGGTTTTAAAAATATATGGTTAAAAAGCCCGAACCGCACGAACACTATAAGTAGTCGTCTTAACGTTGGCGACTGAGTATCCATGGTCGAAGCTGACGGTGAATGCGTTTGAAGAAGCGAGTTCCGTGCTACTCCAATAGTAGGAAGTATTTGACAATAATGTAAAACTGCCAACATTCAATGCTTTATTGGCATGAAAGCGGTTTTGCCATAAAATGCTTAACTCGTCAACTGAAGGTAAATACCAGTCTGTAAAGCCACCATCAGTTAAGCCATTTACATACGTTGCTGCAGGGCTACCTGTCATTAAATCTGTATTGTAAACACCATCCCAACTGCGTGTTGCATTAGTTGTTGTGCCACTTGATTGCCATTTTGCAGTACTTTCAATTTTATTTACAATCAGCCCACGTTGGGCGCCATTTTGGTCAAGGTAAATGTAAAAAACTATACCTCCTAAGGTGTCTTGCCCTAAATAGAAAGTGTAGCTGTCCAGTTTGTTGTTCCAATAGGTGGTGTCGGTTCCGGTAATACCAGCGGCTACCGATGATCCAAAGATGGGATCGGTTTCGGTGTAGCTGTCTAGTTTATTGTTCCAATAAGTGGTGTCGGTTCCGGTAATACCAGAGGCTACCGATGATCCAAAGATGGGATCGGTTTCGGTGTAGCTGTCTAGTTTATTGTTCCAATAAGTGGTGTCGGTTCCGGTAATACCAGAGGCTACCGATGATCCAAAGATGGGATCGGTTTCAGTGTAGCTGTCCAGTTTATTGTTCCAATAAGTGGTGTCGGTTCCGGTGATACCACTTGCTACCGATGCTCCAAAAACGGGGTCGGTTTCGGTGATTGTTCCTGAGACACTGTCAGCTGTTTTAGCATGCAAAGCATAAGGGACGCTTAACAATTGGCTTGTGCCTGAAATGGTGTAACTCGTTCCACCTGTTGGGTCGGTTTCTGTCTTAATGAAATACGGTCCGTTTGCCCAGTCTATTGATGCAAATGTTCCTGAAACAACTATTCCTTCACCAATTTCCAAACTTACTAAACCGTTGGCGTTTGAAGTCGGCGTTTGCGTTTCTACATAAACTGCATCTCCAAATTCTGAATCTTGTAATAGTTGAATTCGCATTCCTACCGTTGATGATGCTACAAGGTTGTTACTTCCGTCTCTGACAACGGCTTGGTAGCTAATTTTTTCGGGTGCTTGAGCAAACACGCTTGTAGCCATTAAGATTGCTACACAAATTGTAATTATCTTTTTCATTATTTTTAGTTTTTGATAATTTTAAATGATTGAACTTTTTTGTTTTCTTGATTTACAACATTAATAAAGTAAGTTGCAGATGGCAAACTTGAAGTGTTTATTTGCGTTTGCTGTGCTGTTACTTGTCCGTTATTTACTAATTTTCCTTGCATATCGCTGAGTTGATATGTTAACTTCTCGTTGTTGTAATCGCTAATTTGCAAAGTTAAATTATCGGCAGTAGGGTTTGGAAATACCGAAAGTGAAATATTTAGTTCAGTTTCATTAATTCCTACAGACAAAATTTCGTAGGCTTGTTGTACACCTTGGCTTACAGTGCCAGAAGGATCTGATTTGGCAGTGTAAACTACTTGTCCTACGCTGTATGCTACGGTTCCTCCGCTGCCTGTGGCATCTCCACCTGCGGCGTTTGCTGATTCCTGAGCTTGTGCCAAACCCGCCCATAGTAGTCCTGTCGCCAGCAGCAAAATGGGTCTTGATTTGTTTTTTGTCATATTTATTTGTTTTTAATTGTTAATACTCGTTTTTATTTATCGTTTCGTTTATTCCAATGATCACTAACTAACCAAAAAAAGTTATATTGATTAATAGTTTAATGATTTTCAAAAAGTTTTGTTTTAAAATTAAGCCCAAATATAACAAATTTGTTATAAGACTCACGATTTTTTAATAACAATTTTGTTATGTGCATAAAGTCAGAAATAATGAAGTGATGGTTCTATTTGGTAAAAACGTGCGTAAAATAAGGATTGAACAAAATAAAACCCAAGAACAATTGGCAGAAGACGCAAAAATTTCTCAGGTACAAATTGCACGAATAGAGTCTGGAAAACTGAATACATCTATTTCTACTGTTGCAGCATTAGCTTTGGCTCTTCAAGTAAATGAGGGAGATTTTTTTAAATAGGTTGATAATATTTATTTTATAAAAGCACTAGTATCCGATAAAACTTTAGATTAAAGCTGGAAATCCACCAAGGAAATCCCGCTTTAATGTAATTTGGTTTTGTGAACAAAAGCACATGAATAAAAGCAGGCATTTTTTTGGTCAATCGGGTTTCGGACAGCTGATTTCTTTAATCGACTCTAATTTTGTCAAAAGGGTTGTTAAAAAACATAACTCGGATTATTACACTAAGAAACTCACCACTGCGGATCACTTGATAAGTATGTTGTTCTCGACTTTTGCAAACTGTAGTTCAATTCGTGAGGTTGCTAATGGAATGCTTGGTTTAAAAGGAAAAGTCAATCATTTTTAGTTAAAAAACATTCCATACAAGAGTACATTAAGTGACGCAAATGCCAGAAGATCTCATTTTATCTTTCAAGATCTTTATTATTCCTTGCTCAAAGAACACCGTTCATTTTCATTCAGATTGCCCAGAAAAGCTTGATTTTGAGAAAAAGCAACGAAGTAATAGCGGGCTATTTCGACTTGTTTTGACGAAAAAATCATGCTTTTCTTTACGAATATTCGGGTGCCATTATTTTAAATAGTTTGTTAATTTTAAAGCATCTATTCCTAAATCTAAAGAAATTGCTTTTGGGTAAAATTTTTAATGAAAATCTGCATGGTAATTTAGAGTCGAATTGATGTTTTTAATTATCTTTGGTACTCGGCCCCGTTTAAAATTCTAGTTTATTGTTCTTATGGAAAAAAGATGGGTTCTCAAAAAAGATGCTAACACCGAAACAATTATTCAATTAATTGAACAATTGGGTATTTCAAGGCCTCTTGCTAATATTCTCGGACAACGTAAAATTGCTAATTTCGATCAAGCTAAAACATTTTTCCGTCCCGCTTTAGGTGATTTGCATGATCCTTTCTTAATGGCAGGCATGACTGAAGCCGTGGAAAGAATTCAAAAAGCAATCACCGAAGGTGAAAATATTTTAGCCTATGGGGATTATGATGTCGATGGTACAACGGCTGTTGCAACAATGTTTATGTACCTCACACGTTCCTTTCCGCAAGTGGATTATTATATTCCTGATCGTTACACGGAAGGTTATGGGATTTCGATGCAAAGTATTGATTTTGCAATCGACAATAGTTTCTCCTTGATCATTTCACTGGATTGTGGGACTAAAAATCTCACCGAAATCAGCTATGCGAAAGAGAATGGCATTGATTTTATTGTCTGTGATCACCATTTGCCTGGAGCAGAACTGCCTGACGCCATTTTATTAAATCCGAAACAAATTAATTGCCACTATCCATTTAAAGAACTTTCGGGATGTGGGGTTGGATTTAAATTAATTCAAGCCTTAAATTATGCCGAAAATCAACCTTTCGAAGCGATTGAAGATTTGCTTGATTTAGTCGCTATTAGCATTGGCGCCGACATTGTTTCTTTGGCTGGAGAAAATCGTATTTTGACCTATTATGGGTTGCAAGTTTTGAATGCTAATCCACGCCCAGGAATTAAAAAAATGCTCAGTTTGGCCAAATTTAATGGACCGATGACAATTACCGATGTCGTGTTTACGATTGCACCTCGAATCAATGCTGCGGGTCGAATTGAATCGGGAAACAGTGCGGTTAAACTTTTGCTTGCCACCTCCGAATCTGAAGCGAATGAGGTGAATATTTCCATTAATTCTAATAATGAAACACGAAAAGGATTGGACAAGGAAATTACCCAAGAGGCGTTGGATATGATTGTTCAGGATGATTGGCTTTTAGAAGCAAAATCCACCATCGTTTTTAATGAAAATTGGCACAAGGGGGTGATTGGAATTGTTGCTTCTCGATTGATTGAACAACATTATAAGCCGACCATTGTTCTAACCGAAGCAAATGGCGTTGCGGTTGGCTCAGGGCGAAGTATCAAAGGGTTTAATCTTCACGACGCCTTGGATAAATGTTCAAGTTTACTGACGCAATTTGGTGGTCATTATTACGCCGCTGGTTTGACCTTGCCGATTGAAAATGTTCCTGCATTTAAGTTGATGTTTAACGCAGTGGCCGAGCAAATGCTTTCACCTGAAATGTTGATTCCTGAAATTGAAATTGATACGGAAATTGATTTTCGTGATATTTTTGAAAATCAAATCGGCGGCATTCCAAAATTTTACCGGGTGATGAAACAATTGGCACCTTTTGGTCCAGATAATATGGCGCCCGTTTTTGTAAGTCGTGGGGTAAAAGATACGGGTTATTCATCTTTACTTAAAGAAGATCACGTAAAATTATCCGTTCGACAAGCTGATTTTCCTGATCTAGTTTTAAATGCCATCGCCTTTAATTTTGGTCATTTGTTTAACCGAATTTTAAAAGAGCAATTTGATGTGGTGTATACGATCGAGGAAAACTTTTGGAATGGCAAATCGTCTCTACAACTAATGGTCAAAGACATTCGTTTTCCTTATTAATAATCTAAATCCAGAAAATCTTTTTTATTGTTTTTTCTGTTTCTTGTTGTCAATTGATTTTTTCTATATACATTTGTAAGTGATTACTCACTTTTATGACAATTAAACAAGATCAAATCATCAAAACAGCACTTGAGTTGTTTGCTAAAGAAGGGTTTCATGCTACATCGACTGGGAAAATAGCCCGCATGGCAAATGTTTCAGAAGGCTTGATATTTCGCCATTTTGTTAACAAAGAAGGCTTGTTAGAAGCGATTTTAAATCAAGGTCAACAAGCCATTCAAGGAATTTTTGAAAACATTTCCAAAATTGAAGATCCAAAAAAAATCCTCGAAGCGATTATCGAATTGCCTTTTATGATTCATCCAGACGAACATAATTATTGGCGTCTGTTATATACCTTAAAATGGCAACAGAAAAAATATGATCGGGTAGGGGTTGATTTTTTGATGACTGTTGCCACAGACGCCTTTCAAAAATTGGGTTATGAAAATCCAACCGCCGAGGCTGAGGTCTTGGAAATGATTTTGGATGGTGCCGCAACGGTTATTTTATTAAAAGGAAATCGACAAGAATCAGCTGTGATAATCAAAGCAATTAAAGAAAAATATAGTAAATAATAAATAAGTAAAATTATTAAAATGAGCGAAATAGATAAAACAAAACCCGTCATGGTAACAGGAGCAACAGGCTACGTGGCTGGGCGATTAGTGGAAAAATTATTAAATGAAGGACTCACCGTGCATGCCCCCGTGCGTGATTCGAGTGACAAGTCGAAAACTAAATATTTGGACGAAATCGCCGCCAAATCACCAGGTAAAATTGTGTATTTTGATGCGGATTTATTGAAGGAAGGAAGTTATGATGAGGCTGTGAAGGGCTGTGAATTGATTTATCACACAGCTTCTCCTTTTACCTTAAATGTGAAAGATGCTCAAAAAGATTTGGTGGATCCTGCTTTAAAAGGCACTAGAAATGTCTTAAATGCGGCGAATAAATCGGAGAGCGTGAAACGTGTAGTTTTAACGAGCAGTTGTGCGGCAATTTATGGAGATAGTGTGGATGTTTTATCAATGCCTAATCAACAATTGACCGAAGAAATTTGGAATACCACCTCGTCTTTAACACATCAACCGTATTCTTATTCTAAAACTGTGGCTGAGCGGGAAGCATGGAAAATGGCAAAGGAACAAAATCGTTGGAACCTTGTGACTATTAATCCTTCGTTGGTTTTAGGTCCTGGCATTAATCCTTATGCCACTTCTGAATCATTAGATATTATGAAAATGCTTGGAAATGGAGCGCTAAAAATGGGCGCTCCTGATTTTAGAATTGGGGCAGTCGATGTTCGTGATTTGGCGCAAGCACATTATAACGCTGGATTTTTGCCTGAAGCACAAGGAAGACATATTATCTCTGGTGAAAACACGAGTTTTTTAGATGTTGCAGCGATTTTAAAGAAAAATTTTCCAAATTATCCGTTGCCAACACGTAAGTTGCCTAAATTTTTAGTTTGGTTGGCAGGTCCATCGCAAGGAATGCCACGAAAAATGGTTTCTCGCAATATCGGGTATCCTTGGAAAGCTGATAATTCTAAAAGTATTTCAAAATTGAACATGAAATACCGCCCTTTGGAGAATACGTTGACTGAATTTTTTGAGCAACTCGTTAAAGAAGGGGTGATTAAAAAAGTGAACTAAATTTTCAAAACAAGAGGAGAATTGCTTCCTTGTGACTAGTCCTAAATAAACGATACAGATTATTGAAGACTAGACAATACCCAGACTTTTCAACGTTTAGAACAGTAAATTTTAAACATTTAAGGTACAATTTAGCTTGATTTTTACAATTTCAAGCCTTAAAATCTATTATTTACCAAATAAAATGATCGCCTTTGTAAGTTTAGGGTACCTCCTGAATTAAAATCAGTTGCTGATGTAAAAATAATCTGGATAAATTGATCATATTCTTTTCGTATTTTTGACTTTTACGTGCGAGATGAAAAATATTTTAATAAAAAATATAAAAGGGTTAGTAGGAGTGGTGACTGAACCCAATGGACCTAAACGAGGAATGTCTTTAAATGAGCTTTCTGTGATTAATGATGCTTTTTTGGCTATCGAAGATGGAAGAATTTCGTTTTTTGGGCCAATGAGTGAATTGATGGGCATTTCGGATTGGACTAATTTGGAGATTATTGATGCAGAAGGCAAATATGTAATGCCTGCTTTTTGCGATTCGCATTCGCACCTTGTTTTTGCACGTACCCGTGAAGATGAATTTGTGGATCGTATTAAAGGACTGACGTATGAGGAGATTGGTCAAAAGGGTGGTGGAATTTTAAATTCGGCTAGGCGTTTGGCTGAAATGTCGGAAGATGAGTTGGAAATTGCAGCGCTAAAACGGTTAGCATTAGTAAAAAGTTTTGGAACTGGCGCTATCGAAATAAAAAGTGGATATGGGTTGAGTGTAGAAGCCGAATTAAAAATGTTGCGCGTGATTAAACGGCTCAAAGAAAAGTCGGACTTAACCATTAAAGCTACTTTTTTAGGGGCACATGCTTTTCCTTTGGCATATAAAGAGCGGAAAGATGATTACGTTGATTTAATTATCAATGAAATGATTCCTCCAATTGTGGCCGAGGGTTTGGCTGATTATATTGATGTTTTTTGCGAACGGAATTATTTCACTCCCGAACAATTGGATCGAATTTTAACTGCCGGTGTGGCGGCTGGATTAAAACCTAAAATTCATGTCAATCAATTTTCGATTCTGGGCGGGGTAGGTATAGGGGTGAAGCATGGTGCCGTTTCTGTGGATCATTTAGAAGAGCTAGACGATACGGATCTATCTTTTTTAAAATCGTCTAACACCATTGCCACCGCTTTGCCAAGTTGTTCTTTTTTTCTGAATATTCCTTATGCGCCTGCCAGAAAAATGCTTGATAATGAGGTTGTTTTAGCCTTAGCGTCTGACTTTAACCCTGGTTCAACGCCAAGTGGTAACATGCAATTTGTCAATTCATTGGCCTGTATCAAAATGCGTTTAACTCCCGCCGAAGCTTTTAATGCTTCGACTTTGAATGGTGCGTATGCGATGAATCTCGGGCAGGAATTAGGTTCGATTTCGATTGGAAAAAAAGCTAATATTTTTATTACTAAAGAAATGCCGTCGTCTGATTACCTCGCTTATTCGTTTGGCGAAAATGTGGTAGAGCGAACGATTCTTTTTAAATGAAAACTTGGCTCAAATTTTTTTTGCTATCGGTCTGTCGAGTTTAATGGTTGTGTTAATTTCGAGTGGTGATGCGCCAATTTTTTTAAAGGTAAAATCATCTTAGAGGTTGGTTTGGCGATTTTTTTGGCTTTTTTGAAAAGATTATCAAAAAGTGGTAAAATTGCCACAACCGGATAACATTAATTACAGGTTAACAATTTGCTATTGAATTGTCATTTTTTAATGATGATTCCTTAATTTTCAACATATTTTCATTCCATATTAAACAGCGAATTTTGCCAAAAAAACAATGGAATTATTTACCCTCGCTTTTGCAGCTCTTTTCTCTGTCATCAACCCTTTTGGAACAGTACCGATTTTTGTCAGTTTGACAGAAAACAATACAAAACCCGAACGAATCCGGATTGCCCTTTGGACTGCTTTTAATGTGCTAATAATTTTATTGGTGTCCTTTTTTGCCGGAAAGTATATTTTGCAATTTTTTGGAATTAGTTTAAATGCACTAAGAATTGCAGGTGGATTAATTATTACCTCTTCGGGTTTTTCTTTACTTACGGGGAGTTTTGTAAAACACAAAGGAATTAAAAAGAAAGAAAAAATGGATGCCCAACGCCGCGAAGCAATTTCGCTGACACCGCTTGCCTTGCCAATGCTTGCCGGTCCTGGGACAATTTCTTTGCTCATCAGCTATCAACAGGAATTTCATTTAATGGCTGATCAGATCATTTTAGTCATCACAATCGTTTTTACTTCTTGCACCATTTATTTGGTTTTGAGAAGTTCATTTTTAATTGTAAAAGGCTTAGGTGCTTCGGGTTTAAATGCTTTGTCACGAATTATTGGTTTTATAGTTATTGCAATTGGGGTTGAATATATTATAAATGGATCACTAGGAATTTTAGAGCCTTTTTTGAAGGGATTAAAGGAGTGAATTTCTCCCTTTTTAGAGAAGTCAGGCTATTTTTATTTGTTTAGACAAGTGGTTTTTGATGATATTTAAACAGAATGTTGGGCGTATTGATGTAAAAACCCTTATTTTCGTGAAATATTAAATGTACTTGTCGTGTCGATAGAAGTAAAAAATGTAGTTAAGTATTACAAGGAACAAGCGGCTTTAAACGATGTTTCTTTTAAAATAAATTCAGGTGAGATTGTTGGATTCTTAGGCCCAAATGGGGCTGGTAAATCTACGATGATGAAAATCATTACTTGTTTTATTCCTAAATCTTCTGGTTTGGTAAAAGTTTGTGGGCTGGATGTGGATGATAATTCGATTGAAGTGCGACGGAAAGTTGGGTATTTACCTGAACATAATCCGCTTTATTTGGATATGTACGTGAAAGAATATTTAGGGTTTGTGGGTGGAATTTACGGAATCAAAAACAAAAACGAACGGGTAAAGGAGATGGTTAATTTGGTGGGATTGGAAAAGGAACAACATAAAAAAATTGGCGCCCTCTCCAAAGGTTATCGCCAACGGGTAGGATTGGCACAAGCCATTATTCACGAACCCGAAGTGTTGATCTTAGATGAACCTACCAGTGGTCTTGACCCTAATCAATTGGTGGATATTCGTCAGTTGATTTTAAATATTGGTAAAACTAAAACGGTTATGTTGTCCACGCATATTATGCAAGAGGTGGAAGCGATTTGTGACCGTGTTATTATTATTAAAGAAGGTCAAATTGTGGCCGATGACACTGCAAAACATATTCAACAAAAAGACGAATTAAAACAAACGGTCTTGGTTGAGTTTGACAAAGAAGCTTCACGTAATCAATTAAAACAAATTACGAATGTGAAGTCGGTTAAAAATGTGGAAGGCAATAAGTGGATTTTTATGGGTGAAGGTGATATTCGTCCGCACCTTGCAAAATTTGCACAACAAAATAATTTCTTGATTCTTGCTATGTCAACCGTTGAAAAATCAATGGAAGATGTGTTTAAAGAAATGACGGGGAATTAGTTTAAACTAATTTTTTTGGTTTGTACAAGTTCGGTTTCTTGTCCGATAAGTCGAACGATATAAAGATCGGAACTTAAACCAGCAAGTGAAAACGAAAAGGTGTTGGTTCCTTGGTTATCATTTAAATTAAATGTTTCCGAAACCACCACTGCTCCAAGCATATTAATAATTTCAAGTGTGTAATTGTCCGATGGAGCATGAACAGTTTGTAAAATTAATTCACCCTTATTATTGTCATAAACTTGAAACGAATTTTCTAACTTATTTTCAGGAGTGCTGGCAACACATGTTCCATTGCAAAAACGGATGGTATTGTCGTCTAATAATTCGATGGAATTGATATTTAAGCCAGAGGCAGCATCGTTCCACCAATTTGAATTTGGATTTGTAGAAGCAGAGAAAAGTGATCCCTCGACATAAATATCTCCCGCATCGCCTTGATTAACCCCATTTTCGAGGTCGAAAAGACCATCTTTTTGTTCGATGCTGTATTTATAGTGTTCTGATAATGTTCTGTTTTCAAGGGTATTGAAGGTTGTCACATCTTCATCGATATGCCAAATAACCAATCCCTTTTCAACAGGAAAAGCAGCATTGCCTGGGGTTGAATTTTTACACGCTTCGATTAAAAAATATTCATTTGGATTAGAAGGATTGACATACCGCGCCACCAATTTCCCATCCATTGGCAAGGTATAGCCTCCATTTGGTTCGATATCTATGAGCGATGCCCAGCCGGCATCCACAAAAAATGGTCCACCGATTGGTTCAACTTCTCCGCCTACTTGGTTCCCACTCATGACCGAATAAAAACCTGTTCCAAAAGATGATCCGTCATAATCATACGTATCCGGAAAACCCCATGCGGCGTGACCAATTTCGTGTGCAATTACAAAGAGACGAACAAAAGTTGGATCCCAAGGACTCGTTAATGCTTGGGAGGTAAATGCCCTTACTTTAACTCCATTGGGGGCTACCCAATCGCCATCAGGTAAATAATGTGTACCGCCCGAACCCGCCACCCAAGCTGTTGTGACCAAATTGATGGACAAAAAAGTTTCATACGCCCAAGGTTTATCATTTATGCTGAGTTGATCCCAGTCGAAATCTGGATTTTGTGCCACCATCGAATCTAAAGCGCCTGTTAACAAGTCATAAACAATCGTCCATTCTTGATCGGCATACCAAGCAGCCGTTTCTGGAGCACGGTAATAGCCAACTATATTGTGGGTCAATGAAATTGAATCGCGACTTTGAACGAGGTAATAATTGCGGATGGTGTGTGGAACATCGTCTTCGGTATAGGTAATTCCATTCATTAAACTGTCGACACGTGCTACGGGAAGATCCATCGGATCATCCGCAAAATCGATTAACAACACTAATCCTTTTAAGTCAACTTGGCTGTGAAGCTTTGTACCATAACTTGTGATGAAAAATGCGAAAATAAAAAATCGAAAAATAGCGGAAGAGAGGAGTGATTTTACCATGCCCTAAAATTAAACTTATTTTTTAAATTTAATTGGAGGAATGGTAAATCTTTGGCCCTCTACTAATTACTCAAAACTTACTTGCGAAAATGGATCGAATGCATTAATCACACTCAATTCGCGCACCGTTTGGTTTTCAACACGAATAGTTCTGGATGGAAATTGTTCCATAATTGAAATATCGTGCGTAGCCATTAAAACAGAGGTGCCTTCTTTTGCAATGGCCATTAACACCAACATAATTTCTTTAGAGGTTTCTGGATCTAAATTTCCTGTTGGTTCGTCCGCAAGAATAAATGCTGGTTTATTAACCAAAGCACGGGCAATGGAAACTCGTTGCTGTTCGCCTCCAGAAAGTTGGTTTGGCATTTTAACGCCTTTATTTTCCAATCCTACCAAGTCCAAAACATCTTGTGCGCGTTGTTTGATTTCTTTTTTGCTTTGCCAACCTGTTGCCCGCATGACAAAATATAAATTTTCAAACACTGAACGATCAGGTAATAATTGAAAATCTTGAAATACAATTCCTAATTTACGCCTTAAATAAGGAACATCTTTACGTTTGAGGGTGTGCAAATCAAAGTCGGCGATTTTACCTTCGCCAGCATCTAAAAGTAATTCGCCATACAATGTTTTGAGTAAACTACTTTTTCCGGCGCCAGTTTTACCGATGAGGTAAACAAACTCCCCTTTTTCTAAATGTAAATTCACCTCTTTTAACACAACGACACCGCCTTGGCTTATTTGTCCGTTTTTAATCCAAAATATGCTGTTAGCTGTTTCCATTTTTCAATGATACAAATTATTTTTAACCTCGTCAAGTACAAAGGTATGTTTTGGTTTCAATGATTGATACATGGTGGTGAATAAATTTTGAACCAGCCTCTTTTAAGCATCAAAAAGAAAGATTAATAATTAGTTTTATTTTGGGTTAGGGATCGCAGTGGCAGCTCCCTGACGATCCCGACGTTTCAGTCGGGATGTCTGGGACTATAGCGAATGAGCCCGGCCCAGAACTCTTTTAATTGCGAAGCACAACGAAGAAATTAAAAGAGGTCTGGGCAACCCCCAAGACATATTTCATAAATTAGTTAAAAATAGTAGAAAACAATAATCTTAACAAGGCTCCGTTTATAAGTTTAAGCTTGGCTCACAGTTTTCACCTACTTACTCATTAATTTTACTAGCTTATATACGTGTGATTTTGTCACAGAACACAATTAATATCATAATAGGGATATGTGGAGATTAAGTTTGATTCTTTTAATGTTTTGTTTGACAAGTGCTTATTCGCAGTCTACAGAAAAATATAAAGGCGCATACGCTCAATTTTACCGAGCTGAAGATTTATTTGAAAAGGCGAAATACAGTGCCGCTGAAGAGGAATATAAGCTTTTTATGCTTGCGTTGGCCGACTCAGAAGATCCGCTTTTTGTGAAAGCAAAATATTATCATGCCATTTGTGCGCTTAGACTTTACCATGCCAATGCAGAGTTACTTTTGCTTAATTTTTTGAAGGAATATCCAGAAAGTATATACGAACAAATGGTTTTTTTGGAGTTGGGCAGGTATTATTATCAAAAAAAGAATTACAAAGCCACCCAAGAATGGCTTGAAAAAATTGATGTTTACGACCTGGAGGCAGATGTGAAGGAGGAGTATTATTTTAAATTAGGGTATGCCTATTTTAGAAATGATGAATTAAAAAAGGCAAGGGATGCTTTTTATGAGGTGATTAATAAAGAAGGTCAATTTCAATCACCTGCCTTGTATTATTATTCGCACATTGCTTATACAGAGAAGAGTTACCAAACTGCATTGGAAGGATTTACCAAGCTAAAAACGGACCCTAGTTTTAAAGAAACCGTACCTTATTATATTGCTCAAATTTATTATTTACAAGGCAAATATGATATGTTATTGGAATATGCGCCAAATGTGGTGGATTCATCCAATACTAAAAACGCTGTTGGTATGGCACATTTGGTGGGAGATGCTTTTTATAAAATTGGGAAATATGACGAAGCAGTGCCTTTTTTAGAAGAATATAATCGAAAAAGTGCCACGACACGTGACGAAGATTATCAACTTGGATATGCCTATTTTAAAAGTGAAGATTATGACAAGGCAATTAATATGTTTGATAAGGTTGCCAAGACAAGGGATGAATTAGGACAGATTTCATTTTATCATATTGGCGAATGTTACTTAAAAAAGAAAGAATATTTTTATGCACGAAGTGCTTTTGAGCAAGCGTCGGTATTGCCATTTGATGCAGCGATTGAGGAAGATGCTTTGTATAATTATGCCGTGCTTTCCTATAAATTAGATTATAACCCGTTTGATGAAGCGGTGGAAGCGTTGAACCTTTATTTGTCTCGTTATCCAAAATCGCCAAGAAACCAAGATGTGTATCAATATTTAGTAAATGTATACACCACCATGAAAAATTATAAAGGTGCCATTGAATCGATTGATCGGATAGAGGACAAGGATTTTAAAATGAAAAGTGCCTACCAAATTATGAATTTTAATTATGGGGTTGAACTTTTTGAAAACGGTGATTTGGCAGGAGCAATTATTGCGTTTAAATTGGTGAAACGTTACCCGATGGATCCGAAATTGAATGCAAAAAGTTTGTATTGGATTGCCGAATCCCTTTTTGCAACAAAAGATTACAATGGCACAATAGCTCAGTATCGGGCTTTTATAGCGGAGCCTGGCAGTTATGCCTTGCCAGAACATAACGATGCTTATTATAATATTGCTTACGCTTATTTTATGCAAGCGGATTATAAAAATGCAATTCAGAATTTTAGAACGTTTACCCAAGCCGAAAATGAAACCAATAAAGGTAAATTAACGGATGCTTATTTGCGAATTGGGGATAGTTATTTTATTGCGCCGACACCTGAAAATGTTAAACCCGAAGATGAAAATGCAATTTTGTTTTACCAAAAAGCAATTGAAACAGGTGGTGGGCAATCGGATTATGCAAAATATCAAATTGGTCTTTCGTATGGGTATTTGAAAAGGTATCAAGAGAAAGCGTCGATTATGTTGGATATTGTAAACAACCATGCTAAATCTCCTTTGGTAATTTCCGCCTTGTATGAGGTCGGCGAGGCCTACCGTTTACAGACCAATGCGCAAGCGTCAGAAAGTAGAACAAAAGCTTTACGCTATTATAATCAGTTGATTGTAGATTATCCTAATGATCCAAAAGTTATTGATGCAACCTTTCAAATTGGGGCTTTGCATTTTGTGGCAGAAGAATATGAATTGGCTGAAAAGCAATTTTTGAAGATTGTAAAAGAGTACAAAAATGAAAGTAAAAAACAAGAGGCATTACAACGGTTGAATGATGTGTATATTGCCATGAACCAGCCTGATCGTTATTTTAAATTACTTTCTGAAATCGGGATTGAAATTAGTCAAGAAGCAAAGGATTCGACAAGTTTCAACGCTGCTTACAACGCTTATTCAAAAGGGAATTATAAAGATGCAATTACCTCATTTAGAAAATACCTGAATGAATTTTTGAATCCGATTGAAGTGATTAATGCCCTTTATTATTTGGCAGATTCGTATCAAAAAACGGGACAAGAAGAGAACCGAATTATTACGCTTAAAACTTTGTTGACGAAAGAGACTAATTCGTACACCGAAATTGCAGCGGCAGCGGCTTCTCAAGACGAATATGATCGGAAAAATTACGAACAAGCCCTAACTTATTACGTGATTTTAGAGCGCACGGCCTCTTACCCAGAAAATAAATTAAAGGCAAACATTGGAATTATGCGTTCGCATGCGTTTTTGAAAGATTATAGTTCAGCTAAACCTTATGCGAAACGAATCTTAGCGGATCCATTGGCCTTAGAAAATGTAGTGATCGAAGCGCATTACGTGATTGGTAAAGCTGAACTTGAAGCCAATAATTTTGACGTGGCATTGACCGAGTTTAAAGAGGTGTCTAAAAAAACGACCAGTGTTTTAGGCGCCGAGGCTCAGTATTCGATTGCGTTGATTTACTACCTTCGTGAAGAATATAAATTGTCTGAAAACGAGGTGCGGATTATGATGAAGGAAAAAGCTGGTTATGATTATTGGGTAGCCAAAGCCTTGATTTTACAAGCTAAAAATTCGATAGGCTTAAATGATTATGTTCAAGCTGAATTTACAATAAACAGTGTATTAAAAGGATACACCATAAATGACGACGGAATTTTAGAAGAGGCAAATGAAGTGATGCTGGTGATTAAGGATTATAAAAATCAAGAGAAACAAATTAGCCCATCTGTGGACAATACAATAGAAATAGGCGATGGAAAATAAGCGAATTAAATACATTCTGGGTTGTTTTGCAATGCTGGTTAGCTTTAGCGGCGTTGCCCAAGAAACCTGGACATTTGAGGCGAAAGCGATCCGATCAATCACTCAAGGGGTGAGGATTACGGATAAACCCGCAATTATTGATACCGTGGTGCCAATTCCAAACATCAATTATCCTTTGTTGTCACGAAGTATGCGCACCGAAATTTCAATTGAACAAATTGAAGCTTCTAAAATTAGAATTGTTGAGACTTTGGAAAAATTATACCCTGGTTATATTCGGGCGGGAATAGACAATTATAAAGGGCCACTTGGAGAGTTTTATTATAATTCGGAACGAAATAGACGAATGAATTATGGGGTTCATTTAAAACATAATTCGTTTTTTGGCGACATTAAAGATTATGCCCCTGCAAGTTTTGATAATACTACTGGACATGTTTTTGGTGAGTTTTTTACGACAAGACATAAGTTTGATGCCGACTTGGATTACCTTAACCACGGGTATCATTTTTATGGAATTAGAGACACCGCCGATTTAATTAGCAAGGATTCTTTGCGAAATCGAGTGCAAGGAATTCAAGGCTCGTTCCGCTTTTCAAATTTTACGACTAAAGACAGTTTAAAATTATTGTACACCGTTAGGACCTCGTATGGATTTTTTCATGAGTTTGATCCTGAAAATTTAGACATGGCTGGGCGAAATTCAAATTTTGTGATTGGTGCTGATTTTGCCTACAAACAAAAGAAAACGATTTATTCGGGCGAATTTGATATTCGCTATAACAATTACAAATTTGCCTACTTAAACAATGCCGTACCGCTTGATTTGACGCACAATGATAACAATACCATCATTCACATCAAACCGGTGGTGACTTCTTACGGCGATAAATGGAAAATTATTTATGGGGTAGATCTAAATTTTGACATTGATAATCAACCTGTTTTTAAGGTGATTCCTGTGCTTGAGGCGAAATATAGTCTCTTTAACAACATGATTATTCCCTACGCAGGTATTGATGGAGGTTTGCAACAAAACACGTTTAGAACCTTAAACAGACAAAATGAATTTATTTCTTCCGAAATAGATTTATTAAATACCAAAGTATTTAATGTTTATGCGGGTGTTAAAGGCACTCTTTCTAAAAAACTGTCTTTTAATTTAAATTTCCATTCCACTACGTCGTCTGATATGGCGTTATTTGTCAACGATACTATTTGGTCAGATTTATACCGATTTGATGTCGTGTATGACAAGGTAAATGCGTTGGGGGTTACTGGAAGCATCTCTTATCAAGCCGGGGAAAAACTGAAGGTTGATGCGCTAGTTTCGTACAATAAATTTGCAACAGAAAAAGAATTGCATGCGTGGAATTTAGCACCGCTTGAGATTAAATTGAGAGGCTCCTATAATTTATACGACAAAATTTATATCAAATCTGACCTTACCTTTTTAAGCGGACGAAAAAGTCCTGGCGGATTATTTTCGACCGAAGACAATCCTGAAAAGTTTGAATTAGGTTTTGTGGCAGATGCTAATCTTTACCTTGAATACCGATTAAATACCCGTTTTTCGGCCTTCTTGCAGTTTAATAATTTAGCGGCGCAAAAATACTTCCGCTGGAATCAATACCAAGTGCAAGGATTTCAAGTAATGGGAGGGGTGACCTTTGGATTTTAATTGAACAAGGTTAACATCCGCTTGTTTTTGATTGAATTCTGACTATAAATTCCGTTTGTGGTATAATAATTGTTAACTTAGTCAAGAATGAAATTAATAGGCTACCTTTTCTTTTGTTTGGTAAGCACAACATCGGTTGCACAAAATAGTGTATTCAAAGCAACGGATTCAATTGCCGGAAATTTTTCGCATTTTTCGATTGATAATTTTGGACGAATTTACGGGTGTCAAAACGATGTGATTGTTCAATATTATTTCCAAAAAGATAGTCTTCTTGTCAATTCAACTTCGCTTAAATCGTTTCGCCCTTCGTCCATGGAAAGTTCTAAATCGTTTCGAACCTTGGTGTTTGATAAAGAGCGGTCTTTGGTTCGTTTTTACGACAATACCCTCACGGATATTCACGGTGAAATTAATTTAGTGGATGCCGGAATCCAACAACCCGTTTTGGTGTGTGAATCCTTTGCAGGCAATTCAATTTGGGTGCTGGATGGTGGCATGATGCGTTTATTAAAACTCAATCAAGACCTTGAAATTATTTTGCAAACCGAAAACTTGGTTTCCTTATTCGACAATTCCCAAGAACCAAGTCAACTCATCGAAACAAATGATTTTTTATACGTTCTTGTCCCTTCAAAAGGGGTGGCGATTTTTGATGTCTTTGGAACGTTTATAAAAATGTATCCCACCAATGCCAAACGAATTGGAACATTTCATAAATATCTCTTACTCCAAACCAACGACAAAATTCATGCCGTATCAACAGATGTATTTATGGACGTGACATTCGAATATGACCTACCAAAAGGGGTGATTGATTTCTTTTTTGCGCGGGAAAAAGTTTATTTTCTGCAACAACACCAAGTGTTAATTGGAAGTTTTATTTCATCTAATTAAGGCAAAATCGCGTCAAATAATAAAACAATCTTGCATATCCGACCAGATTCTGGTCTCCTTTTACGCAGATTAATTATATTTGCCCTAGAGTTAAACGAAATACCAAATGAATAAATTCTTCCGGTTTTTTAAGAGTAAGCGATTTTTGCTCCATTTAGGCGCAGTTGTGCTAATTTGGATTGTCATTATAGTGGCTGAAAGTATTTATCTTAAAAGCTCTACCAATTTTGGAGAAAAAGTTGAAGTACCAACATTTTACAAAATTCACATCGATGATTTAGATGCTTTGGTGGAAGGAACTGGAGTTACCTATAAAATTCAAGATTCGGTGTATTTGGATAATTGGCCAAAGGGCACCGTTTGCTGGCAACATCCGATGCCTACGGATTCGTCAGGCATGTATGTAAAACCGGGTAGAGAAATTTTATTGTCAGTAGTTCCGCTTCATCCACAACTTATTCGAATGCCAAAAGTGGTGCACATGTCGCAACGAATGGCCGAGTCGAGTTTGGCGGCGTTAGGAATTCGAACCAAAATTACCTACCAGCCAGATCCCGAAGGCAAAGGAGTTGTGATTCGTCAAATTATGAACGGAAAAGAATTGCCAGAAGGAACAATGATACCAAAAGGAACACGAATTGATTTAGTCGTTGCCCAAGGCGGCGGAGGTGCTGGCGCTGCGGTGATTTTACCTAATTTAGTTGGTTTAACAATAATGGAGGCAAATGCACGTTTGACTAACATGTCCTTGTCGCTAAAGGTTGAATGTGCAACTTGTGGCCCCGACGATTTAGACAATGCTATAATTGAGGAACAAATTCCAATGGCAGGTGAAGGGGTGACGGTTGGTAGTGGTGCTGTAATTACCGTGAAGGCGACAACCGGCAATTAATTTGGAGAAAATAGCAGATGAAAATTTTTAGTTTAATTGTTTTATTGGTTGCAAATGGTGCTCTTTTTGGACAAGAGTATGTCCGCGCCTTAAAAACCAATCCCAACATAGCACGTGAAAATAATTTGCAACGTAAAAGTGCTTTAAATAGTTTGGATAGTACCTTCCTATACATTTTTGAATCGTTGCCTTTGGCCAATGCTTGGGATGATTTTTCTATCGATAAGTTTCAAAGTTACGACCCGGATTATGCGGGAGCTGGAGTAACATCGCAATGGTTTTACCGCTTGATGGACGCAACGAACACGGATCCTCAAGAACCAACCCTCATTTTTTGTGACAGTGCGCATTCTAATACGGTTACGTATACGATTGAGGAGGGTATTGAGGTAGATCAAGCAACAACATACGATTTCACCCCAATTTCAGTCTGGGTAAATGATTTAAATAATTACCCTGTAACTGGTGGTTTAAGAACCTTTTACGAAGAGTGTTTCGTATTGGTTGATTCGTTGATTGATGGGGTGCTCGATTTGGACCAAGATACAATTTGGTACAACACCTTGCCTGGACCTGCATTTGTGCAAGACAGCGCCCACGTGTTCACCAAAGTCGTTTCAGACAATAAAACGCTTTGGATTGATAAAAATGCCTATCACAATTATACGTTTGCCGTAAATCCTTGGTCGCTAGGGGTGGCTACCTTTGATGGTGTGGATCAAAATGGAATGCCTTACGCATTAGGTGATGATGGTGCACAAGATGTAGCGGATTATTTAACTTCTCGACCAATTGATTTATCAGGCGCAACTCCTGGTGAGGATTTGGTTTTTCTCGATTTTATTTTTCAACCAAAAGGATTTGGAAATATGCCCGAAGACAATGATTCCTTATTGGTTGATTTTTTAGATCCAATTACGGGCGAATGGGTGCCTGCCGCTTGGCATGCAATTGCAAGTGAAGTGGGCGAAAATGTTTGGGATACCGCACATATCGCTGTCTCCCCTGGTTTATTTGTGGAGGATTTTCAATTTAGAATTAAAAATTACGCCACACTTTCTGGTGCCTTGGATCATTGGCATGTGGATTATGTAAGTGTTGAAATTGCTGTCGAACTGGAAATTTCTTCGTTTAATGATGTGGCAATTATGTATCCATTAAATACGATCTTAAAAGATTACACAGCTGTACCTTGGGATCATTATAAAGCCAATACAACTGGAAACGAGCATATGTTGACTGATTTAGAATTGTTGGTTTATAATTGTACGAGCACAGGAACAAATTTCACCAATGGCGAATGGCAGTCAATGTACGATGGGTTTTTGCAAGAGGGTAGCCCGTTTAATATTCCGAATACCGCGTCGCCAAGTGTGAATTTCGACGTTGGAATCACCACCTGTACTTTTGATGGGGCAAGTGATTATTCGTACGACCAAGCTTTGGCAGTTGACCAAGCGGCATTTGATCTTAAATTTCATATTAATTCAGCGGCGGGTCCTGATAAAAATGTTTACAAACAAAACGATACCACTCAATTTATTCAAGATTTTAGAAATTATTATGCCTATGACGATGGCACACCCGAAGCTGCTTATGGGGTAGACGGGGTTGGTTCTTTATTAGCCTATAAATTTGAAGCCTATCAACCGGGCGAACTAACAGGGATTTTAATGAATTTCGTTCCTTCGGTGACCGATGTGAGTGACGAAGTATTTTTATTGACTGTTTGGGCAGACAATGCGGGAGTTCCGGGTGAAATTATTTACCAAGATGATTATTTCGAATCTCATTCACCCATTTATTCTGGATCAATCGAAGGATTTAAATATTATACCTTTACCCGCGATTTGTATTTGGTAGATGGTTATCTTCCTGTGGATGAGATTTTTTACGTGGGTTGGCAAAATATTTCTGAGCAAAGCTTAAATATTGGATTGGATTGGAATATTGATAATAGTGATAAGGTTTTCAGAAACACCTCTGGTGTATGGCTAAATTCTGCGTTTGATATGTCCTTATTAATCCGCCCTGTCTTTTCAACTGCTTTGGATTATACTTTATCTAATCCACGTGAAAATACTGCTGAGGTAAATCCAATAACCATTTATCCAAACCCAACGAGTGATTTGGTAAATATTAGCGGCTTGCCTGAAAATTCACTGATCTCGATTTATGACATGAGTGGAAGATTGGTAAAATCGGTAGCCAACGAATCGCAACTTACCTTAGAGGATGTAGTAAGCGGTGTATATCTCGTAAATATCACGAATGAGCAGTCAGAAACGATCTACTCATCACGCATAATTAAAAATTAAACCAAGCATGAGCGAAGACGAAGAGTTCTTTGAGGAAGACATTGATCAACAAGATGAATTATTCGAACATCATAACTTAATCGCCGATGTTGGTCAAGAAGCGCTGAGAATTGATAAATTTTTGATGAAGCGCTTGCCGAATGTTTCAAGAAATCGATTGCAATCCATCGCCAAATCAGGGACACTTTTTGTCAATGGTAAATCGGTCAAATCAAATTATAAAGTTCGCCCAAAGGATGAGATTTCGGTGGTATTGCCGTATCCTGTGCGCGAATTAAAATTGATTCCAGAGGATATTCCAATTGAAATATTGTACGAAGATGACCAAATGGTGATGGTAAATAAGCCTGCTAATATGGTCGTTCATCCCGGTTATGGAAACTATACAGGCACCTTGTTAAATGCCTTAGTTTATCATTTTGATTCATTGCCAAAAACGGATGATTATTACGGTCGCCCAGGTTTAGTGCATCGGTTGGATAAACATACTACAGGAATTTTAGTGGTGGCAAAAACGGAAACTGCTTTAACCGCTTTAGCAAAACAATTTCATGACCGAACCAGTGAACGAGTGTATAACGCACTTGTTTGGGGAGATGTGGTGAATGACGAAGGCACCATCACAGGAAACATCGGACGTTCTAAAAACAATCGAAAGGTTTTTCAAGTGTATGAAGATGATTTGGATGCTGGTCGTCACGCAGTTACGCATTACAAAGTAATTGAGCGATTCAGGTATGTGACCCTGGTTGAATGTCGCCTTGAGACAGGACGAACACATCAAATTCGAGTTCATTTCAAACACATTGGACACCCGCTTTTTCACGACCTTGAATATGGAGGGGACAATATCTTAAAAGGAACCACTTTTAACAAATACCAGCAATTTATAAATAATTGTTTCAAACTTTTGCCCGGTCAAGCATTACATGCTCGAACACTCGGAGTTTTTCATCCAATATCAGGAGAAAAAATTTATTACGAATCAGAACTTCCGGATGGATTTTTGAAACTTTTGGAGAAATGGAGAGTATATAGTAGGAATATTTGAGGCGTTTAATCGATATTATTCTATTTTTAATTGGAATTATGTGTTAAAAGTCAAATAAAATCTTTATTTTCGCCTCTTGAGTATTAAGCTTATATCAGAAATGTAAATTTTTATGAAATCAATCAATTCATTAATTTTATTTGTCGGATTAATTGCATGGGGTTCTCTAACCTTTGCACAACCTGACGCACCTGCAACTCGAAATTATTCAGGAGAAGCTGGAAAACTTTGGGAATCAGGCGCTTATGCGCAGGCAGCTGAGGCTTATAAATTGGCCGCAGAAAAAATTAATCCTAAAAATGACAAGGCAAGACAAAAAAAGGGACTCTATACCTATATGTCTGGACGTTGTTATGAACTACTTCACAACCATGAAGCAGCAGAACAACAATATGAAAAAGCGATCCTTTTAAGATACCAAGAATTTGAACCATTTGTTTATTTTCAATTGGCTGAAATGGAAATGGCTCAAGGAAAACACAAAGAAGCAAAAGAAAATTTCCAAAAATATCTAAAATTGGAACCTACTAGCGCATTGGCTAAAGCACGTATCGAATCTTGCGAGTTTTATATCACTGCGACAGCTAGCCCAACAAAACATTTGGTCACCAACGTGACTAAATTAAATACAGCTTCGTATGATTACGCAACGGTATTAGATTCAAGAGGAAAAGAAATGTATTTTTCTTCTTCTCGTGCTGGTTCTTCTGGCGAAATGTCCGATCCGATTACAGGCGAAAACTTCATGGATTTATGGGTTTCAAAAATTGACAGAAATGGCAATTGGGGTCAACCAACTCCCTTAGCTGCTCCAGTTAATACAATTGACAACGAAGGAACAATGTGTTTTGATTCTCGTGGAAAAACAATGTGGTTTACACGTTGTCCTGTTGATGCAAAATTGAATTTAGGTTGCGAAATTTATATGGCTGATCAAAAAGGTGATGGATGGGATACTCCTAAACGATTAGAATTAAAAGATCACGATTCAACAAACGTTGGTCACCCGTGCGTTTCTCCAGATGGTAAAACATTAATTTTCGCTTCAAACATGGCCGGCGGTTTTGGTGGTGTCGATTTATGGTACTCTACTTATGATAAACGTTCTGATGCTTGGTCTTTACCAGTCAATTTAGGTTCACAAATTAACACCGCAGAAAATGATCTATTCCCAACTTGGGGACCAAACAACGAGCTATATTTTGCTTCCAATGGTCATGTTGGAATGGGAGGGTTAGATGTTTTCGTTGCAAAACGTGTTGGTGAAGAAATGAAATGGGAAAAACCAGTAAACCTTGGTTCTCCAATGAATTCTTTCCGTGATGATTATCATATCGTATTTACTGAATCTGGAAAAGTTGAAAGAGGATTCATCAGCTCTAACCGAAATGGTTCGAAAGGTGAGCATTCTCAAGATATTTGGGATTTCTATTTGCCTCCAATCTTGATTGACGTAATGATCTTAGTTTCAGACCAAGAAACTGGAACTCCTATCGAATCAGCAAAAGTTAAATTAGTAGGTTCTGGTGGTTCTAGCTATGATTTAGCAACAGATGCTTCTGGACAAATTAACTTAGGAGAGAAATTAGACGGTATGCGTTATGTTGAGCCAGGTGAAACTTGGACACTCGAAGTTGAAGGTGTTGAAAAATTATACATCGGAGCTAAAGATAATTTCACTACAAAAGGAATCGAAACGAATACACGAATTATTCGTGACTTGAAAGTATTGAATATTGAAAAACCATTGAGATTACCAGAAGTTCGTTATCCATTAGGTAGCGCGGTGCTTTTGGTTGATTCAACAATCAATTCAAAAGATTCATTGAATTACTTATATAACCTCTTAATTGAAAATCCAAATCTAATTGTAGAACTTGTTTCGCATACAGATTGTCGAGGATCAGATCCAGCTAACTTAAAGTTATCTCAACAAAGGGCTGAGTCTTGCGTAAATTATTTGGTAATGGAAAAAGGTATTGATCCTGCTCGATTAATCCCAAGAGGGATGGGTGAATTAAAACCTGCAACATTAACAACTGTAAGTCCAAGTGGAGACACTACTAAGATTTTCTTAGGGTGTGACATGATTACTAAATTGCAGAAAACAGACAAAGCGAAATTTGATTATTATCACCAGTTAAACAGAAGAACTGAATGTGTGATTTTAAGTTTTGATTTCGTACCAAAAGAAGCGATTAAGCCAGAATCTGGTTCAGGTAATTAGCGTACTAAAATTTTGATGAAAAGCACTCAATCACTTAAAAGTGATGGGTGCTTTTTTTATTTTTGCAAAAATTGAATTAAAATGACCGACGAAAGGTATCATTCAAGAGGGGTTTCCGCCTCGAAAGAAGATGTGCATAACGCCATTAAAAATGTCGATAAAGGCTTGTTTCCACAGGCATTTTGTAAAATCGTGCCTGATTATTTAACAGGTGACGAGGAGTATTGTATTGTGATGCACGCGGATGGGGCAGGTACAAAAAGTGCTTTGGCGTATCTCTATTGGAAAGAAACTGGAGATATTTCGGTGTGGAAAGGAATTGCACAAGATGCCTTGATCATGAATATTGATGATTTGCTGTGCGTAGGAGCCACTGAAAACATTCTTTTGTCTTCGACTATCGGCAGAAATAAAAATAAGATTGACGGGGCTGTGTTGTCTGAAATTATTAATGGAACGGAGGAGCTCTTAACCGAACTTAGAAAACATGGGGTGAATATTCGTTCAACGGGTGGTGAAACGGCCGATGTGGGTGACTTAGTTCGCACCATTATTGTTGACTCAACTGTTGTCGCACGCATGAAAAGAGCGGATGTGATTTCTAACCATACCATTCAACCTGGGGATGTTATTGTCGGACTAGCTTCTTTTGGGCAAGCCACCTACGAAAGCGAATACAACGGAGGAATGGGCAGTAATGGACTAACCAGTGCCCGTCACGATGTTTTTGCCAAGTATTTGGCCGAACAATACCCAGAAAGTTTTGATCCGTCTGTCCCGCAAGACTTGGTGTACTGTGGCTCAAAAAAATTAACGGATGCAGTGGAAGGAAGTGTATTGAACGCAGGTAAACTGGTTCTTTCGCCTACTCGTACCTACGCGCCGGTGATTAAGGCAATTTTGGATCAACAACGCGACGCAATTCATGGAATGGTGCATTGCAGTGGAGGTGCGCAAACAAAAGTTTTACATTTTGTGAAAGATCTTCATGTGATTAAAGATCAATTATTTGATCTTCCGCCATTGTTTAAAATGATTCAAGAAGAATCCAATACGGATTGGAAAGAAATGTATAAAGTATTTAACATGGGACATCGCATGGAAATCTATTTGGCGAAAGAACATGCACAAGCAATTATTGACATAGCGGAATCATTTGGAATTGCCGCACAAATTGTTGGTCGATGCGAAGCACATCAAGGAAATAAATTAACCATTCGTTCAACCTACGGAGAGTTTATTTATCATTAGTTCCATTGCGCGTAAGCAAACTAACATCTACCAACAAACTATTAAAAAGATTAAAAGAATAAAATGAGTAATTTATTAGAAAAATTGGAGTCAATTGCCGTTCGGTTTAACGAAGTTGGACAACAAATAGTGGATCCAGATATCATCGCAAATATGGATCGCTATGTGAAACTCACAAAAGAATATAAAGATTTAGAACAAATCGTTTTGACGTATCGTGAGTTTAAAAATGTCTTGGACAATATCACTTCTTCAAAAGAAATGGTGGATACAGAAAAGGATCCGGAGATGAGAGAAATGGCAAAAATGGAGTTGGACGAACTTCTGCCAAAAAAAGCACAAATGGAAGATGACATTAAAATGATGTTGATTCCGAAAGATATTGAAGATGATCGAAATGCCATTTTTGAGATTCGTTCAGGAACAGGCGGTGACGAGGCGAGTATTTTTGCCGGCGATTTATATCGCATGTATACCCGTTATTTTGATGAAAGAGGCTGGAGACACGAAGTGTTGGATGTGACAGAAGGAACGATGGGTGGTTACAAAGAGGTAATCCTAAAAGTGTATGGGGATGAGGTGTATGGTTTGTTAAAATTCGAAGCAGGTGTTCACCGCGTGCAACGGGTACCAGAAACGGAAACCCAAGGACGGGTGCATACCTCGGCGGCGACCATTGCCGTTTTGCCTGAAGTAGAGGAGGTGGATGTAACTTTAAATCCTGCGGACATTGATTTTCACACATCTCGTTCGGGAGGTGCTGGAGGGCAAAATGTCAACAAGGTAGAAACCAAGGTTCAATTAACCCACCGCCCGAGTGGAATCGTGGTGGTGTGTCAAATCGAACGTTCGCAATTGAAAAACCGTGAACGTGCCATGGAAATGTTGCGGTCTAAATTGTATGACATCGAATTAAATGCCCGTCATGGAGACATTGCGGCAAAACGGAAAACAATGGTGTCCACTGGCGACCGTTCGGCAAAAATCAGAACCTATAATTACCCTCAAGGGCGAATTACCGATCATCGAATTAATAAAACCATGTACAACCTTACTTCGTTTGTAAATGGCGATATCCATGAAATGATTGAAGCATTAAAAATGGCAGAAAATGCCGAAAAATTGAAAGAAGGAACCAGCATTTAAGGCGATGACAAAGGAGCAATTAGTTAGCACAATTAAAGCAAAACAATCCTTTCTTTGTATTGGATTAGATGTCGATTTGGATAAAATCCCCAAATTTTTATTGGAGTTTGATGATCCAATTTTTGAGTTTAATAAACGCATTATCGATGCCACAAAAGATTTGTGCGTGGCCTATAAACCCAATATTGCCTTTTACGAATGTCATGGAAGTAAGGGGTGGGATGCCTTGAAAAAAACCGTGGATTATATTCCTTCCGATATATTTACCATTGCCGATGCCAAGCGCGGCGATATTGGAAACACCTCCCATTATTACGCCAAAACATTTTTTGAATATTTAAATTTTGACGCCGTCACCGTTGCACCGTATATGGGCGTTGACAGCGTTTCTCCTTTTTTAGAATACAAAGACAAATGGGTCATTTTATTGGCCTTAACCTCCAACAAAGGCGCTTTAGATTTTCAATTTACCACCGACTTGTCTGGTGAAAAATTATTTGAACGCGTCATTCGTAAATCGTCCAAATGGGGCGATCCCAGTAAATTGATGTATGTGGTAGGTGCCACCCGCAGCGATTCAATCGGCGAAGTAAGAGCCTTGGCCAAAGATCATTTTTTCCTCGTTCCCGGCATTGGCGAACAAGGAGGCTCCCTAACCGACGTAGCCACCTACGGCTGGAATGACAATTGCGGACTTTTAGTCAACTCCTCCCGCGGCATCATTTTCGCCGGCAACGATACTGACTTCGATCTTAAAGCAAGAGCAGCCGCCTTGGAATTACAACAAGAAATGGCGACGATTTTGAAGGGGAAATTGTTTTTGTAGCCATTAAAAGGAGATCGACAGCGCAAAAGCAGGATATATAATTCCGTTTTTTTACTTCGACAAATTAGCTTTCTTTGTCAAAAAGATTCTTTAACATGAATTATTTTTTTGATGGTAGATGTATCTTTAATGGTGATTTTACGCGTTAAAGGGAGGTTGAAATTTAACTGTAGCAACCTAATCAATGCAAACCTATCTAATTTGAATTTTCTGAAAGATGACGTTTGTGCCATTGGTGATTTCCACAAGGTACAATCCGCGGGCTAAATCGCCCAAATCTATACTTGTTTTGGGTTGGGTTAGCATACTTGTGTACACTAGTTTTCCCGCACTATTCAAGACACGAAGAGCAGCTTCTTCACCTTGCGAATGGTCGAATTCGAGGGTGAAAACGCCTGAATTAGGATTCGGATAAACCTTGACAAAATTCGCCAACTCGTCATCCAAACCGATACTGCCAATGGTCACACAAGCGGAGGTGTCCGTACACAAATCCTTTGAAATAATGACGGCATAATTTCCATTTTCGGTAATAGTATAGCTTTGTTCAGTTGCCACGTCAATTGGTTCCCAAGTGTCGCAATTTACCCATTGAAACGAAGTTAATTCACTTAATGGTTCGTTAGCTATGAGGGTAATGTCATCTTCAACTGTAAGGGTAATATCAATTTCAGCTATAAATTCTATCGTGGATATTACGGTACTATCGCATAAGGATTCAGCAATAAAAACGTTTGTGTATACGCCGGGTTCGGTATAAACAGATTCCCCGATTGCTACAAAATCACCGGGACAAATGGAAAATAAATTTGTGGTTAAATTTTCTGGATGGATGAACAGTTCTGTATTGACGATACTATCACAGCCCAAAACCGAGCTCAGGGTATCCGTATAAGTTCCAGAAAGGGTATAAATCGATTCTCCGACGGAAAATGATTCACCTGTGCAAATTTCAATAGCTTGCGTTAAGAAGCCTGTTTCACAAATGAGTGAGCTAAAGAAGTAGGCCGCACCAGCATCCTCAATAGAGTCAAGGGCCATTTCATTAAAATCTTGTTGCCAGGCTCCTACCAAAATTGTATGACCGGAAATAGCAATGGCGTTTCCGAACCAATCTTCTAAAATCCGATCACTGGCATCAATTTTCTGAATTTCATTCCAAGTACCGTCGTCCAATTTTTGGAAGATATAGGCTGCGCCCGCATTGTTCAGTTCAAAATCACTGTCTTCATCAAAATTGTTAGATTCAGCCCCAATGACCATTATATCACCAGAGATTGCTACATCAATCCCAAAATGATCGCCAACTCCACGGTCGCTCGCATCAATTTTTTGCGTTGTAAGCCAATTGCCATCAATATTACGTGTATAAATATAAGCCGATCCTGCATTGTGTAAAAATGCGGCTTCAAATTCGCTTTCATCTTCCGCTTTCGCACCTACCACGGCAACATTGGAGTCAATATCAACCGAGTAGCCGTATCGATCCCAACCTTGGCGAATTGTTGCACAAACTTTCTGGTCATCTTCCCAAACACCATCCACGCGGTGAAAAATATAGGCAGCCCCAGCTTGAACCATTCCTCCAAAACCTGAAGGGTCATAGTCGCCATTATTTGCGCCAACAATCATAAAATCACCTGAAAGCGCAATTGAACAGCCAAATAAATCGCCATAATCAATGTCTTGATAGTGCCAAACATCAAGGGTTTCATCTCCGCCTCCCGAGTCAGGTTGACGATCCCATGCTACAATTTTTTGTGATTCAGTCCATATTCCATCCACGCCCTTATCAAATACATATACCGAACCCGATTTGAAGATAAAACTTCCACCCAATTCATCATGCCCTTCGTAATGCGCACCCACAATAATGGTTTCGCCAGAAATATCAACTGTCACGCCAAATTCATCGCTGGTGTCTCTGTCCGAAGCGACAATTTTTTGAACCTCAGACCAAACACCTTCTTCATCTCGCTCAAAAATATAAGCTGACCCAGCTCTGGAAAGTGTGTTTATTCCAGCCGCGTCTTGGTCTTCGGCGTATGCACCCACAACCGCATAATTTCCGTCTATCGCAACCGACCATCCAAATCGGTCATAATCTCCTTGATCTGAACTAGATATTTTTTGCACAAAAGTCCAGTCATCAATTCCTGTTTTTTCAAAAATATAGGCCGACCCCATGTTGGGGTTTAAGGGACCAAAATCATCCCCATAAGCACCTATAATAGCGTAATTACCAGAAATATCAACGGAATAACCCAATCGATCATCTGATGCACGATCGAAGGCCGCACCTTTAAAAATTTCAGTGTAGGTTTGGCCAAAACCAATTCCATAAAATAAAATTAAGACGAATGAAATTAGAATTTTCATGAGCAATCAATTTGGTTAGTGTTTTAATATGAGCTATCTAAAAGATCACATTAAATCTGATGCGAAGTTACTTAAATTTAGGTTAAAAGCTCCATTTGGCCAACTTTAATTTTTTCGGTTGATTACTCCACCAACCCATATTTTTCGTTGTATTTTTTTGCCAAATCTTTTTGGTGATTGCCGAGGTCGATGAAATTGCCTTTGATTAGGGCACAAACCACATTATTTGTGCGCATGTCCAGGGCATTGCCGTCTGAAATAAAAAGGGTGGCATCTTTTCCAGCTTCTAACGATCCTGTTTGACGGTCGATTCCTAGAATTTTGGCCACGTTTAAGGAGATGGCTGCCACGGCTTCTTCCTCGGTTAACCCGTATGCCCAAGCGGTGCCGGCTAAAAAGGGGAGGTTTCGTGCATTCATAACTTCCATGTCGCCAGCTGGTTGAATGCAATAGGGGACGCCTGCTTTTTGCAATAAATAGGCATTTTGATAGGCATCGTAGGTTAAGGATTCGTCAAAATTTGGCAAGGCATGCGGACGACCTAACATGACCGAAAAATGATTTTCTTTTAATAAATCGGCGACCAAATAGGCATCGGAACCGCCAACGATGACGGGGTATTTTAAGTTAAATCGGCGCGAAAAATCGATGATGTCGTTGATTTCTGGGGCAAAATCGGCATGAATGAATAAACGTTGATCTCCACTAAAAATTCCTTGCATGGCTTTTAACCGCAGGTCGATTTCTGAATTATTGCCTTGCGAATAGGCCAAACTTTGTTCAAAAAAGGCATAAATTTCGTCGCGGGTGGTAGCGTATTTTTCGTTGGCATTTGAATTGCCAGGTTCTGCCCACCAACCGGAGCTGGTGTATTTTCGTGGCCAATTTAAATGAATACCGTCGTCGGCTTTGTAAACGGCATCTTCCCAATTCCACCCATCCAACGCCATGATGGACGAAGTACCTGAAATGAGGCCTCCTCTGGGGGTAGATTGTGTCAATAAAACGCCGTTGGAACGAACCGTGTAAATTATTTTAGAATCGGTATTGTACGCAATTAAGGCACGGACATTTGGATTAATGGCGCCAACTTCGTCAAAATCGTTCGTGGCGCGCACGGCATCAATTTCGGTTAACCCCATGGTAAGGTTGGCAGCGATAAAACCGGGATAAACATGTTTGCCTAAAATTGAAATAACGGTATCCCATTCTGTTTTATTGACCTCGTTGGTAAGGGCATTTTTTACAAAAAGGATTTTTCCATTTTCGATGCCGATTAACGAATTAAGTATAAATTGACCATTGCCAATGTGTGCACTGCCATTTTCAAGCAGGATGCGCTTGTGTTTTTGAACCAAAGGCGTTTGCCGCTGTGCCAAGGAGACACCACAAACCGCAAGCGCTAAAAGGAGGGTAATTAAATTTCTCATAGTAATTAATGTTCGTCCATTGTGTCGCAATGGTAATGTGGATTTTCTTTTTTATACGGGGTGCGCGTAGGGGCACCATTTTCAATTTCGTTCATCATCAATTGGATGATGCGATTGCGCTCTAATTGATCGCGTTGATGTAAACGGATACTCTCGTTGATATCATACAGCAAATACCCATCCACAAAGGTTTTTTCCACCTTGGAGGTTACGGAAAGTGGATTGTCTGACCAAATCACAATGTCTGCATCTTTTCCTTCTTTGATACTTCCCATGCGGTCGTCTAAATGCAATAAAATGGCAGGATTTAAGGTCACCATTTTCCACGCATCTTGTTCAGAAATCCCTCCATATTTAACAATTTTTGCCGCTTCGTGATTTAGTCTCCGGCCCATTTCTGCATCGTCCGAATTAATGGCGGTAACCACACCCATTTTGTGTAAAATGGCGGCATTGTATGGAATGGCTTCGTTTACCTCGAATTTATACGCCCACCAATCGGCAAAGGTAGAGGCACCTGCGCCATGTGCTTTCATTTTATCGGCGACTTTATAGCCTTCTAAAATGTGGGTGAAGGTGTTTAAGGTAAAGCCCATCGAGTCGGCCACTTGCATGAGCATATTAATTTCACTTTGAATGTACGAATGGCAAGTGATGAAGCGTTTTTTGTTTAAAATTTCGACTAAAATATCTAATTCTAAATCTCTTCGCGGGGGTAAAACGCCCACTTTTTTCTTTTCGGGGAGTTCATTGTACATTTTCCACGAATTTTCATACGCCCGTGCTCTAAGAAAAGCATCGTAAAAAACTTGTTCAACTCCCATCCGCGTTTGCGGAAAACGAACCGTATTTTGATCGCCCCAATTGGTTTGCTTAACATTTTCTCCCAAGGCAAATTTGATAAAACCAGCGGCATCTTTCACCAACATTTCTTCGGGAGTAAATCCCCATTTTAATTTAATCATGGCAGATTGTCCACCAATGGCATTTGCCGAACCATGCAAAAGTTGAGATGCAGTAACTCCACCAGCTAATTGACGGTAAATATTAATATCGTCCCCACGCACCACGTCAGCTATTGAAACCTCTGCAGAAACACTTTGTCCGCCTTCGTTTACACCTTTACTAATGGCAATGTGCGAATGTTCGTCAATAATTCCGCACGTAACATGTTTACCTTGGGCATCAATCACCACGGCATCATTTGGAATTTGAATAATGGCTTGATTCACGGCCTTTATTTTCCCATTTTGAATCAATAAGTTGGCATTTTTCAGAATTCCTTCGGCTTCATTGGTCCAAATAGTGGCGTTTTTAATAAAAAAAGTAGCTTGTTTGGGTAAGCTGTCAAAACCATAAGCCATGTTTGGATAGCGAATCGAATTCACCGCCGAAGTATCGATGACCGCAAGTTTTGAATCTGTTTTTGGTGCTTTAAATTTTTCGTTGCGGATGCTGCTCCAATCGGCCCATTCGCCAGTTGGCAACAAGGCTTTTCCATGAAATACGCCCAAGGTCGGATTATACGTTCCGTTCAACAAAATCACACCCGCCTGTGGCCCATTTTTTTCGTAAACAGACATGCTCAATTGTAAATCGTTCAAGGTAAGGTTGGATTCAATTTTAAGGGTGTCGGTTTTCACCAAACCCGTAAGTGAATCTGTTTTTTGGACAATTCGAGTAAGTTTTGATTTTGGTTTGTCCACTGTTCCGTCAATGCTCCATTGATAAGTGGTGGTCGCCAAGGTAAGGTTGTATTTTCCTCTGATGTCTAATTCGGCTGTATTTTTAATTTTAGTACGTTGACCTCTTACCCAATTTTCATAAATTTCACCTTCGCCAAAAAGTTCGCCTTTTACCACCAAAAAATTGGCGATTTTTCCAGCTTCGAGCGTGCCAATTTGATCGTTTACTTTTAAAAATTCGGCAGGACGAGTGGTGAGAGCGCGTAAAGCTTCATTTTTTGGTAACCCGTGGTGAACTGCTCTTTGGATGTTTTTCAAAAATTGATCTTTCTTTTTGAGTTCGTCCATGGTTATACAAAAAGGAATTTTATTCTTGTATAAAATGTATGGATTGTACGGACTTAATTCCCAATGTTTTAAATCGGCTAACGAAATAAACCTCGAAAGGTAAGGATCGCGCACGTCGTACACTTCAGGAAAATTAACCGGTACAATCAGTTTAGGATTTAACGCTTTTAGGGCATTTATTTGTTGATATTCATCACCACCGCCTTTAATTAGAAAATCCAAGCCAAATTCTTTGGCAATCTTCATCACCCGCATAATTTCAACCTGTTCAGAAACTTCAAAAATTTGGGGCAAATTCAAGTTTTCAAGACCACGTTTTAACGAAACATTGTCTACATTGGCGGTGATTAATTTGTACCAATTTGCATCGTATAAAAATTGGCGAATCAAGGCAATACTGCCCATTTGACTGGAGGGATAGGTTTGTTGAGAAGATCCTTTTGAAAACGAATAATGGTTGGCCGCCGTCGATTTAATCAGTTGATTTTCTGAATTATTTTTCCCTAAGGTCATCAAAGCCGCAGTGCCACGCACAATGCCATCTTGTAAATGTGTCGAAACACTTCCGAAACCTTGTCCAAGAAAAACGTCTTTGTCCTTAAAAAGGCTTTCTTTGAATATCGTGTACGCATCTACTTCGGGATGAATGGCTTGATTCCAGTAATAAGGGCCTTCTTTTAAAGTGTTTAATTGCGGCGTTGGCTGGGACAATTTCGGGTATGGATTTTCAAGTCCATCGCCGGCATGAATTTCAATAAACGAAGGGTAAAGGGTATATCCTTTTAGGTCGATTTTGGTGGCGTTTTTAGGCGGAACAATCAACGCCCCAACACTTACAATGACCCCATCATGAATCACCAAGGTACCCTTTTCAATCACCTCATCTGGACTAATTACAATTTTAGCATTGATAAAAGCAATGGTTTCTTTCGATTGTTCGACCCCATTTTCTGGGCCAATTTTTTGTCCGAAGAGGGGAGAAATTAGAAAAAAATAAATTAATCCGAGCGCGATTTTTTTGATCATTTGTAATTTTTTATTGCCATCGCGGGTTAAAAATAGTTTGCCACGATAGTTAATTCTAGTATTAAAGCGTAAATTTGTTTAAAAATCCGCAATTATGGAAACAATTTCTAAGATACTTGTTAGTTCGCATTCTGGTTGGCGCTGGATTGTGCTTATTTTACTCCTGTTGGCTGTCGTAAAAATGCACGCTGGATGGAGAGGCAAAAAAGAATTTACCGCAGGCAGTAAAAAAATGGCCTTGTTTGCCATGGTGGCTTTTCACATTCAATTTTTGTTTGGGTGGATTTTATATTTTGTGAGTGAAAAGGTTCAGTTTGTGCCTGGAATGATGAAGGTGGAAAGCCTTCGATTTTTTTCAGTCGAACATTCATTGATGATGACCATGGCGATGATTTTTATCACGATGGGGTATGCCAAATCAAAAAGAAAAGAAACGGATGTACTCAAATTCAGAACCGTAGCAATTTTTTACACCATTGCTTTGTTGTTAGTTTTAGTAGCAATTCCATGGCCGTTCCGCGAAGCACTTGGCGGAAAATGGTTTTAATTCGTTAAAAAAGAAAGGTTTCTCATGTCAACAGGTTTTTCACATATTGAATCAAAATTAGAAAAGGCTGTGCTTGTGGGGGTCATTACTTCCCGCCAAACAGAAGAAATGGCAAATGAATACCTAGAGGAATTAGCTTTTTTAGCGGCAACAGCTGGCGCAGAAACCAAACGTAAATTTTTACAAAGGGTCGATAAACCCAATCCTAAAACCTACGTTGGTTCTGGTAAAATCATTGAAATAAAGGCGTATATCGATCAAAATGAAGTGGATATCGCCATCTTTGACGACGAACTTTCACCTTCTCAACTTCGAAATATCGAACGCGAATTGGAGATCAAGGTTTTGGATCGGAGTAATTTAATCTTGGATATTTTTGCCAGTCGTGCACAAACTGCAAATGCCAAAACCCAAGTGGAATTGGCACAATATCAATATTTATTGCCGCGGTTAACACGTATGTGGACCCATCTTGACCGAACAAAAGGGGGAATTGGAATGAGAGGTCCAGGAGAAACGCAAATTGAAACCGACCGCCGAATCATTAAAGAAAAAATTGCCTACCTCAAAGAAAAATTGATTAAGGTAGACAAACAAATGGCGGTACAACGCAGCAACCGTGGACAATTGGTGCGCGCGGCGTTGGTTGGTTACACCAATGTTGGCAAATCAACCATCATGAATTTAATCAGCAAATCAGAAGTTTTTGCCGAAAATAAATTGTTCGCCACCCTCGATACCACTGTACGCAAAGTGGTCATTGAAAACCTACCATTTCTCTTATCCGACACCGTTGGGTTTATTCGCAAATTGCCCCACCAACTCATCGAATCCTTCAAGTCAACCTTGGATGAAGTCCGAGAAGCTGATTTATTAATTCACGTGGTCGATATTTCACACCCCAATTTTGAGGAGCAATACACCATCGTCAACGAAACCATCGCCGAAATTGAAGGCGGAAAAATGACCAAACCAACCATTGTCGTTTTTAATAAAGTCGATGCCTATAATCCACGGCCAGAAGATATTGGCTATCACCCAGACGGCAAAATATTCGCCCTCGAAGAATTGAAAAAATCATGGATGGCCAAATTAAATGCAGAGTACTGTATTTTCATGTCCGCTACCAACGAAATTAATGTCGAGCAATTCAAAGAAATTCTGTACAACGAGGCAAAAGCGATCTTCCAAATTCGCTACCCTTATCACAATTTTTTGTATTGATTGGATCTAACTGATTCTAATAGTGTCTAATCATTTGGGCGGCTCCCCCAACGCTTGTTTCCTTGTCCACTTTGTTCCCAAGAAAACAAGGTTAGGGTCGGGTTTTCCGTTCATAGTCCTCGCCCCCAATTAAATTGGGGACTGTGGGCTAACCACTGCAACCCCTAGCGCGAAAAAAAAGGCAAGAAAAAGTTCAATCCACCCCATCATTTTATTTCAAGTTATTTTATCATCAACATCAATTCACAAAATCTGTTTCTAACAATTTACATAACGGTATATATCTTATAAAACGATGTAACAAGGGTTGTATTTGGCTATAATATATTTATATAATAGACTATGTAGAATTTACAGATTAATTAAATCCATCACGCTATGCCAAACAAAAAAATCACAACAAGTTTTTAATTTTAATTACCAATTAAATTATTTTATTTAGATTGACCAAAATTAACACAACTCATTAAGAGAGCCCTATGCTTAAAGAGTTCAAACAAAACTGAAAATGAAAAAACTATTTTTAATCGTAATCGCATGTGCGACATTGGCTGCTCATGCGCAATTAAGTAATTCTGTGCCTGCGACTGGACCCGTTGGAATCGGTACGGTAACCCTTTATGCCGGAGCACAACTCACCGTAAACGGAGTCGCTCGGATTCTCAATGCCCTTACTGCTGATGGTGTTCTAACCGCCAATAGTTCGGCAATTTTGCATAGCTATGTGCGTATGTCAGGTATCGCAAGTTATGAAGGAGATTTTTCTGATGTAGAAATTTTGAACGGTTAACCACGATGCAAAATAGAGTAACTGAATTAGAGAAGGAAAACAAATTACTCAAAGGCGTTAATAACTAGACCTATGAAACAACATATCATTCTTGGTTGTGTATTATTGCTCTGCATTTCACCAACCACATCTTTAGGGCAAGTAGTTATTCCACACGCCATTCCTTGCTTAGCTATTACACCCAGTAGCGTTCTTACCTTACCGTCTGGTATCAGTGCCAATGAGTGTATTATCGCTGATGGTGACACCGTATATTTTAAACCCGATCAGCATTATTCTATACGGGCAGGAGAATACATTGAATTTAACGAAAACACCGTCATCACACCAGAGGGATCGCATCAATTCCATGCCTACATCCAAAAAGAAGAATTGGATTTAGCATGGTATTATCCCAATGAAACTCCAGGAACAGTGGGGAAGTTTGAGAAATTGGAAATTGGGGTACAGTTTGATTCTACGATTCAAAACAAAATTAACCGCTTTGTTAACCGTGAAGCTGGCACTAAATTAAATCCATTTAATCCCGATGATGTTGATGTATTTGCAGAGTTTTGGGTGAAAATTGGTGGAGACTGGTTCTTTCACAAAAGGGTTAATGCTTTTTATTACCAAGAATTTTCACGCGATATTGATACCTTAACTTGGGACACCGTAACAACTTTACATAATTTTAGAGTACGTTATGCACCGCCGGTATTAGGTACTTTTAGATGCAGAATCACTGCCGAAGTTTTTGGGCACGATACCATTATTGCTACCGATTTTACCTTTGAGGTTGTCCCAAGTACTAATAAAGGATTTATGTCCGTAGGCGAAAATAACCGCTATTTTGAATTTGGTGAAGAACCATTTTTCCCGGTTGGGCATAATTTATTAGGACCAGAGGACGATATAAAAGGCGCATCATATAAACCAACCACAGTCCCTGCTTATGGGTATGTAAACTATCATAAGGCTTTGCGACATTTAAAAGAAAGCGGCGCCAATTATTACAGGTATCTTGTTTCTCCTTGGCAAACAGAAATTGAATTTGAACACTTGGGTGATTATTCTAATCGTATGACCAACGCATGGGAATTTGACAATATTTTAGATACCACCAAAGCACTTGGACTTAAAATGCACTTTAATATGGCGGTGCATTTTAATTGGGATAGACCCAATGGCGACGGCAAAGTTTATTGGGATTGGTCGGCAGCTGGTGATTCCCTCAATACCCCAATAACCCCTTGTTTTTAAACTGTCCTTCATGTAATTTGCCATGGTCGTATGCCAATTCATAATAGTAATTGGAAAGGTTAACTCATCTTCATGATACGGTCGTTTTATCGATCCTGAAGCCGCAGCACACCCCCCTTCTTCCAAAACAACTAATTCGCAATACGATCCCACATGGCTTGCTTCACTTAAAATTTCAGTGACTGCTATCTCTGTTGAATATCCCCAACGCGCCTCCATATATCGGATACGGTTTTTGTAGTGTTTTATTGCATCAACATTGGTGAAAAAATCTCTTGGGTCGATTATCTCTAAGTCCTTTCGATAACAATAACCCGAATCTATATCTCTAAAACAGCCATCAAATCCCCAAGTCATTTAATTTCTGTAAGTTCGGCTGGACCACCCGATATTACCCATGGCGACTCTACCTATTTTATTGAAAATGTAGATGTAAATACATTTAACAATTACCAATTGGCGATCAATAATATAGAAAATTCAGCAGGTTATGTCCGCGATTACCAATCCGCAGAAGGATACAATACCAATAAGCCTTTTATGCACTCCGAATACGGTACAGGAACAGGTGTGTATCTTTGTGATAACAATGCAAGTTTTATCCACCGTGTTTGTACAGGATCATTCGTTGGTGTAGCAGCACTGCCTATGACTTGGGATTCACAATTTGACGAAGAGGGTGCTTGGCATTATTTGCAAATTATTAATGATTTAATGGAAGGAATTCAGTTAGATAACGAAAATTGGAAAGCGGGAAGGATAATGGTGCAAGATGATAAATCTGTTGAGGTTTTTCATCTACGAAATAATGCAGAAAAGGAAGATTCAAAGTTAATTGGTGCTATTTCTAATCGTACATTTAATTATTATACACAGAGGGATGGAGACGCAACTCCGTGTAACGTAAGAGAAGGTGATGACAATATTGCCATATATTCATTACCAAAGTGGTACATATATGAAGACTTAAATAACAACCAATTAAAAATAAAAGATTTAGGAATCGGAAATGAATTTAGAATTGATTGGTATAACGCATTGACAGGGGATGGATTTGGAACGACGATTTTTACGTCAAACTTATTAGGAAATGGTTTTTTAGAATTTCCTGATACATTATCCGGTAATGTTGGTGCGCCCATTTTATTCTTCAAAATGTATCCAAATGATGATGCTTTTTTGAGTCCACTACAATCTAATGAATTTGAAACCGTAATACCATTGGATTTTGTCAAAGATGAAAAAATTCCAAGTATTGAAATGACTAAATGGGTTAATGATAGAAATTCTGTCAATTCTCAAAATAGTTTGAATATTATAATTTCTCCAAATCCAACACAGGAAAAAATAAATGTTCAAGTCATTTACGCTTCAGATGTTTTATTAGAATGGTCGTTAATTAATGAAAATGGAGAGTCTATTTTAAATGGAATTGAAAGTTCACTGATCTTTGAAATTGATTTATCGTATTTCTCGAGCGGCACGTACTTTTTAAACATTAAATCGGGACAAGAAACAATTACTTCGAAAATTATAAAATTATGAAAAAAGTTGTGATAATTTTTATTTTAGTTGTACTCAATTTTTCTTGTAAAAAAGATAAGTTAGAAGGGGACAAAGCGATTTTTATTGGGAAATGGGAGTGGCAATATACTTCACATCGATATAATACGTGTGAGGGATTTTCAATTTACGAAGATTTAACTCCTGAATCCGAAAATGTCACTTTTCAACTTGAATTTCAAGAAAAAGGTATTTTCATTTTAAGAAGGGACAACCAAATGATTTCAACATTTAAAACGAAATTTGAAGATTTTTTGTCATTAGAGAAAGAATATTCAGATTGGTATTTTTTCGATATCCATTTTAATAATAACAATAAATTGCGTGCTTTTAGAGGAAGCGTGAATGCAGATAGTTTAATAACAGATGGTTTTGAAGATTTTGAATTGACGTATGAAGGACCCGAAGGATGTGGAGGTTATACAAGTTACTTTATAAAACAACCCTAGTTCCTTTTATGTACTCTGAATACGGTACAGGTACTGATGTTTATCTTTGCGATAACAATGCAAGTTTTCTTCATAGAATTTGCACAAGTCCCTTTACTGGTCTAGCCGCCTTACCTATGACTTGGGATTCACAATTCGACGAACAGGGTGGTTGGCATCATTTGCAAATTATTAATGATTTAATGGATGGTATCCAATTAGATAATGAAAAATGGACAGCTGGTATCCCAATGGTGCAAGCTGACAATTCAGTAGAGGTTTTTTATCTACGAAATAACGAAGAAAGAGAAGATTCAAAATTAATAGGGGCTATTTCTAATCGGACGTATAATTATTTTACACAGGGCGATACCTTACCGTGTCATTTTCCACCTATAGAGGGAGAGATTTTTGAGAATGCAATTTATCAATTACCCAATAGTTTTATTACTGATGTACTTTCACCGATAAAATTCACAAATATGGGTGTTTTCAAAGGCTATCAAATTGATTGGATAAGTCCAATAACAGGAGACACTTGGAGTGCCGAAAAAATATCGGATGCTTTTGGACATTTAAAATTGGAATTACCTACCTTTTTGACAGGTAGTCATCATAATCCAATAATGGTTTTTAAAATATATAGAATTGATGCGGAATTTTTATCTCCAATTGTAGAAGACTCTTTTCAAACTAGTCTTCCATCTGATTTTTCAAATGATGAAGAATGTCTTGATCATGCGCATAATTATTTTAGAAAGGAATGATTACTAAAATTTCAAAAAAAAGTGATTTCACGCTTTTGAATTCCCAAATCGTTTTACTCCTCCTCCTCAACCTGATTACTTCGGAACGCCGTAGGCACCAAATCGGGAATGATTTTTAAGATAATCGGTAAAAGCAAACTTCCTCCCGGAAGCATAAACAAGGTTAAGGAAGGCACTGTGCGGGCTAAATCTTTCAATTGAGTTTTCGCCTTTTCTTTTTCCTCTTTTGATAAATCTTGCGTGGTTGATTTGGCAATCAGGGCCATAAGCTCTTTACTTTCTTTTAATTCGGCAGCTAGTTTATCTTTATTCCGACCTAAAATATTCTTCCATCGTTCGGTGGCGCCATCCAAAAGTAAAGCGGTATCATTTTTTCCTTTTAAAAAAGGTACCGTTTCGTAATTGTTCATAACAAAAGCCTGAATCGCCAAAAATGATTTGTCCATTTCTGCTTCATCTAACTTTAGCTTTTTGGTTAATGCGATTAAAAATTCCATTTCTGATTCTACCACAATGCGATCGCTCCAAACAGTCAAAATGGCGATTTCTAAAAAGTAACGATTCAACATCCAAGAACGGTCGTAATCCAAATGAATGTCCTCCAAGCCTTTTTTCTGATCCCAAAATTTTTTTGCTTCTTCTCTTTCTTCGCGCTCTAAACTTGCCGATGCCATAAAAATTTCAAAAATGGCTTCCTCTTCGTCGGTTAATTTTCCATCTACATGCGCCGCAACGGCAATTATTTTAATCACGTCCAATTCTACTTTACTCCGACGTTCAATTAAACTTTTTGTATCCACCCCTTCGTGATATTCGTTGTATAAAATAAGGTCATGAAAAATGAGGCTATTGTAGAGATAAGTCGTCCATAATTTATTGGACAAGGTCATTTTAATATCCACCCGTTGCGCAAGAATCGATTCTAATTTTTCGTAAACGGTGAGATTCTTAAAATTCAACCAACTTTTTTTCGCCTTTTCTAATTGAGTATCTTCGTAAAAACGGACAAATTCGCCAATGGAGGTTTCCAACGATTCAATATCAAATTTACCTTTTTTTAGGTGGTCTGTTAAAATCAACCCTTCCAATAAAAGCACTTTAAAGGCTTCTTCACTCGATAAATTTTCGATAAAATCTTCTTGTAAAAACAGCAAACTGGTTGGGTAGCCATACATAATTCCAGTTGGCTGTAAATAACTATAAAAAAGTTCTTCTGTCGTCAATAACGAACCTGGAAATTTATTTAGACTCTCGCGATAATCATCTAAAAGCGAAAAATACTTCCGAATCCAACCGCTTTTACTAGGATTCATCATCTGAATAAGTAATTGATTCAATTTAAATACAAAGCTACTAAATTCTGGGAATTGGTTTTCAATTATTTTTTTATTCATTTTTGTATAAGGGGCGGAATTACAAGGGTTATTATGAAATAGTAAGAAGATAGATTGAGTTTTATTACACAGAAAGAAGGCATACGAGGATAAAAAATAATACCCCTAAAAAATATTTTAATCCAATTAATACGAATACCAAAAATAAACCTATATTTGAATTATCTCTGTCCTTAATAAGGATAGTTCTTTATATGAGTGGTAAAAAAGTCGAGTAATTGTTTAACTGCTTTATGCAAAACTATTTTAATAGCACAATAAGTTTTAATTGAAATTTTGTTTGAATGGTCGTTTGACTGAAGGAGTGGATTTTTATCAAAACCATGGAATTATGAAAAATACAATTTTAATCCTTCTCTTGTTATCTGGCACATCTTGGTCTCAGGTGCTGCCTGTCGAGCGCAAAACAGATTGGTCAATAGCGGGCATAAAAGAAGCCTTAACAGATTATTCTTTAACAATATATTTCGAGGAAGAAGGAGGAATTGGAGATGGAGTTTTTTCAAATAGCGAGTTAATAAACACCTTAATTAGTGAACATGATGGTGAAACATTTGAATTAATTTTTCCTGCAGGCACTTTTTTCTTTGATGAAAATATAGAGTTGCCAAATAATTGTAGGATAGCTGGCAAAGGAGCAGATTCAACCATTTTAATGTTTAATTTGGATGGGGCATCCACGGATCTAATCGATATTACAGGGACAATTGATCCAATTGAAATTGCTTTAACTGAAATGGTTGAATCTGGTGCCTATACCTGTTGGGTGTCGGATGTCTCGAGTTTTAATGTTGGTGATTGGGTATTAATTTCTGATAATGATTCTGCTTTAGTGACTTCTGATTGGGCGATTGGTAAATCGGGCCAAATATTACAAATAAAGGCGATTACTGGTTTTGAATTAGAGTTTGAAAGTCCCTTTCGGCGTTCATATTTGAGCGACAATTTACCACATCTCAAGGAGGTTTATCCTCGAAAAAATGTGACGATCGAAGATTTAAAAGTAAAGCGAATAGATGAAACAGTTGGGCAAACTGTGAATATAAGCTTCAATTATGCTGTTAATTGCGCCATTTCGTGTGTGGAGAGTGAATATTGTAATTTTTCACATGTTAGGTTCCAATACGCTAGCAATTGTGAAGTCAAAGGGAGTTATTTTCATAATGCCTATGATTTTGGAGGAGGAGGAAAGGCGTACGGCGTTGTTTGTCAGTTCGCCACAGGTGAGGTACTTGTGACAGACAACAATTTTAAAGATCTTCGGCATGCCATGCTTCTACAAGCTGGTGCAAATGGTAATGTGTTTAGTTATAATTATTCTCAAGATCCATATTGGACAGACGTAGCTCTTCCAGAAAATTCAGCAGGAGATATCGTTTTACACGGCAATTATGTCTATTCGAATTTATTTGAAGGAAATACGTGTCAAAATATTGTCATCGATGATTCGCATGGGATTAATGGACCATACAACACTTTTTTTCGAAATAGGGCTGAGTTATATGGAATTTTCATGAACGCTGCTCCTCCATCAGATCGACAAAATTTTATCGGCAATGAAATTACTAACGAAGGTTTTCTGCTAGGTCTTTATGTATTCGCTGGGGGCGATCATTTTTTCTATGGAAATAATCACAAAGGTGAGATAAAACCAGCTGGTACGGATGATCTAAACGAATCATCTTTATACATCGAAACATCGCCTTTTTATTATGAATATTATTCGAATTGGCCGCCGATTGGTTATCCAAATTCAATGAACGAATATGACAATGAAGCATTTTCTAATTATCATTCAGGTTGGGAAATTCAATGTCAAAACACCTTCGAGGACATAGGTATTCGAGAAAATGAGTCAGGTCTCACGATTTTTCCGAATCCGTCCATTGGTGATCTTACCATTCAAAGTCTTGGTGGTGATCCACTTGGATTAGTTGAAATTATTGATATAACGGGTAGACGAGTTTATAGTTCTATTATCAGTGAAAATGAATTGGTTTTAAATGATTTATTACCAGGGATTTATTTTTGTTATGCGTTAAATACATCAAGGTTATTAACTGTTGTAAGTCATTAATATAAATCAAGGCGGCACGAAATTCAATAATTTAGTTTGAATTTTGGTTCAATATTCTGGTACAACAGTTGATTATAATGTCTTTTAATTCCGTTTATCAAAACATTTAAATTAATTTAGCAACGACGTAAAAATGGTTCGGAGTATTGCACATATTTTCTTGTTTTGTTTGTTTATTAATTCGGCGCATGGTCAAGTGGAGCAAAAAAAAATTGGCAGTTTGCCAGCCGAACTAAAAGAAACTTCGGGTTTGATCTATTATCAAAACAAGTATCTCTTATCGCATAACGACGGCGGAAATCCAAGCGAATTATTTGTCCTGAATTTAAAAGGTGAATTGGTAAAAAAAATCGAAATCTTAGACACAAAAAATCGAGACTGGGAAGATATCACCCAAGACCATAAAGGGCGCGTTTTTATTGGTGATTTTGGGAATAATGACAACGAGCGAAAAGAATGTTCAATTTATATCTTGCCACAAAATTTTATCGATCAAAAAGAAGTTTTGCCAGAAAAAATTTCATTTACATACGAAGATCAAAATAAGTATCCGCCAAAGCCAAGCGAATTAAATTATGATTGTGAAGGGTTTATATGCCATGGGGATAAAATTTTTCTATTTACAAAATGTCGTACCAAACCATTCACCGGCGAAAGTAGGATTTACGAACTCCCAGCAAAAAAAGGCAATCATACAGCAAAATATCAAGGAAGTGTTTTTTTGTGTGATCTCGGTTGGCAATTTTGTTCGGTAACAAGCGCCGCAAGTAACGCCAACGGACAAGTGATTGTCTTGTTGACCTACTCAAAATTATTTATTTTGACTAACTTTGACAATAGTAAATTTTGGAAAGCAAACATTCATTCAATTGCCTTACCACTTGTAAAACAGCGTGAAGCAATATGTTTTGGAGAGAAAAACAACCTTTATATGACCGATGAATACAAGATGGGTTTTGGAGGTGGAAATTTATATGAATTGACGTTTAACTTAAAAAAAACGGATGAAAAGGATTAGTTATTTTGCAATGGTGATGTTGTTTGCATCAACCAGTAGCGCACAGCAATTAGATAAAGGAGTTAAAAATTGGTATAATGGTACTAAATATGGTATGAGCACTGATGTCGCTTATGCAAAAGTACTAATTGGGAAAAAGTCCAATGCTGTTGTAGTTGCTGTAATAGATTCAGGCGTTGACATTGAACATGAAGATTTAAAAGGCCGTATTTGGCTAAATACAAATGAAATTCCAAACAATGGAATCGATGATGACGCAAACGGATACATTGATGATGTGAATGGATGGAATTTTCTAGGAAATTCCGAAGGAGAGAACATAAACGATGTTCAATTAGAAGTAACTCGTTTGTATGCTAAGTGGCGAAAAACATATGAAGGACGTGTTTACAGCGATTTAACAGCCGAAGAAAAAGAAAATTATGCAACCTATAAAGAAATGAAAGAAAAGGTTGTATTGGAGCGATTTGGTGCAAAAAAAGAACTTGAAGATTTAAAAGAAACCACAGAAGTCTTAACAGAATCGGACAAAAACTTAAGAGCTCATTTTGGAGGGGATTATACCTTGGCTCAATTGAAAAAAATTAAAAAAGATCCTGAACTTGGCGAATCGGCCGAACAAATGATTCGTTTATCAGGATTTGGTTTGGATTATGCGGGTTATTTAGAAATGTTGAAATATTACCAAGACAAATTGGACTTTAATTACAACCCAGACATCGATCCGAGAGGAGAAATTATTGGTGATAATACTTCAGACATCAACGATCGTGGGTATGGAAATAATAACGTAGAAGGTCCAGACGCTAGTCATGGTACCCATTGTGCTGGAATTATTGGTGCTTTGCGAAATAACGGAATCGGAAATGATGGAGTGGCAGATAATATCTTAATCATGTCTCTTAGAGCAGTGCCAAATGGGGATGAATGGGATAAAGACGTTGCTCTAGCAATACGTTACGCAGTTGATAATGGGGCACAAGTGATTAATATGAGTTTTGGAAAAGGTTATTCGTCGGATCAACAATTGGTAATTGATGCAGTGAGATATGCCGAAGAAAAAGGTGTTTTATTGGTTCACGCTGCTGGAAACGAAGGACTGGATACTGACGGAGCCGAGAATTATCCTCGCCCTCAATACAAATCAATGAACTCAAAATTTACCAATTGGATTGAAGTTGGCGCTTCGACACGATTTAAAAAAGCGAAAGTAAAAGGTGGCTACATTATGCAAGATGGTTTAGCTGCCGATTTCTCTAATTATGGAAATGAAATGGTGGATGTATTTGCACCAGGTCACGACATTTTTTCAACCGTTCCACAAAGTGAATATGATGTGTTTGCAGGAACTTCAATGGCGGGACCAATGGTGGCAGGTGTGGCGGCTTTGTTAAAATCGTATTATCCTGAATTGACCATGTTTCAGATTCGAGAAATTATTTTAGAATCGGTGCAAAAAACAGAAGACCTCACAACACCGTTGCCTGGCGATCCTGCAAAACAAGTTACTTTTGATCAATTATGTGTCACTGCAGGAATTGTGAATGTCTACAACGCCGTTTTATCAGCAGAAGAAAAAACGAAAAAATAAAATTAATTACCATTCAAAAATAAACTCATAAAAATGCAAGCAATTATTTTTGACATGGACGGCGTTTTGATCGATTCTGAGCCGCTTTGGAAAATAGCTGAAGTGGAAGCTTTTGCAAAAGTGGGCCTCAATCTTACCTACACCGATTGTGAAGAAACCGTTGGGTTGCGCATTGATCAAGTAGTTGAATTGTGGTACAAGAAAGTAGGGTGGACCAACAAAACCATTCTTGAAGTTGAAACCGATATTGTTGATATTTTAATTCGTGAGATCAACCTGCAAGGAAAGGAACTTTTGGGCGTCACAGAAAAACTAACCGAATTTAAGGAGGCAGGGTATAAAATTGGCTTGGCCACTTCTTCGTATCAACGAATCATCGAAGCCGTGGTGGATAAATTAAACATCCGATCCTTTTTTGATGTTATGCAGTCGGCCGAATATGAACGGTTTGGGAAACCACACCCCGCAGTTTTTCTCACCTGCGCCGACAAATTGGGAGTTGATCCTATTGAATGTTTGGTGATTGAGGATTCTTTTAATGGCATTTTAGCCGCAAAAGCCGCTCGAATGACCGTAATCGCCATACCAGAAAAATCGCATCAAGTGGATCCAAGATTAATTATCGCAGATCTTCAAAAAGATTCTTTGTTAGACATTCGACTCGATGAAATTTAAGATTTTAGTAATTAACATTTAAAGCCAATTTATGGAGAGTTTATATTTAATTAATCAAGCACAGGCAGATTTAGCTGATGTTATTTTTGATGATAAACTTTCTGCTCAAATCAACCGATTTTTAGACGAATACGAACATTCAGAAGCGCTTGAAAAATATAATCTTCCCCTAGCCAATAAGTTGTTTTTATACGGCAAAACGGGTTGTGGTAAAACAATGACGGCAAAAGCAATTGCCCATCGGTTGAATAAAAAAATATACATTGTCAACCTTAGTTCAATAGTTTCTTCGAAATTGGGGGAGACGGCAAAAAATATTTCTGAACTCTTCAAAACCGTGCAAAACAGAAAGGCGGTGCTTTTTTTCGATGAATTTGATTCGTTGGGAAGTATGCGCGATTATGACAATCAAGATGCGAGTGAGATGAAACGGGTGGTCAACACCATCCTTCAATTAATCGATGATTTTCCGAAAGACGCAGTTTTGATTGCAGCCACCAACCAAGTGCAATTAATCGATGAAGCCTTGCTCCGCCGATTTGATCTTAAATTAGAATTTGGAAATCCTCCAAAACCAGTTTTAGATCAGTATTATACTAAGTTATTGGAAAAGTATCCAACCGAATTCACCCAATTTGAACGGATCTATGAGGTTTCCTTTGCCGAGGCAAAAAATTGGGTATTTGAAAAAGTAAAAGAAAAAATTATCCAAGCAGAAAAACAAAAAACAACCCAAAAAATTTAGAATAATGAGAAAAATCGCAATAGCTATTCACGGTGGTGCTGGCACCCTTTTAAAAGGAATGATGACCCCAGAAAAGGAATTGGCTTATAAAACAGCCTTGGAAATCGCTTTAAATGCCGGATATGAAATTTTAGAAAATGGCGGAACAGCCTTGGATGCCGTGCAAAAAGCAGTTTGTTGTCTCGAAGATTCGCCTTTGTTTAATGCAGGAAAAGGGAGTGTTTTTACCGCTGTCGGATCGCACGAAATGGATGCCTCCATCATGGATGGAAAGACCTTGAAGGCAGGAGCGGTTTCGTTAATTACAGGCATTAAAAATCCAGTTTCCTTGGCGAGAGATGTCATGGACAAAAGCGAACATGTTTTTATGGCTGGCGAAGGTGCGATGATTTTCGCAAAACAACACAATCACGCCACAGAATCGCCTGCTTATTTCCACGATGATTTTCGCTACCAACAGTGGCAAGAAATTAAAGAATCGGACACTTTTCAATTAGATCACGCCATAAAGAAAGATTCAAAATTTGGAACAGTAGGTGCAGTGGCCTGTGATCAAAATGGAAATATCGCCGCCGCAACTTCTACAGGAGGAATGACTAATAAAAAATATGGAAGAGTAGGCGATAGCCCAATGATTGGTGCCGGCAATTATGCAAATAATGAGACCTGCGCCATTTCGTGCACTGGAAGCGGAGAATATTTTATTCGTGGCGTTGTGGCGTATGATGTAGCCTGTCTGATCGAACATAAAAATTTATCGCTTGAAGCCGCAGCATCGGAAGTCATTCATAAAAGAGTGCTTCGTTTAGGAGGTGATGGAGGATTAATCGCCATTAATCAATTTGGAGAAATTGCTATGCCATTTAACACCGAAGGCATGTACCGCGCCAAACGAACCAGTGATGGGGTCAAGGAAATTTCTATTTATGGGGGAGAGTGAAAAAAATAAAGTGGGAATTTGGTTTTAAGTTTTTTTAAAGAAATGCAATTATGGAAAATTCGAATAAAAGTGAATTTACCACGGATTCCAAATCCCAAATTTTACAAAAATCGAAAGATTTGTTGAATGTGTCAAAACGTTAATTTCGAATATCCAAAATCCCCACCCCCTAAGCAATTAGCACCTCATTTCAATTTTTCTTCCATTTCCCAAAAAAATTCTATCTTTGTACCGAGTTTTGGTTTCAATTCCACTAATTTTTGGAATAGAATTAAAATGGGAATCAAGTGACTTGTTGTTCAAAACAAGGATTCTTGAACTGTTCCCGCAGCTGTGAGCTTCTAAGCTTGTGCGCAAAACCACTGTTTGAACGAGTCAAATGGGAAGGGCGCTAAAGTATGGAGTAAGTCAGAAGACCTGCCATCGCTCAAAAAAACAACGCTTTCGGGATAAAGGCAAAGTTTAGGGCATGTTTTTCATGTACTTATCCTTCGTTTCTATTCCTTTTTATTCACAGCCCTTCAATGAGGCAAAAATGAAAAAGGATGAGGAAAATAATACTCACAGGAGCACTCTTGCTCACAACGGTTTTGGGGAAAGCCCAATTCACACAAAACGACGTAATTTATTATGTCGGCGCAGGTCCAGACACTGCTATTATCGTCATTGATTTTTTGGATGGCACAGAAGATTCAAGTTATGCTTGGGGCTTTGTTTTTGATGCCGCTGATATGGTCACTGGCGGTGATGCCTTAGCGGCGTTGGACTTGGACGAAGCACAACTTTCGATTTCTACGGGAGGTGGATTTTTAAATGATATCGCCTATAACGCCCACAGTGGAATTGGCGGCGATCCAAATTATTGGGGAACTTGGTCACGAACTGAATTCACCGATTGGGAAATGAACGCTGGTTTGCCCGAAATTTTGGAAAATGGCGAATGGTTTGGATGTTCATACACCGACTTCGATCCTGCCATCGTTCCTGGCGAACCATTACCAGCCTATGAATCTGATTTTTATACCACTGATCAAGTAAGTTTTTGGGTAGGAGAAGGAGCAAATTCGGCCATTTTTGTGGTTGATTTTGTGACCGATGCCGCTGGTGAAGCCATTTCGTATGCGTGGGGTTATCGTTTTGATGGAACCACCGACGGTGCAGAAATGTTAGCTGCAATCGATGCGGCAGATGTTAATTTGTCCATTAATGCGGATGGTTTTTTGAATGACATCTTTTTTAATGATTTGAAAGGTTTGGCAGGAGATCCTAATTATTGGGCAACATGGAGTGGTACAAATTTATCCAATTGGACGATGAATGCAGGTTTATCAACTGAGGTAAATGATGGGGATTGGTTTGGATGTTCGTATGCCGAATGGACTCCACGCAGACCATTTTATCCAATTTCCGCAATAGATTCGGCAGCTTTTTATCCCGTTCTTTCATTTTTCGGCACAGGGCCAAACACCGTTTATTTGGTGTTGGATTTTAATGAATGGGCAACAGGTTCATCGTATGCGTTTGGGTATAATTTTGAAGGTGTATCCATTACCGCAGAAGAGGTGATGACAGAATTAGCGCTCGTCGATGAACTGGGGCTAAGTTTTAATCTCAGTGGTGGTTATTTAAATGATGCAGCCTTTGATGTCACGAGTGAATTAGGAATTGGTGGAGCGCCTTATTATTGGTCAACGTGGAGCGCAACCAATGTTGGTGGATGGGAACTCAACGAAGGAATTAGCCGTGAAATGGAGAACGGCGAATGGTTTGCTGGATCGTATACTTCATGGTCTCCAGCAACACCGCCAAGTTTACCAGAGGGTTATGTTTTATTTAATGTCGATGGAAATGAGCTGACAAAACTTTCAATTTACCCGAATCCTGCAAATGATTTCGTTTCTATCAAATTAGACGAATCAAATGAGATTTTAGTAGTCGATTTACAAGGAAAAAAAGTACTTAGACAAGTCGGTCAAATTGGGGTAAATACCTTGGATCTCTCAACTTTAAGTAGGGGTACTTATTTCATCGAATTGGAGCAAGAAGGAGCAAAAGTGAGACAAAAATTGGTTGTTTCTCAATAATTGTTTTGTAAGTAAGGATGGTAATTTTTAAAAGGACAGGATTTATTTTGATCGTGAGCTGCGGATTTGTGGCTTACGGTCAAGACACGACCAGACTTTTAAAACCCGTGCCAGTTTTTTCCCAAGCTCAACAAAATTTGCGACTGTCCAATTTGTCTTCTACAGTGCCCCATTTCGAATTTTCATCTCAAAAAATAAATGAATTAGGAGGGTTGGATGTAGGCGATGCTGTTAAATTTATTCCTGGAATTCAATTAAGGGATTATGGGGGAATTGGTGGATTAAAAACAGTTTCATTTCGTAGTTTGGGGGCAGGCCACACAGGAATTTTGGTCGATGGATCTTCCATTCCAAATGTGCAAAGTGGGGTGGCAAATCTATCTTCATTCGAATTGTTTGGGCTTGAAAAAATACAATTTAGTGCGGGGCAAATTGTTGGTCAAGACTTTTCAGCAAGTGCTTTCGCTCAAGCAAGTGCCATTTCCTTACAGTCGATTTTATTTACGCCGCCTACCAAATTTAAATTAGGAATTTATTCTAATACAACTTCGATTAATTCGTACGAGGAGGGAATTTATTTACAAACCAAACTCGGGAAACATTTTTTTACAGGAGTTCAAGCGATGACCCGTTTTGGCAGTGGGGAGTATGGGTACATCCATCCGCAAGCGCAAGAAAATGGATCCTTAAATCGAAACAATACTGCCATGATCAATTACCGTCTGCGTTGGTTAACAGGTTATATTAAAAAACAGCTCAAATTAACACTTAGCGCTTTTTACAATAATAACCAACAAGAGTTACCCGGCGCAGTGGTTTTATACAATCCTTCAAACGATCAAAAATTATGGAATGAAGATGTACGAATTAATTTAAATCATCGAAGTGATAAAGGGAAATGGCAACTCTTAACCCATGCCGATTTCCAGTCAAATTTCACCCGGTATTATGATCCTTTTGCACTGAATTTACAAGGATTTGTGGATGTGACTTACCAACAAACTTCTTCAGGACTTGGCGCCATGGTCTACCGCCAATTTCGATTTCCTTCGGAACGGATTTTTTTTGGTTCGGATGCGCTTCATACCACACTTCAAGGAAATGAAATGGTTATTGCACCTTTAAGAATTCAGCAAGTGCATGTGGTAGGTGGTTCAACGGTTTTCGGAAAATTTAAAGTCGAATCAAATCTCACTGCACAGGTAGCCAATGATTTTTCAAACGAATCACAAACCAATCAATTTTTTAAACTTTCTCCTTTTTTGGCGGTGGCGTATCTCCCTATTCAAAAAGTCAATTTAAGGGTAAGGGGGTTTTATAAAAATACCTATCGTTTGCCCACATTTAATGATTTGTATTATAATTTCATCGGAAACACACAACTTAAACCAGAAGATGCGCAACTGTTTAATTTGGGAATTACCTACGGTATCGAACATAAAAAAAACGGAATAGAATTTACTGCAGATGCTTATCAAAACACCGTAATAAATAAAATTGTTGCCATACCCACCAAAGATTTATTTAATTGGAGCATGCAAAATATTGGAAAAACCGACATTAAAGGACTTGATCTTGGCATGTTTATCTTTTTTAATGTGAAAAAAATCGAGGTTCAGCTTAATTCAAATCATTCGTTTAACCAATCACTAGATGTGACAGATGCAGCAAGTATTACATATCGACATCAAATTCCTTACACCCCATTTTACAGTTCAACTAGCGGGTTTAGTCTGCATTGGAAAAAAGTAAATTTAAACGCCAATGCAATTTATTCAGGTTTTAGATATTCGTTAAACGAAAATACGTACACCAATTTGCTTCCTGCATTTACCGATATAAATGTTGGATTGGCGTACACATTTAAATTTTTGTCCTCCGAATTATTGGTGGATGTAAAAGCAATGAATGTATTGAATAAAAATTATGAAGTCATTCGGAGTTTTCCAATGCCCGGAAGATATTATCAATTCCGATTAAAATATGCGATTTAAGATGAAAAGGATTTTATTTTTAGTGGTAGTGCTGACCATCTTTTCGTGTGAGAAGAATCCTCCTCCTGTGCCAGAAGTACCAGAAAAGTACGACCTAGGAGTATTGATTTTAAACGAAGGATTATACAATCAAAATAATGCGACATTGAGTTTTTTTGACGGACAGACATCCTACCAAGATGTTTTTCAATCAGAGAATAATAGGGGCTTGGGTGATGTTGCCAATGATTTTGAGGCCTATTCGATTGCAGGCAGAGATTTTGTGATCATGGCGATTGATCTTTCCAGCCAAATTGAAATTGTCGACCGATTTACCTTAAAATCGGTGGCACAAATTCCTTTGTTTGATGGCATAAATGCGCGCGAACCAAGACGGGTTTTGGTAAAGGGATTTTATGGGTATGTCTGCAATTTTGATGGAACCGTTGCTGTGGTTGACTTAATCAATTTTCAAGTCATCAAATTAATTGAAGTGGGCGCAAACCCAGATGGAATGGTGTTGGTGAATGATCAACTTTATGTGTCCAATTCGGGAGGATTGCAATATCCTGTGTACGATTCAACCATGTCAGTGATTAATACAGGATCTAACACGTTAGAAAGCAGTTTTAAAACAAGGATTAATTGTACAGAAATGGTTGTAGATACTCAGGATGAAATTTACCTTGTATCGAATGGGAATTATGATGACATTGCACCGGCTTTGTTGCGCATTAACAGCGAAACCAATGTCATTTTAAACGAATATGCTTGGGATGTTTCGTCGTTAACGATTTTGGACAATTGGCTTTATTTTTGCAATGGAGACACCAAAAAGGTGCAACGGATGAACACCAATACGGAGGAAGTAGAAGCTTCTTTTTCCATCGATTTGAGTGGGTTTGAAACATTTTACGGGTTTCACATTGATCCAATCGCCGAGCGGATTTATTGCGTTGACGCCAATGGGTATGTAAATTCTTCAACAATTAGTGTGTTTACCCTAAATGGGGATAAGCTTTTTGATTTTCAAGCTGGATTAATTGCAAATGACCTCATTTTTAATCATAAATAGATGAAATTGATTCGATTTTTAGTGATTTTCACCGTTTTTTCTGGTCAAGTGTGGGCACAATTTGCACCACCTGCAGGCGAGGAAGGTACCACAGCGATTAAAAAAGATTCCGTGATTATTGTCAATTGGGCTAATGAGGTCATTGATTTTAACCGCGGTCTTTTGGACATTGCTACTCCTGATGGAGGTGATGCGAGTTATGGTGATTCACTTGCTGCCCTTGGTGTTGCCGAAGGGACCAGTGTTGATTGTGTAAGTTTGGGAGATAATGGTTCGATTACGCTTACATTTCCTTATTCGCTGCGCGATGGAGAAGGACCAGATTTTGCGGTTTTTGAAAATAGTTTTTCGGACGATTATTTAGAGTTTGCATTTGTTGAGGTGAGTACAGACGGGGAACGTTTTGTGCGGTTTTCAGCCATTTCAAATACCCAAACCGAAACCCAAATCGAAACGTATGGAACAACTGATACCAAGTTAATCCACAATTTAGCCGGTAAATACCGTCAAGGTTACGGAACCCCTTTTGATTTAGCCGATTTGGTCGACTCGATCGGAATTGATTTGAATGAAATTTTATACGTGCGGTTGGTGGATGTGATTGGCACCATCGATCCGCTTTATGGAACAAAAGATAGCGAAGGAAATTTGATTAACGATCCGTATAAAACCGATTTTGAAAGCGGAGGGTTTGACTTGGACGCCGTTGGGGTCATCAATGACAATAACCCCTTTTTATCCACAGAAACTTTGCCCGAATTAGTTGGACAAGTTTGCCCCAACCCAACCTCGGGATGGTTAAATTTGCCTGGAGCCTTAAGTGGACAAATAATCACACTTACTGACTTAGAAGGACGTTTTGTTACCAGTTTTGAAGGATTGAATCAAATCAATTTAAGTACTTACAATTTGGCAGCCGGCACTTATTTAATTAAATATCAGTTGGATGGTCTTGATTCGAAACAATTTCGGATTGTGTATTTACCTTGAGGTGAAAGGTTAATTGGAATTAAACAATACAATCATTCATTTTAGTTGCATTTTTTAGGCAAAGAACGAAACAATTAACACTAAAAAAATGAAAATTTTAGCCATTGGAGGAAGTAATTCTCGAAAATCAATCAACAAAGCCTTGGCTTATTTTACGGCGCAATTATTTGAAAATGCCACCATTGATAAAGCAGATTTGAGTGAATTAACGCCTCCAATGTTTAGTGTGGATGTAGAAAGTGAGCTTGGAATGCCAGCCGAGGTAATCGATTTTGCCAATAAAATTGATGGGTGTGATTTAATTATTCTTTCATTAGCAGAAAATAATGGCTCGTTTAATGTCGGCCTAAAAAATATCTTGGATTGGACCTCACGAATAAAAGACCGAAAAACGTTTAATGGGAAACCCATGTTGTTGATGGCCACATCACCTGGGGCGAGAGGTGGAGCATCCGTTTTAGAATCGGCGAAAGAATTATTTCCACGTTCAGGCGCAGTTATTAAAGCCACTTTTTCTTTACCAAGCTTTAATCAAAATTTTGATTTAGAAAAAGGAATTATTAATTTGGAATTATTGGACAATTTAAAGGTGATTGTAAACCAACTTCAAAGCGAGGAGGGGTAAATAATTAGGGAGGTGATATTATCTCAAAGCTCCATGTTCATTCGCGGTATCGCTCCAAAATTGCGCTAAATTTTCGGGATCGGCACCTAAACCACGGGCCAATTGTAAAGCAAGTCCCATTAATAAAACAGAAGCTTCATGGAATTTGATGAGTGTGGTAGCTGCTCCAAATTTTTCATGGACTTTTTCTTGCAAAAATTCACTGTGAATTTGAACAAATTCCAGGGGATTTTCAATCGACATGCCTAAATCCGGAACGAATAAATAGTTCATCCATTCGGCGCCAATTCGTTTGATTAAATCATTGGGCGATTCTTTCCCCATTTTTCGCCAAAGGACGACTGTTTTTTTATCACCGCTGGCGGCCAAACCTGTGTCCAACAAAAATTCAAAGGCCATATCAGCGATGTTTTGCATCAATTCTAAATAGGCATCTTGCGCCGTTTCAAATTTTTCGGTGGCTTGACCTAATAAATAAGCACCAACCGTTAGTTTTGGTAAATTCAAGACCTCTGCACAGCCTGTTAAACAGGGAAATGTGGTGCCTTGGTGCATGTATTGCACAGAATTGTTTTGAATTTGGCGACCAATAGGATACAAACGGCAAGCAAGCGGTCGGCCAACATGTACACTACACCCAAAATCATTGACGTAGAGGTTACATGCTTTTTTGCCTTGGAGATTTTGTTTTCCCTCAAATTTAAGTTGAGCACCACCCAATTCACAATACCCATCTCGGAAAGCAGGTGGCGACATTTTTTTCTCTTTGGCGAGTGAATATACTTCCCACGGATTTAACATCACTACATTCCCATGACAACACACACCTGCCCGTGAGCAGGTAAGAGGTAAAGTTTCATCCAGACTGAGTTTCGTAATATCCATGAACGTGTCCTATTTCAAAACACAAAGGTATTAAATCTGAGGAGTATCAGTTTGGATTTGATATTTGGGATTGCGAAACTGGTTTTAACGCGCAGTCAAGCTTATTTAAAGAGCTAAATGGTTTTTTTACCATTTGTCAGCATTTCTCCCTAGGGATAATTTGTCCCTAGGAGCTTCCCAACTCCGCATCGCGCTTTCTAAGTTTTTTTAGAACTCAGTTGGATTCACAGAATCTGTGAGTGCCTCAACAATATCAATTCTCAAACGGAATGCGTCTTCGTTTTGATGGTCGTGTCAAAAATTCGATTCGATCCAATAATTGGCATGGAAATAATTGGAATTTCTTCACCTAATTTATTTTCTACATGTTTTACAATGTCTGCAAACAAGAGTGCTTTGGATTGTGCGGTGATGACACTAAAAATCTCGCCGACCAATTTATTGTTTTCCATTTTGTACGAAGCATTATTGATGTCAATTGAAGCAGAAGCCACCAATTTTTCGGCAAGGAGAGATTTCACAAGTTCCATTGCATCAAACTCTTCTTTTAAGTAAATTACGATGTTGACCATTGTCTGTTTTTAAGTTAACCCTTTATTCATTAATTAGATAAGGTAGTTTACCGTCGGTGATAATTACTTTACTGTTTGCTGATTTGGCTAGTTCAATAAACGCTTCGATACTTCTGATTTGTAAAATTTCAGGAGTTAAACCTTCGGATAAGATTTTTTGCGCATCCTTTGTTCCAGTGGCTTCAATTATTTTTCTTTCCGCTTCTAATTTTTCTTGTTGTAAGATGAATTCCATGCGCATGGCATCTTGTTCGGCTTGCAGTTTTTGTTCGATAGAACTGGCAAGACCAGCTGGTAATTGAATACTTTTCATTAAGACAGATTCAATAATAATTCTTTGTCTAAAAGATTTTCGGACATTTTTAGTCGAATTGCATCTTCGATTTCGGCACGCATTCCGGAGTGCATATCCTTTGCAAAGTATTTAGAGCAAACATCTGCTGAGGCAGATCGGAAGACATTTGAAATAATGCTTTCGTATTTAAGCCCTATGGTTTTTATTAAATTCGGAACGCTAGTTTGATCAATACGATAAAGAATAGATATCTGTGCTGTGACGCTCAATCCTTCTTTACTTGGTAAACTTAGGGTTAATTCTAAATCATTAATTTGGGTGCTAATTTTGATAATTTTTGTAACAAATGGGTTATACCAAACGGCGCCTTCGGTATAGCTTTTTTCTGATAATTTACCAATTGTTTGTTTTACACCCACTTCACCCGGGCGAATGATGGCACAATTAACACAAATTAGTGCTGCTGAGCTGATTAGTATAAGTTTATTGTTCACAATATTTTTTTTATTTTGCTTACTAATTTGCGAATTAAAATTTATAAAACACGAACTAATAAGGTGTTTTGGTTCGTTAAAAAAGTTAAAAAAATTGTTTTTTTGGTAAATCTAGCTGTGTAAACTTTCCCCCCGCGTGAAGGATGTGAAGGATTGTTTGAGCTCCTTACCTTTTAGGTGATATCGAGTGATGAAAGGGTGAATGAATTGGGAGATAAGAACCGATGAGGTAAGAGCGAGCCTGGACAGCCTGACCATGACGATCCCGACGTTTCAGGAGGGATGTCTGGGGCACGCCCAAATTCTTTTAGAAATTAAATTTTAAATCGCGTTCGTCCATGACATCGAAAGAGACTTTGAACTGGACGTTTTTGGGTTGATCTTCTTTTGGCAATGCGATCTGATTACTCGCCACGCTGAACACCATGTACCCGCCAATTCGCAAACGTTTCCGTGCAAATTTAAAGGTGCGTTCAACTCCAAAAAAGAGTTCGGAGTAAAAATAATTATTGTGTTCGGGTAAGTAAATAAAGCCAGCCCCGAATACTTCTTGCAAGCCTGTTTTTTTCATGTACGGTAGTTTGTTAAACAAGGCCCCGTTAAAATGATGAATGTAATGTGCCTCTACATAAAAATCTTGGGTTTCGTAGGACGAATCGAGGTTTTGGAAGGAGTAGAGGGGTTGACTAAAGAGAAAACGGAAAATATTTTCTTGATCGGATTGGCGGAAAAACTTACGATCTATATATAAAACACTGTCTTGATTGGTAAATACACCTGTTTTAATGCGGTATTTTGACATGCCTAAGGTGCGAATTTGAATGTCTTGTGCCACTTCAAAACTTAAATAGTCATAATCAAGAATGGAGTTAAAAACACCCTCGATTCCTTTTTCCCAATAGAAAGAGAAGGTTGGCCAACGGCTGCCTAACACCACTTTGCGATAAGGCTCAGAAACATATTTTTGTCCGGGGGTATAGGAAAAGGAGGTATTGGATCGGAAAGCGTTATAAGCCTCAAATTGGATAGGTGGTCCGTTTTGTAATTCTTCGTCAAACCATTCTACAAATTTATAGTCCAAATCGAATGGTGAACGAGATTCTAAGCGTAACCCTACTGAGAAATAAAAACCGTTAAAAATTTCGATGTTATGCCAAACGCCACCTTGGGTATTTTGGTAAATATTTTCGCGCTTAAGAATTTGCCCCCAGGCGTCGTAAGGGTTAATAAAGGAGGCGCCACGATCAAACCACAGCGAATAGGTTCCGAATTTTTTGGGGTTATACCGGTGATAAATTCGGCCGTTCCCCCTAAAATCGCCATTATTGAACCCGATGGATGTATTGGTGGAAATATCTACCCATTGTTCGTTTTTCCATTTTTTGAAATAGCTTGCGCCCGGGCCTACACGTGCTCCGCCAATTTGAACGGGTTCTAACATGCTTGCCACAGACGAGAGGTACCATTGTGTTTTTTGAAAACGATTGCGGTGTTCTATACCAAACCACAATATTTTTAGTGCAGTGATTTGATTAAAAACGGCATCCACTGAATCGAGGTAGGTTTCTGAAGTTAGCACAGCCATTAAACTATCGTGTTGAAATTTTTTGATTTGTTCTTCAGGCGTGAGAGGGATTGGGCGAATTAAATCCCAATAGGTCGTATCTCGCTCATACGCTTCTTTGGTGGTGATTCCCAACTCATTGGAAAAAAATTTTTCACCAAAATCAGGGTTCAGGATATAATTAGAATACACCACATTGGTGGTTCCTTTTACAGTTTCTTTCCCGTATTTGGTGCTGTATTCAAAAAACTGCTTTTTCAATAACCAACAACTGTCTTGTTTTTCAAATTCTTGAATTACGTGAAAATCGTCATACACTTTTAAATTTCCTTTGTGTAACGTGACATCCACTTTTACCAAAACCCATTCGCTTTTCAGGATGTATAAACGACCTTGCATGGTGGTTGTTCCAACCGAACGTGGCTCAATTTCGACGGTGTAAATAGTGTCGTTATCGGCAGTGGTGGTGATTTCAACGAGTTTGTATTTGTAGGTTAAAATACCAGAAGGATGCAAGGGTGAAACAATTGGCGAGACGTGCAAATCCTCTTTGTTTATCAAACTTTCATAAAAATTAAAATCGCCCCCAACAGTCGATTGAAAATAAATTTGATTTGGATTTCCGATTTTTTCGTACCCGTTTCGAATTTCTTTTAGATCGTTTGGATATTGAAAATGTTTAGTCAGGTTAATTTCGACCATATTTAATCGGTTTTCTCCGTCTAATTTTTTTTTAATTTCGTCTTTTTGCGCTTGGAAGAGGTCGTCTGGTTCTTTATCATCTTCGGGAGCCTCAGATGGTTTTTTTTCTTTTTTATCAAAGGTTTCTACGCCTTTTATGTAAATGTCACAGGTGTAACCGTCCACTTGTTGAATCATTTCTTTTTTATGGTCGATGACATTTTGAACGATGGACCAACCAATATTCTTTTTTTTGGTGGTGACTTCCACTGAATTTAATTCGTAATTGGCTTGTTTCAGGTAGACATTTTGAACGGTAGGTTCTAAAGAATTTACGGTGACAGTGACCACTAAATCTTCGAAGCCAATGCATTTGTAGAGGACTTCGTATGAACCGAAATCGCAGCCAAAGGCATATTTTCCTTCAAAATCTGAAACACCACCTACGTTGGTGAAATTTTTCACATAAATTTTGACAAAAGGAATGGGATTGTTGAATTCATCGTAGACAAAACCAGTGATACTTTGCCCGAACAATTGTCCTGACAACATAAAAATCCCAATAAATATGCCAATGATATACTTTATCACAACCTCGTTTCAGTTAGTGTCCTAACCATAAGACAAAATTAAATTAAAAAAGTTACAATGTCTCAAAAAAAAATTGGACAGAACATTAATGCAGATTTATTGAAAAGTAACAGGTTTTGTTGATCAATTAATGAACTTCAAATACGAAAGAACGATAAACTTCCGTTAATTTTGGGATTTTGGCGTTTCGTAAATTTTTATTTTGAGGCGAAAAAAAATCGAAATCTAATTCTTTAGAAAGAGATTTGCTGTTTTTTTTGATTTTGTCAAAACTGTTCAATTCCATCGTGGAGCGTTTTTGAAAAACCAGGATACTCCTCAAATCGCGCGTTTAATTCGTAGGCAACCAAGGAGGTTTTAAAACTTTCTTTTTCGGATGGGCTAATTTTGTCCGAAAGATACTTGTCAAAAAGGCTGATTTTTTCTTAGACACCTAATTTTAAAAAGTTGAGAAGTTAAACCAAGTGACTTTTTTAACCGAATAAAACACTTTTACTTTTGATTTTCGGCATGTTCGGGAGAAGCGCAATGAAGCATCTCCGCAATTTTTTCATGGAAGTTTTAAAGAAATAATAATGTTCGAGGAAGGTTTTACAAGATTCGCCCAATTATCTTTAACTATCCTTGACTTTTTGGACGCGGGTTAATTGCTAAAACTCTTGTTCTCCGATTAGTTCATGATTTTCCTCGCTTTGGTAAAATTCATTGGCATCAATTTTTTGTTTGGTCAATTCTTTTTAACACAAATTTTTTGAAATCACCAAAAGGTAGGGTATCAATTTCGCTGTTAATTCAAACGATAGATCGTCCATTTTTTTAATGATCAGATACAAGCAATCTTGAAAAATGTCCTGCGCATCGGTTGAGTTGCCGCTAATTCGTTGTATGTATTTCTCTGCCATCGGAAATACTTCTTTATAAATGGACAAGAGTGTTTCTCTGTCTTGAACACGAATTTTTTTAATCAAATTTTCAATCTTTTCAACCGATGGATGGATGCCTTGCAATGGTCTATATCCTTAAAAAATAAAAAGGTCAACCAAAGTATAAAAAAAGTTGAAACTGGGTGTTCTTTTTAAGGATTGCTGATAAATAAGAAAACGAATCGAAGATTAAAATTAGTAGGATTTCAATATTAAAAATGTTAGCTTTGCACTCTTTTAAATTAGAAAATCGTTATGAAGCTATCCGCATTCAATTTTGAACTACCTGAAGAATTAATTGCACAGCATCCTAATCCATCTCGTGATCAATCCCGTTTAATGGTGTTGAACAGAGAGAAGAAAACCATTGAACATAAATTGTTTAAGGATGTATTGGATTATTTTGATGAGGGGGATGTATTGATAATGAATAATACCCGTGTGTTTCCTGCTAGATTATATGGAAATAAGGAAAAAACAGGAGCACGGATTGAGGTGTTTTTATTACGTGAGTTAAACCGTGAAAGTTTATTGTGGGATGTTTTAGTGGATCCGGCACGTAAAATCAGAATTGGAAACAAGCTTTATTTTACAGAGGATGATTCGTTGGTTGCAGAGGTAATCGACAACACCACTTCAAGAGGACGAACTATTCGATTTTTATTTGATGGGTCGTATGAGGAGTTTAAACAAAAAATCACTGATTTAGGCGAAACGCCAATTCCACCCTATATTAAAGGTTTACGTGAAGTTGTCCCAGAAGATGAGGAGCGTTATCAAACAATTTATGCAAAAAATGAAGGAGCTGTGGCAGCACCAACTGCTGGCTTGCATTTTAGTAAATCATTACTTAAACGGCTGGAGATTAAAGGAGTTGAATTTGCTGAATTAACCCTACATATTGGTTTGGGAACATTCAGAACGGTGGACGTGGAAGATTTGACCAAACATAAAATGGATTCGGAACAAGCCGAAATCACACAAGAAGTTGCTGATATTGTGAATAGAGGCAAAATGAATAAAAAACGAATATGTGCTGTTGGTACAACGAGTATGCGCGCCATTGAATCAAGTGTTTCGACAGAAGGACTTTTGAAACCCTTTTCAGGGTGGACAAATAAATTTATTTTTCCTCCATACGATTTTTCTGTTGCGAATTGTATGATTACAAATTTCCATACCCCACAATCAACCTTGTTGATGATGGTTGCAGCTTTTGCTGATTTGGATTTTGTGAAACAAGCTTATGAAGAAGCAATTAAAGAAAAATACATGTTCTATTCATACGGAGACGCCATGTTGATTCTATAAAATTTGGAATAATATGTATCTTTAAACCGCCTAGCATTTTTCTAGGCGGTTTTTTTATTTGTTAAAATGGTCGAAAAGTCAATTATTATTACAGGTGGTGGCGTTGGTAAACGAATGGGAGCTGAAGTGCCTAAACAATTTTTATTGCTGAATAATCGACCAATTTTAATGTGGACAATTGAGAAATTTTTTACTTACGACTCTCAGATTGAAATTATTCTTGTCCTTCCAGAGAATCAAATTTCTTATTGGAATTCACTTTGTGAAATCGATAATTTTCAGGTAAAACATAGTTGCGTGGCTGGAGGAAAGGAGCGATTTGATTCGGTGAAAAAGGGGCTTGAAAAAGCAACTGGTCAATTGATTGGTGTGCATGATGCCGTTCGTCCCTTGGTTTCGAACCGCGTTATTGCCGAAACCTTCGCTGCTGCCGTTAATTATGGGGCAAGTATTCCGGTGGTTGCTTTGACAGAATCGTTACGACAAGTAAAAGAAAATGATTCAATTGCTGTGAAAAGATCAGATTTTAAATTAGCACAAACGCCCCAATGTTTTAAGTCTTCTGTTCTGCGTTCGGCTTATCAAAAACCTTATCAAGATTTTTACACTGACGATGCCAGCGTGGTGGAGGCCGATGGACATAAAATACATTTGGTGGATGGGAACGAAGAAAACATCAAAATCACCTCACCGGCAGATTTAAAAATTGCTGCGGTGCTTTTTTGAGGGTGAATTTTTCTTCGGGCTAAACTAACTTTATTTTTTTTGTATCTTTCCCTTAAAAAAATATGCCGAAGATTTTAAAATTTATGTGTTTGCTTGGGGTAATTTTCACCATAAATATTGGCTTTACGCAATTTAAAATTGGCATGGGATACGAATTATCTTTTCTTAACGCTCCGAGAAATGAACCATTTTCTATTTATGCCATGAATGACAATGAGACAGTGGATCGTTATCAAACCCAGCCTAAATTGAATCCTCTTGCGTATGGGCTCGTGTTTAGACATACGGGCGGACAATTTATGCATCCAGATAAATGGCATTTGGGATACTCGATGGAAGTGGGTTTTCAACGATTTACCAGTGAAGGGAAATTAGTTTATATGGAAAGTTCCACCACCAACCCTGATTCGATTGTGAATGCGTTTGATGGACTGAAATTTAAAACCTCCTATAATGCTGTAAATTTGATTCAGTTTTTTGATGTGCACTGGAATCCTAATAAATCCTTCAAAATTACCAATTCATTAGGTGTAGGACTGTCAGCTATTGTGCTGACGAATACTAGAAAACAAAACTTTTCAGGATCTGTAGTGGATGTTGATTTTCCGCTGTTAAAATTACAATATCAACTCCAACTCACAGAAAAAAGAGAGCGCTTTTCAACCACTTATTTTATGGCGGTAGATTTATTAAAGTTAAGGTTGTTCCAATTAACCCAAACCTCTACCCACGGTTCGGAATTACCGTTTAATCGGTTAAGATTTGGAACTATCGGCATTCGAATCTCTCCCAATTATAAAATAAAAAAGGAAGTCGAAATCGATCAGACAATCGAATAAGGAATACACGCAATAAAACGGAAACCTTTTTGTTTTAGAGAAAAAATTATTGAGAAACACCTACTTAATTTTAAATCCTAAAAAATCAATAGTAGAAAATTGTCAGTGACATGTCTGATCGTCCTCGTGTCTTTTAGCAGTGTTTCACAAATTGTTGGCGCAGGTATCCAACCAAAGGTAACTGTGTCGAGGCAGATTAACGTCGTTCAAGAAATTCCCAAGAAATTTGCGCGTTCGGTAGAGTCCTTTTTGTCTAGTCCAGGGTGTGAGTTATTTGCCGATTATTCCCTCTCAACAAGGTGGTGATTACGTTTGAAAGCTGGACTAGAAACAAGAGGTTATTTCTCTCAATATCCTGGTATTTCGGTCGATCGTCTTGGGCAGAAATTCAAACATGTTTCCACGTCCTTATCTGCTTTATTTTATTTCCGAAAAGATTCTCTGATTAGGCCGTATTTACTTGCTGGGGTGCATTCTGGGCATTTGTATCAATCAGAAGTAGTTGAGGAATTAATCACACTTGATGGTACGTATTATACGCCTGCTAACATCAATCATTCCGACTATGCACACTTTAATTTGAGCGGTACTGGTGGGTTTGGGATAGATTTTCACGGTAAATTATGGTTAGAATGCAGCTATAATCGGGATCTAATCGCTCCTCTCCAAAATTCAGAACTTAAAGCGTTTAATTCCATGTATTCATTTAACGTTGGGATTAATCTTCTAAATTGGTTCAAAAAGTAGCTATTTGTCGATAAAATTAAATTTTTAAAGGGGTTGTTTTAAATTCAATTGCATAAATTTGTTTCACCAATTGTAATTCATAGTCTTAACTATTTATCAATTTTAAACACGAATAACACGATAAAATGTCAATTTCAGATTCAAAAATTATTTACACGATTACAGATGAAGCACCTGCTTTAGCGACTCAATCTTTTTTACCTATTGTAAAAGCGTTTACAAAGTCGGCAGGAGTGGTAGTAGAAACCCGAGATATTTCGTTAGCTGCGCGAATTTTGGCAGCATTTCCCGAGTTTTTAACTGAAAATCAACGTGTAACTGATGCACTTTCCGATTTAGGTAAAATTGCTTTGCAAGCTGATGCTAATATTATTAAATTACCGAATATCAGCGCCTCCATTCCGCAATTAAAAGAGGCCATTGCCGAATTGCAAAAACAAGGGTATAATATTCCTGATTTCAAAGAAAATGCAGAAACGGATCTTGAAAAAGACGTAAAAGCCAGATATAATAAAATTAAAGGGAGTGCTGTAAATCCAGTAATTCGCGAAGGGAATTCGGACAGACGTGCACCAAAAGCTGTGAAAAATTACGCGAAAAAAAATCCGCATTCGATGGGACCATGGAGCGCTGATTCTAAAACGAGCATTGCAAGTATGACCAGCGGTGATTTTTATGGAAGTGAAAATTCTGTTTTAATTGATCATGCCACCAATGTTAAAATCGAATTTATTGATGACCATGGAAATGCGACAGTTTTAAAAGAAAAAACGCCAGTTATCGAAGGGGAAATCATTGATGGATCAGTATTGAATATTCGTGAATTAAGGTCGTTTTTTAAACACGAAATTCAAGCCGCAAAACAAGAAGATGTACTTTTATCTTTGCACTTAAAAGCCACGATGATGAAGGTTTCTGATCCAATCATTTTTGGCGCTGCTGTTGAGGTTTATTTTGAAGAATTGTTTACCAAATATAACGTTTTATTTAAAGAATTAGGGATTAACGCAAACAATGGTTTTGGAGATGTTCTCGCTAAAATCGCCACTTTACCAGAAGAGAAAAGAAAAGAAATTGAAGCAGTGATTGCAGCTTGCTACGCAAATGGACCTGAAATTGCAATGGTGAACTCAGAGCGTGGAATTACGAATTTACACGTTCCTTCAGATGTCATTATTGACGCTTCTATTCCTGCGGCGATAAGAAGTTCAGGTCAAATGTGGGCTCCAGGCGGAAATTTAAAAGACACGAAGGCATTAGTGCCAGATCGTTCGTATGCAGGAGTTTATTCGGCAACCGTTGCTTTTTGCAAGAAAAACGGTGCGTTTGATGTTAAGACAATGGGTACCGTTCCAAATGTTGGACTTATGGCGCAACAAGCCGAAGAATATGGATCGCATGATAAAACTTTCCAAATTGAAGCAAATGGAAAAGTACAAGTCACCGATGGTGATGGAAAGGTATTGATGGAACATTTGGTTGAAAAAGGAGATATTTGGCGCATGTGTCAAGTGAAAGATCTCCCAATTCAAGATTGGGTGAAATTGGCTGTCAATCGTGCCACTGCAACAAGCACGCCTGCCGTGTTTTGGTTGGATGAAAAACGCGCACATGACCGTCAGTTGATTAAAAAGGTGAATAAATATTTGCAAGATTATGATACTTCTAGCCTGGAATTATTAATCATGAATCCAGTTGAGGCGACCAATTACACGTTGGAAAGATTAAAAGCTGGAAATGACACCATCTCAGTAACTGGAAATGTTTTACGGGATTATTTGACTGACCTTTTCCCTATTTTGGAACTTGGGACAAGTGCTAAAATGTTGTCTATTGTACCGTTGATGAATGGTGGCGGATTGTTTGAAACTGGTGCGGGCGGTTCTGCTCCAAAACATGTCGAACAATTTACAGAAGAAGGTCATTTACGCTGGGATTCGCTTGGTGAATTTATGGCGCTGACAGCTTCGTTGGAACATTTGAGTGAGAAAAACAAGAATAAAAAAGCACAGGTTATGGCGGTTGCCTTAGATAAAGCCACCGAAGATTTTCTTGAAAATGATAAATCTCCCTTACGAAAAGCGGGTGAATTAGACACGAAAGGAAGTCATTTTTATATTGCACTTTATTGGACCAAAGCACTTGCTGAGCAAAATGATGATTTGGATTTACGTTCAAAGTTTTCTACGATTTATCAAAACATGTTGGCAAACGAATCGAAAATAGTGAGCGAATTAAATGGGAAAGGAAATGCGATTGATTTAGGGGGGTATTATCATCCGAACGCCGAATTATTGGTGAATGCGATGCGCCCTTCCGCTACTTTAAATGCGATTATTGATACGATTTAAGAGTTGACCGTAGGGTTTAATCACCTACGAATTAACCATGTGTTGCGCAACTTGCGGGAAACAATCGTAAAGTGCTTTTTTTAATGAAATAGGTAAATCAAGCTCGTCGATGGAACTTTGCATTAATCGCAGCCATTCGTGTTTTGCTTCTTCTGTAATTCGATGTGGTAAATGACGTTTTCTCATTTGAGGGGTGCCATATTTTTCATTGTACCGTGCTGGTCCACCTAAAAATTGAGTCAGAAAACAAAACTGTTTGTCTTTAATGGTATCGGCATCTGTATGATTAAACAATGTGCCAATAATAGGACTTGCAAAGACCTTCCCGTAGAAACTGTCCAGTAGTTGTTTTAAGCGTTGATCTCCAATAATTTCGTATAAAGTTTTCGTGTTTTCCATGTGGATAAGTTGACTTATTGCCCGTATTTTTTTCTAAAATTATGCTATCTTTGTTTGAAAATAGTGGAATTGAAAAAAAATATTCTTTTTGGATTGTTTTTATCTTGCGGATTTCTTTTCGGGCAAGGATTTAAAATGCAATTTTCTAATTCGTTCGCTGATTGTTTTGGTGCGGTGGAAGTAACTGATTATTCAAGCCCATCCCATCTCCAATTTCCAGGCAATATGGGTTTTAGAGATGATTTGGTTGGTTTGTATCCCGATTTTTATGAGGTAAATTCTGTGTGGTTGCGGCTTGAGCCGAATGTAAAAGGTAATTTCGCCTTTGAAATATCTACCGAAAACAATACCGATTTTAGTTATTTTCTGTTCAAAGCCAATGACAATTCTTTTTGCGAACAATTGGAGGCTGATAAAGCACGACCAATACTTCATCAATGGGACAATAATCAACATTTAAACACAACAGGAGATCATTTTAGAGGAAGTGTAGAATGCAACCAAAATGATGTTTTTTATCTACTGATCCATACCAATTCGACCTTTAAAAGTAACATTACCGTGCGCTATAAACGCATCGGGCAAGTGATGGTTTCCAATGCAGTGATTCAAGATTTTAGAACTGGAAAATCTCAAAATTTTATCCGCTTGCGCATTCGAGATAAAGAAACGGGCGAACCAATCGAAGCAAATACCGTTATATTTGGTGTAAATTTGGATAATTATCTGTTTATGGGAACGGATTTTATTTTCGATGCAAGTTCTGCTAAAACGATTCAAATTGAATCGAATACCCAAGGATATTTCCTTTTTTACAAAGAGGTGGAAACCAAAGGGAGTGTAGGGAAAAATTTAGATGTGTTGATCGAATTGGAAAAATTATCTCTCGGAAAAAAACTGGCTTTAGAAGACATAAAATTTGAGGAAGACACCGATGAATTTTTGCCCATTTCATCCACCGCATTAAAAAGGTTACTTGATTTTATGGCGGTGAATGATGAACTGAGGATTGAAATTAGAGGACATGTCAATGCGCCTGACCATGAAAATACCTCAAAAATAAAAGTGTTATCGGAAGAGCGAGCCAAAGCAGTCAGGGATTTTTTAAAAGAAAATGGAATTGATGCAAGTAGAATGGTGGTCGTTGGAATGGGCAACACGGAGATGATCTACGAAAAACCAACAAATTTGGCAGAAGAAGACGCGAATCGGAGGGTAGAAATTCGAATAATAGATTAACATGGGACTGATATTATCACTGGAAACGGCCACAAAAGTGTGTTCGGTTTCGCTTGGGCGAGATGGGGTAGAAGTGAATACATTAAGTCTTACAGCCGATCAATATTCGCATTCTGAAAAATTAAATGGGTTGATTATTGACTTACTTAAAATGTCAGGGGTTGAATTAAATTCGTTGGATGCAGTTGCGGTGAGCGAAGGACCAGGATCGTACACAGGACTGCGTATTGGGACATCTTCGGCGAAAGGATTATGTTACGCCATGGATTTACCATTGATTGCAATAAATTCATTGGAAGCATTAGCAATTCAAAAAAAAGGACTAGGGGTATTAATTTGTCCAATGTTTGATGCGCGTCGAATGGAAGTTTATTCGGCCATTTTCGATGAGACGTTGACCATCCTCGAACCAACCACAGCCAACGTAATTGATGAAAATTCTTACCATGAATTTTTAGCCAAAGGTCAAGTTTTTTTTATCGGTCCAGGTGCAGAAAAATGTCAATCGACTTTAACACATCAAAATACTATTTTTGACCTTGAGGTGCAAGTTACCGCCAAAGGAATGATTGAATTAGCCGAAGCCAAATTTAAGGCAAAAGATTTTGTCAATTTAGCCTATTTTGAACCGTTCTATTTAAAAGATTTTATCGCAGGCGCACCCAAAAAGATGTTCTAAAAACGATCAAACTTTTGTAAAATAACCCTTGATAAGAATTGAATTAGAACCCAGTAACTCCGTTAACAGTAGTATATTTAAGCACGTTTTTCTTATCCGGATGAATGCGTGCAAAAGCAGATTGTACCGCCATTGTGCCTTCGTGAAATCCACATAAGATCAGTTTTAATTTACCTTCGTATTGGTTGACATCACCAATCGCATAAATACCTGGACGGTTGGTGCTATAATCTCTGGTGTTCACCAAAATCGCACTTTTATCAATTTCTAATCCCCATTCTGAAATTGGGCCTAAACTTGGTTTAAGTCCAAAAAGCGGAACAAAATGATCTGCTGCTTTTGTAAATCGTCCTTGTTTTTCGTGTTCAATAACGACAGCGTTAAGTTTTCCATCTCCCTCAATTCCTACCACTTCTGCTTCGGTGATGAGATTTATTTTTCCTTCAGCCGCTAAATCCATCACTTGCTGAACCGAATCCAAATGACCTCGGAACGAATTTCTGCGGTGAACCAATGAAACTTCAGAGGCAATATTATTTTTTACCAAATAAATCGACCAATCGAGTGCAGAATCACCACCACCAGCAATCACCACTTTTTTATCTTTATAAAATGCAGGATCTTTGATGATGTATTCAACCCCTTTATCTTCAAAATCCTCAAGATTTTCAACAGGCGGTTTGCGCGGTTCAAAAACTCCTAAACCTCCTGCAATCATCACAATCGGTGCTAGGTGTTTTGTACCTTTATTCGTGGTAACAATGAATTTTTTATCCTCCGTTTCATCAATGGTAACGGCAGATTCGCCCAAGGTAAAACCGGGTTTAAACGGCGCACTTTGTTGCATTAAATTATCGATCAAATCTCCAGCATCAACAGTTGGAAATCCTGGGATATCGTAAATTGGTTTTTTGGGATAAATTTCGGTTAATTGGCCTCCGGGCTGCGGTAAAGAATCAATTAAATGACATCTTAATTTTAACAATCCAGCTTCAAAAACGGTGAAAAGACCAACTGGACCAGCACCAATAATAATAATATCTGTTTCAATCATTTTATGCGTATAAAAGTTGCCTTAGCAACAGTTCAAGTATTAATTTTGTTCAAATTTACTACTTTGATAAGGATTAGCAGAAGATTTTAATCATTTTTCGTCGTGATTTTGACTAAATGGCTTCTACTCGTATAATTTCTGGAATGGCGTTCATGATGGATTCTTCAATACCCGCTTTTAAAGTCATTGCACTCATCGCACACGTTTCGCAAGCTCCCACAAGTCGCACACGCACCACATTATCAGACGTCACTTCCACAAATTCCACATCACCACCATCTCTTTGTAAAAACGGGCGAATAGATTGTAAAGCGATCTCTATCTTTTCAACTTGTTCCATATTATTCTTTTTCAATACTTTGGACAAATTTACGAACAAATTCTTCAAATATGCGCGAAGAAATGGTATTCTCTTGTAAAACCGCTGGACGCCCAACATCACCCGCTTCTCGCACGCTTTGAATCAAAGGAATCTGCGCCATTAAGGAAACATTCATTTCTTCGGCTAAATTTTTCGCTCCGTCTTTGCCAAAAATGAAGTATTTATTGTCTGGTAATTCTTCTGGGGTAAACCATGCCATATTTTCAACGATTCCAAGAATTGGTACTTTTAAAGAATCCATTCGGAACATGTTAATTCCTTTTCTTGCATCTGCCAAGGCAACTTCTTGTGGAGTACTTACAACCACTACGCCTGACAGGGGCACGTTTTGAACCAATGTCAAGTGAACGTCTCCTGTACCTGGAGGAAGGTCAATTAGCATATAATCTAATTCTCCCCAATCGGCATCCTTGAACATCTGATTCAGCGCCTTGGTTGCCATTGGACCACGCCAAACAACCGCTTGGTCAGGGTCTGAAAAGAAACCAATTGACAATAATTTTACCCCATACGATTCGATGGGTTGAATTAATGTTTTTCCATCCTTTTCAACGCCTTGCGGTCGCATTCCAACCACGTCAAACATGGTAGGAACAGAAGGCCCATAAATATCCGCATCAACCAACCCCACTTTATAACCTAATTTTGCTAAACCAGCCGCTAAATTTGCCGTAATGGTAGATTTACCAACACCCCCTTTACCACTCGCAATGGCGACAATATGTTTTACATTCGATAAAATCGCACGTACTTCTGGTTCTTTTTCTTTTGGAAGCGGAACTAGTGAAATTTTCGCATCGACTTCTTTTCCAAATGCACGTTCTAAGGCAAATTGCAAGGCCTCATTCATCCTCACTTTGGCATGCATTGCCGGATTATAAACTTTCACCTCAAAACTAATCACGCCACCTTCAATTCGAATATCAGAAACCAAATCCAAGGTAATAATATCTTTTTTTAAGTCTGGCTCGATTACTTTTCTTAGCGCTTCTCGAACATTATCAACTGTAATTTCCATTTTTTTAATTTAATGTTACAAAAATACACTGTTTATTGATTTGAACCTAGTTATTTTTGAGTAGATCAATTCATACACTTTTTTTACGCATGAATCAGAAGAAGAACCCATTCAAAGTAATACATTTCTCGTGGCCACCTTAACAGGCTTTCCGTTATAGTTCCAAAATAAGCACATCAAAAAACTAAAAACCTCAGTTCGATTTTAAATTTCATTCAGATCGCATAGAAAAGCTTGAGTTTGAGAAAAAGCAACGAAGTAATAGCGGGCTATTTCGAGTTGTTTTGACGAAAAAATCATGTTTTTCTATGCGAAAACACACCTAGCATTATTTTAATTAGTTTGTTAATCTTAATTATTGATTTCGTAAATCCAAAGAATCAGGCTATTCAGTCAAATTTTAATACTCATCTGGATGGTAATTTAGAGTCGAACTGAGGTTAAAAACAATTCGCCAGTTTCTCATTTCACTGTTAATTGCTAAGTTTTTTAGATGTTCTTATTTCGTAAGCTACCACTCCAATCCTTGGTGGGAAATTCGTATATAATCAGCCTTTTTCTCTAATAATTTATATTTTTTCAATCAGCTATCTTTTTCCAAACTGATAACTGACAAACACCCCAAATGAGGAGGATTGCGATCTGCTATTCGCAATTGCGCTGTACGTATCGCTACTTAGTACTATAAAGTTTTCGTAGACCAAACGTCTCATTTTTGCCGTTAGCCCATAAGTTAAATAATTGTTTTTCAAAGGGACACACCAACTAACTCTAAAAAATGGGGCGATTAACGCCGGTCGCTGATAACTTATTTCGTAATTATATTCCTTACTTGCCATTTCACCGCTCCAATGCAGGTCTTCATCCGAATAAGTTGAGGTAAATGATCCCGATTTTCGAAGATTCAGCCTGTAGGGTCCTATTGACATTGAAAATGGAGTAGAGAACCCCACCTCTATTTGAAATTGATTCTCACTTTTAAGGCTGAAATCTCGACCTATTGACCAATCAAATGAGCAATGAGGAACGATATGTTTTACAGTTTGGCTAATATTCAAATCAACGACATTACTAAAAACGAAAGTTTGTTTCTGCGCCACATAATTATACGCAAAATCCGCTCGCAAAAACATTTTTTTGTAATTCACCTTATTGGTTAATCCTAAATTGATGCCATACCCATTTGCGTAGGTCGATGAGAAATATGCCAATTCAGAATCATATTGTTTAGGTTGAAGCAAGTCAAATGAGGAAGTGATGCCCCATGAATAGCCCAAATTACTTTGCGAAAAGGCAAAACTTGAACTAAATAAAATGAAGATAATTATTAGTTTTTTCATATCGCCGTTTATAAATCTTTAATGCAACGAACAGACATAAAAATTCCGTCTTTCTCGTGAGGTTGGTCAAAACTAAATTTTACAACAAACTTGTTATCTCCTATTTCATACATTATTGCATCAGAACCTTCCATTGGAGTTGCCCAAAAAAGAGCCATTGTATCACGCTTGTAAAATTGAACATCTCCTGCGAAGCCAGCTGGCAAAGCATTAAATCCACTAGCATTCGTTCCTGAGTAAGTCCTGCCGCTTCCGTTAGTTTCAATCCAAAGGCCGCTGGATCTATCTATACTCCCTGACGACTTCATACTTCTCATTGCATTCTCATATCCCCCCAAATAATCAATCAAAACGGCATGTTCCAATTCAGTTGGAATATGCCACCCACATGGGCAAAGTCCGGAAGAATCTATTACCGCTTGAAAATTATAGAGCTTGCCAAAAACAGACTCATTTTCAGGATCATTGTCATACACTTTTACACGTACATCATCACCTAAATATTCAATTGAATCGCCATTACAATACAAATCTGTTTTCAAGTTCTCCGCCATCCATTCCTGATCACCAATAATGACTGTTTCATATTCATTACCTTCTGCGTCTATAACACCACCTCCATTAATGTAAAGGGGGTAACCAATAGTACGTTCACATGAACTAATAAAAATTAGAGCCACCAATAAGCCTAGAAAAATCAAAATGCTATTCTTCACATTTACCAAGTTTAATAAGTTCTATCCAACACCACGTTATAACCTAATTTTGCCAAACCAGCTATTAAATTGGCTGTAATGGTTGATTTGCCTGCACCTCCTTTGTCGCTTACAATGGCAACAATATGTTTTACTTTAGATAAAATCGCACGAACTTCGGTTTTTTTTACTTTCTTAAGTTCTTCTCCAACAACATCAACCGTAATTTCCATTTTAAAAAAGTTTAAGCAAAATAAGAAAAGTAGGTGTATTAATTAAATTTAAACGATTAATTCTTGAATATAACCACCATTTAATAACTAGAGCCAACTCACTCCCAAAGCAACAATTAAGAGAAGGTTAACCACAAAATGAAAAGCGATACAGGTAAATTCCCAGTCACCAATTATTTTCTCTTTATCAATTCGCTGAAGATTTGATTTTAATTTGCTGATTAACAATAATACAGGCATCAATGTTAACAAAGAAAAAATCAGGCTAAAAGGCAATAATTGGTTGGCTGAGGTAGGATAGGAGAGCATTCCAAAAACTAATCCGATCCACAAAATGGCGAAGACGATTACGCCGTTTCTTAAATTGAGGTAGTTAATTTTTGACAACATGGTGTTGTACCCTCCAAGCGCTCGCATTATTTATTTTTAAATGCGTTGATCGCGTTAATTGTAAAATCAGATAGCACCAATTCACCACTCATTCCGGCTCGCACTTTTAACAAATTATCCCAACCTTCTGTTCCTTGCCAAAAAATCGACTTTAACATGCGCATAGCCTCTGGGTTTGATTTTGTTAATTTCGTCGCCAAAGCGTTCACTGCTTCGTCTAATTCAGGGATGGTCAAATATACCTCGGCGTAGAGTCCTTTTTCGCGTGCCCATTCGGCTGTTTTCCATTCTGTTGCGTTAATAGTTAATTGCGACATGGCAGACATTCCGATTTTTCGTTCAACGGCTGGTCCTACGACAAATGGCCCAATTCCAACCGCAAGTTCGGATAATTTTACCGAGGCTGTTTTAGTTGCCAGACAATAATCCACCGCCGCCGCTAAACCGACACCGCCACCAACTGCTTTACCTTGAACACGGCCAATAATGAATTTTGGACATTTTCGACATGCGTTAATTACGCTTGCAAATCCTGAGAAAAATTCTTTTCCTGTTGCCAAATCTTTAATGGCAATTAATTCATCAAAACTGGCACCTGCGCAAAACGCATTTTCTCCGTCCGATTTAAGGATAATAACTTTTACGTCATTTTTGGCTCCAATCTCCGTTATGGTTTTTGCTAATAATTGTAAGATTTTACCCGGTAATGAATTACTTAATGGATGCCCAAATTCGATGGTGGCAATTCCATTTTCATTGATTTCAGACTTTACATGTCCTTGATTTATTGCGCTCATAATTTTAAGTGAATAGGGCAGAAGCGAAGAGAAAAAAGTTGCTTACTAAACATTCTGCCTCAGATTATTTAATTATTCTTTAGTTCTAGTTTTGAAATGAGTGATCGAAGCATTTTTTCCATCTCCAGTAGTTGACCTTTCAAAGAAACAACGTCTTTTTCTTGAAAATAGGACAACCTTACCGCAAGTTCCAATTGGGTGTCAGTCTCGCACAAAGAACCGCTTGCAATTCTAAGAAACTGAATATAATGTCCGCGACTTTTCCTGCCCCAACCTTCGGCGATATTGGACGGTACAGAAACTACAGCCCGTCGAAGTTGATTCGTCAATCCATATTTTTCTTCGATTGGCATTTTTTTCGTGATTTCATAAATTCCCACCACCAGTTGCATAGATTTCTGCCAAACAATCAAATCCCTAAAAGAATTAATTTCCCCATACTTAGAAACTGATTCTTCCAGAAGCATTAAATCCGATTCCATCATTTATTTTTATTTCAATAATTATCCAAATTATTAATTACTAACCCCTTAAAACCCCTCTGCCCTTCATACCCTCTGCCCTAAAAACCCCTTCTAACCCTGATCCAATTTTTTTACCATTGTCAAAATAGTCGCTACACCAACAGTTTCCCCGGTTTGATCATAAATATCTACTAAAAACCTCACAATTCCTTTTGCAATATCAGATTCATTCTTTTTTTCTTGATCAATTTTATCTTTTACAGTGAACCGTACGCCTATGGTGGTACCTATATAAACTGGTTTTGTAAATCGACATTCATCAATTCCATAATTTAAAAGTACAGGACCTTTTTTAGGATCTACAAATAAACCAGCTGCTTTTGATAGAATAAAATAGCCGTGAGCCACACGTTGTTCAAACATCGTTCCTTCCAACGAAGTTGCATCCACATGCGCATAAAAATTGTCGCCACTTACGTTCGCGAAATTGGAAATATCTGCTTCTGTTACGGTGTGTTTATGTGTAAAAACAGTTTCTCCGACCACCAATTCTTCAAAGTGTTTTCTGAACAAATGAGGGTTGGCTTCTGGTTGATCAGCACCCATTTGAAATTGTTGGGTGATTTTAGTAATTGTTTGTGGATGCCCTTGAATGGCGGTACGTTGCATATAATGGAGCACCCCTCTTTTTCCCCCCATCTCTTCGCCACCTCCAGCTCGTCCTGGACCGCCATGAGTTAACATAGGCATAGGCGAACCGTGTCCAGTACTTTCTTTTGCGCATCGTTCATTTAAGACCAAAATTCGTCCATGTGAAGATGCGGCGTTAAGGACATATTCTGTTGCAATCGAATCATCTGCTGTCACGATGGAAGAAACCAACGATCCTTTCCCTAATTTAGCGATTGCAATGGCGTCATCCAAATCTTTATAAGGCATTAAGGTAGACACTGGCCCAAAACACTCAATCGAATGAGCACCTAATTTATGGTGAGGATCGTCATTTCGGAAAACGATTGGAGCAAAAAATGCGCCCGTTTCTTTAGATGCGCCAATCACATCAAATTGGTCTAAATCACCAATTACGATCGATTGTTCTTGCATTAAAAGTTCGACATTTGCTCGCACGCGTTCTACTTGTAACTTCGTGGCCAACGATCCCATTCTAACTGTTGGGTCAGCTGGATCGCCGATGGTATTTTGAGCTAGCCGTTTTGAGAGTGCTTTTTGGACATCGTCAATTAATTCTTCAGGCACTAAAATTCGGCGAACAGAGGTACATTTTTGACCGGCTTTTACCGTAATTTCTTTTTGAACTTCTTTGATAAAAATATCAAATTCAGGAGTTCCTGGCACAGCATCTTTTCCCAAAATCGCGGCATTTAACGAATCGCATTCGAGGTTGAAAGAAACAGAGTTGGCAGAAATATTTGGAAGTGAACTCAGCATTAACCCAGTGTGCGCCGAACCTGTAAAAGTCACCACGTCATCACTGCCTGTAAAGTCAATTACTCCTCTTCCTAGTCCCACCACCAATTGTAAAGCACCTTCGGGAAGAATCCCGGAGCTTACAATGTCACGCACCATTAACTCTGTTAAATAACAGGTAAATTCGGAAGGTTTCACAATGGCAGGAACCCCAGCCATAAAGTTCACCGCTATTTTTTCAAGCATTCCCCAAATCGGGAAATTAAATGCGTTGATATGAATGGCAACACCTTGCTTAGGAACCATAATGTGATGTCCCATAAACGAACCGCCTTTAGACAATGGGACAGGATCACCGTCCACATAATAAGGCAAATCAGGAAATTGCCTTCTCAATGCAGCATTGGCAAATAAATTTCCAATTCCCCCTTCTATGTCAATCCAAGAATCAACCCGCGTTGCTCCTGTTGCTGCACTTAATTCGTAATATTTTCGTTTGTTTTTAAGCAGGAATACTGCCAATTCTTTGAGCATTAACCCACGTTGTTGAAAGGTCATTTTGCGCAAAGCTTTTCCACCTTTTTCACGTGCATAGTGCATCATTTCCTCATAGGGTAAACCTACGGATGAACAGGTGCCGATTTGTTGGCCTGTGATTGCATTAAACAATTCTGTTTCAACTCCTTCTCCACTAGTCCATTCTCCTAATGCATAATTTTGATATACTTTCATTTGGAATAATCTTAAATCACTTAAATAGCGATAAAGTTACGTATTATATTTTTACCCAAAGCAATCAAAAAGGCAGAAATGGTACTTTATTTGCACCATTTTTTGAGGTCAATTTTCTAGAGTTTTATTAATTTTTGATTGGCAATTGCTCCATCTTCTTGAATGAGTTGGAGTAGGTAAATTCCACTAGGCCAATAGGCGGTAGAAATTTCGACTAAACCAGAAAATTGATTTTCATAAATTAATTCACCATGAAGGTTCATGATGGACACATAACTTGAACTTCCAATCGATTTAATTGAGAGTTCATCCACAAATGGATTTGGATAGACAATGCTTGCATTGGTGATGATTTCGTTTTGCCCTAATCCTTCGATGGTGACGGTTGTAATTAAGGTATCTGAACATCCAAGATCACTTGTACTAATCAACGTCACTCCATAAACACCATTTTCTAAATAGGTATGCATTGGAGAAAATTCATCACTTGCCCCGCCGTCGCCAAAATTCCATTCGTAGGATGTCGCACCAGTTGATTCATTAGTAAAATTAACAGCGTTTAAGGCATCAATCATGTAGGCAAAGTCGGCGTTCACTTCTTCTTCAACAATCACGTTAAATGTGAGCGTGTCTCCAGCGCAAAGGATCTCGTTAAATTCAACCACAGTGATAACATAAGTTCCTGCTGTGGTAAATTTTAAGGTTAACTCGCCTGTATTATCATTTAAAACTTCTTCAATTGAACTTTCATCAAAATCCCAACTATAATAAGAAGTCGCACTGTCGCTCACCAAAAAGGTGATCGTTTCATCAAAACAAATAGTCTGATTTACCAGCGAAAGTTGAACGGTTGTTGGCTTCATGAGCTCGTACAAAAACCTCGTGGTTTCTGGTAAAAGGGTATCGCTCCAAAAAGAATTAGGAGGATCAACAAAAGTACCGTTGTCCGAACCGTCCAGCATGTGCAAAGGACCCTCAGAGGTAAAAAGTTCATAGGTGATTCCGATGTTGGCGGCTCTTTCAGAAATTGGTTTGGCGCCGTAAATATCAGGGAGGGTAAACAATCCAAACGGAGGGCCTACATCAAATGGAACCGTTTCATCATTTTCACCATGCATAATCAGCATTGGAATGTCTCCTGGTTCGATAATCGTTGTATCATCAACTCCACCCCAAAAATCTAAAATCGCACGCACTTTCGAAGTATGAGGATAATCATTTCCTGCACAATCCAAACATTCTAAATCATTTACTAAGAAATCGTCGCCATACGTACTTTCCGGACGTTCCGATTCTTTGTCCATATACGCCACATTTAGGGCAATAAATCCACCCGCGGACATTCCTCCAAAAAAGATATAATTGGTGTCAATATCATACAAAATGGCATTTTCTTTGAAATAACGAACGGCAGCTTTGCCATCTTGAACGGCTCGATATACGGCTCTTTCTGCGCTTTCATAATCTAAGGGATCAAAGCCCGAACGATATTCGATCGAAGCAGTGACATAGCCTTTTTGAGAAAAAGAGTCGCAGATTGCGACCATATTGTCCACATCTTTCGAACCGATTAAAAACCCACCAGAATGCGCAAAAATAATTAAAGGTCTTTTGGGATTTAAGTCCCCATCTGGCAGATAGATGTCCATCAATAAATCGACATCCCAATAAGGAAAAACCCATTGGGGCGCCTCACCGTAAAGCACGTCAGTTAAACTTAAGACATCAGGAAAAATTGATGTTCGATATCTATTTGGATTATAATCTTGTGCCTTTAAATTAAAAGTGCAAGCAAACAGGAAAATTAGGAATATAAACTTCTTCATAAGACAAAATTATGAAAAAATTTGTTGTGAATATCGCCTAGCTTAGATTGTTTGGATCAATTCGGTAAAAACTGATTTCATGGTTTTACCTGCAGCAGCAATTTGTTGCGGAACGATACTTCTTTCAGACATTCCTGGTGTTGTATTGACTTCAATTAAATAGGGCTTTTTCTCTTCAGTCACGATAAAATCCATCCGTGCAATTCCTCTTAATCCGAGTCGTTTATAAATAGATTGAGATAAATCCTGAATATGACGGGTCAATTTTGCATCGATGTCTGCTGGTGTGACTTCTTTTGATTGTCCGTTGTATTTAGCATCATAATCAAAAAATTCGTTATTCGAAATAATTTCAGTTGGCGGAAGTTGAATCACATCGTTTCCATTAAAATACACTCCACATGTAATTTCTCGGCCTTTCACAAATGATTCGACCACTATCTCTTCGTCCTCTTCGAAAGCTTTTGCGATCGCTTCTGGCATTTGCATTAAGGTTTTCACTTTTGAAACGCCGAAACTAGATCCAGCTCCATTAGGTTTAATAAAACAAGGAAATCCCACCTCATCAGCAATGGCAATCGTGCTTGGCGCAGCAGTTTTTCGAATTAAAATGGCCTTCGCTGTATCAATTCCAAAAGCTCTTAAAAAACTATTGCATGCCCATTTATTAAACGTAATTGCGGAGCCAAAATGATTTGAATTAATATATTTCAATCCAATCATATCAAAATAAGATTGAAGTTTACCATCTTCGCCTGGTGTTCCATGAATAGTAATAAATGCAACATCAAAACCAGTCTCAATATCTTCATTTAAGAAAGTGAATTTATTTTTATCGATCGAACAAACACCGCCACCTTTTAAATGTACATGCCAACTTTTTTTCGTAATTTCTACCATATACGGCTCATAAAACTCTCGGTCGATATTTTCAAAAATTACGCGGGCACTTTTTTCTGAAATTGCGCTTTCAGAAGAGTATCCACCATAGACAACGGCGATTTTCTTTTTCATTTTTACAATGTTTTATTCATCAAAACGTTTGGATTTGATGGGATGTAATTTTACTTAAATACGCGATAAAATTAAGGTTTAATCAAAAACCAAAAATGGCAACAGAAGAAAGATATTAACACCAAAAATTAGAAAAGGGAAAGAAATTCTTCAAACGACATTTTATAGGTATAATCCAATGGCCACGGTTTTTTATAGATAGCAACACCGGCGTCTAATTTTCCTTTAATAGTAAAGTCAATTCCTTTTCCAGTCATTAGATTCCAAATAGAACTAAATCCACTTTTTACAAATTTACTGGCATCACCTATTAAAAGAAATGGGTAGCGTCCCTTTTTTTTGCTTTTAAGTTTTGTTTTTTCCTCCACCTTTACCAATCCACAATCCACATTAGCCACAGTTAACCTGAGTGCAGAAGGTTTAATGACAATCGCATACCAATTGGGATTATTTATGACATAATCAAAGCGAATGTAAATTGATCCATTTTTTCTTTCAGCGGAAAAATTTTCCATGGCAATGAATTCAAGATCCTTATAAAAAAAGCTTGATTTTGCTTGAAAGCTACTTAACAAGACGAGGAAAACGATTAATTTTTTCATTATTTTTTGATCTTTGAAAAATGTTTATAGAACAAAGGGATTGTTTCTATGCCTTTATAAAAATTAAATAAGCCATAATGTTCGTTTGGTGAGTGAATGGCGTCAGAATCCAACCCAAAACCAAGTAAAATTGTTTTTAAACCAAGTCTTTTTTCAAACATGGAAATAATTGGAATAGAACCACCACTGCGAACTGGGATTGGTTTTTTGCCAAAACTTTCTTCAACTGCGGCACTTGCTGCGCGATAGGCATCTGAATCAATTGGTGTTAATGCTGGTTCACCACCATGATGAGGTGTGACTGTTACACGAACACTTTTTGGTGCTATTTTTTCAAAATGATTTTTGAACAATTGTGTAATTTTTTCTGGGTCTTGATTTGGTACCAAACGCATCGAAATTTTTGCATGTGCTTTAGCTGGTAACACCGTTTTCGCGCCTTCGCCAATGTAGCCTCCCCAAATTCCATTCACATCCAATGTTGGACGAATAGTTGCTCTTTCTCTTGTTGAGTATCCTTTTTCTCCTTGCGATTCTGCTATATTCAGCACGTGACAATAGTTTTCTTCCGAGAAGGGCGCTTTTGCCATTTCATTTCGTTCATCAATCGAGATTTCTAATACATCATCATAAAATCCTGGAATAGTGATCCGTTTATTTTCGTCTAATAGCGAAGAAATCATATCCGTCAAAACATTAATCGGATTAGCAACAGCACCACCATATAAACCAGAATGTAAATCTCTATTTGGTCCGTCCACCTGCACTTCTAAATAACTTAATCCTCTCAATCCAGTTGTGATTGAAGGAACATCATTCGCGATCATACCCGTGTCAGAAACTAGAATTACATCTGCTTTCAACATGGCTTTATGATCATTAATAAAGGTCTCCAAATTCACCGAACCAACTTCTTCCTCTCCTTCGATGATGAATTTCGCGTTACACAAAAGTGTATTGGTATTCATCATCGTTTCAAATGCCTTCAAGTGCATGTAAACTTGACCTTTATCATCACATGCGCCTCGTGCAAAAATGGCTCCATCAGGATGAATATCAGTGGTTTTAATGATAGGTTCGAACGGTGGTGTATGCCATAATTCAATTGGGTCAGCTGGTTGCACATCATAATGTCCATAAACTAAGATTGTCGGCAATGCAGGATCAATGATTTTTTCTGCGTAGACGATTGGATGTCCTTTAGTTTCAAAAATCTCGACCTTATCAACTTGTAAAGCAGTAAATTGCTTTTTAAGAAATTCGGCGGTGGCATTTACACCATCTTTGTAAGCTGGGTCAGCACTTACTGAAGATAATTTTAAAAAATCAAAAAGTTCTTCTAAAAAGCGTTCTTTGTTTTCGTTGATGTATTGTTTAATCATGGTTTTTTTTCATTGAGAGCAACAAACTTAATAATTGTTTGTGAGAGAAAACAAGATAAATCAACAAAAAAAACTAACTTGTGCAACGTTTTTAATGAAAGTTCAGTCTATCATCTGTAATACAAACCATCATGATTAGAAAAATTAGCTTCTTTTTTGGAATGTTGACACTTGTCTCAGTTCAATTAAATGCACAAATTGTTGTCACCAACACACAAACGCCAACAGAATTAGTGAATGATGTTTTAGTAGGTGCAGGCGTTATAATTTCAAATGTTGAGTTCAATCACTCGCTGCCTCTTGCTGGAATTGTTCAAGCGCAAGCTGGATTTTTTGATGCAACAGGTACTTCATTTCCAATTGCAACAGGCGTACTTTTAGCAACTGGAAATGTTCGGTTAGCTGAAGGTCCGAACGATAGTGGTTCAGCAACAGATAACTTTGGTGTTGCAGTTGATCCAAATGACATGGATCTAGATGCGATTGGAACAACAACGATCAACAATGAAGCGGTGCTTGAGTTTGATTTTATTCCTTCGGGCGATTCCGTAGTGTTTAAATATATTTTTGCTTCGGAAGAATACCACGAGTATTCAACTTCTACCTTTAATGATGTTTTCGGATTTTTTATAAGCGGACCAGGTTTTGCTGGGCCATTCGAGTTTGGAGGTGTTAATTTGGCTTTAATTCCCGGCGTTGGGTTACCCGTAACAATGAACAATTTGAACAATGGATCATCAAATACAGGACCATGTATTAATTGTGCTTATTTGGTTGACAATACAGGTGGTGTAGATGTTCAATACGATGCGCATACCGTCATTATGTATGCCCGAGCAGCAGTTGAATGCGGCGAAACTTATCACATTAAGATGGCTATTGGTGATGCTGGTGACGCTTCTTTAGATTCAGGGGTGTTTTTAGAGGCGAGTTCTTTTTCGTCAAATGGAATTACTGTTGAAATTGCTTCAGTTTTAGGAGAAGATGCAATTCGTGAGGGTTGCGATTCAGCGTTGGTTACATTTATTCGTCCTCCAGAATCTGATACAGTTGCTTTGACAGTAGATTTCGAAATTGATGGGACTGCTATAAATGGAACTGATTATCCACTCGTAACTGAGACGATTTTCTTTCCAATAGGAGAGGATTCAGTTCAAATTTGGATCATTCCAACTGATGACGGTTTAGTAGAAGGATCAGAAACAATTATTATAACAGTAGAGATTATCAATGAATGTGGGGACACCATCACAACAGAAGCTGCAATAGAAATTATAGATCCAGTGGCGTTTGAATTGGTCATGGAAGATATTACTCTCGAATGTGCAGAAGATTCGGTAATGATAACGTTTGATCCTGAGGGGGGGATCCCAGAGTTTGACATTGATTGGAGTTCGGGGGGAACAGAAATTGAAGAATGGGTGCCTGGTGATATCGTTGGAATTACGACTTATACGGTAACCGTTACTGATGTTTGTGGTGAAACTGTAAGTGGATCAGTAGACGTAATTTACGACCCTGCTTCAATTGCTACCATTACATTTAACGAGGATTTATTTATTATATGTCCAGGGCAAGATGCTGATATTGAAGCGACAGTTGTTTCACCTTACGACCCTGGTGCAGTGACTTACGATTGGTCGACAGGAGAAACAACTTCCGATATCACCGTTTCGCCGGATGTTTTAACTTGGTATTATTTAACGGTATTTGATGGTTGCGCGACAATTATTGATTCGGTGAAAGTGGAAATTGGGGAAGCTGAAATTGATGATATTGATGTGATTGATGCGACCGATTGTCCTGGTCAACCAGATGCCGTTTTAGGTTCAATTTTAGTTCTACCTGATGATCCAGCGTGGGTTTATGAATTGGTTGGTTGGGTCCCCCCACAAGACAGCGGAACATTCAATGATTTAACGGGTGGTATATCTTATATTCTTGTAGTAACAGATGAAAACGGGTGTGAATTTGATACAATTGTTACTGTTGGGTTAGGAACTAACGCTGTCACAGCTGAGTGGGCCTTGGATAGTTTGAGAGATGTTTCTTGTTTTGGAGGAGATGATGGTGGTGCTTTTGTTTTTGATATTGGCGGTGGAATTACGCCTCCTTACGAAGTCATTTGGACTAACGTAGATGGTATTTTTGATACTGAGACAGTTTCACCAGGTGGTTCAAGCGAACATGATGATTTGCCTGGCGGGTCTTGGGTAGTAACTGTAATTGATCAAGAAGGTTGTGCTTGGTCTCAATCATTCCTGATCTACGAGCCAGATTTGTTAACATTGGATTTGATTTTTAATGAACCAACTTGTTTTGGATTCTCAGATGGATCGATCACCGCTAACACCGAAGGTGGTAATCCAGGCAAAATTTTCACTATGACCAATGCGGATGGTGATGTGTTAAACGTGGATAATTCAAATACCATGAATACAATTCCAGCAGGTACTTATTTTATTTCTGTCGTTGATGAAAACGGATGTAGCGTTTCGGCAGAGATTACCCTTGGTCAACCAGATGAAATGGATGCGATATTAACCATTAATCAACCGTTGTGTTACGGAATTGAAACAGGATATGTTGAGGTGGATACGGTGTTAAACTATACAGGAGATTATGACCAAATTGGATATTATTGGAATCCAACAAATCCTTCAGGTGAAGGAGTGGGAGCTTATTTTTCAAATCATTTAGATGCCGGTGATTATATTGTTACAATTAATGATGAAAACGGATGTTCTAAAGTGTTCGATTTTTCAATTGTTTATCCACCAGAGTTAGTTTTTGCAGAATTTGGATATTACCCTGCGTTCTGCCGATTGTTTGATTATCAAAATGGAAATGGTGAGGTGTATGCCTCAGCAACAGGTGGTACACCAGATTATGATGCACCAGTATGGACTTATTTAGTGGATGGAACAACTGTTGCTCAAGGTACTTGGGGTGGCAGAAATCCGGGTGATTATGAGGTGGTGATTCGCGATGCAAATAATTGTGTTTTACGTGATACGATCACCGTAGATTCATTAAATCCAATTGCGGCATTTACCGTTGTTTCAGCTCAATTAAATGCGGATTGTAAAGGGACGGCAGATGTAGAGGTTGTTTTCGAAAATAACTCAGAAAACTTTGCAAATCCAAAAGATCCATTGGCTGACACAACTTTCTTCTGGAATCTCAATACCCCTAATGCAAATTGGACAATTAGTCATTTCGTAGAAGAAACAATGGACACAATTTACGAAAAAAGAGGCGAGAGTTATGAAGTAGATGTTTGTTTGGTTGCAATGAATAAGAATGGTTGTTCAGATACAGCGTGTAAAATCATCACGATTTTTGAACCGATTCGATTGGATCCTATTAATATTTTTAGTCCTGATGGGGATGGAATTAATGACGAATTTACGTTCAATTTTACCGCAAAATCTATCTCTGAATTTTATTGTGTCATCGTGAACCGGTGGGGTATTGAAGTTGGCATAATTGACGATATAACCAAAGGGTGGAATGGTACTGATAAAAATGGGGACCCTTGCACAGATGGTGTTTATTTTTATACGTATGAAGGAGAAGCTGACAACGGAACAAAAATTAACGGACAAGGCAATGTTCAGATTGTTGGAAAATAATCTAAGAAATTTTTAAATAAAAAAGGGGAGTTGGTTTAACTCCCCTTTTTTATGTTCATTTTTTTAAGTAATCCTACGAAAAGTGATTCCAACCTTGTGCTTGCATCGGCACACTTACACCGGCGCGATCTATTACATTCATGCCACTTCCTTTATCCGTGTAATGACCAATTACGGTCATAAATTCATTTCCTTTTATTTTCTCAAAATCACTTTGTTTGATAGAAAAAAGGAGTTCATAATCTTCACCTCCATTCAAAGCACACGTACTTGGGTCCAAATCAAATTCTCGTGCAACACGATATGTTTCATGATCAATTGGCAATTTTTCATCATAAATAGCACAACCTAAATCCCCTGCTTTGCATAAATGCATCGCTTCTGAAACTAATCCATCCGAAATATCAATCATAGAAGTTGGCAAAACACCTAAATCATTCAAAAAATGAATAATATCTTTGCGAGCTTCTGGTTTAAGTTGTCTTTCTAAAATAAAATCAACACCTTCTAATGCAGGTTGAATTTGAGGATTTTCGATAAAAATTCGTTTTTCTCGTTCCAACACTTGCAAGCCCATAAATGCGGCACCTAAATTTCCGGTAACCACTAAAAGTTCATTTTCTTTGCCTCCTGATCGATATGCAATTTTGTCTTTGGCGATTTCGCCAATAGCTGTCACCGAAATTACCAATCCGCTGAGCGATGAAGTGGTGTCTCCACCCACCAAATCTACTTGGTAAAGATCACATGCTTTCTTAATCCCATCGTACAATTCTTCTAACGCCTCTAAAGAAAATCGGTTAGATACAGCGATGGAAACCGTAATTTGACAAGCTTCTGCATTCATCGCATAAATATCTGAAAGATTGACAACAACCGCTTTATAACCAAGGTGTTTTAACGGCACATAAGCCAAGTCAAAATGTACCCCTTCTACTAACATGTCGGTGGTTACAACACGATAATGATCCCCACAATCAATCACCGCCGCATCATCGCCAACTCCCTTAATGGTACTTTTCTGTGTTTGATTAAAATTTGCCGTCAATCGGTCAATTAATCCGAATTCCCCCAATTGACTTAATTCTGTTCTATTATCCATAATTTGCTCCTAAAAAAACGCCTCGCCTTAAAAGGAGGCAAGGCGTTTTTTGTCTAATTTTTAAATTCGATTAGTCAAGTGATCCAATCATCTTGGTTGGATCTACCCATTCATCGTACAATTCGGCAGGCACATATCCCAAACGAATGGCTTCTTCTTTTAAAGTAGTTCCATTTTCATGCGCTGTATTGGCAATCTCGGCGGCTTTATAATATCCAATTTTAGGATTTAATGCAGTTACTAACATCAACGAATTGTTTAATAATTCCTTAATTCTGATGTGATTAGGCTCGATGCCTACCGCACAATTTTCGTTAAATGAATGACAAGCATCTCCTAACAATTCTGCCGATTGAAGCACATTTGCTGCCATCAATGGTTTAAATACATTTAGTTCATAATGACCTTGTGTACCTCCAATTGTCACAGCTACGTCATTGCCCATTACTTGAGCACAAACCATTGTAAGCGCTTCAGACTGCGTTGGATTTACTTTTCCTGGCATAATCGAAGAGCCTGGTTCATTGGTAGGAATGATAATTTCACCAATTCCTGAACGAGGACCAGAAGCCATCATACGAATATCATTAGCGATTTTATTTAACGAAACAGCCAATTGTTTTAATGCGCCATGGGTTTCAACAAGGGCATCGTGCGAAGCCAAAGCTTCAAATTTATTTTCTGCTGTGATAAAAGGTAAACCGGTAAATTCAGCGATATATTTTGCCACGAGAACATCATATCCTTTTGGTGTGTTTAAACCAGTTCCAACTGCTGTTCCTCCCAAGGCCAATTCAGCTAAATGTGGCAAGGTATTTCTAAGTGCTTTTAAACCGTGAGTTAATTGAGAAACATACCCTGAAAATTCTTGGCCTAAAGTAAGTGGTGTTGCGTCCATTAAATGGGTACGACCAATTTTTACGACATCTTTAAAATCGTGTGATTTTGATTTTAAGGTGGCCAACAACGCCTCAACACCTGGAATAGTTTTATCTGCGATTACTTTGTAACAAGCAATATGCATTCCAGTTGGAAATGTATCATTAGAAGATTGTGATTTGTTGACATCATCATTTGCTTCCAACGCTTTTGTGCCTTCACCTATTTTGTTTCCAGCAATTTCGTGTCCTCTATGTGCAATCACTTCGTTTAAATTCATATTGGATTGCGTTCCAGAACCAGTTTGCCAAATTACTAAAGGAAATTGGTCGTTCAATTTTTCTGCTAAAATTTCATCACAAACAGCGGCAATTAAATCCCTTTTCGTTTCTGATAACACCCCTAATTCACAATTGGTATATGCAGCAGCTTTTTTCAAATAAGCGAATCCTTTGATAATTTCTAAAGGCATAGAAGCGGCTGGGCCAATTTTAAAGTTATTTCTAGATCGCTCAGTTTGAGCACCCCAATATTTATCTGCAGGCACTTGCACTTCCCCAATCGTATCTTTTTCTATTCTGTAGTTCATTTTTTGTGTTTTCTAAGAATTATTATTACCTTTACATCCTAAATTTGATACAAAAATAATACTTATAATCATGTACACATTAGGTTTTGCTCTATTTCTTTTGGTTGGTTTGATGGCACTTTGGATGCTTGTTTTTGTTTTAGGTGTTGCTGTTCCTATGTGGTTAACACTTGGTGCAATGCAAATGTTACGACCAAAAAGATTGGTAGACGAAAACGAAAAATAAGCGTTTTTGTAAAAAAATCGTTCGTTCAGGAATTTAATTTTCCTGTTCTTCTTGTTTTATTCTATTGTTTGATTTCCATTTAAAAAAATGCTTCCAAGTTTTCCACTGGACGAGCAATAATCGCTTTATCTCCATCAACTACAATTGGTCTTTCTATTAATTGAGGATATTTCGCCATGGCTTTTATCCACATTTTTTGGGTCATTTTTTTTCCTTTAAATTTGGATTTATAAATTTCCTCCGACGTTCGAACGAGTTCTGACGCTTTGATTCCCAATTTTGTCAACAAAACGGTTATTTCTTCTTCCGTTAACGGATTTGTTAGATAGTCCACAATGGAAGGTTTTACACCTTTTTCAGTTAAATATTCAAGCGCACATCGACTTTTAGAACATCGGTTATTGTGTAAAATTTCCATTGAATAATTTTTAGGGTACAATTTTAGCCATAAAAGACAACTTTGCTTATCTTTAACACGTATTATTATTGTATTCAATTTTTATGTTGAAAAAGCATTTTCTTTTTTGTTTTTGGTTGACTATCATGAACGTGACAGGAATTGCTCAATTTACAACTACTGGAGACGCAGCGGTAGGAACATGTAATTGTTATGATGTTACCGCTGACGCAGTCTCTGAAAACGGATCTTTCCACAAGACACCAACTATCAATTTAAATGTTGCTTTCAACTTTGAGTTTTTAGTGAATTTTGGATGTGAACCTACAGGCGGTGAAGGATTGGCTTTTGTCTTAAAAAGCGGAGCGTGGGCGCTTGGTTCTGGTGGATTTGGTCTTGGCTATCAAGCAATTCCTGGAAATGTTTTAGCTATTGAATTTGATACAAGGGACAATGATGCTTCAGGAGAAATTGATAATTTAGATGTCTCGGGCGATCATATTAGTTTACAAGACAATGGTGATATTTATCATGAACCCACTAACCCAAATAATCTCTTAGGAAATCCTTCTGGATTAAATATTGGCGAAGTGGCAACCCCGCATAATATAAAACCAGGGTTTCCAAATATCGAAGATTGTGAGGATCACTTGGTAGAAATTAGTTGGACACCCGGAGCAAATCAAACCTTGCAAGTGAAAGTTGATGGGGTAGTAACTATGACGTACATTGGCAATATGATTGCGGCTCAGTTTGGTGGAAATCCAAATGTTTTATGGGGATGGACAGGCAGTACGAGCACTTTTAAAAACGAGCAAACAGTTTGTATGGCCTTGGTCTCCGATTACAGTTTTAGCGCGACGGCGTGTCCAGGTGAGGTTATTAATTTCACTGACGAATCGTTCGGATTTTTTAGCATTACCGATTGGGATTGGGATTTTGATGGTTTGGGAACGTCCACAGCGTCAAACCCAACGTTTACATTTGATGATCCGGGAATTCACGAAGTTGAATTGAAAGTGACTGATAGCCAGGGCTGCGAATCGACCATTACGAAAGAAATTATGATTGGTTTTGACACAGAAGTTGATGTTGATGACCCAACCGTTTGTATTGGCGAATCGACCGTTTTGCATGCTTTAGGAACACCTTATACTGGAACGGAATGTTGTTTTAAATTAGTATTGAACGATTTGTGGGGTGATTTTTGGGGCAGTGGCATCGAAAATGAGGTTGAAATCATAGCCGATGGGGTTTCGTTTGGATTTTATACACCAACCTCTTACGACCCTGGTTCTGGTACTTCTGACACCATCGACTTATGTTTTGAGCAGGATACAGAACTCGAATTTATTATTCATGGGGCGGATACTCCTGCCGAATGTTCCTATTTCTTTTTAGCAGAAGATTTAACTGAAATCATTGCAGTGGATGGAATTACGCCAGGTACTTGGTTAGACGGTGCAACCGAAACTTACACGGTTGATTGTGGATTAGTAGCACCTGCTTACACCTATTTATGGGATAATCCTGCCTTATTATCGGACGAAACAATCGCAAATCCAACAGCTACAATTTTTACAGATACTTGGTTTCATGTCGAAATAACAGATCCGTTGACAGGTTGTACGATTGTAGATTCAATTGAGGTTACTGTGAATCCTCCGGTGACCGCAACAATTTCTGGAACAGATGTGATTTGTGATGGTGATTTAGGCGAACTTACGATTACTTTCACTGGAGCAAGTCCTTATGAGATTGATATTGACGGGCCAAGTGGAGCTTTGCCAACGATTACTGGAATCTTAGTGAGTCCTTATACCTTAAATGTTGGAGAAGATGGGGATTACGTGATAACTTTTGTGACTGGGGATGGATGTGAAGGTACTTTTTCCGGTACTGGAACGATTGATGTGATTGTTCCTTTTTCCATCGAAATCGAAGCAAGTGCTTCCTATTGTGAAGGTGATCCAATGTCAGATTTGGTGGTGACTTCAACAGGAGGAGGCACCGTCAATTGGTATGATAATCCTGGATTAATTCCGCCGGTGATCGGAACGGGTTTAACATTTACACCTCCTGCTGTTTTAGGTACATTTACCTATTATGCGGCAGAAACCGAAGGTGTTTTAGGTTGTGAAGGTCCAGCGGATGAGGTGACAATTACGGTGAATCCCATTCCACCTGCGCCTGATTATTCAGGCTTAACTGAATTTTGTGAAGGAGATGTCCCAACGGCAATTGTTGGAGATCCAACCTTGGGTGGTACGATGACATGGTACGATGGAATGCCTCCTGGGGGAGCAGTTTTATTTGTCGGCGCGTCTTATTTTCCTCCCTTAGTTGCGCCCGGAATGACTGTTTACCTAACAGAAACCGCGGCGGGTTGCGAAAGCCCAGCGACAGAGGTTGTTATTACGGTTTACATCACGCCTGATCCACCGGTAGTAGTTGGAGATTTGGAATATTGCGAAGGAGATCTTGCTACAGCGTTGATGGCAACGATTGGATCTGGCGGTACTATTCGCTGGGAAAGTGAGGCAGGAATTTTATTAGGTACAGGCGTCTCGTATGTGCCGGATTTGTTGGTTGGTTCTACAGTGATTGAAGTGTATGAGGTACTTGGGGTTTGTGAAAGTGATCCTACATCGGTCACAGTGGTGGTTCAAGCTTCACCAACGGTGAGTGTTCCAGAATCCTTGTCAATTTGTTTAGGTGATTCTATTCGGGTGACAGCAGAAAACAACGGTTATGATATCACGTGGAGTGACGGTCAAACAGGCGAAACAGTTTGGCTTGATCCAGAAATAACGACAGTTTACACGGTGACTGCGACAAATCCAGCGTGTGGATCAGCCAGTGACGAACTCACATTGACAGTGCATCCATTACCAGACATCACCACCAGCAATGATACGGTCATTGGCTTAGGTGGAGGGGTTGATTTGTGGGCGCTTTCAGAGGAAGCAATCTCCTATACATGGAGTCCTGAAATTTTGGAATGTTTAGAGGAGGATTGTTCAAAAATCTATGATGTACCGAATCAGCCAACGGTTTACGTGGTTTTTGTCGAGGATAAAAATGGATGTGTAAATTCTGATTCCATTTTGGTGGACATGAATGGCGTAATGGAAGTTTTTGTTCCCAATGTATTTTCACCAAATGGAGATGGCTCGAATGATTTTCTGATCGTTTATGGGCCAAGATTGTTTAATTTTAATTTCGAAATTTACGATCGCTGGGGTAAAAAAATATTTGAATCAAAAGATCAAAGTGAAGCTTGGGATGGAAGATTTAACGAAAAAGCACTTCCGCCTCAAACATTCGTATATGTTGTAACTGGTCAAACAGTTTTTGGAACGGAAGTAAAAAAGGAAGGCAATGTTACAATTATCAAATAAATATAATCTATTGAAAATAAACTACTAATTTTTATGCGTCTAGCTCTCTACTTATTTTCATTCTTTTTTCTGTCGGTTGCGTATTGCCAAACGACCCCCTTGTCAATCCCAAGAAATTATGCAACTGGTGAAACTGCGAATTGGACAAAACCTATTTCGAAAGTGGCAGTAGATACATGTGGTCCTTATTTCAATAGTTATGTAGGCTTGGTTAAAACTACCTTGCTTTATTTTGAAGAACTTCGAACAGGAAATGCCTTAGATTTTAATCCTTATGGAGGAAGAGCTCAGCGCTATCACGCCAATCAACCCATTGAAATTAGTGGTTTACAGTTTTATAGTTTTCATACCAATTTAAGTGTGGATTCGTTGATGGTTGTGACCCTACTTTTTGATTATGACGAAGCAGCAGATTCAATTGGGGTTGAATTAGCAAGAGATACGGTCTGGGTTTCCCATACGGCTTTTAGTCCCTTATTGCCAGAAATTGAGGTAAATAGCTATTTTGATGAGCCTGTGGTGGTGACCGAAGATTACATTGTAGCGCTTTACACCTCCACCAATGATTCTTTAAAAATTATTACCAATTCAGCAGCTGACGGTGATGGAGGAGGAGAAGGAATTTCTTTTGCTTATTACAATAATCCAGTGGCACCAATTTATACAGGTTGGTATGCAACTTTACCCGTTTTTGGACCCATTTACGACCTTGATTATTTAATTAATGCCTTGGTAAGTTATCCGCTTCATAATGATTTTAGTTTGTCGGAAGACAGTATATGTCCAAACGAGGTTAGTGCAACTTGTGTTACTTACGAGCAAGTCCCTAATTTTTCGGATCCTCATTATAACCCTTTTCATGCCACTCCTTTAGGTAAAATTTTGTGGACTTGGGATGATGGGTTCCAAAATGCAGATTTGGAATTTTTATGTCATACCTATACTAATTCAGGTTCTTATACAGTGACGTTGACAGATTCGATTCGCCGCCATGATTTTGTGGATTTTACGTGTGCTGTTGAGTTGTCGAAAGAAATTTTTGTGAGAGATTCGGTGGTATTAAGCGCCTCTGGAAGTGCAGATGGGTTAAATGGTTCTTTTACAGGTGCCTTTGCATTAGCGGATTCTGTTTCGTGGGATTTCGGTGATGGTAATTTTGAAGGAAATATCCTCGTCACTGAACATACTTATGATGAGCTTGGGACCTATGAGGTTTGGTTTTACGCTTATGGGCCATGTAATGTCGATTCTGTAATGATTAGTGTTACATTGGATGATGTTGGTATTTATGAAACTCAAAATTCGATTTTAATTTACCCTAATCCGGCAAATGAAACGTTCATAATAAAAGGGATTGAACTAGGATCAAAGGTGGAAATTGTAAATATGTTGGGTGAGGTGGTTCACCAAGAATTAGTTTCGAATAACCAAATGATGGTGGCAACTAATTACCTGAGTGAAGGGGCCTATTTAGTGAGGGTGTCAAATCAGTTTAATCAAACTATCCATAAATTGGCGATTCAACATTAAGTTGGGTCAAAGCCGGAAGCCCTATGCTCAACAGACGATTTAAAAATCCAGTCTTCATCCTTTACCTTCTTGTTATTTATGTCACCTTACAATTTGGTTGGTGGCTTTATCTAATTTATAGATTATACAATCAATTATATGTGGATGATACGATTTTACAAAAAAAGACCATCATGCTTTTGGGCGAAGGATCGGTGTTTTTTGTGATTTTGATTATAGGGGTGAGCATTCTCTTAAGGGCATTTAAACAAGAAAGGGAATTAAATCAGCAGCAAGAAAATTTTGTCCTATCGGTCACGCATGAATTAAAAACGCCCATATCTTCCGTAAAATTATTTCTACAAACCCTCAAAAAAAGAGAGCTTTCTCCCGAAAAAAAAGAAGAAATTTATGATCGTTCCTTGTTGGAAATAAACCGATTGGATAGTTTGGTCAATAATTTATTGCTAACCCGAAGTATTGAAAACAACAATTATTTTCTTTACAAAGCTCCATTAAATCTTAAGGAATTTATCACCGAAAAGCTTTCTTTATTAGAAAAATCAATCCTTAAAGACCATAAAATAGCTACAAATTTAGCCGAAGTTACATTTGAGGTGGATCATTTAGGTTTTGAAAGTATCTTTGTCAATCTAATTGAAAATGCAGCAAAATACAGTCCTGCCGGAAGTAACATTACTGTGCAATTAGAAGAAAACAAGCAAGCGGTAGTTTTGACCATTTTGGACCAAGGATCAGGAATTGATAAAAAGAAACGAATACGGGTATTTTCGAAGTTTTACCGAGAAGAAAATGAAATGACACGAAAATCAAAGGGTACCGGATTAGGTTTATATATTGTCAACTTTTTAGTGAAAAAGCACAATGGACAAATTAATTTAACCGAGAATTCTCCTAATGGTTTGATCGTATCAATACACTTTAAAAAATGAAAAAGAAAGTAGCTTTATTAATTTTAGATGGCTGGGGACACGGCGACCACTCGATTTCAGATGGTATTTTTAATGCCAATACACCATTTATAGATCATTTAGAAAAAACAGCTCCGAATGCTGAGTTAATAACTTTTGGCGAACAAGTTGGATTGCCCGACGGTCAAATGGGAAATTCGGAAGTTGGTCATTTAAATATTGGAGCTGGGAGGGTTGTTTACCAAGAATTAACACGCATCAATAAAGCAATTAGAGAAGGCGAATTTCATCAAAATGAGGTTTTAGTGAAGGTCTTTGAAGAGGCAAAAAAATCAAGTCAAGCCCTTCATTTTATGGGACTTGTTTCCACTGGAGGAGTTCATTCATCCCTCGATCATCTTTTTGCTTTGTGTGATTTGGCCGAAAAATTTGAATTGAAAAATGTCTTTATACACGCGTTTACAGACGGGCGCGATTGTAACCCAACGACAGGTTTGGGTCACCTTGAAGCACTTGAGAAAAAAATCGCCAATACAAATGTAAAAATCGCAACAGTAATTGGTCGTTATTACGCGATGGACCGAGATAATAGATGGGAGCGAATAAAATTAGCTTATGATTGTTTGATTGCTGCAAAAGGTGATTTTTTTAATTCAAGTATAGAGGCAATCAAAGATTCTTATTCAAAAAACATCACGGACGAGTTTATTACACCTAAAGTGATTGGATTAAACGGTCAACCAACTGCAACGATTCAAAATGGAGATGCGGTCATTTGTTTTAATTTTAGAACAGATCGATGCAGAGAAATTACCACGGTTTTAACGCAAAAGGATTTTCCTGATTTTGAAATGAAAAAATTAGATCTTTCCTATATAACCATGACGAATTATGATAAAACCTTTCAAAACGTTCACGTAGTTTTTGAAAAAGACAATCTAATTAACACCCTAGGCGAGGTAGTTTCAAAGGCAGGATTAACTCAACTTAGAATAGCAGAAACTGAAAAATATCCCCACGTAAGTTTCTTCTTTTCAGGAGGAAGAGAAAAACAATTTGAGGGTGAAAATCGAATCATGATTCAGTCTCCTGCCGTTTCAACGTACGATTTAAAGCCTGAAATGAGTGCTTTAGAAATTCGAGACGCCGTTTGTTATGAAATGAAACATGCAAGTCCTGATTTTATCTGTCTGAATTTCGCAAACACGGACATGGTTGGTCACACGGGCGTTTATAGCGCAATTTTAAAAGCTGCAGAAACCGTTGATGATTGTGTGAACGAAGTAGTTACAAAGGGACAAAAATTGGGGTATTCATTTGTTATTATTGCCGATCATGGTAATTCCGATTTTGCGATTAATCCCGACGGCAGTCCAAATACAGCACATTCCATGAACCCGGTGCCGGTGATTGTGCTTGATGATGAAGTGAAATCCATTAAAAATGGAAGTTTACAAGATGTCGCGCCAACCATTTTTAAATTGCTTAAAATCGAGCAACCAAAAGAAATGACGGGCAAATCTTTAGTGAATTAAGGATCTTTTTATCGATTTTTAGGAAGATGTTTGCACTACAAAACCTGTAGCAAAAAAAAATATCACGTTTTCAGCAGTTTTCATGAAGAATCTACGTTAAATTTGTAAAAAAATTGACTTATGGCTGATAATATGATAATGGTTCATATCATTGATCGCGAGGGAGTTCAACATGATTTGGAAGCTCCAACCGACATGAACATGAACATCATGGAATTGTGTAGATCTTATGAGTTGCCAGTGGAAGGGAGATGCGGAGGCATGGCTATGTGTGCTACGTGTCAGTGTTACCTTGAGTCTGATACAGAGTTGCCAGAACAAAGCGATGGGGAATTAAACATGTTGGACGAAGCATTTTTTGTAGAAAAAAATAGCCGTTTGGGTTGTCAAATTCACATATCAGACGGCATTGATGGAATTGTTTTGCGATTAGCCCCTGAAGGTAATTAATCACTTTAATACAAAACGCTGAAGCGATGAAAGGAATCAAATCAACTTTATTTCTCTTACTGATAAGCTTTTTGCCAAGGATGAATACGGTAGCTCAAAGTTTTAAGCATGGTGTCGGTTTGCAAGCAAATATCTTTAGTTTTAAAGAAGCTTATACAGATAATACAGGGTTAAATTATCCGGTTTTAACAACGGGTTACTCCAGGTTTTATGTGCAAAGCAAGTTTAGGTTTCAATATTAGATTATTTTGGTGTATTTATTGGAGTGGGCGGATCGTTTGCCTACACTAAAATTCCTGGGTTTGGAGATGGAAATGTAATGGGCCTACAAATCGTTGCTGGTATACAATTTCCTCTACAAGATCACATGGTGGAAGCAAAACTTGCCTACACCTATGGACTTAACAAACCGAGCATCAATGCTTTTCCAAACCGGGTGTATACAAAAGCAGACCGCAGTTTATTTTCACTGAGTTTAATCTATATGTTCGGTGGATATTAAACGGATGTTATTTTTCGAAATTAAGGCAACTAATGCGCTTTCTGTTCGTTCTCTATATGCCTCATGGAATTAATTTACTAGAATGAAATTTTTAATTTTCACAGTTTCCCTTGTTTTTCTTCAATTTAATTTGAAGGCACAAACAGAACAGAATTTATTTTCTCGAGTGGCCTCTACCGAATTCACAATAAATGAGTTAGGATTGATTGGAGATCACACATTTCTGGAGTTAAATACCACAACTTGGAATGATTTATTGGCGACACATCCAAGTTCGGTGGTGTTAAAAATTCCTTTTAATGGAGATTTTTTGACAGTGAATCTTCACAAAGCACAATTATTTAAAAAAGATCTAACCATCAGAACGGCCTCTGGTAACGACCTTTTAATGAGTGAGGCTTCGAAAAGTGTTTATTACCAAGGTGATTTTGAAGGACATCACGGTTCTCATTTTGCCCTTAGTATTTTAAACAATGAAGTGATTGGAATTGGGTCTATACTTGGAATTGGAGATGTTAATTTGGGAAAGATTAAAGGATCTGAATTTTATGTTTTCTACCCTGAATCTTCTTTAAATAGGCAAAACAATTTTCGTTGTGACACAGATGATTCAGCAATCGAACGAATAGACGTTGGAGGCGATGACCGCGCAATTTATGACGATTGTTCTGGAATTTATTTTGAAGTAGATTACGATATTTTTTTAGCAAAAGGAGGTGTGATTGAGGCAGCTGATTATATGACCGCTTTGTTTAACGAAATCCAACTTTTATATCAAATTGAAGACATGACGGTTTTTTTGTCTGACATTAAAGTGTGGGATGAGGTAAGTCCTTACTATTTAATTGGCGATACAGGTGTTTTATTAGGGCTTTTTGGAACTACGACTGTCATATGGGATGGCGATTTAGGCCATTTGGTGACTAACAGTGCTGGTGGCGGTTTGGCATGGGTAAATGTATTTTGTCATCCTGATCAAGCTATTCGAAAGGCGGTAAGTGGAATCGAATTAGGGTTTTCGCCAATACCTGTTTACTCTTGGTCAGTTGAGGTTGTTTCTCACGAAATGGGTCACAATATGGGATCACCACATACCCATGCTTGTTTTTGGAATGGAGATATGACGGCAATTGATGGTTGTGGTCCTGATGCTGGTTTTGATGAAGGTTGCACGGGTACTTTGCCTGAAGATGGTGGAACCGTGATGAGTTATTGTCATTTAACGGGTGTCGGTATTAATTTAGGATTTGGTTTTGGCCCTCAACCAGCAGAATATATGATTTCAAATATCGAAGCGGCTCCGTGTCTAGAAGGGTGTGATTTAACCGAAATGGATGTTCAAATTACAGCTGGTGATATTTCTACTACTTGTGATAATGGACCGATTTACAGGGAATTGTCATTTGTTAATAATGGAAATGAAAACTTAACAAGTTTTGATATTTTGGTGTATCTAGATGGAGTGCTGACAGAAACAATTGAGTGGACAGGTTTGGTCCTGGTAGATGGTTCGACCGCAATTTCTTTGCCTGTGACAAGTCTTCCAATGGGGTCTTATACAATGCTTTTAGTAATCGAATCTCCAAATGGATATGAAGATGAAATAACCAGCGATAATGACTTTACTTTCAGTTTCGATGTGACGCCGTATCCAGTAGCATCTTTTAAGCCTAATCCATCTGAATTGGTTTCTTACAATGCGATTGCAACCATGAACAATACATCCACCGGTGCTTCTTCCTATACGTGGGATTTTGATGACGGCTCTCCAATTATTGCTGGAGTTAATCCTACCCACGCTTTTCCATTTGAGTACGGAGGAGCGTATAACGTCAAACTATTTGCGGCATCTGAATTTGGTTGTGTGGATACCACAGAAGAAATCGTAAATGTTAAAGGGGTGAGTATTTATTACATTCCGAATTCTTTTGCACCTGAAAAAGAAAGTTTTAAACCGGTTTTTTCGTCAGGACTTGATGTCTACGATTACCACTTCACGATCTATAATCGATCCGGAGAAATTCTTTTTGAATCGTTTAACGAAAGTTATGGTTGGAATGGAATGTATGGTGACAATGGGTTTGTGAAAACTGGGGTTTATGTTTGGAAATTGGATTTTGGTGATTTAACCACGGACGAAAGACATACTGAAGTTGGACACGTAAATGTAATAAGGTAGTTTAAATTCCTTTTAACCTCAATTCGATTTTAACTAATCGATGCCTAAATACAAAGCAAATGACTAATCCATTAAATTTTAATAATAAACTGGATGGTAATTTAGAGTCGAACTGAGGTTTTTAATTCGTCTGGAATAAGACAAACCGGAATCGGCATCATTTTGTGTTTATTGGCAGCATTTAATTTTCGGTAAATCGCTAATACTTCACGTTGGCGAGGATTCAAAAACTCTTCACTAGCAGCCTCATTCGAATTAAATTCCATGGCCCATTCTAGTTCTGGATAGGTTGCCCCAATTTGACCTTCATCTGTTCGCTCATCTGGCCATAATCCATCGGTTGGTGTGGCATTCTGAATTGAGTCAACCACCCCTAAACATTTCGAAATTGAAAAAATGTCAGTTTTTGTTAAATCAGCGATGGGACTTAAATCTACGCCTCCGTCGCCATATTTCGTATAAAAACCTACGCCAAAATCTTCCACTTTATTTCCCGTACCTGCGACTAATAAACCATTTGCTTGTCCCACAGCATAAAGTGTGGACATCCGCAAGCGCGCGCGCGTATTTGCCATGGAAAGGCCATGATTTTGTGCTTCGGTTGGTAAGGCTCCGCGCAAGGTGTCAAAACTAGAGGTCAGATTAATTGAATAATGACTAACGGTCGGAAATTTTTCTTCTAAAAAACGAATATGTTCCAATCCGCGGTTGACTTCGTTTGGATTTTGGTGTATGTCCATTTCTAAACAAATCACTTTTAATCCTGTTTTGGCACATAAATAAGAAGTAACGGCGGAATCTATCCCGCCGCTAATTCCTATTATAAAACCGTTTGCTTTTGCTTGTATGGCATAGTTTTTAAGCCACGCCGTGATATGATCAATTATTTTTTCGTAATTCATCACGAATTATTCGTTGTAGATTAAAACAATAATCCAAATTTGATTTCGATAATGTGTTGCGGATTATTTTGAATATCCAAACTTGAGTACGTATAGTTACCCGGAGAAGTCTCTACTCGGTCTACTAAGGTACTTGAGGTTTGGTAAAGTGATGGCGTAATACCATAATTGAATCCAAGCTCAGCGTATAAAAATGTACTTCCTGTAAAATTCCATTCAGCACCTCCATAAATTCCAATACCTGTTCTAATTAAAGCTAATTCTTTTTTAACCGAAACTGGTTTTAAATTTTCTTGAACTCTAAAAGGATTAGTAAGTCTTGTAAAATCACCTGATACAAAATCATAATCTGCATCAAAACCGGTATCGTCCATTCGCACTCCTGCAAGAATACTTGTTCTCATACCAAATTTTCCATAATATTTAAATTGTCCAATCATGTTAGTTTGGAACTTTAAAAAAAGTGGGATTGTCACATACTTTGCGCGATATTTTCGCTCGTGCAACAAAAAGGCCGTGCTATCGGTGAAAGATCCGTCAATTTTAGAAGTTTTATCGTCAAATTTTTGAATATCGGTATCATCATAAGCATAAAAAACATCGCCTAAAGCTGTATTCGAATCACTACCATAGTTAATTTTGAAGGATTCAAGATCGAATTGAATTCCACTTGCAAAACCGACATTTTCATTAAACATGTAATTGCCACCAATTCCAATGGTAAATCCATTACCAATTCCTTGACGTTCAATTTTATTCGTTTGAATTTTAGTCCAGTTAAACGTTGGCCCAAGCACTAAACCAATTTGAAATTTTTTATCTTGAGCAGCTGCGCCTATGCCAAAAGTGGTTAATAAAACCAAAGACAGTAATTTTTTCATAATTTTGCAATTATATTTTTTATACAATTTTGTAGCAATAATAGTAAATTATCCCTTACATGACTAAGTTTTACCTAATAATATTCTTAAGTTTCGTTATCTCGTCTTGTTCAGGCGATAAGTTGGATGTAGACGTATCAAATGTCGAGGTTGATCTTAATTTTGAGCGCTTTGAAAAAGAAATGTTTGAGGGGAGCACACCAGAGGAAATGGCTAAAATCAATGAAAGTTTAATTGAAAAGGGCGGCGAATTGTATGAATTTTATGTTTATGAAATGTTAAGAGCTGGCTCAGTTTATGATGATTCTATTGGTACGCTCTTATCATTTTATGTCAACGATAGTATGATGCAAATGATGATGGAGGATTTAGAAACTGAATTTTCTGATTTTAATATCGTTGAAGAAAAATTGATCGATGTTTTTAAACGGTTAAAATATCATTTACCAAATTCGCCTCAACCTAATAAAATAATAACCTACAATGGTGCATTTACCTTTGGCGTAGTTTCAACCGATTCAGTGATTGGAATTGGTTTAGATATGTACTTAGGTGCGCAAAACAGACTTGTGCGAGAAATTCGATTCCCACAATACATGAAGGAGAAAATGACCCGTGATTATTTATCCTTAGATGTGGCTCAAAGTTGGTTGATGACGAATGTCTTGGAAGAAGATCAAGGTGAAACTTTTCTCTCAAGTATGATTTATTATGGCAAGTTAAGGTATATATTAAAAGCATTACTTCCAAAATCGGAAGATCACATTATTATGCGTTATAATCCTGAAGAATATGATTTTGCGGTCGCAAGTGAATTCGAAATTTGGGAATACCTAATCGAAATGAATTGGATTTATTCGATTGATATGAAAGTGAAATTACGATTTTTTGAAGAAGCTCCATCGACGGTTGGTATTGATGGTTCACCAGGAAGGATTGGACAATTTATGGGATGGCAAATAGTGAAACAATACATGGAGGCCAACGAGGATGTGACCATCGAACAGTTATTGCTCGAAACAAACGAAGCTAAAATTTTAAAAGAATATAAACCAGAAGAAAATGAGTGATTTAAAAAAATCGACAATCGAAATAGACGTGCTGACAAATGAAAATAATTTGCCAGAAAAGATTAATTGGGTGGCAAAAGAAGCAGGAGTAACCGATGCATCTGCCGAAGCAATGATACTTTCATTTTGGGATAAAAATGCCGGAACTGCCATGCGTGTTGATTTATGGACAAAAGATTTTTCGGTGGATGATATGAAAAAATTCATGCATCAAACCTTATTGACTATGGCAGATTCGTTTGAACGTGCAACGGGAGAAAAAAATATTTCAGAGGATTTAAGGGATTATTGTCACCATTTTGCGGATAAAATGGGGATTTTACCTCCGTTGAGCTAGAAGCTAATGGTTATTTTGGTTGGCTATAATCAACCGTAAGGTTGATTTCGGTAATAAACGCTAGCAAGGCTTCTTTTCCTTCTCCCGAGGTGGCAGAAGTAACAAAATAGGGAGGCATTTCTTCCCATCGTTGTAACATTTCCAGTTCGTATCTTTTCATAAACACTTTCGATTCACTTCGGTTAAGTTTATCTTGTTTAGTAAAGACAATTGAAAAGGGAATTCCGTTTTCGCCTAAAAATTGCATAAAATCAAGGTCAATTTCTTGTGGTTTATGCCGACAATCAACGAGCACAAAAACGTTGGTTAAGTTTTCACGCGTGGTCATGTACTCCGCAATAAATCGTTGAAAACGATTCCGCATATTGTGTGTTACTTTTGCATAACCATAACCTGGCAAATCGACTAAGTACCACTCTTTATTGATTAAAAAATGATTGATTAATTGTGTCTTTCCAGGTTTTCCAGAAATTTTGGCCAACCCCTTATTATTGGTGAGCATATTAATCAACGAAGATTTACCGACGTTGGAACGGCCGATAAAAGCATATTCTGGCCGATCTGGGGCAGGACATTTAGAAACGTCCATATTGCTTATTACAAATTCGGCATGTGAAATTTTCATGATCTTAATTGGTGGATCGGCTCAAGAGACAGGTGAGTGGCAATTTTCGATCCTAAGTAAAGCGTAATGTATTAATTAAAATAAGCCGTTGATTTCAGCATCAATAGCGTTAATAATGATTCCTAAATCATCTGCATTTTCGTGGAAATTATTATCATCAACATCAATGATAATTAATTTTCCTTTGTCATACGTTGAAATCCAAGCATCATAACGCTCGTTTAATCGTTTCAAATAATCCAAACGAATACTTTCCTCGTAATCACGTCCTCGTTTTTGAATTTGACTAACCAAGGTCGGTACGCTTGCTTTCAAATAAATCAATACATCTGGTGCAGAAATAAATGATTCCAACAAATTAAATAGTGAAAAATAATTTTCAAAATCTCGCGTCGTCATTAAACCCATCGAATGTAAGTTGGGAGCAAAAATATAGGCATCCTCATAAATCGTACGGTCTTGAATTACATATTCAGAATTTGTTTTGATTTCTTGAATCTGAGTAAAACGACTATTCAAATAATAAATCTGTAAATTAAACGACCATCGTTGCATGTCTTCGTAGAAATCATTTAAATATGGATTTTGTTCAACATCTTCAAAATGAGTATCCCAACCATAATGTTTTGACAATAACTGTGTAAGAGTTGTTTTTCCAGATCCTATATTACCTGCGACTGCTATATGCATAACTTTTCTTTTTATTCTAAGCGATAAAAGTAGAAATAATATTGGTTCTATTGGTTGCTCAATTAATTCTTTTCAAAAAAAAAAAACCATTCAAGAATTGCGTGTAGATTTGCACCGAAATGACAAATGAAAGACGTTCGTGGATATTCTTAATTTTACTTTCCTTAGTTTGGGGGAGTTCTTTTATTTTGATGCACCGGAGTATGATGCCTTTAGGCAAGGAAATGGTTTTAAGTCCATTTCAAGTAGGAGCGCTGCGAATTGTGATCGCTGGATTAGTTCTCTCGCCATTTGCAATTAAGCATATTCGCCTATTAAATTCAAAAATAGTGTGGTGGTTATTAATTGTTGGTGCCTGTGGAAATTTAATTCCTGCCTTCTTGTTCACCCTTGCTGAAACTAAAATCGAACACTCGCTTGCAGGGATTCTAAATATGGGAACCTCATTTTTTGTGGTGATTATTGGAATTGTGATCTACAAAAAGCGACCTACTTGGCTGCAAGGGTTAGGGATTTTAATGGGAGCTTTTGGGCTTTATCAAATTCTAAAAAGCGAATTACATTTTGAAAATGAAGATTTAAATTATGCCCTTTTGGTTTTGCTCGCCACCTTTTGTTATGGAATTAGCTTAACAACTATCAAATTTAAGTTAGTTGGGGTAGAGCCATTAATAGTCACCTCCCTTTCTTTTTTTATAATTTTTTTTCCTGCCTTAGGCGTGGCCTTATACACAAATGCATTCGAACCCATCTTTACACACCCAGACGGACTTAAATCCTTAGGTTATTTGTTGATATTAAGCGTGGTTGGGACGGCCTTAGCGGTTTTTGTTTTTACCCGTTTGATAGCTGTTTCAAGTCATATTTTTGCTTCGGGAGTAACGTATTTGATTCCTGTGGTGGCTATATTTATAGGGCAATTGTCAGGACAATCGTTCAAGATTTATAATTTAATTTGGGTGGTGGTTATTATTGCTGGAGTTTATTTGATGAATAAAAAAACACCGATAAAAATAAATAAATCAGAATAATCGGCTGGATTTAAAATTTAATAATTACTTTTGTCGTCCGAATTAAGTTAAATAAATAGAAAATTTGTTATGTACGCAATTGTAGAAATAGCAGGCCAACAATTTAAAGTTGAAAAAGACCAGCAGATTTTCGTTCATAGACTAGGAGAAGAAGAGGGTGCTAAAGTAGAATTTGGCACGGTTCTTTTAATAGAAAATGACGGAAAGATAAATGTAGGCGCCCCAGCTATCGAAGGAGCTAATGTATCAGCTTCAGTGGTTAGACACCTCAAAGGAGACAAAGTGATTGTCTTCAAAAAGAAAAGAAGAAAAGGTTTCAAAAAGAAAAACGGTCACAGACAGTATCTTACTGAAATTAAAATCGAAAACATTAAAGGGTAAATAAAACCAAAGTTCTGCTTGCAGGACGATAATATTTAGAAATTATGGCACATAAGAAAGGAGCCGGATCATCGAAAAACGGTAGAGAATCACAATCTAAACGTCTTGGTGTTAAGATTTTTGGTGGACAAGCTGCAATTGCAGGTAACATCTTAATCAGACAAAGAGGAACAAAACATCACCCAGGTAATAATGTAGGGATTGGAAAAGATCATACATTATATGCACTAACTGATGGTCTCGTTCAGTTTACAAGAAAAGCAAATAACCGATCTTTTGTATCGATTATTCCTTTTGAAGAAAATGTTGTCCTTGAAGAAAAGGCACCAGAAAAAAAAGCAGCATCTAAAACAACCAAAGGAGACGATTTAGCAAAAATCGAAGGAATTGGACCAAAATTAGCAAATGTTTTAGCTGAAGCAGGTATTTCAACGTTTGCGCAGTTAGCTGCAGCATCGGTTGAAGATATCCAAAAAATATTGGACGAAGCAGAAGGAAACTACGCTAGATTTAATCCTGAAACTTGGCCTGCTCAAGCACAATTGGCTGCTGACGGGAAATGGGATGAATTAAGAGCTTGGCAAGACGAATTGGACGGCGGAAAAACAAAATAAGATTCCCCAACAAATCATTCGGAACTCCTTTTGGCTTTTGCTGAAAGGAGTTTTTTTTTAGTCTAACCAAGAAATCACAAATGCATTTTTTAATTTTACAATAAAACTACACCAATGTTGGAAATAGCTCGAATTAGAGAGAACAAAACGGAAATAATCGAACGGTTAAAAGTTCGAAATTTGGATGTGAACGAAAAGATTGGAACAATCTTGCGAATTGATGAAGAGTGGAGAAGCGCCAAACAAACGCTTGAGAATGTTTTAGCTGAATCAAATGGAAATGCCAAAATCATCGCTCAACTTATGCGCGAAGGGAAATTGGACGAGGCAAATTCAGCAAAAGCTAGAGGAATTCAACTAAAAGAAGAAGAAAAATCATTGGTTGAAAATGTAAATTTAAAAGCAAACGAATTACAAGACTTATTGTACGAATTGCCCAACGTTCCAAATATACTCGTTCCAAAAGGGAAATTGGATACCGATAACGAAGTGGTTTCTCAAGCAGGAACAATTCCTACTGTTCAACCGTTTTGGCAACCGCATTGGGAATTGGCTAAAAAGTATGACATTATTGATTTTGAACTTGGGGTTAAAGTAACTGGCGCAGGGTTTCCATTTTATAAAGGAAAAGGCGCACGAATTCAACGGGCACTTATCAATTTCTTTTTGGATGAAGCACGCGATGCGGGTTATACAGAAATTATCCCTCCATTTTTGGTAAATCAAGCGTCAGGATATGGCACTGGTCAATTGCCTGATAAAGTGGGACAAATGTATCACGATGCGCAAGATGATTTGTATTTAATTCCAACCGCTGAGGTTCCTTTAACAAATATTTACCGAGATGTTTTGCTAAAAGAAAGTGATTTTCCAATAAAGTTAACAGGTTACACACCATGCTTCCGTCGCGAAGCTGGATCTTATGGTAGTGATGTGAGAGGATTAAATCGGTTACATCAATTTGATAAAGTAGAAATCGTTCGAATTGAACACCCAGATCAATCATACGCAGTGCTGGATAAAATGGTCGCATACGTTCAAGGATTATTAACCAAATTAGAACTACCTTACCGAACATTAAGGTTATGTGGTGGTGATTTAGGTTTTACCTCTGCGTTGACATACGATTTAGAAGTGTATTCAGCTGCTCAGGATAAATGGTTAGAAGTAAGTTCTATTTCAAATTTTGAAACGTTTCAAGCGAACCGTTTAAAATTGAGATACAAAGACCAAAATAACAAAAATCAATTGGCGCATACCTTGAATGGAAGTGCATTGGCGTTGCCTCGAATTTTGGCTGCATTATTGGAAAATAATCAAACGGAAGCTGGAATAAAAGTGCCAGCAGCCCTAGTGCCTTATGTAGGGTTTAATTTAATAGATTAACAATGAATAAAGTAACGATTTTTTTATTTTTCGTTTTGACAGGACTGACATTGGTTTCTTGTGATCCAAAAGATCAATTTAAAGCAGAATTAGCAACCATTGATTCGTGTATGGCTGTGCTAGATACCTTGCAGAAAAAACATGATGGAATAGATTTTGATAGTCTAAAGTTAATGGTGGAGCATGTTCAAAAAAATGAAGCATTGGTAAAACAATATTATCAACCTGATACGCTTGATGAAGCTTTTGGAAAGGATATGAATGATTCAAAATCGGTACGAAAGAAATTGGGTGATGCCAATCAGTTTGATATGAAATATGCCGAGGAAATGAATGCGATTAAACACCAATTGATGGATTTAACAAAAGATGTAACGAATGGGGTTTTATCGAAGGAACAAATTAATGAGTACATTGCTGTAGAAAAAGCGGCATTAAAAAAAGTGGAAATAGGTTTTTTGGGATTTTATGAAACCCAATTAACCGAAAAGGGACGTTATTATTTGGTGGTGCCAAGAGTGGATGCATATTTAGAAAAATTAATTGGTGAGCGTGATAGCTTGTAAAAACTATATAAAACATTTATTTTTTGCGCTGATTTTGTCGGTGTCCTCCAATATTTTAGCTCAACCCGTGGACAATGATACCAAATTGGCTAATCATTATTTTGACAAAGGAGAATTTGAAAAGGCCGAAATTTATTACGAACGAGCTTACAAAAATTATGAGTCGCAACTTTATTACGACCGTTATTTTCAATGTCTTTTTAACCTAGAAAAATTCGAAGAATGCGAAAAATTGGTCGAAAAAAGAATAAAAAAAGATCCTTACTCGATTGATAATCAGTTTAAATTGGCTTCGGTTTATAAAGCAACTTCGCGTGAAAAATTGGCCGAAGAAGTGTATACTAAATTAATATCCGATTTAAAACCTATTCGAAGTAGGGTGGATGATTTGGGTGAACGATTTCAATTAGAAGGGATGTATCCGTTTGCCTTGGAAACGTATTTGCAAGGCAGGAAAATTCTCAAAGATGGAGAATACGGGTTTCAGCTTGAATTAGCGGGATTATACGGGCTGTTGAATCGACCAACGGATATGATTTCTGAATACCTTAATTTACTAGAATATAGTCCGGTCTATCTAAAAACTGTTCAAACATATTTATCGCGAATGATTGATTTTGAAATTGATTTGGATAAGGTTGAATTATTGAGACAAGAAATTTTATTGAAAGTTCAAAAATATCCTGATTTAACGGTTTATAATGAAATGTTCATTTGGTATTATTTGCAAAAAAGGGAATTCGCTGGGGCAGTCCTTCAAGCAAAATCACTCGACAAAAAAAATAATGAACAAGGGAAACGACTCTTGGAAATCGGGAATGTTTGTAAAGCAAATTTGGCGTATAAAGATGCGGCAAAAGCCTATCAATATGTGATAGATCTGGGAAATAAATTTCCCTTTTATTTTAATGCAATGCAGGCAAAATTGGAAGTTGAGTTTGAAGAATTAACACTAAGAAAATCATACACAAAAGTAGAGCTGGTGTCGGTTGCTGGAGGATTTGAAAGAGCGTTGGTTGAAATGGGAGGGGGCAAACGTTGTATGGGGGTTATGGTGAAATTGGCCGAGATTTATGCCTTTTATTTAGATGCTCCAGAAAAGGGAATTTTGCTTATCAATCAAGTGCTCCAATTTCCCTTAAGTCCTAAAGAAATTGCAGAAAGTAAGATTTTGAAAGGAGATATTTTAGTCGTCAACAATGAAATTTGGGATGCCTCTTTATTGTATATGCAGGTTGAAAAGGAATTTAGTGAAGATATAATCGGCCATGAAGCGAAATTTAAAAATGCCAAGGTATTTTATTACGATGGTGAATTTGATTATGCTAAAGCGCAATTGGATGTTCTGAAAGCATCTACTAGTAAATTAATTGCCAATGATGCCATGCAATTGTCTTTACTTCTTCAAGATAATTTAGGAATTGATACTGCACTGGCACCGGTTCAATTGTACGCCAATGCCGATTTATTGCTTACGCAGCATAAATATCAAGAAGCCATCATTTTGTTAGATAGTTTAGAAAAACGCTATCCATTTCACAGCATGATTGATGAAGTATTGTTTAAAAAGGGGCAAACCTACGAAGGACTTCAAAATTGGGAAAAAGCGATTGAAAATTACAGCTTGGTTGCCGAATCATACAGTCATGATATTTTAGGAGATGATGCCTCTTTTAAATTGGCACAATTGTACGAATATCGTTTGGCTGATCCTCAAAAGGCTGCCGAATATTATAAAAAGATATTGTTTGAATTTGGAGGTAGTTTGTACACTGCCGAAGCACGTGAAAAATACCGTGCAATCATTGCTGTCTATAATTAATACGACAAATAAATTTATGCAGATTATTTACAATGTTACCGTTTCAGTCGATTATGATGTGGCTGAACACTGGCTTGAATGGATGAAAGAAGAGCATATTCCAGAAGTAATGGAAACCGGTCATTTTATCGAGTCAAAAATATCAAAAGTGATTGGACACGAAGATGGAGGGCTAACGTATGCAATACAATACCTCTGCCAAAACATGGAAGTGTACGAAGCCTACCAAGCTAATTTCGCGCCTGTCTTACAAGCAAAACACACCGAAAAATTTGGTTCGCAAACAGTTGCTTTCCGAACAATATTGCACGTTCACAAGAGTTTTTAAACAATGATTGTAAAACCAAAAAAACACCTAGGTCAACATTTTTTGAATGATAAAACCGTTTCACAACGTTTAGCCTTGGCGCTCGAAGATTCTGGATTTTCATTCGACAAAGTATTAGAAGTTGGTCCAGGAATGGGAGCTCTAACGGATTTTCTGTTGAAATCAACGAATTTTCAAACCCATGTCATTGAAATTGACCGCGAATCTGTAAAATATCTAAAAGAAAATTACCCTCAACTGGAAGGGAAGATTTACGAAAAAGATTTTTTAAACACTGATTTAAAAACAATTGTAGGCGATCAATCATTTGCGATTGCAGGTAACTTTCCTTATAATATTTCAACTGAAATCCTATTTACGGTGCTTGATTACAAGGATCAAATTCCTGTGGTGGTTGGTATGTTTCAAAAAGAGGTTGCTGAACGAATTGCGGAGCCCCCTGGATCAAAAAAGTATGGAATCACCAGTGTTTTACTTCAAGCGTTTTATGATATAGAGTATTTATTCACCGTTTTACCCGAAGTTTTCACCCCCCCACCAAAAGTGGATTCAGGAGTCATTCGTTTGAAACGAAATGCCACAAAAAAATTAGATTGCAACGAAGTTCATTTTAAAAAGGTGGTTAAAATGGCCTTTAATCAACGGAGAAAAACCTTGAGAAACTCGCTGAAAGCGATGATCAATGAATATAATTTTCCATTTCACGAACACGAAGAACTCTTTTCTAAACGTCCTGAGCGTTTGTCGGTGGCAGATTTTGTGCATCTCACTCAACTATTTGAAGCCCATTCCGTAATAAAGTAATATTACATATTTTTTTTATCTTTGTATATTGTGATATAAATTGAGGACACCGTGTTGCGGCTTAGAAACTATATTATCATGCTTTTATTTGTTTTGTCAAGTCATAACGATGTGCATATGTTTGGTGTTTTTTCTATTCAATATCGATTTATAAAAGTACAAACATTTATTCCTAATTTGTAGTTGGATGCGTCTTTTACTAACCATTATTATCACAATATCATTGGGTGCCCATGCTTCTGCACAAGGGTTTAAAACATCGGCTGAAGTTGGTTTGTTTGGTGGTGGAGGTTATTATATTGGCGACATTAATCCCACTAAACATTTTATATACAGTAAACCAGCTTATGGCTTAATTTTTAGATACAATCTTTCAACAAGGTACAATTTACGTTTTAACGCTACCTATGGGAATATTTATTCTAATGATGCTTCGAGTGACGACGCGTTTCAATTAAATAGAAATTTGAGTTTTAAGTCAAAAATTTTAGAATTGGGATTTGGGGTTGAATTAGATTTATTGAAATATCGCATTACTGATATGAAATATCCTTTTACACCTTATTTTTTCTATCAATTTGCTTATACGCGCATCAATCCTAAAACAGACTATAATGGGAATGAAGTCGCTTTGCAACCACTTTCTACAGAAGGGCAGGGTAGTGGCATCACAGGAACAAAAAGAAATCGATACTCCTTAAATCAATTTACGGTGCCGTTGGGAATTGGGTTTAAATTTAACCTTCGAAAAAGAATTGCCGTTTCAATTGAATATGGAATTCGTAAAACATTCACGGATTATCTTGACGATGTCTCAGGAAATTATTTGGACAATGATGTTTTAACAGGATTTAGAGGGCCTTTGGCGGCTGAACTTGCAGATCGAAGTGCTGATGGGGCAACGGCTGGATTTAATCGAGGGAATCCGACAAATAAAGATTGGTATTCATTTTACGGAATTATGCTCACATTTAAACCCTTCAAGCCTGATATCTGCGATATGAGAGGGTGGAGATAGGCAACTATTATCAAAATTATTAAGGCTTTTAAGGCATTAAATTTTATAGTCAATATATTAGTTATTTTCATATAAATTTCTTACATCTGGCTAATATATTAGCTATATGGCAAGGTTTGGTTTAGAGAAAAACCCATCAGATATTTCAGAGGAACTAGCAAAAAAACACAAGACGTTGCGCAAGCAGCTTGGATTGTCGCAAATGGAATTGGCAGGTTCGATATTTCAACGATCGAATTTGCCTATTATATAATGGCGTTGGATTCAGGAATAGAAATCAGTGAATCTGAAATTTTTACTGGTGTGTCTGCCAAAGCTTATTTTGGAACTAGACGATTTGATAGACACGGTAATGATCGATTAAACCTACATTCTGCCGCTATCATTAGCACCATAAATTATTGCTACTTTTAAAATGGTGTACCTTTCAGATTAGAAAGAAATGTGGATGCTTATGAAAAAATATTACGGTTGGCAGCTTTTAAACCTTAGTTCGATTTTAAATTTCATTCAGATCGCCTAGAAATGCTTGAGTTTGAGAAAAAGCAACGAAGTAATAGCGGGCTATTTCGAGTTGTTTTGACGAAAAAATCATGTTTTTCTATGCAAAAATTCGGCTGACATTATTTTAACTAGCCTACTAATTTTAATAAATTGACTCCTAAGCACGGAGAAAATGGCTAATCCATCAAATTTTAAAAAAAATCTGAATGGTAATTTAGAGTCGAACTGAACTTTTAGAGTGAATTCCTTTTTCTCCTACATCCCAGTAGTATCAAAAGAATTAGGGCATAAAAAAACCGGAAAGTTTCGTGTGAAAACGAAAAATTCCGGCTTAGTACTCAAGGCGGGACTTGAACCTTTTCGGTTTACTTCGGTCTGTTTCGGCTTAAAGGATTGCAAAAACTAATGTATATAAGGGTTTAATGAAGATTGGCTGTTTATAAGCAAAGAAGAAAGTTGATTTAAATTGAAGGAAAATGAAAGAATGTTTGGAAAATGTTTGGAAAATATTTGGTTCATTTGTTATCTCGAATTACCTTTGTTTAAAAGGTTTCAAAAATGGCAACTGTTAAATTTCGAATTAAAAGTACGGTAAAAAAAGACAAACACACTATTTATCTTTACCTTTCTTACGGTAGAGGGAATATGTTTGAAGTAAAATCAGGGTTTTCAATAGAACCAAATGATTGGCAATATAAATTAGGTTTTCCAAAGCAGAATGATGCCGAAAACAAAGTGCTACATTCTGATTTAAAAAAGTTAGAATCGTTTATTCACGATTCAATCAACAGTGCCAACTCAAAAGGTGAGTTAATAGATAAGTTTTGGCTTGAACGCAAAATTAAGGAGTGCTTCAATCGTGTTGAAAAAACTGATTCCGAAGTCTTGGTAAACCATCTACAATATATCATAGATAACGCCCATAGTAGAAAAGTAAGTGGCAAAAACAGTTTGGGACTCTCTGAAAGCAGAGTTAAGGGTTACAAAACATTTTTAGGAATAGTTACAGATTATCAGAAAGTGTCAGGGAAAACAATTCGTCTGACAGAAATCAACAATATTTTTGTTGAAGAATTTAAAAATTGGCTTTTGAATGTCCGAAACTATTCGGTGGGTTATACGGGGAAGCAAATTGACAATTTAAAATCAGTTTGTAATGACGCAGAACGATTGGGTATTTTAACCCACCCCAATGCCAAAAACATCGAGAGTTTTACAGAGTCTGACGAAGAGCGATATATCGTGACTTTGTCATTTGAGGAAATACAAGCTATTTATGAAACACCAATGCCGAAAAAATATTTAGAAAATGCTAAAAAATGGATATTATTCGGTGTTGAATTAGGACAACGTGGTGAAGACCTGTTGAATGTAACGAAAAACAGTATTCGTTACATTGATGGACTTTTAGTCGCAGACGTGCATCAAAAGAAAACCAAAAAAGACGTTTCTGTGGTCATTATGAAGGCTGAGGTCATAGAAATGCTCGAAAACAATTTGCCACATAAAATTTCGCTTCAAAAGTTTAACAAATACATCAAAGAGGTTTGTAATCTTTCGGGATTAACTGAACTGACAGAAGGGTATAAATTGGTAGTTAATGATTTAAAACAAAGAAGAAAAGTTTTTGGAAAATATCCAAAATGGGAACTGATGGCTTCCCATTCACTTAGAAGGTCTTTCGCAACCAACTATTACAAGCGAATTTCTACACCTGTGTTAATGGCGATAACGGGACACTCTCGAGAAGCTGACTTTTTGAAATATATCAACAAACAAGTGGACAAGGACGATAATGCTAAGTTATTCGCAATGCAATACAAGCAACTAATGCAATCAATGACTTAAAAGTAGATTTAATTCGGCTATTTCCCGCTCGGAATGTTATATTTGTTCTATATCTATAACTTGAAATGGACGGAGAACAACTTAAACAATTAGAAGCACGACTTTGGAAAACAGCAGACGACCTTCGTGCCAATAGTAAATTAACAGCAACCGAATACAGTTTCCCGATTTTGGGACTCATTTTTCTCCGACACGCATACAACCGATTTGTAATAGCAAAAATAGAAATTGAGCAATCACTTCCCGTTCACCCCGCTCGTGGTGTGCGTCCGATTGAAAAGAATGACTTCCTAACCGCAAAAGCAATTTACTTGCCTGAAAATGCTCGTTGGGATACCATTTCTAATTTGCCTGAAAGTGCAGACGTTGGTGAATATATCAACGAAGCAATGCGAAGCATAGAATCAGAATATGAAGGGCTTGTTGGGGTATTGCCAAAAGATTACAATCTTTTCGATAAAGACCTCTTACAACGTGCCATTCGTGTTTTCAATGACGAAGCATTGAATGACGTTCGTGGGGACGTCTTTGGGCGCATTTACGAGTTCTTCCTGAACAAGTTTGCAATGAGTGGCGCACAAGAAGGTGGAGAGTTCTTTACACCTCCTTCGTTGGTAAATACCATTGTAAAAATCATTCAACCAAATCACGGAATTGTAGCGGATTTAGCCGTAGGTTCTGCGGGTATGTTTGTACAGACCGCACACTTCATTGAAGACGAAGGTGCTGACGCATCTCAAAAAGTTACTTTTTACGGTCAAGAAAAAGCAGATACCAATACCCGTTTAGCCAAAATGAATATGGCTGTGCACGGTTTAGAAGGGAGCATTTTACAAGGGAATACATTCTACGAGGACAAGCACGAACTTGTTGGAAAGTGTGACTTTATAATGGCAAACCCGCCTTTTAATGTGGACGGAATAGACAAAAGTAAAGATAGCGTAAAGAAAGACCCACGTCTGCCATTTGGTTTACCAAAAAACGACAACGGAAACTACCTATGGATACAATATTTCTATTCTTGCCTGAATGAAAATGGAAGAGCAGGATTTGTAATGGCTTCTTCGGCTTCTGACGCAGGACATTCGGAAAAAGACCTTCGCCAAAAGTTGGTAGAAACGGGTGCTGTTGACGTTATGGTATCGATTGGTACAAAATTCTTCTACACCCGCTCTTTGCCTTGCACATTATGGTTCTACGATCGAGCAAAAGAGAACGACGCTAAGAGAGCAGATAAAACACTTATGCTTGACTTGCGGGACGTGTATCGAAAAGTATCTTCCAACCTACACGACTTTACGCCCGAACAATTGAACAATATTCAATCAATTGTTGGATTGTATCGAGGTGAAAAATCAGTATTCAATAAAACAGTTGAAGGCTATTTTACAACTATCAACGAGCATTTGACTGAATTAACAGCAAAAGCACAAGATTTAGTTGCTGATTACCGAAATGCTATACTCCCAACGTTTGAAACCGCCTTGCCAAAAACGTGGTTGAACAAATGGAATGAAACGATTGACCAAGACGATATTTCGTTTACCGAGCAGGTTGCTGATGAATTGGCTAAAACACGTTTAACATACAATGAAAAGAGCCTTTCAACACTTGATAAAACGGTTACAGACCATTTGAAAAAATCAAAGCGTGGTTACAATAACTTCTTGAAAGCCATCAACGCATTTGTGAAGGAAGCAGGAAAAGAAGACGATTTGCGCAAGAATAAAGATTGGAAAGCCAATGTCTTGGACAAACTGAAAGCAATGGAAAATGACTTTTCTGATTACAGCCATTGCATTGACCAAATTCTTTATTTTAATAAAGAAGCCAATTGGTTGCTTAGCCGTTTTCCAAATGGTGAATATACTGACATAGCAGGTTTGTGCAAAGTGGTTTCTAAAGAAGAAATTGCGCAAAACGATTACAGCCTAACAGCAGGTCGTTATGTTGGTGTCGCTCCGCAAATCGACGAAGATTTTGACTACGAAGAACGTATGGCGGAAATAAAAGTGGAACTGCAAAGCCTGAACGAGGAAGCCATTTCACTTGCCAACCAAATACAGTTGAACCTTACAGAATTAGGGTTATGAATTGGGAAGAATACCTTCTTGAAGACATTGCCAATTGTGAATTGGGTAAAATGCTTGACAAAAACAAAAACAAAGGAGAGTATGAGTTCTACCTTTCCAATGTCGATGTTCGTTGGGGATACTTTGAAATAGATGATTTGAAGAAAATGCGTTTCGAATCACAAGAATTTGAACGATATAGTTTGAAGGCGGGTGATATAATTATGTGTGAAGGTGGTGAAGCGGGACGATGTGCTGTTTGGCAAGAGAGAACGCCTAAAATGATGTATCAAAAGGCATTACATCGCATAAGAACCATAAAAGGTATTGAAAGCAAATTTTTGTACTATACATTCCTTAATATGGGAAATCAGAATGAATTTGAACGATATTACACGGGGTCAACAATTAAACATCTTCCGCTTCAAATATTGAAGAAAATTCCAATAAAAATTCCCCCACTCCCAACCCAAAAACGCATTGCATCCATTCTTTCTGCCTACGATGATTTAATTGAAAACAACCTCAAACGCATTAAGATATTGGAAGAAACAGCCCAAAACATTTACAAAGAATGGTTTGTGAATTTCCGTTTCCCGAATTATGAGAATACGCCATTTAATGAAGAAACAGGTTTACCAATGGGATGGAAAATAAAAAGAGTAATAGACTTTTTTGAATTTACTAAAGGTATTGAAGTAGGAAGTGTAAATTATGAAAATCAGCCAAATTTCGAGAATTTACCCTTTTTAAGGGTTGGAGATATTAGCAAAAGAGATGGAGGAATTTATGTGCAAAAGTCACTTGTAAAGGATAAAATTATAGAAAAAAACGATATTCTAATATCATTTGATGGCAGTATCGGAAGTGTTGGCTTTGGATTAGAAGGTTCATATTCTTCGGGTTTAAGAAAGATAAATTCTAAAGATAAACTTTATGGAAAAGGATTTACTTATTGTTTAGTTAAATCAGAAAGTATCCAAAACACTATTAAGGCTCACGCAAAAGGAACGACTATTTTACACGCAGGAACATCAATTTTACATTTAGAATTTCCATCAGCAACAGATAAGATTATGCTTGATTTCAATCAAATTTCAAATCCTATTTTTGAGCAATTAGTTAAATTAACTTCACAAAACCAAAAACTCAAAGAAGCGAGAGATATATTATTACCAAGATTGATGAATAGAACGATAGAGGTATGAAAATAAAAGGACTTACATATATCGCTATTATTTGCTTAACCATAGTATTTGTTATCAATTTTACTGAATTTAAAATAGTAAATGGAATAGATAAGGCTGATAAAATAGAGGCGTTAATTGAAAATCTATGTCTTTCTTATATTGCAGGTTATATGTTCTTTTTTCTAAATAACTACCTTATTGAAAGAAAGGAAAAAAAGCATATTTTGCCATTTGTAGCAAGAAATGTAATCGGAATAATTGTGAATAATTACTCGATTATAAACTGTATAAATGGAAATATGAAAATGACATTAAGCGAATATCCTACACTTGATGAACTGAAAGTTTCATTATCGAAAATCAATCCAAAAAATAAATTGCCATTGTTCTATAAAAATGAAAATTGGATTTATCTATTTAAAATCCGACAAAAATCAACAATACAGACAATAGAGAGAATCCTATTGGCAGGCAAACATATTGATGAAGAATTAAGGTCAATATTATTGAATATGTATTCATCACTTTATTTAAAAGAAGAATACGCTTTTAATTCCGATGATTTTGAAGAGGAAGATTTATCAAAGTATTCAAGAGTAATTAAAACTCATTTTGATTTGATAGAAAAATTGAACAGCTATTACAACAAAAATTTGAAGAAATATTACGTTTTTAATCAAAAATAGATTTCAAAAACTATGGCACACAACTATTCAGAAGATAAACTAATAGAGCAAACTTGTATTGATATTTTCAATAATCAATTACAATGGGAAATTGCGAATGTGTATCAAGGGGAGACCTTTGGTGAGAATGGAACGCTCGGGCGTGAAAGTGAAGCAGATGTGCTTTTGAAAAACCGTTTCTTAAACGCTATTCAAAAACTAAATCCTGAACTTCCCCAACAAGCGTATGATTTGGCTTTTGAAATTATTAACAGTGATGACTCAACCAAAGGTTTAGCAGAGATCAACCACGAAAAACACAATTACCTCAAAGACGGTATTCCCGTTACCTTCAAAAACGATAAAGGAGAAATTGTTCGCAACAAAAAAATCAAGGTATTCGATTTTGACAATGTTGAGAATAACAATTTTTTGGCTGTACAACAACTGTGGGTTGAAGGAAAATCAAAGCGCAGAAAACGACCTGATATTGTTGGTTTTATAAATGGGATCCCATTGCTCTTCATTGAATTAAAAGCGCACCACCGTAAAATAAAGGTTGCGTACGAAACGAACTTCAACGATTACAAGAAGACCATTCCTAAAATGTTTCATTGCAATGCTTTCATTATCTTGAGTAATGGCTTTGAAAGTAAGATTGGTGCAATCACATCGAAGTATGAGCATTTCCACGATTGGAAGCGTATAACAGAAGAGCAAGAAGGAATTATCAGTTTGGATACCATACTTAAAGGAGTTTGTGACAAAGCCCGAATGTTGGATTTGTTTGAGAATTTCGTGCTTTTTGACACTTCCATTGGTTCTATTGTTAAACTAATTGCTCGAAATCACCAATTTATCGGAGTAAACAAAGCAGTAGAACATTTTCAAGTAGTTCAGGAACAGGCCAAAAGAGGACTTATTGCCAAAGAAGACGCTCAAAAGTTAGGGGTTTTTTGGCATACGCAAGGTTCGGGTAAATCCTACTCAATGGTTTTCCTTTGCCAAAAGATTTTACGTGCTTTGGGCGGTGGCTATACATTTATTCTTGTAACAGATAGAAATGAATTAGACACGCAGATATACAATACTTTTACGGGAGTTGGAGCGGTTCAAGATACCAACGTAAAAGCAACAAGTGGTGAGAATTTGAAAGAATTACTCAAAACAGACCAACGCTATATTTTCTCGCTTATTCACAAATTCAATTTTGAAGAAACAGTTACAGAAAGAGAGAATATCATCGTGATAAGTGACGAAGCACATAGAACGCAAGGAGGTTCATTGGCAATGAACTTACGAAAAGCCTTGCCAAATGCTTCATTTATTGGCTTTACGGGAACTCCATTATTCAAGGACGACGAATTAACCCGAAGAATTTTTGGAGATTATGTTTCGAAATATGATTTCAAGCGTTCGATTGAAGACGGTGCAACTGTTCCTTTGTATTATGAAAATCGTGGCGAGAAACTGAAATTAGACAATCCACAAATCAATGAGCAAATCAGGGAGGCGATTGAATCAGA